>NZ_JBNNHS010000001.1:0-1025280 GCF_050269105.1 Pseudomonas sp. NPDC077408
AACTTTCCGATCCGTGAAATGTACGCGTTGATGGGCTACATCCTCTCCGAGCGAGCTGATGAGCGTTTTATGCCCCCATATGTGCCCCCGTCAACCGTGGGATGCCCTGGGATTAGATAGCAAAACGTGGGCAATAAAAAAGCCGTAAAGCTTTGATTTCTCTGGGCTTTACGGCTTTTCTGGGTCTTCCTGGGAAGACAAAATGGTGGAGCCGGGGGGATTTGAACCCCCGTCCGCCAGCTCTCCACTGTCGGTACTACATGCGTAGCCAAATCTATTGAGTTAACTCCGCGCCGCCCGATTGGCAGGGTGCTTGGAGCGAGCTGCATGAGTTTTAGCCGTTACGTCTGCAGCGAACTTGGCGGCGATCCTGTTCTATCTGACAGTCATTTCGGGTTTACAGGCATCCCCTAGTGACCGCTGGCGCCGAAGCGACCAGATGAAGGTTAGGCGGCTAGCGCGTACCCTTCGTAGTTGTCGTCGTTGGCAACTATAAGTTTGCAACAGTGGATTTACGAGTTCTGTTACCAACTCGGCATGCACCTAGAGCTTTGTTACCGGCGTCGAATCCTAATCGGCCCCATGAAGCGTGTCGCTGCCTCATGTGTTGCGCAGTGTACGCCATAAGGTCTAGCTACGTCGAACGCTTGATTCCCTAGATTAGGGCGGCTCGTCGAAATTCAAGGGTGAACAGAGAATCGGCAAGGCCAACTGCTCGCGGCCCTGCCTAGCGGGTGTATCAGTTACCGGTGCCTGATCCGGTGCCGCTGGTGCCTGTGCTGCCGGAGCTGCCTGGGCCTTCCAGCCTGCGCAGTGCTTGGGTGGTGTGCACGATGCAGTTTTCGACGTCGCCAGCTTGCTGCGCCTGGCGCGCTTGCTTGATCAGCTCTTGAACTTCGCTGCGAGCCGGCTCACCGAGCGTGGCACTGTTGGTGGCCATGTCGTCTTCGATTTCCTGCATGTTCAACTGACATAGGTTCTTGTCGTCGGCGAACACGGCGGGGCTGGCGATCAGGGCAGCGGCGGCAAGTAGGGCAAATTTCTTCATAAAGTCCTCCAGGGAGTTAACTTCCCGGCGGGCCTGCCTGTTTCTGCAAATTGCGCGGCGGCGCCGAGGCGGGTGAGCCTCTGTTGAAACTGGGCTCCTAACTTCCGACTGCGGCTGCGCTGAAGCGTTTCATTCATGTGCGCCCGCTGCGGCGCTGAGAACCTCTCATACCTGTGCTGTAGCCGCTCTGGCCCGGCTGTTCCGGTTAACCAGATAAACCAGCCCGTGATAGTCGATCCCGCCATGTTGTGACAGTCCGATTTCGCAGGTTCGGCTAGTGGAGATGCCTTCTTCGCAGATCTGCACAGCGTCTTTCAGGCTGCGCAGAGCGTGGGCATTGAGCTCGGGGGTGGTGAAGCCTTTGTCGCCAGCAAAGCCGCAACAATGGATACCTTCTGGTACGACCACTTCCTTGGCGCAGCGTCGTGCGATATCGATCAGGGCCTGGGCTTCGCCGAGGTGTTGTGTACTGCAGGTGACGTGCACGGCAATCGGCGCGTCCTGCGGCTCGAAATCCAGCTTGTCGATCAGATGCGTGCGGATGAAGCGCACCGGATCGAAAACCTGCAGACGATCATCCGCCAGGTCTTGAACCAGGCGCAGTGTGCATGGGCTGGTGTCGCAGTAGATCGGATCGAGCCCGCCGCGGCTGGCCTTGAGCAGGGCATCGAGCGTTTGCTGACGCTTTTGTTCGGCCTGTTCGGCGTAGCCTTTGGATGCAAATGGCTGGCCGCAGCAAAGGCTGTTTAGCTCATCGGGAAAGACGACTTGGTAGCCGGCTTTCTCCAGAAGCGCACGGGTTGTGTCGAGCAGTGGCTCTTGTTCCTGATCGCGTGCTGCGGGACCCATGGCTCGCGAAACGCAGGCGGCGAGGTAAACCACGCGCGGACGTTGGTCCTGCGTCGATGGTCTGGGCAGATTAAGCCGCTGTAGGGGCTGCGGTGTGGCTGGCGTCCACTGAGGTACACGACCTTTGCTGGCGTTGGTCAACGCTGCGGACGTCTTGCTCAGCAGGCGGGTGCCCATCATCAGGTGTGCGCCATTGGCGACATGCAGCATGAACCGTGCGCCCTGCACGGCGGTGCTGAAATGCTCGGCCAACCAGCTGGCGGCGCGGGTACTCTCCGCATTGCGACCGCGCAGTTTGCGAACCAGATCGCCCGTGTTGATACCGACCGGGCATCGCTGCGCGCAAAGCCCGGTCGCGGCGCAGGTCTCGACGCCGTGGTAGTCGTAGAGTCGCTCGAGCTCGCTTGTGTCGATGCCGGCCCGCCTCTTCGCTTGAATATCGCGCCATACGACAATGCGCTGGCGCGGCGTCAAGGTCAGTCCGTTTGACGGGCACACCGGTTCGCAGAAACCGCACTCGATGCATTTGTCGACGATCTCGTCGGCAGCCGGCATCGGCTTGAGGTGCTTGAGGTGTATTTGCGGGTCTTCGCTGAGCACCACGTCCGGGTTGAGGATGCCTTGCGGGTCCAGCAGGCGCTTGATCTGCCACATCAGTTGGTACGCCTCGTGACCCCATTCCAACTCGACGAAAGGCGCCATGTTACGACCGGTACCATGCTCGGCCTTCAGCGCACCACCGAACTCCACCGCAACCAGTTGTGTCACGTCTTGCATGAAGGCTTCGTAGCGGGCGACCTGCAGCGGATCGTCGAAGCCCTGGGTGAAGACGAAGTGCAGATTGCCTTCCAGAGCGTGGCCAAAGAGGATGGCCTCGCTGTAGGCGTGTTTCTCGAACAACTGGATCAGACGGTTAACCCCCTCGGCGAGGCGCTCGATGGGGAAGGTCACGTCCTCGATGATCACAGTGGTGCCGGTCTGGCGCACCGCACCTACGGCCGGAAAAGTGTCCTTGCGGATCTTCCAGAGCTGGTTGTAGACCGCTGGGTCTTCGCTAAAGTCGACCTGCTTTTCCACGGGGAAGTGGGCGATCGACGTCATGATCAGATTGATCTGCTCGTGCAGCAGCGACTGGCTGGCTGCTCGCGATTCGATCAGCAGCGCACAGGCGTCTGCCGATAATGCCTTTACCCATTCCGGCATGCCGGCCTTGTTTTCTACAGAGCGCAGGCTGCGGCGGTCGAGCAGTTCCACTGCCGAGACGGGCTGTTGCTTGAGCACCGGTACGGCCAGGCAGCAGGTTTCCACATCGGGGAATACGACCAACGCGCTGGCCTTGTGCGGATGGTCCGGCACGGTGTCGTAGGTCACCGCGCTGATAAAGCCCAGCGTGCCTTCGGAGCCGACCATCAGGTGGTTGAGGATGTCGAGCGGCTCGTCATAGTCGACCAACGCGTTCAGCGAAAAGCCCGTGGTGTTCTTCAGGCGGTACTTGTGGCGAATCTTTGCAGCCAGGTCGGTGCTGGCGCGCGTGGTGCGGCCGAGCTCTGCAAGCTGATCGAGCATGTTGCCGTGCGTCTGTCGAAAGAACGCGACGCTGGCCTGGTCTTCGCTGTCGACCACGCTGCCGTCGGCCAGCACCAGGCGCAGGCCAGCAAGGGTTTTATAGCTGTTCTGTGCCGTTCCGCAGCACATGCCGCTGGAATTATTGGCGACGATGCCGCCGATCTTGGCCGCGTTGATCGAGGCTGGGTCCGGGCCGATCTTGCGCTGCATAGGCGCCAGAACTGCATTGGCGTTGGCGCCAATCACGCCCGGCTGCAGGCGAATCTGCGCGCCGCCGTTACGAACTTCGCGCCCGTTCCAGTTATCGCCCAGTACGATCAGCACCGAGTCGGAAATCGCCTGACCGGACAGGCTGGTGCCGGCGGCGCGAAAGGTGACTGGCACCCGCGCGCCATGCGCCAGTTTGAGCAAGCCCACCACTTCCTCCTCGGACTCGACCCGTACCACCAACTTGGGAATCAGCCGGTAGAAGCTGGCGTCTGTGCCGAAGGCCAGCGTCGAAAGCGGATCGTCGAAGCGCCGTTCAGCCGGTATCAGCTTTTCCACGGCGGCGAGAAAGTCGGTCGGTAGAGCGGCAGGCGCGTTCATTTCGGGCTCCGGTAGGAGAAGCGGGCCGCGTCGGTGTGCCACACGGCCTTCTGGATGGAACCAGCCAGACGTCAGTCGACGTGGCGGCTGGTCTGATAGTGGTCCACTTCGCGCACCAGCGAGTCGGCGCTGATTTCGCTGATGGTCTTGGCGCCGGTCAGAACCATCGCAACACGCATTTCCTTCTCGATGAGGTCGAGGAGGTTGGTCACCCCCGCTTCGCCATCGACCGCCAGGGCGTAGGCGAAGGCGCGGCCGAGCAGCACGGTATCCGCGCCAAGGGCGATCATCCGCACTACATCGAGGCCGTTGCGGATGCCCGAGTCGGCCAGGATTTTCAGGTCACCCTTGACCGCGTCGGCAATTGCCGGCATCGCGCGGGCACTGGACAGTACGCCGTCGAGCTGACGTCCGCCGTGGTTGGAGACGATGATGCCGTCGGCACCGAAGGTCACGGCGTCACGGGCGTCTTCGGGATCGAGAATGCCTTTGATCACCATCGGGCCGTCCCAGAATTCGCGGATCCACTCCAGGTCCTTCCAGGAGATCGACGGATCGAAGTTGGCCGCGAGCCAGCCGATGTAGTCTTCGAGGCCTGTGGTGTGCCCACGGTAGGTGGTGATGTTGCCGAGGTCGTGCGGCTTGCCGTGCAGCCCAACGTCCCAAGCCCAGAAGGGGTGCGTCATGGCTTGCAAAATGCGCCGCATGCTGGCGTTGGGGCCACTCATGCCCGAATGCGCGTCGCGGTAGCGGGCGCCGGGTGTCGGCATATCGACGGTGAAGACCAGGGTCGTAACGCCCGCGGCCTTGGCGCGCTCCAGCGCGTTTTTCATGAAGCCACGGTCTTTCAGCACGTAGAGCTGGAACCACATCGGCCGCTTGATTGCCGGTGCGACTTCCTCGATCGGGCAAACCGATACGGTGGACAAGGTGAAAGGAATGCCTTTCTTGTCTGCAGCGCGAGCGGCCTGGACTTCACCGCGCCGGGCGAGCATGCCAGTCAGGCCGACCGGGGCGAGGGCCACCGGCATCGACAAGGTTTCGCCGAACAGCTGGGTCTCCAAGCTGAGCTCCGACATGTTGCGCAGCACGCGTTGGCGTAGGGCGATGCTGGCCAGATCCTCGACGTTGCGCCGCAGGGTGTGCTCGGCATAGGCGCCGCCGTCGACATAGTGAAAGAGGAAAGGCGGCAGTTTGCGTTTCGCGGCGGCGCGGTAATCCGTGGAGGCAGAGATGATCATCGTGTGTTCTCACCGAATGAAACGAGGTAGGTCTCGTGGTGCTCTCGTATACGACGAGAGGGCTTGTTCAGTCTGACGCTTCGATCCAGTGCCGAGGCGAATCGCGCGACCAGAGGGAGATTCCAAACGACTCTGCCCCGAGTTCTATCGGGGCAGAGTCCGTGCATTACATCAGACGCCGACCAGTGGGTCCGTCACGCCCATCAGGTAAATGGCGATCATGCCGATCACGCCGGTGGCCAGCACGTAGTACAGGGTAGGCCAAACGGTCTTGCGCAGGGTGATGCCTTCGCGGCCGAGCAGGCCGACGGTGGCCGAAGCAGCAACCACGTTGTGGATCGCGACCATGTTGCCGGCAGCAGCGCCGACAGCCTGAATCGCTACGATCATTGCCCCGGAGATACCCAGCGACTGCGCAACACCGAACTGGAACTGGCTGAACATCATGTTGCTGACGGTGTTCGACCCGGCAAGGAAGGCACCCAGCGCGCCGACCGAAGGCGCCAGCAGCGGATAGATGCCGCCTACGCTATCAGCCACATAACGTGCCATGGCGATTGGCATGCTTGGCAGATCACCGGCATTGACGCCCGAGTTGATCAGGATGCGCACCATCGGCACGGTGAACAGCAGCACGAAACCGGCACTGAGCAGAACGCCGCTCGATTCTTTTACTGCCGCCTTGAGTTCTGCGGCGCGCATGCTGTGCATGAAGAAGGTTATCAACACCACAGCAACCAGAATTCCGCCGGGCAGATAAAGTGGTTCGATGCTGGCGCTCACTCCGGTCTCGCCAAGGATGTTGGCAAAGCCGATTGAAACGGACTTCAGCGCGGCAGTAACCTGGGGGAAGACGCGGCTGATGACCAGAATCGCACCGACCAATACGTAGGGCAGCCAGGCGCGGAAAGCACTCATCGGACGCGCCGCCAGGTCGTCGAGCTTCATCTCGATGGTGCCGATCCACTCAGCTGGCCAGTCTTTAGCGTCAGCGAAATCCCAGTTCGTTTTCGGCACCAGGAAATTGAAACGAGCAGCGGTGGTGACGATGGCCAGGCCGACCAGGCCGCCAAGCAGCGACGGGAACTCGGGGCCTAGGAACACGCCAGTGGCAACGTAGGGCAGGGTGAAGGCCAGGCCAGCAAAGAGTGCGAACGGCAGTACCTCGAATCCGGCCTTCCAGCTTTTTTCCTTGCCGAAGAAGCGCGTCAGCATCATTACCATGATCAGCGGCATGACGGTGCCGACGATGGCGTGGGTGATGGCAACGCTGCTGGTGATCTGCTGCAGGAAGATCGGCCAGCTGGAACCTTGGGCGATCAGCTGCGCACCGAGGGACGCAGTGTCCAGTCCGCTATTTACGCCGACGATGATCGGTGTGCCGACCGCGCCGAAGGACACCGGCGTGCTCTGTACAAGCATGCCCATCAGCACCGCAGCCATGGCCGGGAATCCCACCGCAACCAGCAACGGTGCTGCAATCGCCGCGGGGGTACCAAATCCAGATGCACCTTCGATAAAGCAGCCGAACAGCCATGCAATGATGATGGCCTGAATCCGACGGTCCGGGCTGATGGTGGTGAAACCTGCACGAATGGCGGTAATGCCGCCCGAATGCTTAAGAGTGTTCAGCAGCAGGATCGCGCCGAAGATGATCCACAGCAGCCCCAGTGTGATGACCAGGCCTTGCAGGGTCGAGGCGATGATGCGGGTAACGCTCATGTCCCAAATGAACAGGCCAATGGCGGCAGTGAACAAGAACACGACCGGCATGGCGCGGCTGGCGGGCCAGCGCAGCCCGATCAGCAGAACGGCGGCTAACAGGATCGGGGTGAAGGCAAACAGGGCGAGCAGTCCGTTAGTCATGTCAGGCTCCCAGGGTCGAATTGAGCGAATGGGGGCCCGAGCGGACCGGTGATGAACAGATAAACGGAGACCGCATGAAGTAGTCCTCTTCTTGTTGGGTACTTCCGCTTGTAAAGTGGTATTACCAATTCACATGGAAGTCCGGCCAGCGTAAGAGGTCGGTCGGCGTTGCGTCAATTAGCTAGCTATAGACTTTGGTCGCAGCACCAGCTGTTGCGTAGGCTCAGGTGGCTGGCTACGCTGGCTTTCCATATACAGTGGTCAAACCAATCGAGAGGCGTGATGGAAGTGGGAATGGTGCGTCAGCGGAGGCTGGCCGATAACATTGTCGAGCAGCTCGAAACGATGATTCTCGAAGGCACGCTCAAGGCCGGCGAGCGCCTGCCGGCCGAGCGTGTGCTCGCTGAACAGTTCGGTGTGTCTCGTCCATCCCTGCGAGAAGCGATCCAGAAGCTGGCGGCAAAAGGCTTACTGATCAGTCGACATGGTGGTGGCAATTTCGTCGCCGAGTCGCTGGGTTCGACCTTCAGTGATCCGCTATTGCATCTGCTCGAGAACAACGCTGATGCGCAGCGCGACTTGTTGGAATTTCGTCATACGCTCGAAGGTAGTTGCGCCTATTACGCCGCATTGCGGGCGACTGAGGTCGACCAGCAGCGTCTCGGCGAAGCGTTTGCGGCATTGCAGGACTGCTATGCGCGGGAGGGAACGGTCACTCGTGCCGAGGAGGGCGCTGCTGATGCGCGATTCCATCTGGCGATTGCCGAAGCCAGCCACAACGCGGTTCTACTGCACACCATCCGTGGTCTGTTCGATCTGCTCAAGCGCAACGTGGTGACCAACATCGGTGGTATGTACGCGCTGCGCAACGAAACGCGGGACATGCTCATGCGTCAGCACCAGGAGTTGTACGACGCGATCATTGCCCGTCGAGCGAACGATGCGCGCGACGTCATCCATCGACATATCAGCTACGTGCAAGAGGTGTTGGCGGAAGGCCAGCAAGAGGCTCAGCGCCTAGCGCGTGCGCAGCGGCGTCAGGGGCGGTCGGAAAAGTCTATAGAGAGCTGATGCGCTGAGAAGCAGTAAGCAGGCCGGTCGACTGAGCGGGGCAGGCCCGCTCGGTGATTTGAAAGGCTAGTCTTCCTTTCCCTTGGTGCGCATGGCGCGCTGAATCTCACGGTCGGAGTCACGCTCTTTCTCGGTGTGGCGCTTGTCGAATTCCTTTTTGCCCTTGCCCAGTGCTATATCACACTTGATCAGGTGCTTTTTCCAGTAGATCGACAAGGCGACGCAGGCATAACCCTTTTGCTGCACGGCACCGAACAGCTTGCCCAGCTCACGCTTGTTCAGCAGCAGCTTGCGGGTGCGAGTCGGGTCGGCAATCACATGGGTGCTCGCCGTGGTCAGCGGGGTGATGTGACAGCCCATTAGCCAGGCTTCGCCATCTTTGAGTAGGACGTAGCTGTCTACCAATTGCGCTTTACCGGCGCGGAGGCTTTTCACTTCCCAGCCGGCCAGAACGAGGCCCGCCTCGAATTTCTGTTCGATGAAGTAGTCGTGTAGCGCTTTCTTGTTTAGCGCAATGGTCCCGGGGGACTGTTTCTTCTGTTTGGCCATAGGCTGCGCATTATAGGGAGTCGCGTTGCGGCTGGCGATAACCTCATGCTGCGACGGTGCGAAACTTGAGAGGGGTGCGCTTATCCCCGACAATGGCGATCTTTACGTTTGTTCATGCTCAGGGACCTGCTCCGCCACTGGGATCTGAGTTTTCATGCTTGTTCTCGATAGCCGCTGCCGGTTCTGGCCGTAGCTGCTGTTCTTGACTGACGAAGTAGAAGGGATCGAATGACGACGCATATTCAACGTTCGGCGCTGCTGCCTTATCCGGCACGTGCGCTGTTCGACATGGTCAACGATGTAGCCAGCTATCCCCAGTTTCTGCCCTGGTGTTCGGCGACCGAGGTGCTGTCCAACAGCGAAACCCAGATGCAGGCAAGCATGACCGTGGCCAAGGCTGGCATTAGCCAGCGCTTTCTCACACGCAACGAATTGCAGGTGGGCAAACGCATCGAAATGTCGTTGGAAGAGGGGCCGTTCAGCCAGTTGCATGGAGTCTGGGAGTTCAAAGCGTTGGGAGAGAAGGCCTGCAAGATCAGTCTTGATCTGACCTTTGATTATGCGGGGCCTGTGGTCCGTGCCACCTTGGGGCCGTTGTTCAATCAGGCGGCCAATACCTTGGTCGATGCGTTTTGCGACAGGGCTAAGCAGCTGTATGGATAAGCCGATGATCGCGGTCGAGATCGTCTATGCGCTGGCGGACAAGCAGAAATTGCTGAGCTTGGCCGTGCCTCAGGGCACCAGCGTCCGTGAGGCAGCGCTACGCTCGGGAATGGACAACTACTTTCCGGGGCTAGATCTCGCCACGTCACCGCTGGGCATTTTCGGCAAGGCGGTACCCAAGCCTGAAGAACGCACACTGGTCGAGGGGGAGCGCGTCGAAATCTACCGACCACTGATCGCCGACCCGAAAGAAGTTCGCAAGCAGCGCGCGGCGAAGGCCGCGCAGAACAAGGCGGGCGAAGCGGGTGAATCGGCCACCTAGCCGTGACGTGCTATGAAAAAGCCCGGCATGCCGGGCTTTTTTATGTTCGTTTGATGTCTAGTCGGTTTCCAGACGGCCTGGAGTCGGCACCGGAACAGGCTCGGCCGCGTCTACGTCGCCCTGAATCTGTTCGAGCAAGGAGCCTGGCTTGGTTGCCTCAGGCTCAGTGCTGACGGGGTCTTCAGTGCTCGCTGGCAGATCGGTCCCCAGAATGGCTTCGTCACGGCTCACGCCGGGCTTGAAGTCCCCTGCGAGACCGGCGAGCTGGTCGTTAGCGTTGAATACTAGGCTGACCCGTTCCTGCTGGCGCTGTCTACCGCCTGGCTGGATGCTGTACAGATAATCCCAACGGTCGGCGTGGAAAGTATCGGTGATCAGGGGATTACCCATGATAAACCGCACTTGCGATCGGGTCATTCCTGGGCGCAACTGGTCTATCATGTCTTGCGTAACGACATTGCCCTGTTGAATGTCGACCTTGTAAACCCCGGGGAATGAACAACCGGCGAGTGCGAACAGGCCCACTAGCGTGAGGCTGGACAGCATGAGCTTGGTGTTTTGCATCGGTAGGTGACTTCCACTATCTTGGCTGGGCAAAGCCCGGATCATACCCGTATTGAAGGAGGCTGCGAAACAGCAGCAGCGAGAAAGCCAACCATGGTTGAAAATAGCGAACTACGCAAAGCTGGCCTCAAAGTAACCCTGCCACGGGTCAAGATCCTGCAGATGCTGGATACCACCGATCGGCGCCATATGAGTGCCGAGGACGTCTACAAGGCCTTGATGGAAGCCGGCGAGGATGTCGGTCTGGCGACCGTTTACCGCGTGTTGACCCAGTTCGAGGCGGCTGGCCTCGTGGTTCGGCATAATTTCGATGGCGGCCATGCCGTGTTCGAGCTGGCAGACGGCGGCCACCATGATCATATGGTCTGCGTTGATAGTGGCGACGTCATTGAGTTCTTCGATCCGGAGATCGAGAAGCTGCAAAAGGAGATCGTCAAGCGTCACGGCTACGATCTGGTCGATCACAACTTGGTGTTATACGTCCGCAAGAAGCCGGAATGATCGCCAGCAATCTGCAGCAAAAATGATTTCTAACACTTCTTGCCGCATGACAAACCCCGCCTATTGGCGGGTTTTGTTTTTCAGTGAAGGACTGTTCGAGAACCACCGCTTCGCTTTTCGGCTATTTAGCCTATCAACGGCCAAGCGTTGGCCGCGTGCGTGCGCTCTGTTTGTATGCCAGTCAGTGCGAGCCGCAAGTAAGTAAGTAAGTAAGCGTAAGGTGGCTAGCTCCAAGTCCGCTAACTAGCCTTTCTTAGCAGGCGAGGCGATCCTGAGTCGCAGTGCTTTTAAGTTTGATCAGGACGCTTGGGCAGAGTCGATCATCTGACGGGCATGCGCCAGTGCTTGCTCGGTCAGGTCGAGTCCGCCAAGCATGCGGGCGATTTCCTCAACCCGCTCGCCGCCATCTAGTGCAGCAACGGCTGTGTGGGTTTCCTCGGCACCGCGTGCCTTATGAACAAATAAGTGGTGGTGGCCTTGGGCAGCGACTTGCGGCAGGTGGGTTACGGTCAGCACTTGGCCTCGCTCGCCAAGTCGGCGCAGCAATTGGCCAACCACTTCTGCGGTTGGCCCACCGATGCCGACGTCTACTTCATCGAACACTAGAGTCGGGATGCGTGAGGTTTGTGCAGTGATCACCTGGATCGCCAGGCTGATACGCGACAGCTCACCGCCTGAGGCAACCTTTGCCAGCGGGCGTAATGGCTGGCCTGGGTTGGCGCTTACGAGAAACTCCACCTGTTCCAGTCCGTGCGGCATAAGGTCTCCGTCTGCGGCGGGCTTCAACACGACGCTGAATTTGCCGCCCGGCATGCCTAAACGCTGGATTTCCGCTTCGACTGCCTCTGCCAACGAATCGGCCGCGTGCTGGCGCGAAGCGCTCAGCTGTTCGGCCTTTTCTCGATAGTGCCTTTCATAGGCGGCGAGCTCCTCGCTGAGCTGCTCCAGTGCAGTGTCGTCGGCGTTGAGGCTTTCCAGTTCTTCGAAGAGGCGTTGCTGCAAGGCTGGTAATTCCGGCGGCTGAACGCGGTGTTTGCGCGCCAGGGTGTAAATGCTGTCGAGACGTTCTTCCAGTGTTTGCTGCCGCTGTGGGTCGGAATCGAAGTGATCGAGAAAGCGGTTGAGTTCGCCCACCGCTTCTTCGACTTGGATCTGTGCGCTGGAGAGTAGGTTGACGGCCTCGCCGAGCGCGCCTGGCTGGTTCTGGAACCCAGTCAGGCGCTGCAGGCTCGAGGTTAGCGCCGAAAGCACATTGCCAGCGTCGTTCTCGCTGCACAGCTCGATCACCTGGCGACAAGCGCCAAGCAGGTGCTCCGCGTTGGCGAGGTTCTTGTGCTCCTGCTCCAGGTGTTCTAGTTCGTCGTCACCTAGTGCCAACGTCTCGAGCTCTTCGAGTTGATAGCTAAGCAACTGGTGGCGGGCGCGCTGTTCGTCGCTGCTGCTGCTCAAGCGTTCTAAGCTTTGCCGGGTTTGCCTCCAGCGCTGCGCGGCCAGCTGCACCTGGCGGGCAAGATCCTGGCTGCCGCTGTACTCGTCGAGCAGCCGCCGGTGGGTATCAAGTTTGAGCAGTGATTGGTGTTCGTGCTGGCTGTGAATATCGATCAGCAATTCACCAAGCGCTTTCAAATCACCCTGCGGGCAAGGCGTTCCGTTGATATAGCCGCGCGAACGCCCTTCGGCGGTGATCACGCGGCGCAGAATGCAAGGGCCATCGTTGTCCAGGTCTCGCTCGGCCAGCCAGGCTCGCGCATCTGGAATGTCATCCAGGTCGAAGCTGGCAAGGATGTCTGCCTTGTCCGCGCCAATACGCACCACGCTGCTATCAGCACGGTCGCCCAGAGTGAGGCCCAGAGCGTCCAGCATGATCGACTTACCTGCGCCGGTTTCACCGCTGATCACGCTCATGCCGCGTTTCAGCTCTAGATCGAGATGCTCGACGATCGCGTAATTGTGAACGGAAAGATGAACCAGCATGGCAGGGCTCCTGCGTTGGTGACTGGCTATTTATACAGTGCTTTCGCGTGCCTCATCAAGTTGCTCGGCATAAGCGGTACGTAAACAAAGCGGTCGGGTTCGCTCCGAAAATCTTTCCGAGTTTCGTGCGTACGAGTTTGAGATGTGAGTGCGCCCTTGAAGCAGATTTTGTCGCCCCCATATAGCGGCACAAGCGCGGGTCGACGCCCGCTGACGTATCGATGAGGAGGACCGCATGGCCGACGAGCAAAACCTGGATAACCAGACCCCCGAAGAGAACGAGACCGCGCAAGCAGAGGTGACCGAGGATTTAGCTGGCCGCGTGCATTCTCTAGAAGAGCAGTTGGCCGCAGCCCAGGATCAGTCTCTGCGTGTGGCAGCCGAGCTGCAGAACATTCGCCGTCGCGCCGAGCAAGATATCGAGAAGGCGCATAAGTTTGCGTTGGAGAAATTTGCTGGAGATCTCCTGGCCGTCGCGGACAGTCTGGAGCGTGGCCTCGAGCTGTCGAACCCGGACGACGAAGCGGTCAAGCCGATGCGTGAAGGTGTCGAGCTGACGTTCAAGTTGTTGCTCGACACCCTGGCACGCCATCAGTTGGTACAGCTGGACCCGCAGGGAGAACCCTTCAATCCTGAGCATCACCAAGCTATGGCGATGGAAGAGAGCACCCACGCAGAGCCTGGCAGTGTGCTCAAGGTATTCCAGAAGGGTTACCTGCTCAACGGACGTCTGTTGCGCCCGGCGATGGTAGTCGTCAGCAAGGCGCCGGCAGAAACCCCGCCTTCGATTGATGAGAAGGCTTGAATTTCGGCTAGCGACCCCCATCTCGTAGCCAAGCGTTTTTGTGTTACCCGCAGCCGGTAAACAGGCGCGGATCAATCAAAGTTCGGAGAGAAGCACATGGGCAAAATTATCGGTATCGACCTGGGAACGACCAACTCCTGCGTCTCCATCCTGGAAAACGGCAAGGCCAAGGTGATTGAAAACGCCGAAGGCGGTCGCACCACCCCATCGATCATTGCTTATGCCAATGACGGTGAAATCCTGGTTGGCCAGTCGGCCAAGCGTCAGGCCGTGACCAACCCGCACAACACGCTGTATGCGGTTAAGCGACTGATTGGCCGTCGTTTCGACGAAGAGGTCGTGCAGAAAGATATCCAGATGGTCCCTTACAAGATCGTCAAGGCGGACAATAACGACGCCTGGGTTGAAGTGAGCGGTCAGAAGATGGCACCGCCGCAGATCTCTGCAGAGATCCTGAAGAAGATGAAGAAGACTGCCGAAGACTATCTCGGCGAGCCGGTTACCGAAGCAGTCATTACCGTGCCGGCCTACTTCAACGACAGTCAGCGTCAGGCGACCAAAGACGCTGGCCGCATCGCTGGTCTGGACGTCAAGCGCATCATCAACGAGCCGACAGCGGCTGCGTTGGCGTACGGCATGGACAAGGCCAGGGGCGACCACACGGTCATCGTTTATGACCTGGGTGGCGGTACCTTCGACGTATCGGTGATCGAGATCGCTGAAGTGGACGGCGAGCATCAGTTCGAAGTGTTGGCCACCAACGGCGACACCTTCCTTGGCGGCGAAGATTTCGATATTCGCCTGATCGACTATCTCGTCGACGAGTTCAAGAAAGAAAGCGGCATGAACCTCAAGGGCGACCCGCTGGCCATGCAGCGCCTGAAGGAAGCTGCGGAAAAAGCCAAAATCGAGCTGTCTTCGAGCCAGTCGACCGACGTCAACCTGCCGTACATCACTGCCGACGCTACAGGTCCTAAGCACCTGAACGTAAAAATCTCCCGTGCCAAGCTGGAAGCGCTGGTCGAGGATCTGGTGCAGCGCACTATCGAGCCTTGCCGTATGGCAATGAAAGATGCGGGTATCGACGTGGCCAAGATCGACGACGTGATCCTTGTCGGTGGTCAGACCCGTATGCCGCTGGTGCAGCAGAAGGTCGCCGAGTTCTTCGGCAAGGAAGCGCGCAAGGATGTGAACCCGGATGAAGCTGTCGCCATGGGCGCCGCGATTCAAGGGGCCGTGCTGGCGGGTGACGTGAAAGACGTACTGCTGCTCGACGTGTCGCCGCTGACCCTGGGTATCGAAACCATGGGCGGCGTGATGACTGCGCTGATCGAAAAGAACACCACCATTCCGACCAAGAAATCGCAGGTGTTCTCGACGGCCGATGACAACCAGGGCGCAGTGACCATCCATGTGCTGCAGGGTGAGCGCAAGCAGGCGTCGCAGAACAAGTCGCTGGGCCGCTTCGATCTGGCTGACATTCCGCCAGCTCCGCGTGGTGTTCCGCAGATCGAGGTGACGTTTGACATCGATGCCAACGGCATCCTGCACGTGTCGGCGAAAGACAAGGCCACCGGCAAGCATCAGTCCATCGTGATCAAGGCCAACTCTGGTCTTTCCGAGGAGGAAATCGAGCAGATGGTGCGTGACGCCGAGGCCAATGCCGAGGAAGACCGCAAGTTCGAGGAGCTGGTGACCGTCCGCAATCAGGGCGATCAGCTGGTTCATGCGACCCGCAAGATGCTGACTGAAGCCGGCGACAAGGCTACCGAAGAAGATAAGGCCAACATCGAAAAAGCCATCGGCGAGCTGGAAGTTGCCATCAAGGGCGACGACAAGGCTGAGATCGAAGCCAAGATCGCGGCGGTCTCTCAGGCCTCCACACCACTGGCGCAGAAGATGTACGCCGAGCAGCCTCAAGGCGGCGAAGGCGAACAGGGTGGCGACAGCGGGCAGTCCGGTGACGACGTGGTCGATGCTGAGTTCGAAGAGGTCAAGGACAACAAGTAAGCCGCGGCTTATGACCTCCATGAGTGGAGAGAGCGCAGAGCCCTGTATTTGGGCTGCTGCCTTTTGCTCCAGCCCGATGCGGTGATGTCGCGACGGGCCTAATCGCCGCGCGGGGGCTTGCTCCCGCGTCGGCGTGTCTGGAGGGTACGAATTTGAAGGTTCAGGAAACTTATGGCCAAACGTGACTATTACGAAGTGCTGGGTGTCGAGCGCGGTGCCAGCGAGGCAGAGTTAAAAAAGGCTTATCGTCGCCTCGCAATGAAGCATCATCCGGATCGTAATCCCGGAGACAAAGCCGCCGAAGACTCATTCAAGGAAGCCAATGAGGCTTACGAGGTGTTGTCCGACGCGAGTAAACGTCAGGCCTATGACCAATATGGTCATGCCGGTGTCGATCCGCAGATGGGGGCTGGCGCGGGCGCGGCGTACGGTAACGCCAACTTCTCCGACATCTTCGGCGACGTGTTCAGCGATTTCTTCGCTGGCGGACGCGGCAGTTCGCGTGGCGGAGCTCAGCGCGGCAGTGATCTGCGCTACACCCTCGAGCTGGATCTGGAAGAGGCTGTGCGGGGCACCACGGTTACCATTCGTGTGCCGACGCTTGTGGAGTGCAAGACCTGTGACGGTTCCGGCGCCAAGAAGGGCACCAGCCCGGTGACCTGTACCACCTGTGGCGGCATCGGCCAGGTGCGCATGCAGCAAGGTTTCTTCTCGGTGCAGCAGACCTGCCCGCGCTGTCATGGCAGTGGCAAGATGATTTCCGATCCTTGCGGCAGCTGCCATGGGCAAGGGCGCGTCGAAGAGCAGAAGACACTTTCAGTCAAAGTGCCGCCGGGTGTCGATACAGGTGACCGGATCCGTTTGACGGGTGAGGGCGAGGCGGGCGCTCAAGGCGGTCCGGCTGGAGATCTTTATGTGGTGGTCAACGTCCGCGAGCACCCAATCTTTCAGCGTGACGGCAAGCATCTGTTTTGCGAGGTGCCGATCAGTTTCGCTGACGCGGCGCTGGGCGGCGAACTGGAGGTGCCCACCCTCGACGGGCGGGTGAAGTTGAAAATTCCGGAAGGCACCCAGACCGGCAAGCAGTTTCGTTTGCGTGGTAAGGGGGTTGCCCCTGTACGTGGCGGTGCCGCCGGCGATCTGCTATGCCGGGTGGCAGTGGAGACGCCGGTTAACCTGGGCAAGCGCCAGCGCGAAATACTCGACGAGTTCCGCAAAACATTGCAGAGCGACAGCTCTCATTCGCCGAAAGCCAGCGGCTGGTTCGAGGGTGTGAAGCGATTTTTTGGCGATCTTTAACCCAGCGGCGAGCTGCAGGCGGCAGCCTTCCTGAAGGCGCCCTTGCAGCTTAAGGCTTGCAGCTTGGAGCTGTTTTTATGCGACGTATTGCAGTAACGGGCGCCGCGGGGCGTATGGGCAAGACGCTGGTCGAGGCTGTTCAGCAAACCTCTGGTGCTGCGGGCTTGACCGCAGCTATTGACCGGCCAGATAGCACCCTAGTGGGCGCTGATGCAGGTGAGCTGGCTGCTATCGGGCGGCTCGGCGTGCCGCTGATCGGTGAGGTTGCCAAGGTTGTCGACGAGTTCGATGTGCTGATCGATTTTACTCATCCTTCGGTCACGCTGAAGAACCTTGAGGTGTGCCGACGCGCCGGCAAGGCAATGGTGATTGGCACCACTGGGTTCTCGGTTGCAGAGAAGGAAAAACTGGCTGCTGCAGCACAGGATATCCCCATCGTGTTTGCCGCGAATTTCAGCGTCGGCGTCAACTTGTGCCTGAAGCTGCTTGATACGGCTGCGCGCGTGCTGGGCGACGAGGTCGATATCGAAATCATCGAGGCACATCACCGCCACAAGGTCGACGCGCCATCGGGTACTGCGTTGCGCATGGGGGAGGTCGTTGCGCAGGCGCTTGGTCGCGATCTGCAGAAGGTTGCTGTTTATGGCCGCGAAGGGCAGACGGGCGCCCGTGCGCGGGAGACGATCGGTTTTGCCACCGTGCGTGCGGGCGACGTTGTGGGGGATCACACGGTGTTGTTCGCTGCCGAGGGCGAGCGAGTCGAGATCACCCATAAGGCGTCTAGCCGGATGACTTTCGCCAAAGGCGCGGTGCGTGCCGCAATGTGGCTGGAGCAGCAGCCGGCGGGGCTGTATGACATGCAAGATGTGCTTGGGTTGCGCTAATGAAGCGCTTCGCAGGGCGTTTTGGCTGATTGCGGCTGGACCTGAAAGGGCGGTTTCTGTAAGCTTCCCGTTTTAGTGTGTCCACTAAAAGTTGCGCAGAATGAATCAAATAAAAAGCGGGATGACCTTCACACGTCATCCCGCTTTTTTACAATCTGCGCTTGCTTCAGCCTTGATCTTTAGGGAGGTCTCTTGACTAAGCCAGCCATTCTCGCCCTTGCCGATGGCAGTATTTTTCGCGGCGAATCTATCGGCGCCGACGGCCAGACTATCGGTGAGGTGGTGTTCAATACCGCCATGACCGGCTATCAGGAAATCCTCACCGATCCTTCCTATGCCAAGCAAATCGTCACCCTGACCTACCCGCACGTTGGGAATACCGGCACAACCCCGGAAGACGCTGAATCCTGGAAGGTTTGGGCTGCCGGGCTGGTGATCCGCGACCTGCCTCTTATCGCGAGCAGCTGGCGCGACAAGCAGTCTCTGCCGGATTACCTCAAGGCCAACGGTACCGTGGCCATTGCTGGCATCGACACCCGCCGCCTGACCCGTATTCTGCGTGAGAAAGGCGCTCAGGATGGCTGCATCCTGGCGGGAGATGATGCAACCGAAGAGAAGGCGCTGGAGCTGGCGCGCAGCTTCCCCGGCCTCAAGGGCATGGACCTGGCCAAAGAGGTCAGCGTCAAGGAGCGCTACGAGTGGCGCTCGAGCGTCTGGTGCTTGGATAATGATGGTCATGCCGAGGTGCCTGCCAGCGAGCTGCCATACCATGTTGTCGCCTTCGACTATGGCGTGAAGTACAACATCCTGCGCATGCTGGTCGCGCGTGGTTGCCGTGTCACTGTATTGCCGGCCCAGTCACCGGCCAGCGATGCGCTCGCCCTGAATCCGGACGGCGTATTCCTCGCCAACGGCCCAGGTGACCCTGAACCCTGTGATTACGCGATCAAGGCCATTCAGGAAGTGCTTGAAACGGACATACCGGTGTTCGGGATTTGCCTTGGTCACCAGCTGTTGGCCCTGGCCTCAGGCGCCAGGACGGTGAAAATGCCTAACGGTCACCACGGGGCCAACCATCCGGTACAGGACCTCGATACCGGCGTGGTGATGATCACCAGCCAGAACCATGGCTTTGCCGTGGACGAAGCCAGCCTGCCGAGCAATTTGCGAGCGACGCACAAGTCGCTGTTCGACGGCACGCTGCAAGGCATCGAGCGCACCGACAAGGTCGCCTTCAGTTTCCAGGGTCATCCTGAGGCTAGCCCGGGTCCGCATGATGTTGCGCCGTTGTTTGATCGCTTCATCGACGCCATGGCCAAGCGCCGCTAAGCCCGCCGAGCACAGAATTCGAGAGAGACCATGCCAAAACGTACAGACATCAAAAGCATTCTGATCCTCGGCGCTGGCCCGATCGTTATCGGTCAGGCGTGCGAGTTCGATTATTCCGGCGCGCAGGCGTGCAAGGCGCTGCGCGAAGAAGGGTTCCGGGTCATCCTGGTCAACTCCAACCCGGCGACCATCATGACCGACCCGGCCATGGCAGATGCGACCTACATCGAGCCGATCAAGTGGGCCACCGTCGCCAAGATTATCGAGAAGGAGCGGCCCGACGCGCTGTTGCCAACCATGGGCGGCCAGACAGCGCTGAACTGCGCGCTGGACCTGGAAAAGCACGGCATCCTTGAGAAGTTTGGCGTCGAGATGATCGGCGCCAACGCCGACACTATCGACAAGGCCGAAGACCGCTCACGCTTCGACAAGGCGATGAAAAACATTGGCCTGGCGTGCCCGGTTTCCGGTATCGCGCACAACATGGACGAAGCCTACGGCGTCCTCGAGAAAGTCGGCTTCCCCTGCATCATTCGCCCTTCGTTCACCATGGGTGGCACCGGCGGCGGTATTGCCTACAACCGTGAAGAGTTCGAGGAAATCTGCGCCCGCGGTCTCGACCTGTCGCCGACCAGCGAGCTGCTGATTGACGAGTCGCTGATCGGCTGGAAGGAATACGAGATGGAGGTGGTCCGCGACAAGAAAGACAACTGCATCATCGTCTGCGCCATCGAAAACTTCGATCCGATGGGTGTGCACACCGGTGACTCCATCACCGTCGCCCCGGCGCAAACTCTGACGGACAAGGAATATCAGATCCTCCGTAACGCATCCCTGGCGGTGCTGCGTGAGATCGGCGTGGAAACCGGTGGATCCAACGTGCAGTTCGGTATCTGCCCGAATACCGGCCGCATGGTCGTGATCGAGATGAACCCGCGTGTTTCGCGTTCCTCGGCGCTGGCTTCTAAGGCCACCGGCTTCCCGATCGCCAAGATCGCGGCCAAGCTGGCTGTGGGCTATACCCTCGATGAGCTGCAGAACGACATCACCGGCGGTCGCACTCCGGCATCGTTCGAGCCCGCCATCGATTACGTTGTGACGAAGATTCCACGTTTTGCGTTTGAGAAATTCCCCAAGGCCGATGCGCGTCTGACCACCCAGATGAAATCTGTCGGTGAGGTCATGGCCATCGGTCGTACCTTCCAGGAATCGGTACAGAAGGCACTTCGCGGTCTCGAGGTGGGTGTATCCGGCTTCGATCCGAAGCTCGATCTGGCTGATCCGGAAAGCGAGGGCACGCTTAAGCGCGAGCTTACCGTGCCGGGCGCAGATCGCATCTGGTATCTGGCCGACGCTTTCCGCGCTGGAAAGTCGGTTGCCGAAGTCTTCGATCTGACACGGATCGATGAGTGGTTCCTGGTGCAGATCGAGGATCTGATCAAGGAGGAGGAACGGATCAAGACCATGGGCTTGTCCAGCATCGATCGTGATGTGATGTACAAGCTCAAGCGCAAGGGTTTCTCTGACGCGCGGCTGGCCAAGCTGCTCGGCGTGACCGAAAAGAACCTGCGGGCCCATCGCCATAAGCTCAAGGTGCTGCCGGTCTACAAGCGCGTCGACACCTGCGCCGCCGAATTCGCCACCGACACAGCCTACATGTACTCGACTTACGAGGAAGAGTGCGAGGCCAATCCGTCGAGTCGCGACAAGATCATGATTCTCGGTGGCGGACCGAACCGTATCGGTCAGGGCATCGAGTTCGACTACTGTTGCGTACATGCGGCGCTGGCGTTGCGTGACGATGGCTATGAAACCATCATGGTCAATTGCAACCCTGAGACCGTTTCCACTGACTACGACACGTCAGATCGTCTGTACTTCGAGCCGGTAACCCTGGAAGACGTATTAGAAATTGTCCGTGTTGAGCAGCCTAAGGGCGTGATCGTGCAGTATGGCGGTCAGACTCCGCTGAAGCTGGCTCGTGCTCTCGAAGAAGCGGGTGTGCCAATCATCGGTACAAGTCCTGACTCCATCGACCGGGCCGAAGATCGTGAGCGCTTCCAGCAGATGGTCGAGCGCCTGAACCTGCGCCAGCCACCAAACGCGACCGCCCGTAGTGAAGAAGAGGCGCTCGCCGCCTCGAAAGTGATCGGTTATCCGCTGGTGGTGCGTCCGTCTTATGTGCTGGGCGGTAGGGCGATGGAAATTGTCTACCAGGAAGAAGAGCTCAAGCGCTACATGCGCGAAGCGGTGAAGGTGTCGAACGACAGCCCGGTGCTGCTCGATCACTTCCTTAACTGCGCTATCGAAGTTGATATCGACGCGGTGTGCGACGGCGAACACGTGGTAATCGGCGCAATCATGCAGCACATCGAGCAGGCTGGGGTGCACTCCGGCGACTCTGCCTGTTCCTTGCCACCTTACTCTTTGCCAGCGCATATCCAGGACGAGATCCGGGATCAGGTCAAAAAGATGGCCCTCGAGCTCGGTGTGGTCGGCTTGATGAACGTGCAAATGGCCGTTCAGGGTGAAGACATCTTCGTGATCGAAGTGAACCCGCGTGCGTCCCGCACCGTTCCCTTTGTATCGAAGTGCATTGGCGTGTCGCTAGCAATGATTGCTGCACGCGTCATGGCAGGCAAAACACTGGCGGAAGTTGGCTTGACCGAAGAGATCATTCCGAACTTCTACAGCGTCAAGGAAGCAGTATTCCCCTTCGCCAAGTTCCCGGGTGTCGATCCGATTCTCGGTCCTGAAATGAAATCCACCGGTGAGGTGATGGGTGTCGGCGACAGCTTCGCCGAAGCTTTTGCCAAAGCACAGCTAGGTGCGAGTGAGATCCTGCCAAACAGTGGATGCGCCTTCATCAGCGTGCGTGACGACGATAAGCCGCACGTTGCACAGGTCGCTCGTGACCTCGTCGAACTGGGTTTTGAAGTGGTTGCAACTGCTGGGACCGCCAAGTTGATCGAGGCTGCCGGATTGCCGGTGCGCCGTGTCAACAAGGTAACTGAGGGTCGCCCGCACGTTGTCGACATGATCAAGAATGACGAGGTCACTCTGATCATCAATACTACCGAGGGGCGTCAGTCCATCGCCGACTCCTATTCAATCCGTCGTAATGCTCTGCAGCACAAGATCTGCTGCACCACGACCTTGGCTGGTGGGCAGGCGATCTGTGAGGCGCTGAAGTTCGGGCCCGAGAAGACTGTACGTCGTTTGCAGGATCTCCATGCAGGAATCAAGGCATGACCAAATACCCAATGACTGTCCAGGGTGCGCGTGCCCTGGAAGAAGAGCTGCACCATCTCACCAAGGTGCTTCGCCCCAAGCTCAGTCACGACATCGGCGTGGCGCGCGAACTGGGGGATCTTAAGGAAAACGCCGAGTATCATGCCGCGCGCGAACAGCAGGGCATGGTCGAAGCGCGGATTCGTGATATCGAGGGGCGTCTGCAGAATGCCCAAGTCATTGATGTCAGCAGCATCCCACACACCGGCAAAGTGATATTCGGCACGACCGTTGAGATTGCCAATGTCGAGACCGACGAGCGTGTCACCTACCAGATCGTGGGTGAAGACGAGGCGGAGATCAAGCTGGGCAAGATTTCGGTAGGCTCGCCTATAGCACGCGCTCTGATTGGCAAGGTGGAGGGTGACGTCGCTGTGGTGAAGACTCCGGGTGGGTTGGTCGAGTTTGAGATTGTCGAGGTTCGCCATCTCTGAGAGTCGACCAATGCGCGCCGGTGCGATCAGCTGGCTGCTGGCTCAGACATTCTGGGTCGGCGGGTTATTGCTTCTGCAGTTCGTAATGCTGCCGGCGCTGGCCAAGATTGGCCTGGCGCCGCTGCTGATCGAGGAAATCGCGGGCAGCCTGCAGCCTTTGCTGGTGGGCTTCGCTGCGTTCTGTGTGCTGCTTCAAGCGCTGGTGCTGATCCAGCTCTGCGGACTTCGCAGTCTTTGGCGTGATCTGCGAGGGCAGGTGTTGTTGGCTGTACTGCTACTTGCAGGGAGCCATTTTGCGGCGCGCGCCGGCATTATCGAATCACCGTACTGGTTGGTGTTCAGTTATCTGGCGATGGGGTTGTGCGGGTTGATCCTGGTGCTGCAAGTCGCTCCCGGACGGGAGCGCTAGCAGGAGTAAGGCGGCCGAAGAATGGCTCAGCTCTGAAAACGATGTACGTTGGACAGTTGCTTGTTCACATTGGGGTTCTTGCGGTAGATCAGAGCCATCTTGCCGATGGACTGAACCAGTTCGCAACCGCCAACCTTGCATAATTCATCGGTAATCGCGCGCCGATCATCGCGCTCAGTGATTCGCAGCTGCACTTTGATCAGTTCGTGATCATTCAAGGCACGCTCCAGCTCAGCCTGAACGCCATCGGTCAAGCCGTTCTCCGATACGATCAACACTGGCTTGAGATGATGGCCGATGGATTTGTACTGTTTCTTCTGCTCGTTAGTGAGCGGCATAATTCGACCCTTGCGTCAGAACCCTGAAAATGGCGGCTAGTGTAACTGACACGCTCTGAGCCGCACAGATGAGGTAACAGCTTGGCACGCTCCAAGACCAGCCCGCGTTGGCTGAAAGAACATTTCGACGATCCCTATGTAAAGATGGCGCAGCGCGACGGCTATCGTTCTCGTGCTAGCTACAAGCTTCTCGAAATACAGGAGAAGGATCGGATATTGCGTCCTGGCATGACGGTGGTCGATCTTGGCGCCGCTCCGGGCGGCTGGTCGCAGGTCACCAGCCGCGTGATTGGGGATCGCGGGCGGCTGATTGCGTCGGACATCCTCCCCATGGACAGCATCGCTGATGTGACCTTTGTGCTCGGAGACTTCACTGAAGATGATGTGTTCTCCGAAATCCTTCAGGCCATCGGCGACACTCAAGTGGACCTTGTGATTTCCGATATGGCCCCCAATATGAGTGGGGTGAAGGTAGCAGACCAGGCGCGCGCAATGTTTTTGTGCGAGTTGGCGCTTGATCTTGCAATGCGCGTGCTGCGGCCGGGTGGCGATTTTCTGATCAAGATTTTCCAGGGGGACGGCTTTGATGCCTACCTCAAGAATGTACGGCAGAGTTTCGACAAGGTGCAGATGCGCAAACCCCTGTCTTCAAGGGATCGTTCGCGCGAACAGTATCTACTGGCGCGTGGCTATCGAGGCGATGGCAACGAGATGGATCTTCCGCGGTCATAACGGGCATGTGATTAAACGAGCCGACCGGTGCCGGCGCCGGATTTACGGTCTAGGATGTTTCATATCGGGTTACAGACCAAGCTGCGCGTTCAGCGACGTTGTGTAGTAAGTTAGGCCGAAAGCGAACCATCGGCCGTCATGCAGGCTCCCGACAATACGCCTGCTCTAGAGGGTAGTGAATTGAACGACATGGCAAAAAACCTGATTTTGTGGTTAATCATTGCCGCTGTCCTGGTGACGGTGATGAACAACTTTTCCAGCCCCACTGAGCCGCAGACGCTCAACTATTCTGACTTCATCGAGCAGGTGAAAGAAGGCCAGGTCGAGCGCGTGACCGTCGACGGTTTCGTCATTACCGGCAAGCGCAGTGACGGTGAGACCTTCAAGACGATCCGACCAGCGATTCAGGACAATGGTCTGATCGGTGACTTGATCAACAATGATGTGGTGATCGAAGGCAAGCAGCCTGAGCAGCAGAGCATCTGGACGCAGCTGTTGGTAGCGAGTTTCCCGATTCTGGTGATCATTGCGGTCTTCATGTTCTTCATGCGTCAGATGCAAGGCGGCGCGGGCGGCAAGGGCGGCCCCATGAGCTTTGGCAAGAGCAAGGCTCGGCTGCTGTCTGAAGATCAGGTCAAGACGACGTTCGCAGATGTTGCGGGGTGTGACGAGGCCAAGGAAGAAGTTACCGAGTTGGTCGAGTTCCTTCGTGATCCAGGCAAGTTTCAACGGCTTGGGGGGCGTATTCCACGCGGCGTGCTGATGGTCGGTTCACCGGGTACTGGTAAGACGCTGTTGGCTAAAGCGGTTGCAGGTGAGGCCAAGGTTCCATTTTTTACGATCTCCGGTTCCGATTTCGTTGAGATGTTTGTCGGTGTGGGTGCCAGCCGTGTGCGCGACATGTTTGAGCAGGCCAAGAAGCATGCTCCGTGTATCATTTTCATCGACGAGATTGACGCCGTTGGACGTCATCGCGGTGCAGGTCTTGGTGGCGGTCACGACGAGCGGGAGCAAACGCTGAACCAGTTGCTGGTCGAAATGGACGGTTTCGAAATGAATGACGGCATCATCGTCATTGCTGCCACTAACCGCCCGGATGTCCTTGATCCTGCCCTGCTTCGCCCCGGCCGTTTCGATCGTCAGGTGGTTGTTGGACTGCCCGATATTCGTGGTCGCGAACAGATCCTGAAAGTACATATGCGCAAGGTTCCGCTTGGAGACACCGTTGAGCCCGCTTTGATCGCACGTGGAACGCCAGGATTTTCCGGTGCCGACCTGGCCAATCTGGTTAACGAAGCCTCATTGTTTGCTGCACGCGCCGGCAAGCGTGTGGTGGAAATGAAGGAATTTGAACTGGCCAAGGACAAGATCATGATGGGCGCCGAGCGCAAGTCCATGGTCATGTCCGAGAAAGAGCGACTCAACACGGCGTACCACGAGGCGGGGCATGCCATTGTGGGGCGCGTCGTTCCGGAGCACGATCCAGTCTACAAAGTATCGATCATTCCGCGCGGCAGGGCTTTGGGTGTAACGATGTTCCTCCCTGAGGAAGACCGCTACAGTCTTTCCAAGCGCGCCTTGATCAGCCAGATTTGCTCCCTGTTTGGCGGTCGTATCGCAGAGGAAATGACGCTTGGCTTCGAGGGCGTTACCACCGGCGCGTCGAATGACATCATGCGTGCTACCCAACTGGCTCGTAACATGGTTACCAAGTGGGGGTTGTCCGAAAAGCTGGGCCCGCTGATGTACGCCGAGGAAGAAGGCGAAGTGTTTCTGGGGCGTAGCGCGGGTAGCCAGTACACCAATGTGTCCGGTGACACTGCGAAGCTGATCGATCTCGAGGTTCGTAGCATCATTGATCAATGCTATGGCACTGCGAAACAGATTCTCGCCGACAACCGTGACAAGCTTGATGTGATGGCTGAGACGCTGATGAAGTACGAGACCATCGACGCTGACCAGATTGATGACATCATGGCTGGCCGTACTCCGCGCGAGCCTCGTGACTGGCAGGACGGCTCCGGGCCAACCGGAACGCCCGTTCAGCCTGAAGGCGGTCGCCCACAGACACCGATTGGTGGCCCAGCTGGCGAGCACTAAGCTAAGGCTGAGTTAGATGAGTGAAAAGCCGTACTCGACCCGGCTGTCCTGTGGCAGCCGGGTTCTTGATTTATCGCGCCCGCATGTCATGGGTATTCTGAACGTTACGCCCGATTCGTTCTCCGATGGCGGCCAGCATGCTGGTGTCGATGCTGCGTTGCGGCACGCCGCCGCAATGGTGACGGCGGGTGCGACGTTGATCGACGTAGGTGGGGAGTCGACTCGCCCGGGTGCAGGCGTTGTTTCGCCAATCGAAGAGCTTGAACGTGTTGCGCCTGTGGTAGAGGCGATTGCCCGTGAGCTTGACGTGATTATTTCGGTGGACACCTCTACGCCTGCCGTTATTCGCGAGACGGCCCGACTTGGTGCGGGTTTAATCAATGATGTCCGTTCGTTGTCTCGTGATGGGGCCCTGGATGCGGCAGCATACAGCGGGCTACCGGTGTGCCTGATGCATATGCGGGGTGAGCCTGGTGATATGCAGAACGATCCTCGCTATGACGATGTCACCAGCGAGGTCGTGAGCTTCTTGCGTGGGCGTATGGAGCTTTGCTTGGCTGCAGGCATCCCTGATGATCGGATTGTGCTCGATCCGGGGTTCGGCTTTGCTAAGACCCTCTCTCATAATCTGCACCTGTTCAACAGACTGGAACAGATCCATGTGTTGGGGCGGCCGTTGCTTGTTGGCGTTTCCCGCAAGAGCATGGTCGGCCAGGTTTTGCAGCGCGACGTGGCGCACCGTCTATATGGAAGTCTGGCGCTTGCAGCGCTCGCTGTTGTGAAGGGTGCGGGCATCCTCCGGGTGCATGACGTGGCCGAAACGGTTGATGTCATTCGAATGATTGCCGCAGTGCAAGCGGCAGAATAGGGATTAATTCATGGGTAGAAAGTACTTCGGCACCGATGGAATTCGGGGTCATGTCGGCCAATTTCCGATCACGCCGGAATTTATGCTGAGGCTTGGTTGGGCGGCGGGTATGGCATTTCGTAAGCACGGGAAATGTCGCATTCTGATCGGCAAAGACACGCGGATATCTGGTTACATGTTCGAGTCGGCGTTGCAGGCTGGGCTGTCTGCCGCAGGCGCCGATGTGTTGCTGCTAGGACCCATGCCTACCCCGGCAGTTGCATATCTGACGCGCACCTTCCATGCCGACGCTGGCATCGTAATTAGTGCCTCGCATAATCCCCATCACGATAATGGGATCAAGTTCTTCTCCGGGCGCGGAACGAAACTGCCTGATGAAGTCGAGCTGATGATCGAGGAGCTGCTCGACACGCCGATGACGGTGGTGGATTCGGTGCAGCTCGGTAAAGCTTCGCGGATAAACGATGCCGCGGGGCGCTATATCGAGTTCTGTAAAAGCAGCGTGCCGACCAGTACCGATTTCAGCGGTATGAAGGTCGTACTCGATTGCGCTCACGGCGCTACTTACAAGGTGGCGCCTAGTGTCTTCCGAGAACTTGGTGCCGAAGTTGTGGTTATCGCTGCTCAGCCAGATGGGTTGAATATCAACGCTGATGTGGGGTCCACTCATGTAGCGCAGCTACAGAGGGCGGTCGTCGAGCAGGGCGCAGACCTTGGTATCGCCTTCGATGGTGACGGCGACCGCGTGATGATGGTCGATCATACCGGGGCCCAAGTAGATGGCGATGAACTGCTTTACATCATCGCCACGGACCTGCAGGACCGCGACCGCCTAGTAGGAGGTGTTGTAGGGACGTTGATGAGCAACCTTGGTTTGGAGCTGGCGCTCAAGGCGCGTGATATCCCCTTCGTTCGCGCTAAAGTCGGGGATCGTTATGTGATGGCGGAAATGCTCGAGCGCGACTGGGTGCTCGGTGGCGAAAACTCAGGTCACATTGTCTGCGCGCAGCATGCCACCACGGGTGATGCCATTATCGCCGCGCTCCAGGTTGTGCTCGCTTTGAAACGTCGCGGGCGCAGCCTGGCACAGGAGCGTCTGGCTTGGAGTAAATGCCCCCAGGTGTTGATAAACGTTCGGTTCCGCGGTGATATGGATCCGATTGCACATCCTCAGGTTCAGGCGGTCTGTGACAGTGTTACCGAGCGAATGGCAGGGCGGGGGCGCGTGCTGTTGCGTAAGTCCGGGACCGAGCCTTTGGTGCGGGTGATGGTCGAAGGCGATGATGAAAATCAGGTTCGCTGTTACGCTGAGGAACTGGCGAACGCCGTAACGCAAGTTTGTGCGTGATTGCCGCTTGCCAGAGGTGTTTTCGTTGAGTACCATCTGCGCCCACTTTGACCGACGAGGTAAAGCATGCGTCGCCCATTGGTAGCTGGTAACTGGAAAATGAACGGTACCCGCGCCAGCGTCGCAGAGCTGATCGAGGCGCTTCGCCAGCAGGACATTCCTGAAGTGGTCGAGGTGGTGGTGTTTCCGACGACTCTGCATCTGGTGCAGGTAGTGAGCGGTCTGGAAGACGAGGCAATCGCCGTAGGTGCGCAAGATTGTGCGGTGGATGCTGGCTTTGGTGCGCTGACGGGCGAGGAGTCAGCCTCTCAGCTGGCTGACGCGGGTTCCAATTGGGTGTTAGTTGGCCACTCTGAGCGGCGCCTGATTTTGGGCGAAAGTGACGAGGTGGTAAGCAAAAAGTTTGCAGCAGCATTGGCGTGTGGTATGAGGCCGGTGCTGTGTCTGGGCGAGACGCTAGAGCAGCGTCAAGCTGGGCAGACTCTCGAAGTGGTTGAGCGTCAGCTGGCGTGCATTTTGGCTGATTCTGGGGTTTCCGCTTTTGAGAGGGCGGTTGTGGCGTACGAGCCGGTCTGGGCGATAGGTACCGGGCTGACGGCGACGCCGCAACAGGCTCAGGAAGTACATTCGGCTATTCGAGAGCAGCTGTCCCGTGAGGATCAACGTATCGCCCAAGGCGTGCGGCTCCTGTACGGAGGTAGTGTAAAGGCGGAAAATGCTGCTGAGCTTTTTGGCATGCCGGATATCGATGGGGGGCTTATCGGTGGCGCCTCTCTGAAAGCGAATGATTTCGGTGCGATCTGTCGTGCCGCAGGGAACTGATCAGATGTTGCAGACTGTTGTGATTGTGGTGCATCTGCTGGTTGCCATTGGCGTGGTTGCGTTGGTGTTGCTGCAGCAAGGTAAAGGGGCTGACGCAGGTGCGTCCTTTGGTTCGGGTGCTTCGGCAACTGTATTCGGAAGCCAAGGTTCTTCTACCTTTCTGAGTCGTTTTACTGCTATACTCGCCTGCGTTTTTTTCGCTACAAGCTTGGGGTTGGCGTTTTTTGCAACGCGTCAGGCTGACCAGGTCTCCGGTGCAGGCCTGCCGGATCCGGCAGTGCTGGAGGTTCCGGCGAGCAAGCCGGTGGTGGAGGATGTGCCTGTTCTGGAAAGTGCTCCTTCCGCGCCTGTTGCAGATGAAGTGCCTCAGCTGCAGGAGCAGGATTAAGGTTTTTGCCGAGGTGGTGGAATTGGTAGACACGCTACCTTGAGGTGGTAGTGGCCATAGGCTGTAGGGGTTCGAGTCCCCTCCTCGGTACCAAACAAGCAGGCCCGCAGATGCGGGCTTTCTTGTTTTTAGTGTTTAGGTTGACCTGGTTTTGGTGCGGTCGTATAATTCGTGCCCAGTTTGACGCGGGGTGGAGCAGTCTGGTAGCTCGTCGGGCTCATAACCCGAAGGTCGTTGGTTCAAATCCAGCCCCCGCAACCAGTTGATGAAAAGCCCCTGTTAAGGGGCTTTTTATTAGCTTCAAGCCAGGTCGCCGGCATTTACAGGCGATCATCATGGATGGGCGTTTCGCCCATTTTTCATTTGTACGGCATGCACGAGGGACTTCGATGTCGAGCAAGCTAGAACAGTTGCAGGCCTTGTTGGCCCCAGTGGTAGAGGCCCTCGGCTATCAATGCTGGGGCATCGAATTCATTTCACAGGGCCGGCATTCTCTGTTGCGCGTCTATATCGATAATCCCAACGGGATACTTGTCGATGACTGCGAAAAGGTTAGCCGTCAACTGAGTGGTGTGCTCGACGTTGAAGACCCGATCAGCTCCGATTACACACTTGAAGTGTCTTCACCTGGTATGGATCGGCCGCTGTTCACAATTGAGCAGTACAAGGCGCACGTCGGCGAACAGGTCAAAATAAAGCTGCGCTCGCCCTTCGAGGGTCGGCGCAATTTCCAAGGTCTTTTGCGCGGGATCGAGGCACAGGATGTGGTGGTGCTGGTCGACGATCACGAATATCTGCTGCCAATCGATATGATCGACAAGGCCAACATAATTCCCCGTTTTGAGTGAATCGCGGATCCCGCGGACCCCAATGGATTGCGATAGGCGAGGCGTACGATGAGCAAAGAAGTACTGCTGGTTGTGGAGTCGGTATCCAACGAAAAAGGCGTACCGGCCAGTGTGATCTTCGAAGCGTTGGAGCTGGCTCTGGCCACTGCTACCAAGAAGCGCTTCGAAGATGAAGTTGACCTGCGGGTCGAGATTAATCGGCAGAACGGTAGCTATGAAACCTTCCGCCGCTGGACAGTGGTTGAGGAAGAGGATTTCGACGATCCGGCCCATCAGCTGACCACTGACATGAAGCAGGCACAAGAAGCCAACGCCAAGGTTGGTGATGTGCTCGAAGAAAAGATCGACTCCATTGAGTTTGGTCGGATCGCGGCTCAGACCGCCAAGCAAGTCATCGTGCAGAAAGTCCGCGAGGCTGAGCGCGCCCAGGTCGTCGAAGCTTATCGCGATCGGCTCGGCGAGATCATTTCCGGCACTGTGAAGAAAGTGACCCGTGACAGCGTGATCGTTGATCTGGGTAACAATGCCGAAGCACTGCTGGCTCGGGAAGATATCATCGCTCGCGAAACCTTCCGCGTTGGTGCCCGAGTGCGTGCGCTGCTCAAAGAAATTCGCACCGAGAACCGCGGGCCGCAGTTGATTCTTTCGCGTACGGCGCCGCAGATGCTCATCGAGCTTTTCCGCATTGAAGTACCAGAAATTGCGGAAGGCCTGATCGAGGTGATGGCCGCTTCACGTGATCCGGGCTCTCGCGCCAAGATCGCAGTGCGCTCGAAAGACAAGCGGATCGATCCGCAGGGCGCCTGTATTGGTATGCGCGGTTCGCGCGTACAGGCCGTCTCTGGGGAAATTGGCGGTGAGCGTGTCGACATCGTGCTGTGGGACGAGAACCCTGCGCAATTCGTCATCAATGCAATGGCCCCGGCTGAAGTGGCTGCCATCATCGTCGACGAAGATGCGCACGCCATGGATATCGCGGTTGGCGAAGACAACTTGGCTCAAGCCATCGGTCGTGGTGGTCAGAACGTTCGCCTCGCCAGTCAATTGACCGGCTGGACGCTGAATGTAATGACCGAGGCTGACATCCAGAGCAAGCAGCAAGAAGAAACCGGCGACATTCTGCGTAACTTCATCGAAGAGCTGGACGTCGATGAAGAGCTGGCACAAGTACTGGTCGAGGAAGGTTTCACTTCGCTCGAAGAGATCGCCTACGTTCCAATGGAGGAAATGCTCGGCATTGAAGGCTTCGACGAAGATATCGTCAATGAGCTGAGAACCCGCGCTAAAGATCGTTTACTGACTAAAGCGATCGCAACGGAAGAAAAACTGGCAGACGCCCAGCCAGCCGAGGATTTGCTCGCGTTGGAAGGCATGGACAAGACACTGGCGGTCGAGTTGGCAATGCGAGGTGTTATCACCCGCGAAGACCTGGCCGAGCAGTCGATTGACGACCTGCTCGACATAGACGGCATAGATCAAGAGCGTGCCGGCAAGCTGATCATGGCCGCCCGAGCCCATTGGTTCGAGTAAGTAATTAGCGGCCTGAGGAGAGAGATGCATGACGCAAGTCACGGTGAAAGAACTGGCCCAGGTGGTCGATACACCGGTCGAGCGACTGCTACAGCAGATGCGTGAGGCAGGACTGTCGCACACCAGCGCCGAGCAAGTAGTGACCGATAACGAAAAGCAAGCCCTGTTGGCGCACCTCAAGAGCAGCCATGGGGCCAAAGTGGCCGAGCCAAGCAAGATTACCTTGCAGCGCAAGACCACGACCAAGTTGAAAGTGAGTAACAGCAAGACCATCAGCGTTGAAGTGCGCAAGAAGAAAACCTTCGTCAAGCGCAGCCCTGATGAGATCGAAGCTGAGAAGCAGCGCGAGCTCGAAGAGCAGCGCGCCGCCGAGGAAGCTGCTCGTCAAAAGGCGGCAGAAGAAGCACGGCAGCGGGCCGAGGAAGAAGCGCGCCGTCAGGCTGAGTCTTCCAAGACTGGAACGCCAGTAGCTCCAGCTGCAGAACCGGTCGCAGCTGTAGCAGCTGAACCCGCCCCGGTCGCGCCCGTCGCTCCTCCGGTCGATGAGCGCAAGAAGGATGAGCCGCGTCGTCCCGATAAGGCTCGTAGTGAAGACGACGAGCGTCGTGATCGCAAGCAGGCTCAACATCGTCCTTCGTTGAAAGCAAAGGCGCCGCTGTCGCGTACTGCGCGTAGTGGCGAAGACGACGCTGACGGCTTCCGTCGCGGTGGGCGTGGCAAATCGAAGCTGAAGAAGCGCAACGCGCATGGCTTCCAGAGCCCGACCGGCCCGGTCATTCGTGAAGTTGCCATTGGTGAAACCATCACTGTTGGCGATTTGGCGCAGCAGATGTCGGTCAAGGCCGCCGAAGTCATCAAGTTCATGTTCAAGATGGGCACCCCGGTGACCATCAATCAGGTGCTTGATCAGGAAACCGCACAGCTGATCGCAGAAGAGCTCGGCCACAAGGTCAAGCTGGTCAGCGACAACGCGCTTGAAGAGCAGCTGGCTGAGCTGTTGAAATTCGAAGGTGAGGCGATTACGCGTGCTCCGGTTGTGACCGTTATGGGTCACGTCGACCACGGTAAGACGTCGCTGCTCGACTACATTCGTCGCGCCAAGGTGGCTGCTGGCGAAGCGGGCGGTATCACGCAGCACATCGGTGCCTACCATGTGGAAACGGATCGCGGTATGGTCACCTTCCTCGACACCCCTGGCCACGCCGCGTTTACCGCAATGCGTGCCCGTGGTGCTCAGGCTACCGATATCGTCATCCTGGTAGTCGCGGCCGACGATGGCGTGATGCCGCAGACCATTGAGGCTGTGCAGCACGCCAGCGCTGCAGGTGTCCCGCTGGTCGTTGCAGTGAACAAGATCGATAAGCCGGGGGCTGACCTGGACCGCATCCGGAGCGAGCTGTCAGCGCACGGCGTTACTTCCGAAGAGTGGGGCGGTGACACCCCGTTCGTATCGGTATCCGCGAAAATGGGTACCGGCGTTGACGACCTGCTCGAAGCGGTGTTGCTGCAAGCTGAGGTTCTCGAACTCAAGGCAACTCCGTCCGCCCCAGGGCGCGGCGTTGTGGTTGAATCGCGTCTCGATAAGGGGCGTGGACCGGTGGCAACGGTCCTGGTTCAGGATGGCACCTTGCGTCAAGGCGACATGGTGTTGGTTGGCTCCAATTACGGTCGTATCCGCGCCATGCTTGACGAGAATGGCAAGTCGATCAAAGAAGCCGGGCCGTCGATCCCTGTCGAGATTCTCGGCCTCGATGGTACGCCGGACGCGGGCGACGAGCTCAGCGTGCTAACTGACGAGAAGAAGGCGCGGGAAGTGGCCTTGTTCCGTCAGGGTAAGTTCCGCGAAGTGAAGCTGGCCCGTGCGCATGCCGGTAAGCTGGAAAATATCTTCGAGAACATGGGGCAGGAAGAGAAGAAGACGCTGAACATCGTCCTCAAATCCGACGTCCGCGGTTCGCTGGAAGCGCTACAGGGCTCGCTCAGTGGTTTGGGTAACGATGAGGTGCAAGTGCGCGTCATCGGCGGCGGTGTCGGTGGTATCACCGAGAGCGATGCCAACCTTGCGCTGGCGTCCAACGCCGTGCTGTTCGGCTTCAACGTGCGTGCTGACGCCGGTGCGCGCAAGATCGTCGAACAGGAAGGTCTGGATCTGCGTTATTACAACGTTATCTACGACATCATAGAAGACGTCAAAAAGGCTCTGACCGGCATGCTGGGCAGCGATGTTCGCGAGAACATTCTCGGTATTGCAGAGGTTCGGGACGTGTTCCGCTCACCGAAGTTTGGTGCCGTAGCTGGTTGCATGGTCACCGAAGGCATGGTGCACCGCAATCGTCCGATCCGCGTCCTGCGCGACGATGTGGTCATCTTCGAAGGCGAGCTGGAATCCCTGCGTCGCTTCAAGGACGACGTTGCGGAAGTGCGTGCCGGCATGGAATGCGGTATCGCGGTGAAGAGTTATAACGACGTCAAAGCTGGCGACAAGATCGAAGTGTTCGAGAAAGTCGAAGTGGCGCGTTCGCTCTAACAGCAGCTGTTAGGCAAATCGGCGGCAAGCTTTCAGGAGAGATCCGGGAAGCTTGCCGTTTGCCTTTGCAGCACGACGTTTTTTTAGGTTAGCAGCTTGCTGCTCAAGGCAGATTTTATGGCCAAAGAATTCAGCCGTACCCAGCGTATTGGCGATCAGATGCAGCGCGAGTTGGCGCAGCTCATCCAGCGTGAAGTTAAGGATCCCCGTCTGGGTCTGATAACCATCACGGCAGTCGAGGTCAGTCGTGACCTGTCCCATGCCAAGATTTTCATCACGGTCATGGGCAAGGATGACGATGAAGATGCGGTCAAGGGTAATCTCCGGATTCTCAACGATGCTAGCGGTTTCCTGCGAATGCAGCTGGGCAAGGCGATGAAGCTTCGGACCGTGCCCCAGTTGCATTTCAACTATGACGCCAGCGTGCGTCGTGGCGTCGAATTGACGTCGCTCATCGAGCGAGCGGTAGCGGAAGACCGCAAGCACAGCGACGATCTTGGAGAGTAAGGTTTGGCCCAGGTAAAACGCATCCGCCGCGCCGTCAGCGGCATGATTCTTCTCGATAAACCTCGTGGTTTCACTTCGAACGCCGCCTTGCAGAAGGTTCGCTGGTTGCTCAACGCCGAGAAGGCCGGGCATACCGGTAGTCTCGATCCGTTGGCGACTGGCGTGCTGCCGTTGTGTTTTGGTGAGGCGACCAAGTTTTCGCAGTATCTGCTCGACGCTGACAAGGGCTACGAAACTGTCGCTCAGCTGGGCGTTACGACGACTACCGCTGACGCCGAGGGTGAGGTGATCGAGCGCAAGCCGGTCGCCGTCAACCAAGCGCAGCTAGAGGCGCTTTTGCCACAGTTTCGCGGTGATCTGCAGCAAGTGCCGCCGATGTATTCGGCACTCAAACGCGATGGCCAGCCGCTGTACAAGCTGGCGCGAGCTGGAGAGGTAGTGGAGCGCGAGCCGCGTTCTGTTACCATTGCGCGCTTGGATTTGCTGTCGCTTGAAGATGACCGTGCGCGATTGGCGGTTGCCTGTAGCAAAGGTACCTATATCCGGACGTTGGTCGAGGATATCGGGCATGCGCTGGGTTGTGGTGCGCACGTCGCCGAACTGCGTAGAACTCAAGCTGGGCCGTTCGATCTCAGCCAGACGGTCAGTCTTGAAGAGCTGGAGCGGGTTCACGCCGAAGGTGGGGCAGAGGCAGTAGACGCTTTCCTGAAACCGGTCGATAGCGGTCTTGAACACTGGCCGCTGCTGCAGTTTTCCGAGCACAGCTCCTTTTATTGGCTGCATGGTCAGCCGGTACGTGCGCCGGAGGCGCCGAAGTTCGGCATGGTGCGAGTGCAGGATCACAATGGCCGCTTCATCGGTATCGGTGAGGTGAGCGAAGACGGGCGTATTGCGCCGCGTCGACTGATTCGGTCGGAATGACCGATTCGTGGTGCACCGTGACGGTGTGCTACGTACGAGGATGGCTGTTGGCAGGCACGGTCACACCTCTTTTAAAACACGGGTTTATCCCGGCCTGTTCATAGAAGGAGCCCATCATGGCACTTAGCGTTGAAGAAAAAGCTCAGATCGTTAGCGAGTACCAGCAAGCTGAAGGTGATACCGGTTCGCCGGAAGTGCAGGTTGCCCTGCTGACCACCAACATCAACAAGCTGCAAGGTCACTTCAAGGCCAACGGTAAAGATCACCACTCGCGTCGTGGTCTGATCCGTATGGTTAACCAGCGTCGTAAGCTGCTGGATTACCTGAAGGGCAAGGACACTACTCGTTACAGCACCCTGATCGGTCGTCTGGGTCTGCGTCGCTAAGCGATGCTTGTGCGAAGCTGAATGCCAAAGCTGGAAGTGGGGTTTTCCCTGCTTCCAGCTTTTGCCTTTCAGAAGAGCGCGTTTCGGACAGCGGGAGGGACGACTCCCACCACTGCCCAAAGATTTGAGTGACAGATCCCGCGCGAGGCCATGCCCGCGGGAGTGTGAGAACGTTTCCCCCAAGGCAACATAGAGAAGGAACCACCGTGAACCCGGTAATCAAGAAATTTCAATTCGGTCAATCGACCGTAACCCTCGAGACTGGCCGTATCGCCCGTCAAGCCAGCGGCGCCGTACTGGTCACCGTTGATGACGACGTGACCGTGCTGGTTGCCGTCACTGGCGCTAAAACTGCAGACCCGAGCAAGGGCTTTTTCCCGCTCTCGGTTCACTACCAGGAAAAAACCTACGCGGCCGGCAAGATTCCCGGCGGTTTCTTCAAGCGTGAAGCGCGTCCTTCCGAAAAGGAAACCCTGACCTCGCGCCTGATCGACCGTCCGATCCGTCCGCTGTTTCCCGAAGGCTTCCAGAACGAAGTCCAGGTTATCTGTACCGTCGTTTCGACCAGCAAGAAGACTGATCCGGACATCGCTGCGATGATCGGTACTTCGGCTGCGCTGGCGATTTCCGGCATTCCGTTCAACGGTCCGATCGGCGCTGCTCGCGTCGCCTTCCACCCGGAAACCGGCTACCTGCTGAATCCGACCTACGAGCAGCTCAAGGCCTCGAGCCTGGACATGGTCGTTGCCGGTACCAAAGATGCTGTACTGATGGTCGAGTCGGAAGCCAAAGAGCTGACTGAAGACCAGATGCTGGGCGCGGTGCTCTTTGCCCACGACGAGTTCCAAGCCGTAGTGCAGGCCGTTACCGAGTTGGCAGCCGAAGCGGGCAAGCCGACCTGGGATTGGCAGCCAAAGGCTGAAAATACTCAGCTGCTCAATGCCATTCGCCGCGAATTCGGCGAGGCGATCTCGCAGGCGTACACCATCACCATCAAGCAGGACCGCTACTCGCGCCTGGGTGAGCTGAAAGATCAGGTCGTTGCCAAGTTCTCTGGTGAGGAAGGCCAGCCGTCCGCCGGCGAAGTCAAAGAAGCCTTCGGTGAAATCGAATACCGCACCGTTCGCGAGAACATCGTAAACGGCAAGCCGCGTATCGATGGTCGTGACACCCGCACTGTGCGCGGTCTGAACATCGAAGTCGGAGTACTCGACAAGACCCACGGCTCGGCACTGTTCACCCGTGGCGAAACCCAGGCGCTGGTCGTGGCCACCCTCGGCACTGCCCGTGATGCGCAGCTGCTGGACACCCTTGAAGGCGAGAAGAAAGATCCCTTCATGCTGCACTACAACTTCCCTCCGTACTCGGTGGGCGAGTGTGGTCGCATGGGCGCTACCGGTCGCCGCGAAATCGGTCACGGCCGTCTGGCTCGCCGTTCGGTCGCGGCCATGCTGCCGAGCGCTGATGAGTTCCCGTACACCATTCGCGTGGTTTCGGAGATCACTGAGTCCAACGGTTCCAGCTCCATGGCCTCGGTCTGCGGTGCTTCGCTCGCGCTGATGGACGCCGGTGTGCCGATGAAGGCTCCGGTGGCCGGTATCGCCATGGGTCTGGTGAAGGAAGGCGAAAAGTTCGCGGTTCTGACCGACATTCTGGGTGACGAAGATCACCTGGGTGACATGGACTTCAAGGTGGCCGGTACCGCTAAGGGCGTGACCGCGCTGCAGATGGATATCAAGATCCAGGGCATCACCGAAGAGATCATGGAGATCGCGCTGGGTCAGGCGCTTGAAGCGCGTCTGAACATTCTCGGCCAGATGAACCAGGTCATCGGTCAGTCGCGTACAGAGCTGTCGGCCAACGCGCCGACCATGATTGCGATGAAGATCGACCAGGACAAGATCCGCGACGTTATCGGCAAGGGTGGCGCGACCATTCGCAGCATCTGCGAAGAGACCAAAGCCTCGATCGACATCGAAGACGACGGTTCGATCAAGATCTTCGGCGAAACCAAGGAGGCAGCAGAGGCTGCCAAGCAGCGCGTTCTCGGGATCACCGCTGAGGCCGAGATCGGCAAGATCTACGTTGGCAAGGTTGAGCGAATCGTCGATTTCGGTGCCTTCGTCAACATCTTGCCGGGCAAGGATGGCCTGGTGCATATCTCAATGCTGAGCGATCAGCGCGTCGAGAAGGTTACCGATGTGCTCAAGGAAGGCCAGGAAGTGAAGGTTCTGGTGCTGGACGTCGACAACCGCGGCCGTATTAAGCTGTCGATCAAGGATGTGGCTGCTGCCGAAGCATCAGGCGCATAAAGCATCCCAGTGACAAGAAGAGCCCCTCGGGGCTCTTTTTTTTGCGGTGGCGAAATGCCGCTCAAAAGGTTGCTCGCATTGAGCGTATTGCAGTCTGCACGCTTCGCTTGATCGAAACATGCAGAGTGCTAGTGGCAGAGCGGCACTACTAAGCCATATGTGATTGAATATTAAGGGTATTTATAAATTCGAAGCTTGGCACGTAGCTTGCGGTCTATTAGGTGAATCTGCGGAGACATACCGCAGTCACTATGAGAAAACAGGAGTGCCACTCATGAACAAGATCCAGACCTCTATTACTGCTGCCACCATTGCGACTGCCTTGAGCTTGCCGCTGGCAGGGGCTGCGTTCGCCGACACCACGCCTGTATTTGACGAGGCCCAACCAATGATGTTGGCAGCCAGCGACACTATGGACGCCGCTGAGCACACCGCAGACGAAGCGGGCGAGGCGATGTCTGATACTTGGATTACCGCTAAAGTTAAATCTGCGCTGCTTGCTGGCGACTCGACTCCAGGCATGGAGATTGAAGTTGAAACCAACAACGGCGTGGTTTCACTCTCCGGTACTGTGGCCACCGAAGCACAGCGTGAGATGGCCATCGACAAGGCCAAGACGATCGAAGGCGTCAAAGACGTTTCTGCAGACGGTCTGAAAGCGGTCGACTAACGGGTCAGGCAACACTGGAACCCGCTGCTTGCAGCGGGCTTTTTTTCGCCGGTCAGCCTCGTTCGCTATCGATGTTGCTGAGGCGGTTACCCTCGAAGCGCAAAAAATGGTACATGCCATTAGTGGGGCCATAGGTCCACTCTTCAATTTGCACCTCCTGACGAAAACCGTATTCGTCGACCAGCTCCTTATACCCGGTCAGTGCACGGCTGGCGGGTTCACCGCATTTGGCTTGTACTTCGGCTGTCGAGGCTCGCAGGCTTACCAGGTTGCTTCCGCAACGAAAGGTCGAGGAGGCCTGCGCATGTAGCGCACAGAACGTAATGGTAAGCGCGGCCAGTACGGCACTTTTTTGCATGGTGACTCCCTGATCAATTAGCTCGGCTGGTTTCGATCCGGACCAGTCGGTTTCCTTCGAATGTGAGGATGTTGAATACCCCATTGTCGGGGCCGTAGACCCATTCCTCGCGCATCATTTCCCGGCGTTGGTTTGGGCCCAGTGTGTAGCCCACGAGATCACGCTGAACAGGTTGGCCACATTTACGCTCGACTTCAAAGGTGCGGTCGCCTGTGTTGATCAGGTTGCTTCCACAGCGGAGGGTGTCTGCGCCGGCTATTGAACTCGCCAAGCTGGCCGCGAGCAGGAAGACCACCTTCCAATGACGCCCGATTGTTTTCATTCCGCCTCCAGATGCAGCACCGTTGGGACCCCACCGTCCTGGACAGTCTGGGTGATACCGGTATCGAGCAGGTACACCCTGTCTGCTGCCAGCCCTGCGTTGTCTACCAGATAATCCTTAATGCTGGCGGCCCGCGCACGGCTCAGGCGCCGAAGGAGTGCCGTGCTGGTTTCACGGCTGTTTAGAATCGCTTGCCGAAGCTGTCGGGTGCGGGCTTCGGCGTCGAGACTTTGCCACTCGGCGGGTGGTTGTTTCTGCAGGCGGCTGCGATAGATTCCTTCCAACATGGCGGTCTTTTCTTCTTCACCGATTTCGAGCATGGATGGATCGGCGGGAACTGTATCACCACGTCGCTGCAAAACTTTATACCAGGTCTGCTGATATTCACGCTCCAGCCACTGTTCGGCGAGCAGTGCGCCATCAACTGCCGGAGCACTCATGCCTTCGACCTCCAGGCGGAGTACGGGGCGCTCTTTCAGTGCGCTGGCCAGCGTGTCGAGCTTGTTGCGCGCTCTGCTGTCCAGTTCGCTACTACCGGGCGGGAATAGAATCTGGCTAAGATCCGCCTGTTCACGACCGACGAGCCCTCCAAGGAATTTGAAGGGTGACTTGGCTGCCCGTACTACCAGATTGCGTAACGTCTGCCAGATGATGGGCACCACGTCGAACTGCGGATTCTTGAGATCTCCCTGTACGGGAATCTTGAGCGCAATGGTGCCGCTACTGTCTTTCAATAGCGCCACCGCAAGACGTACCGGCAGATCTACGGCCTGCTCGCTGTCGACTTTCTCGCCCAGCTGCAGCTCTTCCAGCACCACTTCATTTTCAGCGTTCAGCTGCCCTTGCTGGATACGGTAATGCAGATCTAGGTTGAGCCGTCCCTTGCGAATGCGATAGCCCGCGAACTTGGCCGAATAGGGCGAGAGCGTGGTCAGCTCGACCTGCCTGAAGCGGGTGGTGATGTCGAGGCTCTGGAGCGGCTCGAAAGGCGTCAGGCTGCCCTCGATGCTCACGGGTGCGTAACGATCAACTTTGCCCTCTATATCAACGCTGGCAGCGTTGTGCTGGCGATTATCGAGGGTGCCGATGCTACCGCCGAGATCTTGGATGGCAGTGATGAAGGGCGGGCGCAGACTGAGGTCGGAGAAGTTGGCTGAGCCGTCAGCTATCTGAATACCGCCAATCCTCAACGCGAAGGGCACGTCTGGCTCGTCTGGGGAGGCGGGTGCTTCGGAGGGTGGAGCCTCTTGGTTGGGCGAAGCTGAGGGCTTGTCTACCAGCAGGTCATTGATGTTGGTCGTCAGGTCCGGGTTGATAATGAAGCGTGCATAGGGCTGGTTCAGGTCGATCTTTTCGATCTGCAGCGCGTTCGGATAGCTATAGTCCAGACCGCTGACCTGCAACGACTGCCATTTCACCAAGTCACGGTCCTGGATGGTGTCGAGCGTATGAAGCTGGGTAATCTCGGCGGAACCGCCTATATGAAATGCTAGCGGCTCGACGCCCGTCAGCTCGACCGCAAGCTGGCTTGCCAGCAGTCCGCTGCGTAACTCCAGGTGAACGAACGGCGACAAATAGGGCTGCGCCAAGCGCAAGTCGATGCCTGCCAGCGTGACGTCGAAGCTCCCCTGCATTGGGGTCAATGTCAGCTGGCCTTCGGCAAGTAGCGATCCTTGTTTACCGACCTCGGTGGTCAGCTTGAGCTCCATTGGAGCTGTGCCGCGGCTGTCGAAGTTACGCACGTCCAGATCGAGGGGCCCGAGTTCCAGTTCGACGTTCGGCTCAGGAACCTTATCAGCCAGATGCAGCTGATAGTTACGCAGTTCAGCGTCACGTAGAACGATCCGCCAAGGCTGATCAGATGTATCACCTTTCTGCGTTGGCTGAGGCACGTCCTGCGCCGGTCGCTCCTCGGTGTCGGCTGGCTGCGGTTGCGGTTCCGCCTTGCTGGCAAGCAAGCGCTGCCAATTGAGTTGGCCGTCAGGCTCACGAATCAGCCAGCTCTCCAGTGCCTGGCTGCGCAGCTGGCCAAGGGTGAGTTGTCGTTTCGGCAAGTCCAACGAAGCGTGGGCGATCTCAGCCTGTTCCAAACGGAGTAATGGCTGGCCTTGGAGGCTATCGATACTCAGCGATGCCAGCGTAGCGCTCGCGTCGCTCAATTGAAGTGAAGTGCCCTTGCTGAGGTCGAGCTGGTACTCGGTCTTTAGGCTCAGCTGCCCTTCGTTAAGGGCGAGCGGTGCCATGTCGCGGACATAGGGCCAGAAGGTCTTCAGTGCCAGCCCATCTATTTCAAGCTGGCCGGTGGACGTGACGGGGGAGAGGTTGAGCTGACCTTTCCATTTGATGCGTGATCCGTCCGGGCCTCTGGCAACTAGTACGGCATCAGCGGCGTCGTCCGAGCGGGTCGCAAAGTTAAGGAGCTCAAACTCCAGCGAGTCGAGCAGGAAGTCGATCGGCTCCTGGGTTCGCTGATCAGCGAAATGCACCCGTCCGCCGGCCAGTTGCAGGCGATCGATGCGCAGGGCAAGGGGCTCTTTATCCTCTGCGGGAGTATCTTCTTTGCTGGGCAGCTCGAACAGCTCGGCCAGGTTCAGCTTGCCGTCAATGTCAAACAGGACTTCGGCGTTCGGCCCGATGAGCTCGATATCCGAAAAGTGCAGGGAGCGGCTCCACAGGCTGTCCCAATCGAGGTCAACGAATAACCGCTCGAACGCCAGTTGCTCGGCATCCGGCTCGCCCATGTGCAGGTTGTGGAGTCTCAAGTTCAAGGTGAACGGATTGAACTCGATCCGCTCAAGGCGAGCCGGTACCGTCGCGTATTTTGCCAGCTGTTGGTTGACGACACGCTCTGCCACTCCGGGCAGGATCAGAAAACCGAGCAGGCAATACACGATCAGGGCGGTCATCACGCCGATGAGCGCGCGCTTCATTCCGTTGGGCATGCGGATCTACTTTCCAGGCGATGAACTGCCTTGGAGTATGGCATGGCACGCGGGTTCCTCCTGCGCGCGCGGGCGCGTTACCTCACAACTGGAGCATCAGCACCTTGAGCGGCGGTTTGCCGTCCGTTGAAGGGAAGTCGGCGGCCGGTGGCAGTACTTGGCAGTCCTGAACCGGCCGACCAGCCTTGGTTGCGCAGCGCAGGACCTGAGCTCGCCAGTCGTCGAGATCGACCTTTGCCAGGTTGTTGCAGCAGATGAGGACGCCGTTCTCGGCGGTCGCGAGTAGTGCAGGTTTGAGCAGGCTCTGGTAGTCGCGCAGCAGGTCGACGGTTCCGAACGCGCTCTTGGACCAGGCGGGAGGATCGAGCAACACCAGATCGAACTGCTTCGGTGACAGGCGCGGGTAGTCTGGCAGTGGACGGTTGCGTCGCTGCGGGATCGGCATGTCGGCGAGCTGACGGATTGCGGGGAAGTAATCCGACTGAATGAATTGCATCGGGGCCAGCTCAGGATTCAGCGCGCCGTTCTCGCGGCCGACCGCGAGGTTGCTTTCGGCGAAATCCAGATTGCAAACCTCACGAGCGCCGCCAGCGGCAGCGCAAAGACCGACCCCGCAGGTGTAGGCGAAGAGGTTAAGCACAGACTTGCCGGCACTGTTGGCCTTGACCCAGCCGCGCACATTGCGCAAGTCCAGGAACAGCAGCGGGTCCTGGCCGCTATGGCGTGCACGGACGCGGTAGTTCAGGCCCCACTCGTGACCGATCACGTCCTCCAGTGCTGAAGGTGCTGCGCGATATACTGGATCGTTGCGGTCGATACGCGAGTTGCCTTGGGAACGATCGTTGTAGACGAGTGCCAAGGGCAGGTCGAGATCGGTGCATATCTGCTCATGCAGGGGCAGCAGGGCGTCACGTTCAAGCGGCTGATGGAAGCTCTGTACCAGGAGCAGCGGGCCGTAACGGTCGACGGTCAGCCCTGGTGAGCCCTCCTGACTGCCGTGGAACAACCGATAGCAGTCGGTGGCCTGATGGTGCAGTTCGGAGAGCAGTGCTTCGCGATTGTGGTAGGCGGCGCGCAGCGCCTGTTCGAGAGAGGGCATGCGCGGCGACTCGGAAAAGAGGGCCGCGCAGTTTATCGGAAATTGCCGGCAATGGGCCGGCAGGCTGCCTGTCGGTCAGCGTTCGATTGCCAGCGCGACGCCCTGACCGCCGCCGATGCAGAGCGTCGCCAGTCCTTTATGGACGTCGCGGCGGATCATCTCATGCAATAGGGTCACCAGGATGCGGCAGCCCGACGCACCAATCGGGTGGCCGATGGCGATAGCGCCGCCGTTGACGTTGACCTTCTGCTGATCCCAGCCCAGCTCTTGGCCGACCGATAGCGCTTGTGCCGCAAAGGCTTCGTTGGCTTCGATCAGGTCCAGCTCATCGAGCGTCCAGCCGGCCTTTTCCAGGCAGCGGCGCGTGGCCGATACCGGGCCGATGCCCATGATTGCTGGATCGACGCCAGCGTTGGCATAGCTGGCGATGCGAGCCAGCACTGTCAGGCCAAGCGCCTTGGCCTTCTCGGCGCTCATCAGCAACACGGCTGCGGCCCCGTCGTTGAGGCTGGAGGCGTTACCGGCCGTTACGCTGCCATCCTTCTTGAAGGCTGGTTTGAGTTTGGCCAGGCTCTCTGCCGTGGTGCCCGCCCGTGGCTGCTCGTCCGTATCGAAAACCAGCGGCTCGCCCTTGCGCTGCGGAATCTCGACCGGGGTAATCTCGTCGCGCAGACGCCCGGCTTCGATGGCAGCAATCGCCTTTTGCTGTGAGGAGGCAGCGAATGCATCCTGCGCCTCGCGCGTGACGCCGTACTTTTCCACCAGATTTTCGGCTGTGATGCCCATGTGGTAGTCGTTGAACGCGTCCCAAAGGCCATCCTGAATCATGCTGTCGATCAGCTTGCCGTGACCCATGCGCAAGCCCGTGCGTGCGGCGGGCATGACATACGGCGCCAGGCTCATGTTTTCCATGCCGCCGGCAATCACCACTTCGGCGTCGCCACAGCGGATCGCCTGCGCCGCTAGGTGCAGCGCTTTGAGGCCGGAGCCGCAAACCTTGTTCAGGGTCATTGCCGGTACTGCATGGGGCAGCCCTGCGTTCATGGCCGCCTGTCTCGCCGGGTTTTGCCCCACGCCAGCAGTCAGAACCTGGCCGAGGATGACTTCATCGACCTCGGCGGCATCGATTCCGGTCTGCTTGAGAAGTTGGCGAATCACCGCGGCGCCCAGATCGACGGCAGGGATGTTGGCCAGCGCGCCCTGAAAGCTGCCGACAGCAGTGCGAGTGGCGGCGACGATGACGACGTCTTGCATGATCTTGAACCTCAAGAAGGTGCGGGCTCCCGCGGGGCGCTCATGTTGGCACAGGCCTGAAGGCGGCTCCAGGTGCGGAACCTGCCGGTCACGCTAGCGTATGGGCAGGCCCATGCGGCTCCGTGCCCGGTGCACCGAGCCGCTGCGTACGGCCCAGCGCAGCACCGGGGCGGTTCGCCTTACTGCTATCCGAATCAGTTGCCGTTCGCGGTCGGACTGGCTGAGATCGAGCATATCGCTGGCCCAGTCCGGCAACAGGTCGATGCCGGCGCGCATCATCAGGGCACCGAACGGCTTGGCGAGGCGACTCGGAGCGGGCGCTTCGAACAGGATGCGTACGATCTCCCGTGAGCGCTCATCACAGCGCAGTTCTGGCCGGATAGCCGCGAAATAGTCCTCTATCTGCTGCCGCGAGCGCGGCACCTTGCGTGCGCCGAGCGCTTCGGCAATACGTGCGACCTCGGTGTAGTAGCGGTCCTGTTCCTGACCTGGCAATGCCGGGTTGAGGTAACGCAGGTGCGCCTTGAGAAAGCTGCTGACTTCGGCGACATGCACCCAGGTCAGCAGGTCCGGGTCGTACGCGGCGTACGGGCGGCCGTCGGGTGCTTGGCCGGTGACCTTCAGGTGAATGGCTCGGACCCGTTCAATCAGCCGCTGCGCATCGGCCTGGCTACCAAAGGTGGTCGCCGAGATGAACTGGCCGGTGCGACGCAGTCGGCCGAGCAGATCGTCGCGGAAATTCGAGTGATCCCAGACGCCGGCGAGCGCAAGCGGATGCAGGGCTTGGAGCAGCAGTGCGGAAATGCCGCCGATTAGCATCGAGGTAAAGTCGCCGTGCACGCGCCAGCAGACCGAATCCGGGCCGAACAGACCGGGGTCGCCTGGTGGGTTTTCGTAGTCGACACCGCCGATGGCCAGCCCGGTGAGGCTGAGCACCTGCGATTCGATATGACGGCGGATCATTTCCAAAGGGCGACATCTGGCTGGACTGGGAAGTCGAATCTTACTCGATGTCCAGGCGTTACCCAGGCCCAGTCGATCAGCGTGGTGCCGAAGGCGTATCTGTGAAGCAGCGGAGGAAGGGGCACCGGACAGCGGTCAAGTGCTGTCCGGTGCTGTACATCGATCAGCCGCGATGGCGGCCGCGGAAGAAGTCGATCAACCCCTGGGTCGAGGCGTCTTCGGCGGGTTGCGCATCGAAGCTGGTCATCTGGCCGTAGACGGCTTTGCCCAGGTCCTTGCCGAGCTCCACGCCCCACTGGTCGAAGGAGTTGATTCCCCAGATCACGCCCTGGACAAACACCTTGTGCTCATAGAGCGCGATCAGCGCACCGAGGCGGCCAGGGCTGATGGTTTCCATGACCACAGTATTGCTTGGCCGGTTACCCGGAATGACCTTGTGCGGCGCCAGGCGTTCGACTTCGGCTTCGCTCATGCCTTTTGCTCGCAGCTCGGCTTCGGCCTCTTCGCGCGTCTTGCCGCGCATCAGGGCCTGGCTCTGTGACAGGCAGTTGGCGTAGAGCCACTCATGGTGATCGGCAACCGGATTGTGACTGACCACTGGCACGATGAAATCTGCCGGAATCAGCGGCGTGCCCTGGTGCAGCAGCTGGTGGTAAGCGTGCTGGCCGTTGGCGCCGACGCCGCCCCAAATCACCGGTCCGGTGGTGCAGGACACTGGGGTGCCGTCCTGACGCACGCTCTTGCCGTTGGATTCCATGTCCATCTGCTGCAGGTGTTTGACGAAGTTGCGCAGATAGTGGTCATAGGGCAGGAAGGCGTAGCTCTGCGCGTCCCAGAAGTTGTGATACCAGATGCCCAACATCGCCAGCAGAATCGGCATGTTGCTTTCGAACGGCTCGTTGAGGAAGTGCTGATCCATGCTGTACGCGCCGGAGAGCAAGTCCTTGAAGTTGGACATGCCGATGGCCAGTGCGATCGGCAGACCGATGGCCGACCATAGCGAGTAGCGGCCGCCAACCCAGTCCCACATCGGGAAGATATTCTTCTCGCGGATACCGAACTCAACGGCGGCTTTCTTGTTGCTTGTGACAGCGATGAAATGCCGGTAGAGCTTTTCTTCGGTGCCGCCTTTGCCTAGGTACCAAGTGCGTGCAGCTTGGGCGTTCTTCAGCGTTTCGAGGGTGCCGAAGGTCTTGCTGGAAATGATGAATAGCGTCGTCTCGACGTTCAGTTTGGCGGTCACCTCGCGGAACTCGCTACCGTCGATGTTCGCCAGGTAATGAGTGCGCACGCCGTGCTGAGTAAAGGGCAGGAGCGCTTCAGAGACCAGCTGTGGGCCGAGGAAGGATCCGCCGATGCCGATGTTGACCACGTCGGTGATGGTCTTGTCGCTGAAGCCGCGCCAGAGGTTGTTATGAATACGAGTGACGATGTCAGTCATCTGCGCCAGGGCGGCATGCACGTCACGCATGATGTTCTGCCCGTCGACCATCACCGATTCGCCCATGGGGCGTCGCAACGCGGTGTGCAGCACTGGACGATTCTCTGAGCCGTTGATTCGCTCGCCTTCGAACATGGCGCGAGCCGCTTGCTCGACGCCAGCCTCGCGGGCCAGATTCACCAGCAGAGTGCGAGTCTCGGGTGTGATCAGGTTCTTCGAATAATCGAGAAACAGGCCGCAACAGGATACCGACAGGTCATCGAAGCGCGTCGGATCGGCCTTGAATGCCTCACGCATGCTGAAGTTCTGCATGGTCAGGCGGTGTTCTTCCAAGGCCTTCCAGGATGGCAGGCCGGTGGCATCGAGAGGGTGCTGGTAGTAACTCATGGTTGTGCGGCTTCCTTTGCTTTGGCGGACTGTCTGCGGCTCTGCGATTCGTTCGGACAGTCATTCGATCATGCTGGCACGCTGGCATTCGTCCTGAATGTGGCAGGCGCGTTCCGCTGCGGCTGGACCGCAACGGCGGCGGCGCATCCTGCACCGTCGAGACTGGTCTGACTGGCAAAAACGCGCGGCGTTCCGAAGCGTTGCGCACAGGGTACGGATAGCGGCCAGAACAGGGCGACCATTGCAGATTTCCGCCGCCAGGGGAAACCCTTTGCACACAAAAAAGCCCGCGTCACGCTTGGCGATGCGGGCTTTCGAACAGCCGATGGTGAATCAGGCGACCTGAACTGGAATCGCGTTGCTGGTGTGACTGAGATCCCCATCAGCGCCCATATACAGAACGTGTGGTTTGAAGCTGGCCAGTTCGGCTTCGCTGTAGTGGGAGTAGGCACAGATAATCACCCGATGACCAACGCCGGCCTTGTGTGCGGCGGCGCCGTTGACGGAGATGATCTTCGAGCCTTCTTCGCCGCGGATGGCATAGGTCGTGAAACGCTCGCCATTGTCGACGTTGTAGATCTGGATCTGCTCGTATTCGCGGATGCCGGCGAGGTCCAGCCAGTCACCGTCGATGGCGCAGGAGCCTTCGTAATCCAGCACCGAATGGGTCACCTGGGCGCGGTGCAGTTTAGCCTTGAGCATGATGGCGTGCATGGCGGGGTCCTCCGGAGGCGCAAGCGGCGCAGAGTGTGCCCGAACCCTCAGGTCGGTTCAAGACCGAGGGCCGAGCTGGGTTATGCCGATGATCGGCCGTTATCAGTCCAGTGGCGGAGCGATGTCGACCAGCAGGTTATCCAGCAACCGAGTCTTGCCCAGGAACGCTGCGGCGAGGATCACAACTTCGTGGCTGTCTGGCTTGACCGGTTGCAGGTCCGCGGCGTTGCGGATCTCCAAGTAGTCGGGCCGCAAGCCGGCAGCCTGCAGTGCCTGATGGCCGGATGCGAGCAGCGCGGGGTAGTCACGTTCTCCGTTGCGCAGGGCGTCCGCCAGCTGTTGCAGCGTACGGTGAAGTACGGGCGCGGTTGCGCGCTCGTCGGCGCTGAGGTAACCGTTGCGCGAAGACAGTGCGAGGCCGTCGTCAGCCCGCACGATGGGTTCGCCAATGATCTGCACGGGCATGTTCAGGTCGCGGACCATGGTGCGGATAACCGCCAGTTGCTGGAAATCCTTCTGGCCGAAGACCGCAAGGTCCGGCAGCACCATGTTAAACAGCTTGCTCACCACGGTCGAAACGCCGTCGAAGTGCCCTGGGCGGCTGCCGCCACAGAGTCCCTCGGACACGCCCGGTACCCGAACGATGGTCTGCAGCGCCTGGCCGTGCGGGTACATTTCCTCGACGCTGGGCGCGAACAGCAAGTGGCAGCCGGCCTCGAACAGCTTGTCCTGATCGGCCGCGAGCGTACGTGGGTAGCTGGCGAGGTCTTCGTTGGGGCCGAACTGCAGCGGATTGACGAAGATGCTGGCAACCACGAAGTCGGCACGCTGGCCGGCCTTCTTGACCAGTGCGATATGGCCGGCATGCAGGTTGCCCATGGTCGGCACGAAGCCGATGCGCTTGCCTTCGCCCCGCGCGCGGGCCACCGCGGCACGCAGATCAGCAACGGTTTTCACCACGTTCATGCGGAGAACCCATGTTCGGCTGCGGGAAACTCAACGGACTTGACCGCCTGGACGTACGCGGCAATGGCCGTCGGTATATCGCCATGCTCACGCATGAAGTTCTTGACGAACTTTGGCGCTCGGCCGGTCAGCGACAGACCGAGCATGTCGTGCAGAACCAGTACCTGGCCGTCCGTGTCGCTGCCCGCACCGATACCGATTACCGGAACCGTAACCGCCTGTGTGATCCGCGCAGCCAGCTCGCTCGGGACACATTCGAGCAGCAGCATGGCCGCGCCAGCATCCTCAAGCGCCTTGGCGTCGGCAATCATCTGTTGTGCCTGCGCTTCTTCGCGCCCCTGCACCTTGTACCCCCCGAAGATGTTGACCGCCTGAGGGGTGAGGCCCATGTGTGCGCAAACCGGGATCCCGCGCTCGGCCAGCAGGCGAATGGACTCGGCCAGCCAGGCCGCGCCCTCGACCTTGACCATGTGGGCGCCGGCCTTCATCAAGGTCGATGAGTTGTTCAGCGTCTGCTCGACGGTCGCGTTGGCCATGAACGGCAGATCAGCGACGATCATGGCGCCGCGGTTGCCGCGTTTGACACACGCCGTGTGGTACGCCATCTCGTCAACCGATACCGGCAGCGTGCTGTCGTGACCTTGCAAGACCATGCCCAGGGAGTCGCCGATCAGCAGCATCTCGACACCAGCCTCGCAGGCTGTCTTGGCGAAGGTTGCGTCATAGCAGGTCAGCATGACGATCTTCTCGCCTTTCTGCTTGAGGCCTTGCAGGGTGGTCAGGGTTACGTCTGGCATCAAAGCCGTCCTCCTAAAGCCTCTCGGGGATCACGGTTGCAGGCGGAGCGTCAGGGTTGCCCCGTTTCGATGCATGCCGGCAGAGGGCGCTTATAGTCCTGATGGCGGGGAGCTAAGTCAATCGCGAGTGTTACCCGCAGGTTACATCTGTTACCCAGTGGTTACAGCGGGTCGCCGAGCCGCTCGAGGCCTTCAAATGGGCAGGCAGCGAGCAACTCAGTAAGCGTGCGGCCATCGGCGAGCTTGAGTTCGGCGGGGGCAATCTCGGCCAGCGGGTAGAGCACAAAGGCCCGCGCATGCATGTGGTAATGCGGAACCGTCAGGCGAGGCTCGCTGATCAGCCGATTACCGAACAGCAGAATATCGAGATCCAGTGTGCGAGGGCCCCAGCGCTCGGCTTTGCGCTCACGACCTTGAGCGAGCTCGATCGCTTGCAGCGCGCCAAGCAGAGCAAGCGGTGACAGCGAAGTATCCAGTGCCGCCACGGCATTGTTGTATCGGGGCTGGTCAGCAGGACCGAGCGGGTCGCTGAGATATAGCGAGGAGACGACTGCCAACTGCGAGTCGGGAATGCACGTCAAAGCGTCCAGGGCACCGCGCAGCTGCCGGCGCGGCTCGGCCAGATTGCTGCCGAGGCCGATGTACACACGTTCCATATCAGTCCGCTGATGCCGGTGCGCTTTCGTTCGGGCCCCGCTTGCGGCGGTTACTTCGCCGACGTTTGCGCGGCGCACCGTTACCCTCGTCTTTGCTGCTGAGGCCGCGGATCATGTTACGGCGATCACTGTCGCTGGCTTCCTGGTAGTCGGTCCACCATTCACCAAGACCATCGGTTTCCTCGCCGGCGCTCTCTCGCAACAGCAGGAAGTCGTAGCCGGCGCGGAAGCGTGGATTCTCCAGTAGCTGGTCTGCACGACGTCCTTGTCGGCGTGGCAAGCGTTCCTGCATGTCCCAGATCTCGCGCATGGGCATGGTGAAACGCTTGGGAATGGCCGTGCGCTGGCACTGTTCCCATATGAGGTCATGTGCGGCTTCCTGCATCGCCGGTATTGGCGGTAGGCCGCGCGCCTGGACCTCGGCGACGCGCGCCGGCAAGGCAGGCCAGAGCAGGGCCGCAAACAGGAATGCCGGGGTGACGGGCTTGCCTTGGGCGATGCGCAGGTCGGTATTGGTCAGGGCGTTGCGGATCAACGTACCGGCATACTCAGGGTTGTCTTCCAGCGCATCGGCGCTGGCCGGGAACAGCGGTGCGAACAGGTCGTACTCAAGCAGCAAATCGAAGGTGCGTTCGGCTTTACCGCTAAGGAATAGCTTGATGATCTCGTCGAACAGGCGCGCAGACGGCACGTCGTTCAACAGGTCGGCCAGGTCGGCAATAGGCTCCGCGCTATGCTTTTCGATCTCGAAGTCCAGCTTGGCGGCGAAGCGGACCGCTCTCAGCATGCGTACCGGATCTTCCTGGTACCGCTGCTCTGGGTCGCCAATCAGGCGGATCAGCCTGTTGCGAATGTCGTGAACCCCGTGGGTGTGGTCGAGGATCCGCTCGCTGGAAGGATCGTAATACAGAGCGTTAATGGTGAAATCGCGTCGCTGCGCATCGTCTTCTAGGGTGCCATAGATGTTGTCACGCAGAATCCGCCCGCTCTCGTTGCGCGAAGCCAGGTGGTTGGGTTCATCATCGTCTTCTTCGGGATGATTGGCGCGGAAGGTTGCGACCTCGATGATCTCGCGGCCGAAGTGCACGTGAACCAGCTTGAAGCGACGACCGATAACGCGTGCATTACGAAACTCGGCGCGCACCTGCTCGGGCGTGGCACTGGTAGCCACGTCGTAGTCCTTTGGCTCCAGATCGAGCAGCAGGTCGCGGACGCATCCACCCACGACATACGCCTCGTAGCCGGCATGCTGGAGCCGCTCGACGACACTGACGGCGTGCCGGCTGAGATCGTTGCGGTGCAGCGAATGCTGCCGGCTGGACAGTATTTCGGGGGTGCGACGAGGATGCGGGAGTCGGCGCAGGGGAAGACGAAAAGACTGGAACAGCTTTTTCAGCATGAGAGGCACTGTGTGGCGAAATGACAAGGTGGCGACGTGAATAGCCACGAAACAGGCGTGGATTCTAGCACCGGGAGCAGGGATGGTGAACGAAGCGCAGAGAGGTGTCAAAACCCGGCCGAGGCCAGAAAGCACTAGGGGGAGCCGAAGCTCCCCCTTTAAATGATGTCGCGTGCTTTGTTGTTATTAGTATTTCGGGCGTGTTGTTTTTGTTTGCGTCACCCGTTCCCTTCAGCTATCGCATCCAGGAATCGCTCCTACGTTGGGAGCAAAGAGCAAACGGATTTCTTTGGTCGCTGATTTACCATCGATCATTCGATCCAACCAGTTCAGGCGCTGCTTATGCAGTTTTTGTTGTTCTCAGCCTGGTCGCGGGGCAAAACCCCATTTGGCATTTCCTCTCCAAAAGAATCAGTTAGCTACGCCTCTGCCTTATTGTCTTTATTTTGCTAGAGCCGGTACGTCTTGTTCTTATTGTGGGTCTGCTTGTTATTGTTGTTGTGCCAGATATAAAGCATTCGCCGTGCCAGTTTTTGAAAACGCTTTTAAATCAATGGTTTGAGGATTCTGTTGCTGCGGATGGTTCAAATGTCGGCAGGTGTTCGTTACCGATGAACCCGCATTTTGTTACGTCTAGGTAGTGACGGTAACAGCGCACTACCCAGCTGCGGTCGATTTGCGCCGCGGGATGCCCAGCCGCTGACGACGCTCCCAAAGGCACTTGCGGCTGATGCCCAGCTTGCGTGCCAGTTCGGTCTCGGTCATGTGGTCCTGGTGCTCGAGTACGAAATGCTGAAAGTAGTCTTCCAGCGACAGATCCTCGGTCGGCTCGTTGCTTGTGGAAACAGCGGAACCTAGCAGGGCGCCGGGTTCATCAAAATCCTCGTCGAGCGGGTCGAGCTCAATGTCGATACCCAGCAGCTCAGCACTGATTTCCTCGCTCTCACTGAGAATCGCCGCCCGCTCGATGGCATTCTCCAGTTCGCGCACGTTCCCCGGCCAGGTGTATTGCCGTACGGCCTGCTCGGCCTCTCGGGAGAAGTGCAACCCCTCGGTTGCCATGCGCGCACTCTGGCGCGCCAGGAAGGCTTTGGCGATTTCCAGCACGTCGGCGCCGCGCTCGCGTAGGGGGGGCAGTTTCAAGGCGATGACATGCAGCCGGTAGTAGAGGTCCTCACGAAATTGCCCATTCTTGGCCAGCGTTTTCAGGTCACGGTGGGTCGCGGCGACCAGGCGCACGTCGACTTTTTGCGACTGGGTAGAGCCTACCCGCCGGATCTCGCCTTCTTGCAGTACGCGTAACAGCCGCGCCTGTGCTTCCAGAGGCAGCTCACCGATTTCGTCTAGGAACAGTGTGCCGCCATCTGCGGCCTCGACCAGGCCGGCGCGGCCGGCGCTGGCGCCAGTAAAGGCCCCTTTCTCGTGACCGAAGAGTTCGGATTCGATCAGGGTTTCCGGAATGGCGGCGCAGTTGACTGAAATCATCGGCGCCTTGGCGCGACGGGAGAGGTTATGCAGGGCGCGGGCAACAAGCTCTTTACCAGTACCCGATTCGCCTTGGATAAGTACATTAGAGTCGGTCGGGGCGACCTTGCGGATCTTGCCGAACAAATCCTGCATCGGGCCGCAGCGTCCGATAATGCCAATCTCGCCATTGATCGAATCGTCTGCCTTTGCGCCAGCAACGGGCGTGGCGCTGCGCGACGCCTCAGTCGGCGCCGAGGTGGCCTGCTGCCGATCATGAAGAATACGCGCCACGGTTTGCAGCATCTCGTCGTGGTCAAAGGGCTTGGCGATGTAGTCCACTGCCCCCATTTTCATCGAGTCCACTGCCGAGCGTAGGCTGGCGTAGCTGGTCATGATGAGCACGGGGGTGCCTTCGGCCAGCTTGATCAGTTCGGTGCCGGGCGTGCCAGGCAGACGCAGATCGCTGACGATGAGATCAAAGGAGGGAATGCTGAAGCGCTCTTGTGCCTCCTGCACCGAGCCGGCTTCACTCACCTCGTACTGGTTGCGCTCGAGCAGTCGGCGCAGGGCGGAGCGGATAATGGTTTCGTCTTCGACGATCAGAATATGGGACATCAGTACTCTCTCGACGGTCTGAAGGCGGCTACACGGTGGTGGGAGCGGCGCCTAAGAGGGCTCGTTCCCGAACCTGTGCTAGTTGCCGCGCTGCGGCTTGGTGCGGGGTGCCAGTGTCATCTTCATCCAGGACGCGGTGGGGCCAGCTATACGCTGGGCCGCCCATGGTCGAGACCTGGCAGAAAACGGCCGATGCCTCGTCATTCACCGGAATCTGCGGCCTCGACATGACGCGGCAAAGTAATGCGGAAACGCGTGCCGCGTTTGGTTTCCGGGTCGGTCGGGCTGTCAATATTGATCTGTCCATAATGCTCTTCCACGATCGAATAGACCAGTGCGAGGCCCAGCCCTGTCCCTTCACCTGGATCCTTGGTGGTGAAGAACGGCTCGAAAAGCCGATCCTGAATCGCCTGCGGAATGCCGCTGCCTTCGTCTTCGACGATGAGGTAGACGGTCTGTTCGGACACTTCGCTGCGTACTCGGATCGCGCCGCCGGGCTCCGACGCGTCGCGGGCGTTGGACAGCAGGTTGATCAGCACCTGAGCGAGGCGCTGCGGGTCGCCTTCTGCCAGATGATCCGGGTCGCAGAGGTTGAAGAATCTCACCTCGGTTCCCCTCCGGTTGAGTGAGAGCAGGGCAATCGCATCTTGCGCCACCTCGGCCAGGCTCACGGGGTACCGGTCCTGTTGCCTTCCGCCGGCATGGGCGAAGCTCATCAGTGATTGGACGATGCGTGAGACGCGTTTGGTCTGCTCGACGATCTGGTTGCTGATCTCGATGATTTCGCGGTCTGCCTCGCGCTCCTCGCGCAGATTCTGTGCCAGGCAGGCGATGCCGGTGATCGGGTTGCCAATTTCGTGAGCGACCCCCGCCGCCAACCGACCAATGCTGGCCAGGCGTTCGGAGTGAACGAGGCGGTCCTCCAGCTGTTGGGTTTCGGTGAGGTCTTCGACCAGCAGTACCAGACCGCTACTGCCGGGCGCCAGCGGCTCGGCGATCGCGGCCTTGTGCAGGTTCAGGCAGCGGCTATGGCCGTCCAGCTGCAAGCGTTGTTTATGCAGGTGCTCCTCGCGCTGCCGAGTAAAATCGCTTAGCAGGCTCTGCCAGGGCTCGGCGATGGTCGACAGACGAGAGCCCACCACCTGCAGCGCGGGAATTTCGGTGAGCTCTTCCAGAGCTTTATTCCACATCAGGATTTCCTGGTCCTTGGCCAGCGAGCAGACGCCCATCGGCAGCTCCTGCAGGGTCTGCCGGTGGTAACGGCGCAGGGCATCGAGTTCGGCAGCAAGGCCGGTAAGGCGTGAGTGATAGTCCTCCAGGCGACTCTCGATAAAATGGATGTCTTCGGTCACATAGCTGTCTGCACCGTTCTTGTAGGAGAGAAAATTCTCCACGATGTCCTGGGCGACGCTCGGCCCCATCAGGCCGGACAGGTTTGCCTCGATGCGATCGCGTAGCCGGCGCAATGCATAAGGGCGATGCTCATCGAAGGGCAGTTGCAGATCCCGCAGCGCCTGTTCCACCTCCCGCTGCGCAGTCTTGGCGCCCAGCGGCTTGGCGAGCTGAGTGGCGAATTCCTGCGGCGAGGCGGCTGCCAGCTCACGACGTTGAGGTCGGCGCACGTTTTCCACCGCGCACGCTTCTGCAGCGGCCTGCTCCTCGGCGCTGGTCTCGGTGAACAGCGAGAGCAGCGAAAACGCCAGCACGTTGACCGCCAGCGAGGCGATTGCCGCCAAGTGCCAGCTGGTGTCGTCCAGCACGTAGACCACGTTGAGCAGCGGGATGTAGAAGCCATCGAGGTTGCCGACCAGCGGCAGCAGCATGGTCACAACCCAGACTGCAATACCGGCGAGCAGCCCAACGATGTAGCCACGACGGTTGGCGGTCGGCCAATAGAGCACAGAAAGTACGCCGGGCAGGAACTGCAGGGTCGCCACAAAGGCGACAATGCCCAGGTTTGACAGGTCCTGCTCGGCGCCCAGCATCAGATAGAAGCCGTAGCCGGCCATGATGATGGCGAGGATCAGGCTGCGCCGGGTCCATTTCAACCAGCGATAGATGTTGCCCTCGGTAGGGGGTTGGTAAAGCGGTAACACGAGATGGTTGAGTGCCATACCCGACAGGGCCAGGGTGCTGACAATGATCAGACCGCTCGACGCTGAAAGTCCGCCGACGAAGGCCAACAGCGTCAATGCCTCGCTCTGCGCCGTAATACCGAGGCCGAGGGTGAAATATTCGGGGTTGGTGCTGACGCCAAGTTTGAGCCCGGCCCATAGAATCAGCGGCACGGCCAGGCTCATCAGAAGCAGATACAGCGGCAGGCCCCAGCTGGCGCTGACCAGCGCGCGCGGGTTGAGGTTTTCGGTAAAGGTCATGTGATACATGTGCGGCATGACAATCGCCGATGCGAAGAACACCAGCAGCAAGGTGCGCCACGGCCCTTCCTGCAGCGGCGTATGCAGCGCCTGCAATGCCGACTGGTTCTGCAGCAGCCAGATTTCCAGCTGATGCGGCCCACCGAACACGACAAACAGCGCGTACAAACCGATGGCGCCGAAGGTCAACAGCTTGACCACCGATTCGAACGCGATGGCGAAGACCAGCCCTTCGTGCTTCTCCCGTGTGGCGATATGCCGGGCGCCGAAGAGAATGGTGAAGAGCATGATCATCACGCAATAACCCAGCGCGACCCGTTCCTGCAGGGGCTCAAGGGTGAGAATCCCGATGGCATCGGCGACTGCCTGAATCTGCAAGGCGAGTAGCGGCAGCATGCCAATCAGCATGACCACCGTGGTCAGCGCGCCGCTCCAGGTGCTGCGGAAACGGAAGGCGAACAGATCCGCCAGTGAAGCCAGCTGGTAGGTTCGGGTGATACGTAGTATCGGATAGAGCAGGACCGGCGCCAGCAGAAACGCGCCGCACACGCCCAGGTAGGTGGCGAGGAACCCGTACCCATATTGATAGGCCAGACCCACCGTGCCATAAAACGCCCAGGCACTGGCGTAGACGCCGAGGGACAGGGTGTAGGTGAGCGGGTGTCGAATGACCCAGCGCGGGATCAGTCCTCGCTCGCTGATCCAGGCCACCCCGAACAGCACCAGCAGATAGGCGACACTGATCAGAATCAGGTGGCTGAGGCTAAAGCTCGTCTGCATCGCGTTGACTCTGAAGGATGAAGGTCACCACGATGAGGATCAACCACAACAGATAAGGCCGGTACCACGCGCCGTTGGGGTCAATCCACCAGTCCATGATTGCAGGGGAAAACAGATAGATCCCCACCACCAGGAGCAGCACCAGTCGGTAGATGTACATGCTGGAACTCGTGTCGAAAGTAGGCGGATGGTAAAGGAAGCGGCAAGCGGCAAGCCACAGGCTGGCGGAAAAGAGCGTCGCGCGTCGGTTTTACCCATATTAAGAGGCACAGATGCCGCCTCAGCGAAGCTGCGACTCGGCCAGGGTTCGACAGCGCGGGATGCGCTCGGCATTCCAGTGGCCTGTCGCCCAAGTCAGCACCTCGGCGGGCAGTGCGTCGTTCAGCTCGCCCGGCGTGGATTGGCCGAGCGCGCGCAGCGCACGCAGTAACAGCGGTGTGGCTTCAGCCGGTTGCAACGGCGGTGAGCGGTAACGTTTTCCCAATTTATGGCCATCGGGCTGAATGATCAGAGGGACGTGCAGGTAGCGCGGGTGTGGCAGGCCAAGCAGGTCCTGCAGAAAGAGTTGCCGCGGGGTCGAGTCGAGCAGGTCGGCACCGCGGACGACGTCGGTCACGCCCTGCCAGGCATCATCGAGCACCACCGCCAGCTGATAAGCAATTAGCCCGTCTCTGCGGCGGATCACGAAGTCGCCCACTTCGCGGGCCAAGTCCTGGCTGTACTGGCCCTGGACGCGGTCGCTGAAACTGTAGGTCCGATCCGGCACGCGCAGGCGGATGGCGGCGTCAGTGGTGTCGCGGCCGGCTTCACGGCAGAAACCCGGGTAGAGTCCGGCGAACGCCTGCAATTGCTTGCGCGAGCAGGTGCAGGCATAGGCATGGCCGTCCTGCCTGAGGCGATCAATAACTTCGTTATAGACCTCAAGCCGTTCGCTTTGGCGGACTATCTGCCCGTCCCACTGGAAACCGTAGGCTTCCAATGCCTGCAGAATCGAGGTCTGCGCCCCCGGCATTTCTCGCGGCGGATCGAGGTCTTCCATGCGCAACAGCCAACGGCCGCCAACGGCACGGGCATCGAGATAGGAGGCGAGGGCGGCGATCAACGAGCCGAAGTGCAGATAGCCGCTGGGGGTCGGCGCGAAGCGACCTATGTAGGAAGAGGGTGTGGACATGGGCCGGCTCGGGTAAGGGGCGTCGAGGCGGGGTGAAGCAAAGGCGCGGGAGGCCGAAAATGAAGCGGGGCGCCGTAGCGCCCCGTTCGGGATCAGGAACCGATCTGCTTTTCCTTGATCTCCGCCAGCGTCTTGCAATCGATGCACAGCGTAGCGGTCGGACGGGCTTCCAGACGGCGAATGCCGATCTCGACGCCGCACGAATCACACCAGCCATACTCATTGTCTTCGATCAGCTGCAGCGTCTCGTCGATCTTCTTGATCAACTTGCGCTCGCGATCACGGGCACGTAGTTCCAGGCTGAATTCTTCTTCCTGGCTGGCGCGATCGGCCGGATCGGGGAAGTTGGCCGCTTCGTCCTGCATGTGATGCACGGTACGGTCAACTTCCTCCATCAGCTCCAGCTTCCACTTATTGAGGATGCCGGTGAAATGAGCGCGCATGTTGTCGCTCATGTATTCCTCGCCCTTGGACTCCTTATAGGGAACGAAGGCGCGGATCAGTTGGTTGCTGGGTGTCGTTTTAGTAATGGGCATGGATGAACGCCTCTCGCTATGTCCATTGCGCAGGATAGTGAATCCCTCTGCCGGCCCGTGCCGGCCCTGCGGCTGCAAGCGGGCGAACTTACCAGATCGTATCGGGGTGCGCTACTCCCGAATATCACGGTGGCTGCGGTGTCAGAGGGACCTTCGGTAGAATTCACGTTTTGTACTCGTCAGGAAGGTCAGATGACCTCGTCATATAGCGCGCGTAGCCGTGCAATCGAACCCTTTCACGTCATGGCATTGCTGGCCCGGGCCAACCAATTGCAGGCGTCTGGACATGATGTCATTCACCTGGAGATCGGGGAGCCGGACTTCACCACCGCCGAGCCCATTGTCGCGGCCGGTCAGGCTGCCCTCGCGGCTGGTCATACCCGCTACACCGCTGCCCGAGGGCTGCCGCAGCTGCGCGAGGCGATTGCCGGTTTCTACAAGCAGCGCTATCAACTGTCTATTGACCCCGAACGCGTGCTGATTACTCCCGGCGGGTCCGGTGCGCTGCTGCTGGCCAGCAGTTTGCTGGTCGACCCGGGCAAGCATTGGCTGTTGGCCGACCCGGGGTACCCCTGCAACCGGCACTTTCTGCGCTTGATCGAAGGTGCCGCGCAACTGGTGCCGGTCGGCCCGGATGTGCGCTATCAGCTGACGGCCGATCTGGTTGAGCGGTACTGGGACAAAGACAGTGTGGGGGCCCTGGTGGCTTCGCCGGCCAATCCCACCGGTACCTTGCTGACACGGGACGATCTGGCGAGCCTGTCGGCTGCGTTGAAAAGCCGCGGCGGGCATCTGGTGGTGGACGAGATCTACCACGGCCTCACCTATGGCGCCGATGCGGCCAGTGTGTTGGAAGTCGACGACTCGGCGTTCGTGCTTAATAGCTTCTCCAAGTACTTCGGCATGACCGGCTGGCGCCTCGGCTGGCTGGTTGCGCCACCTCAGGCTGTCAGCGAGCTGGAAAAGCTGGCGCAGAACCTCTACATAAGTGCGCCGACCATGGCCCAGCATGCCGCCCTGGCCTGCTTCGAGCCGGCCACCCTGGAAATCCTCGAAGCGCGTCGCGGCGAATTTGCCAAGCGCCGTGATTTTCTGCTGCCCGCATTGCGCGAGTTGGGCTTCGGCATTGCGGTGGAGCCGGAAGGGGCTTTCTATCTCTACGCCGATATCAGCGCCATCGGCGGTGACGCTTACACGTTCTGCCAGCACATGCTGGAAACCGAGTTTGTCGCCATTACGCCGGGGTTGGATTTCGGGCGGCACCAGGCCGGTCACCATGTGCGTTTCGCCTATACGCAGAATTTGCCCCGACTGGAGCAGGCGGTCGAGCGCATTGCCCGTGGCCTGCGAAGCTGGAAAGGCTGATGCAGTTCACAACGCCTCTGGAGCAGGGTCGGCTGGTTCGGCGCTACAAGCGATTCCTCGCCGATGTCGTTACCGACGCCGGCGAGCACCTGTGCATCCACTGTCCGAATACCGGCTCGATGCTCAATTGCATGGGCGAGGGCGCGCGCGTCTGGTTTCAGCGCAACAGCGATCCCAAGCGCAAGCTGCCGGGCACCTGGGAACTGGTTGAAACCCCGCAAGGGCGGCTGGCCTGCGTCAACACGGCACGGGCCAATCGACTGGTCGAAGAGGCGCTGCTGGCCGGAGTGATTGGGGAATTGAGCGACTTCACCGCGCTCAAGCGTGAGGTGGCCTACGGCATCGAGAACAGCCGCGTGGATTTCCGCCTGGACTATCCCGCAGGACCCGCGTTCGTTGAAGTCAAAAGCGTGACCCTGGGCTTCGCTGATACGGCTGTTGCGGCCTTTCCCGATGCGGTGACGGACCGCGGCGCTCGCCATTTGCGCGAATTGGCGGTGCTGGCCCGTCAGGGCGTACGGGCGGTACAACTGTATTGCGTCAACCTCATGGGTATCGAGGCCGTGCGCCCTGCTGGCGAGATCGACCCGCGCTATGCCGCCGCGCTGCGGGATGCGGTGGAGGCGGGCGTCGAAGTGCTGGCCTATGGCGTCGAACTGTCGCCGAAAGAGATTCGGCTGGTGCGTCCCTTGCCGGTCATTCTGTAAGCAGACCTGTAGCGACCGGTTGGGGCCCGGTCGCGATCCTCTCCATTCACCGGCCGCTGGGTGTCACGCGCCAGATCACGTTACCGACATCATCGGCCACCAGTAGCGCGCCGGCCTTGTCCACTGCGACGCCCACCGGGCGACCCATGGCCTGCTCATCCTCGTTGAGAAAGCCGGTCAGCACGTCTTCGGCTGTGCTGTCCGGCTCGCCATCCTTGAAGGGCACGAAAACCACTTTGTAGCCACTGCGTGGCTTGCGGTTCCAGGAGCCATGCTGGCCGATGAACGCGCCGTGACGGTAGCGCTCGGGCAGCAGCGAGCCGTCGTAGAAGGCCAGCCCGAGCGACGCCGTGTGTGCGCCAAGCGCGTAGTCGGGCACGATGGCTTTGGCTACCAGATCCGGCCGTTGCGGCTTCACGCGCTCGTCGACGTGCTGACCGTAATAGCTGTAGGGCCAGCCGTAGAAGCCACCGTCCTGTACAGAGGTCATGTAGTCCGGCACCAGATCGCTGCCGATTTCGTCGCGCTCGTTGACGGTGGTCCATAGCTCGCCGCTGTCTGGTTGCCAGGCCAAACCATTGGGGTTGCGCAGGCCCGAGGCGAACAACCTCATCGTCTTATCGTGCGGGTCAATCTCAAGAATGGCCGCGCGGTTTTCCTCGGCCTCCATGCCGTTTTCACCTACGTTGCTGTTGGAGCCGCTGGTGACGTACAGCCGTGATCCATCGGGGCTGGCGATGACGTTCTTGGTCCAATGGTGGTTGATCGGCCCGGCTGGAAGATCGACCACTTTCTCACCCGCCGCGTCGATCCTGGTCGCACCTTGCTTGTAGGGGAAGCGCACCAGCGCATCGGTGTTGGCGACGTACAGCTGATCGCCAATGAGTGCCATGCCGAAGGGCGAGTTCAACCCTTCGAGGAATACCGAGCGGTCCTCCAGCGTGCCATCGCCATCACTGTCACGCAGCAGCGTGATGCGGTTGGCGCTCTTGCCGCCGGAGCCCGCCCGCGCCATGACCTTCTTCATGATCCAGCCACGTAGGCCTTGGCCGCCCTCCGGTTTGGCTGGCGCATTGCTTTCGGCCACGAGCACGTCGCCATTGGGCAGCACGTAGAGCCAACGCGGGTGATCGAGGTCGCCGGCGAACGCCTGAACCAGTAGACCGGGAGCCGCTTGTGGCGAGCGTCCCGCTGGCCACCCGGTGGCTTCGGCGATGTTGACGGTCGGGATCAGCGACTTGTCCGGCTCGGGTAGCGCCGGGGCCGGGCCGTAGCCCGCTTCGATCGGCAGTGTTGCAGTGTCGCCGCATCCGGCCAGGCCAAGCATAAGCGCCCCGGTTGTCAGGTAAGCGTAACGGCTAGGCATGGTCTACTCCTGTGTGATGATCGCAGCTGGAGTCATGGGGCATTGTCCTGATCACGCCCCCTCTTGTTGGTACTGGCCGATCGATGCGCTGCATGTTGTTCCAGGCGAGGCATCAGCAGAAAGATGACCAATGCGAAGGCCGTTGTCATCACTGCGGTGGACTCATGACCCAGCCCCGTGGCGACGCCGATGGCCGCGGTCAGCCAGATTCCTGCCGCCGTGGTAAGGCCTTTGACGTCCTCCACCGAACTGCCCTTGAGAATAGTGCCGGCGCCCAGAAAGCCAATGCCGGTGATGATGCCTTGCATGACCCTAGACAGGTCTTCGATCGGCATCCCCGCTTCCAGTGGCACTAGAACGAAGAGCGCAGCACCCAGCGATACCAGCATATGGGTGCGCAGGCCGGCGGCCTTGCCCTTGTATTCACGTTCGTAGCCGAGCACGCCACCCAAAAACGCGGCCAGGACGAGCCGTACGGAGACGCGAATCGCATGCTCGAAGTCGGGGATGTCGGAAAACTCCGAGGCGACGGTGCGGGTCAAGATGTCCCACCATTCCATGCATTCCTCCCTTGGGCTTTAGCGGACGTGCTTTTCCGTTCGAGTACCGCCTGGTTTCAGCGGTTCATTCCACGACCTCGAAGCGCAGCATGCCGATCATCTGTCCTGCCTCGGTCATCACCCGCACGCGCCACTTACCTTCGGCCTGGTTTGGAAAGTTGCGCTTGTGGGTCCAGGCACGATAGCCGGCCTCCCGGCCACCGCTGATGTCCAGCGGGATGCGGTCGACCCGCTTACCGTTGTGCGTCCATTCATGGTAGATGCGTTCTTTCAGGCCGCGTGGCGCATTGATTGCGGTAAATGCGTAGAGGCCATTGCTGTGCAGCTGTTGGTTGGAAATTTCACGCAGACGATTGCCAGGCTTGCGCGAGGCATCATCGAGGGTCGTGGTCACTGCGACATCCGTCAGCCAGAGCGTGGCCGGCGGCACCCAGGTGCGTCCCACCCAACCGGCCAGGCCGACCACGGCAGCGAGCGCCAGCACCCCGAGCACGCTTCTCCAGTTCCACGAAGCAAACAAGCCGCTGAGGCTCGGCAGTGCGAGTACCACGGCGATGCCCAATGCCCAGAGGTAACTTTGTGGTGTCGACAGGTGAAAGATGATCGGTAGCGCAGTGAGTAGAACGGCAAACAATGTCAGCGCATGAAATGCCAGATAGACCCAGCGTCGCGGCGCGAGCCACTTGTAATAGAGCGGATCGACCAGCGAGACCAGCGCTGCCACGCCCAGCATCACGGTGAACGCAGCCTGGCCACTGTTCCAGGTCGTGGTGATGAAAAAGAACGGGATGATGAAGAACAGGCTTTCCTGGTGGACCATTTGCGTCACATAGCGCAGCAAAGGCGGCGGCACCTTCCAGCCGAAGCGGCGTTCCAGACCGGCGCGTAGGCTTTTCTCCAACATCAGCCAGAGCCAGCTGAACAGCATCAAGGCGGCGATGACCTTGGCCAACCCGGCGTGGCGCTCGACCAGCACAAAACTGGCCAGGCCCGAACAGAAACCAAAGAGTGCAACCGTGCCGGGGTAGCGGCGAATCAGCCGCGAGGCCAGATCGAACAGGCTCAAAAAGAGTGTCTTCAACGACATGACGACTTCACGGTGAGGGGTGTCTCCGATTGATACGAGGCAGACGCCGAACGAGCGAGGGGCTCATCTTTGTTCTATAGGCAGGCTATTGTGCTTGAGTTCCCGGGCTGCCGTTCAGGCATCGCAGCGGCTGATTATGCCGAGCCGTGTGAGATGGGAGGGATTGCCTGATCAATGGCCGCACACAAGCGATCATAGGCGCGGGCGGTCTCCGGTGTCAGGCGGATCAGTGGTAGATCGATGGTCTGGCAGAGCTCATCGACGAACGCGTTGGACTCGTCAGGCTGCTCCATTTCGATAGCACAACAGGGCGTCAACGTCTGCGGATCGCACAATAGGAAATCGAACCGTGCCGCGGAGATGCGGTTGACCGCCTGATACCAGGGCGCACGCCGCGGAACCGCTGTGACTTCAACCACATCGGCGACACGCACCTTGCATAGAATCAGGAAGCGCTTACCCACGGCCTGCTGCAACAGGGCCAGCAATTCCTGCTCGCTCGGCTGAAAAAACGGCTCCTGCAGCCGGTAGGGCATGCGCAGCGCCGGGTGGTTGTACTGACGCTGCTTGATAAAAAAGACCAGCGCAAAGCAGACGAATGCCACTAGCACCAGAGCCAGGAAACTCATCATCGAGCGGCCTCCGGCATTGACGGAGGCGAGCTTGCAGAAACGAGCCATGACGGCATAAAAAACTCCGGTACGACGAATGTAGCTATTGGAGGAGGCGACCCCGGTGAAGTTCGTTCACCAGTCAGCGATGCGAGCGCCGCCTTGGAACGCTCGCAAATAGTTATCCCATATATCTGTTAAGTGTTCTGTGGATAACCTTGGGGCCAACAGCGCAGCGCCACAAGCCGCGCCGCTTTCCGTCGCCTGGTCAACTTTTGATCAGGTTGCCACTACCGGTGAAAACACACAGCTAAACGGCTTTTGCAATCTCTAAGCAGGCCCATTCGTGGGTGTTCGTCCGTATGCATAACGTGAGGTTGGGAGTTATCCCCGATTGCTGTGGAGAGTGCTGTGGATAACGGATGGTGAACCCTGCCGAAACGCCGCTGCACCTGGGCTGTAGCTGATCGGTTGTTTTTCATACAGCGGTATGGCAAACAATAGCTCACTGCCAGGGGAGGGGCAGTGCCAGGCGTGTCGCAGAGCTGGGCTGCAGTTCGTTCAGCAAGGGGAGCAGCGGCTGTTGTGATCGCGTTGCTGGAATGCGCCGGGACACTGCGCGCTCGTTCAGGCCCTGTTGCGCGGTTCCGAAACTCCGTCCGCTGCGGCTGGTGCGTAATGCCGTCCATTGGAAAATACAGCCAGTGATACTGGTGCGGCGAAACGTGTCCGGCGGGCGCCAGGACTCCCTACGGCCAAAACCTCAGCAGCGCTCGCCAATGCAGACACCATTGATCCCTAAGGCGTAGTTGGCAAACAAGCTCTGGATCATCTCAAGACTGGGCATGGGCGGCTCCTCGTTATTGAAAACAAGCCTAGTCGCTTCCCGACGGCATGCCCTTTAGCTTTTGTTGATCGCTTCGATAGACCTCGTGACAAAGTTATCCCCTTAGTCTGTGCAAGCTTCTGTGCATAACCTATTAGTGACCTTCGCAAACAGGCGCTATCACTGGCGTTGCGGGCGCTGATCAAGAACTGCTCAGCTAACGCCTGAGTAACGTTAAGTGGTTGTTACGCGGAATATTTTGCTTGACAGCGACTGCGTGGTGAGAGTTGGGAACGCAGCCGTATATTGTCCAGTATTACTGTGGGGCTCTCTGTGGATAACGTGGGGAAACGAAGCGCCAGGGCGCGCTACGACTGGTGTGTAGCTGGCTGGTCGTAAAATGAACAGCTGTGGCCGGGGCTGACGCTCTGATTGGAAGTCATGGCGAGTGGCGCGCGGCCGACAAGCCTTTCAGTCATCGGTACTGACAAGACCTTTGCGCAGCGCATACAGCACCAGCGAGGGTACATCTCGTAGATTGAGCCGATCCATGATCTGCGCCCGGTGCGCATCTACCGTCTTGACGCTCAGGCCCAGGCCGCTGGCGATATCACGCGTCGAAACGCCGCGCACGATCAGCCGCAGGATTTCAATCTGGCGTGGCGTCAGCGACGGAGCGCCAGGCTGCTCGCGCTGGCCGCCTTCGATCACTGCCGACTGGATGACTGTCTGCGCGATACCGGGGCTGAGGTACGACTCGTTGCGCGACAGCGCCCTCAATGCCAGCTCCAGCTCCTGCGCGGCGGCGTCCTTGAGCAGGTAACCGCTGGCACCCAGGCGCAGCGCCTGCAGGACGTAGTCGGGCGTGGTGTGCATCGACAGAATCAGGAACTGCACATTGGGGAATTCGGTGCGCCACTGACGCAGGGCATCCAGGCCGCTCATGTGTTTCATGCTGATATCCAGCAGCAGGATGTCAGGCTTGAGTTGGGTGAGAATTCCGTGGACCTCGCTACCGTCGGCGCCTTCGGCCACCACCTCGTATCCCGGCTGGTCCTGTACCAGCGCCCGTAGGCCTGCTCTGACCAGTCCATGATCGTCAATCAGTGCTACCCGTTTCATGCATCTACTCCGTGGTGCGGGGATGGGGCTGCTATCGGCAAGCTTACGGTTACCCGTGTGCCGACCCCGCTGAGGCTTGCTATGTTCAGTTCTCCGCTCAATGCAGCGACGCGCTCTTCCATGCTGGTCAGGCCCAGACTTTGAGCGCGTGCACGAGCCGCTCGAAAGTCGAAGCCTACGCCGTCATCAATGACTTCGACCTGAAGAAGATTGACCGTACGGCGGATATGGACCTCCACGCGGCTGGCATGGGCATGGCGGGCGACGTTGTTCACCGCTTCCTGGACGATGCGGAACGCAACCAGTGCAATGTCAGGAGATAGGCCGACCGTTTCGCCATCAAGCTTAAGCGACCATCGGGTATGTGCAGCTTCGAGGAAACGCGACAGGTGCCAGTGCACGGCAGCCTGCAGACCGAGCGTCTCGAGTTGCAGCGGATGCAGCGCCAGCGACAGGCTGCGCACCTTGGCCAGCGCTTCGTCGGCCGCGTCGCTGAGCTGGGCGGCGAGCCTGGCCAACACCGGTTCATGCGCCAGCGACCCGCACAGCCGTTGCAGGTGCAGCTTGAGGGCAGTGAGTTGCTGGCCGATGTCATCGTGCAGGTCACGTGCGAGCTGGCGGCGCTGGCTCTCTTGGACCTCCATCAGTCGCTGCGACAGATGTTGGAGGCGCTGGTTGGCCTGCTCCAGCTCGCGCTGCATCCGCTCCGACTCGCTGATGTCACGCAGCAACAGGAGCACGTCGTGGTATCCGTCGTTTTCCAGTAGCAGCTCGCTTACTTCGGCCTGGAACGGGGCGCCGTCGGCGCGCAGCAGGGTGACGTGACGAAAGCACAGCGGGCCGATCACGCCACACTGCAGGCGGTCCAGCCGCTCGGCTTCGCGTGCTCGCAGGTCTGGGGCAACGTAGGGCTGCCATTCGCCTGTGACCGATGGCGCCTCGCCTGACGGATCGAACAGGCTGCCCGCCGCCGCATTGCAAAAGCGGACCTGTCCGCTGCGAATGATCACCACGCCATCGGGCAGGCTGGCGACCATCCGTTCGTAAATGCGCGGCGGATAGGTGCCGGTCGGCTCGGCTGGCGGCGATGGGGCGAGGTGCGTGGCGCGGACGATTGCGCCTTCGCTGGCGGCGGACTGTTGCGCCTGCATCGAGCGGAGCATGACCTGGATCGCCAGCCACACCAGCGTTGACGACAGCAGCACCGCCAGCACGCTCCAGCCGATGGACATCGATGGCCATGCCCCGACCCAGAGTCCGCATAGGAGCATGAGCCCCGCATGCAGCGCGGCGATCGCCCAGGGCATCCAGCGCAACAGTGAGTGGGACGAACCCAGGCGATCTGCAATGTTTGACACACGCTCCGTCATCTAAGAACCGTTACCTGCGGTCGGTGGGTGCCGCTGCGTGCGGCACCGCCAGGGGTAGCTGTTTCTGCGCGAGCGCTCTATCCAGCCTAGTCCGCGCACCGGCCCTCGCAACCTTGCAGCTCGATGGATGACGCGGAGGCGGCCGATGCTGCCCCGGCAGCGGCGGGGAAAACTTTAGGGCGTTGACACCTTAGGACACCCTACAGCCGCCTAGGGTTTTGCCTGATATCGCGGTCTCTGCCGGCTCCCTATCGTGCCGACCATTCGACTCTGTCTCGCGAGGCCGTACCGTGTTTGCCTACCCCGTACTCTGGATTGGAATCGCCACCGGGCTCGCCGGCCTTGCCCTGGGCTCGTTCTGGATCGTCGGTGCGGGCAGCGCCATTTGCGTCGCCGCTGCGGTGTTCCTGAAGCCTCGCGCCTCGCGTGGGCCGGCCACTCCCGAACCAGTCATCGCGCCGCCGGTTGCCGTACCGGCCGTCGAGCCGTTGCTCAACGCCGTTTTGCCGACCTGGGACAAGAACCTGGGACAGGTGCGCGACATCCAGCAAAACAGCGTGCGGCAGTTGTTCGAGCACTTCGCTGGATTGTCGGCTCGCCTCAGCCAGACCCTGAGCAATTCGGACAATGTGATCGGCGGCGATGGCATGGCCAGCAGCCTGCGGCAGGCGCAGAACCGCCTCAATGAAGTGACTTCGGCGTTCCACGCCGCCAGCGGCCGCAAGGCCGAACTGCTGGGCACCATTGCCGACCTCAACGGCTACGCGGCTGAGCTGCAATCGATGGCCAAGCACGTGCAGGACATTGCCAGCCAGACCAACCTGCTCGCGCTCAACGCCGCCATTGAGGCGGCCCGGGCCGGAGACTATGGCCGCGGCTTCTCGGTGGTCGCCGACGAGGTGCGCAAGCTGTCGACGCTGTCGGCCGAGACCGGCCAGCAGATGGGCAACAAGGTCAGCGAAATCAACCAGGCGATCCGCGCCACTGTCACCGCGGCAGACGAACTGACCACCAGCGAGCGCGACAACCTGAGCTACCTCGACAGCGTGGCGGGTGACGTCATGCAGGGGCTGGGGCAGAGCCTCAATGAACTCTCGGTCACCTCGTTGCAGCTGCAGCAGGAAACCCGCGTCACCCAGGGAACCATCGAGGAGATCGTGGTCAGCCTGCAGTTTCAGGACCGAACTGACCAGATGCTCGACCACCTGCAGCACGACATGCAGCGTCTCGACCAGGCAGTGCGTGCCGGCGACAACAGCGTGAACGACCCGCAGCGCTGGCTGCGCGAGCTGCACCAGCATTTCACCACCGATGAGGAGCGCCACGGCAAGACCCGTAGCAAAAGCGCTGCCGACGACGTGACCTTTTTCTGATTCAACAAGGAGCATCACCACATGGCCAAGACCATTCTCATCGTCGACGACTCGCTCTCCATGCGCCAGCTGGTGAAGATGACCCTCACCGGCGCGGGTCATCAGGTCATTGAGGCCGTTGATGGCAAGGACGCGCTGACCAAGCTCAACGGGCAGAAGATCAACCTGATCATCAGTGACGTGAACATGCCGAACCTCGATGGCATCGGCCTGGTGAAGGCGGTCAAGGCCAATGCGGCCTACCGCTTCACGCCCATCGTCATGCTCACCACCGAAAGCGAGCAGGGCAAGAAGGCCGAGGGCCAGGCCGCCGGTGCCAAGGCCTGGATCGTCAAGCCGTTCCAGCCGCAGCAACTGCTGACAGCTGTCGACAAGCTGGTCGGCTGACATGCTCGAACTCACTTACGACCGCAGCGTGGAGCCGGCCCGGCTTCGCCTGTCCGGCAGCCTGACCATATACGAAGTCGGCGAGGCGCATGCGACCTTGCTGGGCATGCTGGCGAAGCCTGAGGCGCGCCCCTGCCTGCTCGACCTCGAGGCGCTCGAAGAAATCGACACCGCCGGTGCGCAGCTGCTGCTCGCGACCCAGCGTCATTTCGAGGCGGCCGGCGGCAGTTTGAAGGTGCAGGGGCCTGCTGCGGCGGTGGTCGAGGTGCTCGAGCTGTTGCGCCTGGACACCCTGTATCCCGACGTTCTACTGGCCCATCGCTAAAAGGAGATCGTGATGCTTGATGGCGAACAATGGAGCCAGCTGCTGCTGAGCTTTGTCGAGGAGGCCCGCGATCTGGCCAAGCAGGCCGAAGAGTACCTGCTGCTGCTTGACGAGTGCCCCACCGATGAACAGTCGATCAACGGGCTGTTCCGCGCAATGCACACGCTCAAGGGCTCGGCTGGGCTGTTTTCGCTCGCGCCGCTGGTGGGCTTTACCCATCACCTGGAAAACCTGCTCATGGCGGTACGTGACGGCGCGCAAAGCCTGTCGCCAGAACTGATCTCGCTGATGCTGCGCTGCCTGGATGAAATCAGCGCGATGATCGAGCTGATCGATACCGACAAGGGCGAGCTGCTGGTCGACGACAGCCGCCACCAGCCGCTGCTTGCCGAGCTCGCCAGCTGCATCAACGCTGCGCCCCAGGCGCCGCAGATCCCGGTCGTCATGCTGTCCGAAGACAGCTGCAACAGCCGCGGGGGGCTGGAACGCTGCGCCAGTTGCGACGCCGATGGCGCCTGGCACATCTCGTTGCGGTTTCACGCCGATCTGCTGCGAAACGGCTTCGAACCCAGTTCGTTCGTCCGCTTTCTGAGCCGCCTGGGCGACATCCTGCATCTACAGACAATCAGTGAATCGTTGCCCTCGCTGGCCGAGCTGCAGCCGGAGACCTGTTACCTCGGCCTCGAAATCGCGCTGTGCACGCCGGCCAGCAAGGGTGAGATCGAGGAAGTCTTCGAGTTCATCGAGGACTTCTGCACCCTGCGCATCCTGCCGCCGACCAGCGAGCTGGAAGACTACCTACAGCTGATCCACGATTTGCCAGAAACGGACGCGCAGATCGGCCGGATCCTGGTCGCCAGTGGCCTGTTGACCGAGCGCGAACTGGAAGAAGGCCTGGCCCTGCAGGCCGCGGAAACGGTCGAGGTCAAGCCGCCGCTGGGCACGGTGCTGGTGAACGAAGGCATCGTCGGCCCCCAGGCGGTGAATGCGGCCCTGGCCAAGCAACAGGTTGCCCGTGAAAAGCGCAGCCAGGAAAACAGCCAGATCCGCGTGGCTGCAAACAAGCTGGACGAACTGATCAACCTGGTTGGTGAGCTGGTCATCAGCGCGGCCGGTGCACAGCTGCGTGCACGCTCGCATGGCGATGCCAATTGCATCGAGAGCACCCAGACCGTCAACCAGCACGTCGAGCTGATCCGTGAAGCCGCACTGAAGCTACGCATGATCGAGATCGGCGACACCTTCAACCGCTTCCAGCGCGTGGTGCGCGATGTCAGCCAGCAACTGGGCAAGGACATTCGTCTGGATATCCGTGGCGCGGACACCGAGCTCGACAAGGCGGTCATCGACAAGCTGGCCGACCCCCTGACGCACCTGGTGCGCAACGCTATCGACCACGGTATCGAGTCAGCAGAAGGCCGCGTCGCCGCGGGTAAACCGGTCGAAGGCCACCTGCGCCTGAACGCCTATCACGAGTCGGGCATGATCGTGATCGAAGTGGCCGACGACGGGCGCGGGCTCAACACTGCACGTATCCGCGAAAAAGCCATTGCCCGTGGGCTGATCGACGCCCAGGCGAACCTGCCCGAGGCCGATATCCAGGCACTCATATTCGCCGCCGGGTTCTCCACCGCCGAAAGCGTGTCCGACCTGTCCGGCCGTGGCGTGGGGCTGGATGTGGTGCGCAGCGCTATCGATGCCTTGCGCGGCACCATAGAGATCGATTCCCGTGAAGGCCTGGGCTGCACTTTCCGCATCCGCCTGCCGCTGACGCTGGCGATCATCGATGGTTTCCTCGTCAGCCTTGGCGATGACTATTTCGTGATCCCGCTGGACATGGTCACCGAATGTCTGGAGATGGACGCCGAGCAACTCAGTTCAGGCGCTTACGGCTACCTCAATCTGCGCGGCAAGCCGCTGCCCTGTCTGTCCCTGGCCGCCCACTTCAACCTGGCGGAAAGTCACGCCAAACGCCGCAACATCATTGTCGTCAGCCAGGGCCGGCAACAGGCCGGGCTGATCGTCGATCACCTTCACGGTGAACTGCAAACCGTCATCAAGCCGCTCGGGCAGCTGTTCCAGCACCTGCAGGGCATTGGTGGCTCCACCATCCTGGGAACCGGGCAAGTAGCCCTGATCCTGGATATCCCCAGCCTGTTCCGTTACCTGCAAAACCACGTCGACGCGAATCCTGCTGCTCAGCGCATCAGCCAATCCCGCCAGGACCTCGCAGGCCAGTAAGGAGAAACAACCATGAACGTATTCGGTAACTTCAAGATAGGGACGCGCTTGATTGCGGGTTTCCTGATAGTGGTGGCACTGACCATTACCGTGGGCATGCTGGGTATACGTAACCTCGAGCACGTCAATGAGCTGTCCGACCAGATGTATGAGCGCGAGATGATCGCGTTGAACAATATCCAGTCGGCCAACGTGCAGTTGATCTACGTCGGTCGTGGGCTGCGCTCGAGCCTGCTGGCTACCAGCCTGGAGGAGCGTGACTCTTCCATCAAGCTGACCCGGGACGCGATCAGCAAGATGTACGAGCACATCGAGCTCACCCGCACCAGTTTCGTGACGCCCGAAGGCATCGCCCAGTTCGAGTCGCTCAGCGAGCCGATGGCCGCCTACGTGCGGACCGTCGAGCAGGCCCTAAAGCTGCGCGAAGCCTCCAGCGAGGTGCGCCCGGCCGACGAGCTGACCCTGATGCTGCCGCAACTGCGTGAGACCGGAAACAAGGCCGACGATCTGCTGACTGCCCTGGTTGAGCGCAAGGTCGCCAATGCCAAGCAAGCCAATGAAGAAATCACGAGCATCTATCTTAGCTCCCGGACTCAGATGATCGGCCTGGTGATCATCGCGGCCGTGCTGGGCTTCGGCATCGGCATTCTGGTCACACGCAGCATCACCCGGCCGCTCAACCGCGCCGTGTCGGTTGCCGATGCGCTCGCGGCTGGCGACCTCAGTGTGCAGGTGGAGGTGAACAGCAAGGACGAGACTGGCCAGTTGCTCAACGCTATGAAGAACATGGCCGAGCGGTTGCGTAGCGTGATGGGCGATGTGCGCAGCGCTGCCGATTCCCTGTCCTCGGCCTCGGAGGAAGTCAGTGCCACCTCGCAATCGCTGAGTCAGGCGGCTAGCGAGCAGGCGGCGGGCGTCGAGCAGACCACCGCGTCGGTGGAGCAGATGTCTGCATCCATCGCGCAGAACACCGAAAGCGCCAAGATCACCGACAGCATTGCCGGCAAGGCCGCCAATGACGCAGTAGCCGGTGGCCGGGCAGTGCGCGATATGGTCGTTGCGATGAAGCAGATCGCGGACAAGATCGGCATCATCGACGACATCGCTTACCAGACGAACCTGCTGGCGCTCAACGCGGCCATCGAGGCGGCGCGTGCCGGTGACCATGGCAAAGGCTTCGCTGTGGTGGCGGCTGAGGTTCGCAAGCTGGCCGAGCGCAGCCAGGTGGCGGCCCAGGAAATCGGCGGCGTGGCCGGTAGCAGCGTGCAGCTGGCCGAGCAGGCCGGTCGCCTGCTCGACGATATCGTGCCGAACATCCAGCGGACTTCGGACCTGGTGCAGGAAATCACCGCGGCATCCCAGGAGCAGAGCACCGGCGCGGGCCAGATCAATATAGCCATGGGGCAGATGAACCAGATCACCCAGCAAAACGCCTCGGCGTCCGAAGAGCTGGCTGCCACCTCCGAGGAGATGAACGCCCAGGCCTCGCAACTGCTGGAGCTGATCGGCTTCTTCCGTCTCGATGCGCGCGATGGGGCTGCTCAGAGCCTCGGTCGCCAGCCACAGGCACCCAGCGTCAAGCCCAGCGGCAACCGCTCGGTGCGCAGCATCCGCAAGCCGACCGCCATGGCTGATGACAGTCAGTTCGTCAGCTTCACATAAGGGGGCGCAGATGAACTTTCCACAGGTAAGCGGTGCCGCCAGCACCGCGCCGGCTGACATTCAGCACCTGTCGTTCCGGGTGCGCCAGGCACGCTACGCGTTGCCGATCGAGCTGGTACGCGAAATCATCGAGTACGGGCAGATCACCGGCGTGCCGATGATGCCGGCGTGCATCCACGGCGTGATCAACCTGCGCGGCAATGTGGTGCCGGTGCTAGACCTGGCCGCACGCTTCGGTATGGAGCGCACGGTGCCGAGCAAGCGGACCTGCATTGTGATCATCGAGCTGGACCTGAACGACGTGCTGCAGCGCATCGGCCTGGTGGTCGATGCGGTCGACGCCGTGCTGGATATCCAGGCTGCCGACGTCGAGCCCGCGCCAGGGTTCGGCGCTGGGATTCGCACGGAGTTCATTGCCGGCATGGCGCGCGACGAGCGGGGTTTCACCATCATTCTGGACGTGCGCAAGGTGTTGTCGCTGGACGACATCCTGCAGATCAGCCAGGCGATGGCGCAGGCGAGCTGAGCATGCCGACGTCGAGCCTGCCGGTGCTGGGCGAGCAGGAGTTCCGGTTCCTGCAGCAGCTGATGGCCGAGGCGTCGGGTATTCATCTGAGCGACAGCAAGCGGCCGTTGGTGGCCGGCCGCCTGATGCGCAGGTTGCGGGCCCTGAACCTGAGCAGCTACCGCGACTACCTGTTGCTGCTCAAGGATCCGACGAAGCAGGCCGAGCAACGGCTGGTGATCGACCTGCTGACCACCAATGAAACCTACTTCTTTCGTGAGCCGCAGCATTTCCAGTTCCTGGCCCGCTGGCTGGACGGCCGGCGCGGACCGTTGCGCATCTGGAGCGCCGCCTGTTCGTCGGGTGAAGAACCCTACACCCTGGGCATGGTGCTGGCCGAGCATGGGCCGGCGGAGTGGTCGATCCTTGGCAGCGACCTCAGCCGCACGGTGCTGGAAAAAGCCGAGGCCGCGATCTATCCGCTGGACGAGTCGAGCAACTTTCCGCCTGGCTGGCTCAAGCGCCACTGTTTGCGCGGTATCGGTGAGCACGAGGGCGCCTTTCGCCTCGGTCAGGACTTGCGCGAGCGGGTGCGCTTTTGCGAACTGAACCTGATGCGGCCGTTGCCTGAAGACATCGGCCGCTTTGATGTGATCTTCCTACGCAACGTGCTCATTTATTTCAGCGCGGAGGACAAGCGAGCCATCGTTGCCCGCCTGATCGAACGCCTGCGCGTCGGCGGCTTGCTATTCATCGGCCATGCGGAAAGCCTGCATGGGTTCGGGCTGCCGCTACGCAGCGTCGCTTCTTCGGTATTCGAGCGCCTATGACTGCGCCTCGTTTTCTCATGCCTGGCGAGTACTTGTTCGGTCCGCTTCAGGAGCCGGTGGCCACGCTGCTTGGCTCGTGTGTCGCCGTTACCCTGTGGCATCCGCGGTGTCGCCTGCTTGCCGTAAGCCATTTCGTCGTGCCCCGCAGCGCCTCCGACCAGGATGACACGCGCACCGGCGAAGCGGTGTTCGCGCGGCTGCAGCGCGACATGGTTCGCCACTGCGCCGCGCCGGAGGAATACCGCAAAGGGCTCTATGGCGGCGTCAGCTGCTTGCAGCCAGGCCGGCGCAACAGCCTGCAGATCGGGCTGATGAATATCGCGTTCGCCCGTGAGCAGTTCGCCTTGCTCGGTTGGCGCGTCGACGATGAGCAGCTCGGTGGCTTGGGTTATCGACGATTGACGGTCGATGGCCGAGACGGACGCCTGAGCTGTCAGTCGTTCACCACGGCCAACCTGCTGGAGGGCACCGCATGATCAAGGTGTTTATCGTCGATGACTCAGCACTGGTGCGGCAGGTCTTGTCGGCCTGTCTGGAAAGCCATCCGAATATCGAAGTGATTGGACAGGCGGCCGACCCACTGTTCGCGCTTGAGAAGATGCAGCGCAACTGGCCCGATGTGCTGGTGCTCGACGTCGAAATGCCGCGCATGGATGGCATCACCTTTCTGCGCAAGCTGATGGCCGAGCGGCCGACACCGACCATCATCTGTTCGACCCTGACCGAGGCGGGCGCGGCCATCACGCTCGAAGCGTTTGCGGCGGGCGCCGTTGGCGTTTTCACCAAGGCGCGACTCGGTCTTAAAGACAGTCTGCTGCAGCTCTCCAACGACCTGATTAAGCAGATCCAGCAGGCCGCCGCGACCCGTCCACGGGTGGTGGCTGCACGCACTGCGACGGTAACGGCACCGGCGCGCCCGGCGGAGCCGACCAGGAGCGCCCTGACCACCACCGACAGGGTCGTTGCCCTGGGTACGTCCACTGGCGGCACCCAGGCACTGGAGCTGGTGCTCAAACAGCTGCGTGTCGACTCGCCTGGCATCGTGATCGTCCAGCACATGCCGGAAAAATTCACCGCCGCCTTTGCTCAGCGTCTCGACAGCCTCTGCCAGATTGAAGTGCGCGAGGCCCGCCATCTGGATCGCGTGCGCTCTGGGCTGGCGCTAGTGGCACCCGGCGGCAAGCACATGCAGCTGAAACGCAGCGGCGCGCAGTATTTCGTCGAGGTGCTCGACGGGCCTCCAGTCAACCGGCACAAGCCGTCAGTGGACGTGCTGTTTCGCTCTGTCGCCCGACATGCCGGGCATAACGCGCTGGGTGTGATCATGACCGGTATGGGCGACGACGGCGCCCGTGGACTGCTGGCCATGCGCGAAGCCGGCGCCCGCACGGTCGCCCAGGACGAAGCCAGCTGTGTCGTTTTCGGAATGCCCAAGGAGGCCTTGCAGCTGGGCGCGGCGCAGTGCACCGAGTCGCTGGAAAACTTGCCTCGCCTGATCACCGACTATGCCCGCGCACCGCTTGCATGACGGCGGTTGCGCTTGGCGGGTACGCCGGTGTGATTAGAGACCTGCTTTGCTGCGTGAAGGGACTCCGCCTAAGATCACGGACGCTTCTGCACACAAGGGCAACAAGGTGAAGATCGTTCTGCAACTGGTGGCTGCTGTAGTCGTACTGCTTTTCCTGATCATCGCGGTGCTGGTGGCGCTCAGCTGGGCGCCGCCACGACCGGTCGAAAGCCTGACCGATCGCTGGGCGCCGGAGCCGTCCGGATTCGTCGAGGTGGCCGGCATGCAGGTGCATGTTCGTGACGAGGGGCGACGTGATGATCCCGTTCCGCTGGTGCTGCTGCACGGCACCTCGGCGAGCCTGCATACCTGGGAAGCTGTGGTCGACGAACTGAAGCAGCAGCGGCGGGTGATCAGCCTCGACCTGCCGGGGTTCGGTTTGACCGGCCCCTTTCCCGACGGCGACTACCGCATGAGCCATTACGTCGACTTCCTCTCGACATTCCTGGACAGGCTGAACGTGGAGCGAGCAGTGCTCGTCGGCAATAGCTTTGGTGGCCAGCTCGCCTGGGAAATGGCGCTGGACCAGCCCAGGCGTGTTGAGCGACTGGTACTGATCGATACGGCAGGTTACCCGCGCCAGTCGACCTCAGTACCGATCGGTTTCAAGCTTGCCGGCATTCCGGGCTTGGCGCCGCTGATGGCCAACATACTCCCGCGGCGGTTGGTCGAGTCCAGCACGCGCAGCGTCTATGGCGATCCAGGCAAAGTGACGCCGGAGCTGGTTGACCGCTACTACGAGCTGACCTTGCGTGAAGGCAATCGTGAGGCGCTGCGCGAACGGTTCAAACAGGTGCCGGCAGTCGACAATTCCAAGCGGATCGCATCGATCCAGACGCCGACGCTGATCATCTGGGGCGGGCGCGACGGGTTGATTCCGCCGCTCAATGCGCGCCGCTTCAAGGACGACATCGCAGGCAGCGAGTTGGTCATGTTCGAGGACCTCGGCCATGTGCCACAGGAGGAGGACCCGGCGCGAGTCGCCGCGGCCATCCGGGCGTTCCTGCCGCAGCCCTGACGCTGCTACATCATCCTGCAGCCTTATGTTCGGGCATTCATTCGCGGCCGTTTGATTGTGGACGGCTGTGGCCTCGCCGACACTCGTCAGAGACTTTGCAACGCATCCAACAATAATCCGCTGGAGGAATTTCCATGAGTGACGCCATTCGCTTCGAAGACAAGGTGGTCATCGTGACCGGTGCCGGTGGTGGACTCGGCCGCGCACATGCGCTGCTGTTCGCCCGCCACGGCGCCAAGGTGGTGGTCAACGACCTCGGCGGCAGTGCCCAAGGCGAGGGCGCCAACGCCTCGGCAGCCGATCGCGTCGTCGAGGAAATCCGCCAGGCCGGCGGCACTGCGGTGGCCAATCATGACTCGGTGACCGAGGGCGACAAAATCGTCCAGCACGCGCTGGACAGCTTCGGCCGAATCGATGTGGTGGTGAACAATGCCGGCATCCTGCGCGACAAAACCTTTCACAAGATGGAAGACGCCGACTGGGATCTGGTCTATCGGGTGCACGTCGAGGGCGCCTACAAGGTGACCCGCGCCGCCTGGCCACACATGCGCGAGCAAGGTTACGGCCGAGTGATCTTCACCGCCTCGACCTCCGGTATCTACGGCAACTTCGGTCAATCCAACTACGGCATGGCCAAGCTGGGTTTGTACGGGCTGACGCGCACACTGGCCCTGGAAGGGCGCAAGAACAATATTCTGGTCAACGCCATCGCGCCGACCGGCGGCACGCGCATGACCGAGGGGCTGATCCCGCCGCAGGTTTTCGAGCAGCTCAAGCCCGAGCTGGTCAGCCCGCTGGTGGTCTTTCTCGCCAGCGAGCAATGCCAGGAAACCTCCGGTCTGTTCGAAGTCGGCGGTGGCTGGATGGGCAAGGTGCGCTGGGAGCGGAGCCTGGGTGCCGGTTTCGATCCGAAGGCCGGCTTTGATGCCGAGGACGTTGCCGCCCATTGGCAGCAGATCTGCAATTTCGACAACGCGGCGCATCCGGCCGACAACATGGAAGCGTTGAAGGAAATGATGGCGAACCTGCAGAAGTACGCCGGTTAAGCTGCTGGCCGCTGCGGTCGCTTGAGCTGCAGAAAAGCGTGGCACGCTTCTGCAGCTCAATGAGCTTTTCTCGTATCAGGCAGCTGGTCCGGCTGCTGCCGGCGCCGGTAACAGGCGCAAGGCTTTTGCCCGAGCCTGGATCAGATTGCGCACGTAGTACAGCTGCCCTTCAAGCGGGTGAATGCCGGCGCGGCGCAGCTTGAGCCGTAACCGGACATTGCTGCCGGACAGAATCAACGCGATGCCTTGCTTGCGGTAGTCCAGTAGAACGTTTTCCAGCGCTGCCAGGGCGGTCATGTCCATCATCGGCACGCCGCTGATGTCGACGATGACGATTTTCACGTCTGGATTGAATCGCCGCAGCACGCTCAATGCCTTTTCGGCGGCGCCGAAGAACAGCGGGCCACGAATCGCATAGGCAGCGACGTGTTCGGGCAGGTCTCGGAGGACGGGATTTTGCCCAAGATTCAGGCGGGTGGTGTCGGTTAGCTCGCTCATGCGTTTGATGAACAGCCCGGCCGCGAGCAATAGCCCCACGCCCACCGCCAGCACCATGTCGAACAGGACGGTCAGGCTCAGGCAGGTCAGTAGTACCAACACATCGCTGCGTGGTGCTATTCGCAGTGTCTTGAAGACATGCGGCGCTTCGCTCATGTTCCAGGCCACCATTAGCAGCAGCGCCGCCAGGGCGGCCATCGGCAGATAGCTGAACAGCGGTGCCAGCCAGAGGATCGCCACCAGCACCACACCTGCGTGAATGATCGCCGCCAGTGGTGAGAACGCGCCGGCGCCTACGTTGGTGGCGGTGCGCGCAATGGCGGCGGTCGCCGTGATGCCGCCGAACAGCGGGGCGACCAGGTTGCCGATGCCTTGACCCAGCAGCTCGGCGTTCGGGTCGTGGTTGCCGCCGGCCATGCCATCGGCGACCACCGCACAGAGCAGGGATTCGATGGCGCCGAGCATGGCAATGGCGAACGCCGGCGCCAACAGTTGGTGAAACAGCTCGAAGCTCAGCACCAGCGGTTGACCGTCAGGGCCGGGCAACAGCCATGGCCAGGCGAAATCCGGGAGGAATGGTGGAATGCCGGGATGCACCACATCCCCGACTACATAGCTGAAGCGCTCACCAAGCGTGGCGACGGTAAGGCCGGCCGATTCCAGCGCCATTGCGACGAGTGCACCAACGACGAGGGCAACCAGATGGCCTGGCACTTTGGGCACCAGCCGCGGCCAGACGATCAAGACGCCCAGGCACAGCAGGCCGACCAGTGCGTCACCCAACTGCGCGCTGGGCAGGGCACGCACCAGCAAGCTGAGCTGCTCCGCATAGTGTTGCGGCTGCTCGGTCAACGTCAGGCCGAATATGTCCTTGAGCTGGAGGGTCGCGATGACGATGCCGATGCCAGCAGTGAAACCAAGCGTGACGGGGTAGGGCACAAATGCGATCAATCTACCGGCACGTAGCAGCCCGAGCGCGATCAGGATCAGCCCGGCGAGCATGGTGCAGAGCAGCAACCCGCCGAGGCCGAATTGCTGGGTAATCGGCAGGAGGATGACGACGAAGGCTGCGGTAGGACCGGACACGTTGAACCGCGAGCCTCCGGTCAAGGCGATCAAGGGTGCAGCAACCAGCACCGTATACAGGCCGTGCTGCGGCGCAACACCTACCGCTATCGCCAACGCCATGGCCAAGGGGATGGCGATGATGCCCACCGTCAAGCCGGCCGTAATGTCGCCGCGCAATGCCGGCACTCCGTAGCCCGAACGCAGGGTTTGACGCCAGGCAGCGAACAACGGCGGAAGCTTCATTCCAGACACTCCATGTGCGCAAAGCGCCAGTATAAGCACTGGCTATACCGCCGGGCCTGCAAGAACGCAACATCGCGGTTAAATCGAAGATTTTCGTGTACGACCTTGGTCTTATCGGCCTTTGGCGCGTTGAGTGCACCGGTCGTGCAGAGTAAACTGCCGCCCCCGAAAGGCCCCGTCGAACCGGAGAAACCATGCGTAAAGACAAGAAGAAGGTGATCGGCGAGGAAGTCAGCGACGAGTCGATCAAATTGTTTCTCGAGCCGGAACCGGCTGACGACACGCCGCCTTCGTTGCACAAGCTGATCAAGGCGTATCGCGGTTTGCGGGTCGATGATTTCGAGCGTTTTCTCGGATTCTTTGTCCAAGCCGGGTATGACCTGAATGCGAAGGATGCCAAGGGGCAGGACTTCGTAGCGTTGATCGCGGATCAGCGTCAGGCCGAGCCCTATATCGAGCTGATCGAGGCCGCGCGCGGCTGAGCTCGTCTGTAACCGTCGAGCTTCAAGCATGACCTGGCTGAGCAATTGGCAGCCGCAATAGATTTTCTCGCTGCACGCGTCCCGTAGAGCCCAGGCTTGTCGCCCCGCTCCGGGAAGCAGACGCGCGAGAGGGAGGAGGCCAAAAGCCGCTCTCCCGACAGCGGGTAGGGGCTTTCGAGTTCTCCTGCCTTCGGGCACAAGCCCGAGCAGCGGTATAGAAACCTCCTCCGTTTCTAGCCGCCAGGCTGGTGGTTCTACACGATCGCGTACTGCGGTCGTGACAGTTTAATGCTGTGATTCTGGAGAACGCGTTAATGACGCAACACGATAGCGAAGCCGTGGATTTGGTGCTGGTGGGAGCCGGCATCATGAGTGCGACTCTGGCAGTACTGCTCAAGGAACTCGATCCCAACATCAGGCTGGAGATTGTCGAACTGCAGGAATCCGGGGCCGTCGAAAGTTCGAATCCCTGGAACAACGCCGGCACCGGCCACGCCGGTCTCTGCGAGTTGAACTACACGCCGGACAGCAAAGACGGCTCGATCGACATCAAGAAAGCCGTCACCATCAATACCCAATTCGAAGTGTCGAAGCAGTTCTGGGCCTACCTGACGGGCCGTGAAGGCTTCGGTAGCCCGCGCGACTTCCTCAATGCGGTGCCGCATCTGAGCTTCGTGCGGGGCACCAAGAACATCGACTACCTCAAGCGCCGCTTCAATGCGCTGAAAACCCATCACGGCTTCGAAAACATGGTCTACAGCGAAGATCGCGCGACCATGGAAGAGTGGATGCCACTGATGATGCCGGGCCGTCCGCTGGACGAGCCGATCGCCGCGACCCGCGCGATGAACGGCACGGACGTCAACTTCGGCGAGCTGACCCGGCAGATGCTGCAGTACCTGGCCGCCAAGCCCGGCGTAAAAATGTCCTACTTCCAAAAAGTCACCGGCCTGGCTCGCGACGGCAAGGGCTGGCGCGTTGAGGTCAAGAACACCCGTGACGGTGGCGGTCGTGAGATCAAAGCCGGCTTCGTCTTCCTCGGTGCTGGCGGCGCAGCGCTGCCGCTGCTGCAGATGTCCGATATCGAAGAAGGTAAGGGTTACGGCGGCTTCCCGGTCAGCGGCCAGTGGCTGCGGTGCGACAATCCGGAGATCGTCAAGCAGCATCAGGCCAAGGTCTATAGCCTGGCCGCAGTAGGCGCACCGCCCATGTCGGTTCCGCATCTGGATACCCGTGTCGTGGATGGCAAGAAGTCACTGCTGTTCGGGCCGTACGCCGGCTTCACTACCAAGTTCCTCAAACACGGCTCGCCGCTTGATCTGCCGATGTCGATCCGTCCGGCCAACCTCAAGCCGATGCTGGCCGTGGCGCGGGACAACATGGACCTGACGCGCTACCTGATCAAGGAAGTTCGGCAGTCGATGGGCGACCGTCTTGAAACCCTGCGCGGCTTCTACCCTGAAGCCAAGGCAGAAGACTGGCGCCTGGAAGTGGCTGGGCAGCGGGTACAGATCATCAAGAAGGACCCGAAGAAGGGTGGCATCCTGCAGTTCGGCACCGAGTTGGTGTCGGCCAAGGATGGTTCGATCGCCGCACTGCTAGGCGCGTCTCCGGGTGCCTCGGTTACCGTTTCGATCATGCTTGACCTGATCGAGCGTTGCTTCCCCGAGCAGGCGAGGAGCGAAGCCTGGATCGGTAAGCTCGCCGAAATATTCCCGGCGCGGGAGAAGGTTCTCGAAGCCGATGCAGCGGTCTATCGCGAGGTCGTTTCCAGAGTCGACAAGCATCTGGGGCTGGCCGACTAGCTAACAAGACACGCTGTAAGCAAGCCGCGCTGCCGTTAAGGGCTGCGCGGCTTTTTTATGCGTGCGGGATGGGCCGGAACGCTGCTGTAGACCTGCTTGAGGCAATGGCTTGCCGATCCAGCCGAGACGAATTTCCGCTATCTCGACCCAGCGTTCACCCTGAGGGCGCTCATTGGCCGTCAGCAGCATGCGGCAGCGATCCTGGTCGTCCAGCAGGGCGTAGTGACGCGGTGGGCGTTGTCGGAACAGGGTTTTGAATAAAGACATGACCAGGCGCTCGTAGGGCTGCTCGCCGTTATCGCACCCTGAGGTTACGGTTGCATGAATGGAACGTGGCCGGCCTGCAGGCGGTCTTTAGGGCATCACTGTCAGGCGGTTGCGGTGCTGGTTATACTGCGCGCCATCCATCCCTAACCTGGAGTAAGCAGTATGCTGAAACGCCTGTTGTTCAGCCTCGCCGCCGCGTCAGCACTGGTGCTCGCCGGTTGTGCCCACAGTCCTCAACAGCTCGACCCCAATCCCAAACTCACCGATACCATCAATCCCGTCGGCCAAGGGCAACCGGTAGCTGTGCGTGTGGTTGACGGTCGCCCCTCTGCAACCTTGGGCACCCGTGGCGGCCTGTATCCGGAGACCAGTGCGGTGATCGTGCCGAAAGAAAAAGTCATTCCCAAGCTGCAGGCCCAGGCCGAAGCGGCGGTCCGGTTGCTGGGGTTCACTCCGTCGGCCAACGCCTACAACGCGCCGCAACTGACCCTGACCCTAGCTGAACTGAAGTACCAATCGCCGAAGGAAGGCCTGTACGTTACCGAGGCTACCATTGGTGCGACCTTCCGCGTCGAGGTGCAGAACGGCGGTCGCCGCTATACCGGCCGCTACGGTGCTTCTTTGAACCAGCGCTTCGGTATGGCACCGAATGAGCAGACCAACACCAAGCTGGTAACCGAGGTGTTGAGCGATGCGCTGACCCGCACCTTCCGCGACCAGAATATTGGTCAGGTGTTGGCGCAGTGAGCCGCAACTAGCCCAGACGGTCATTTGCAACAGAATAGAACCCCGCCCTTTGGCGGGGTTTTTGTTTCGCTGACGCTCTGCCGGAGAGCGGTGCGCTTTATGCTTGTTGGCCACACACGCAGTAAACCGAGCGGGGAGCGACACCCAGCGAGGTGCCCGACGCGTGCAGCTGCCTGAGTAGTCGCGAGCATCGCCTCATGTAAACCAATCCGAGCGACTGCGCGCCTGTCGAAGGCTGAAAAAAAACGCCCCGAACTTGTCGGGGCGTTTGTCTCAGCGGTGTGGCTTAGCGTACGCCGGAGTTACGCAGCGCGGCCGGGGTGTACTGGTTGGAGTTGGCCTTGTAGTTGTATACGTAGGGGTTCTTTTCCTCGTTCTTCATGCCCATCACCAGGTAGCGACCGGAGACCAGGTCATACAGCGTCTCCATGGCGTACAACGGGACCTGGTCGTTGTAGATGTATTCAGCATGCGCCTCGGCAACGCGCCAAAGCGTATCGCGGCCGTCGTAATGGTCGATCACAGCGGCCTGCCAGGTGTCCTCGTCGATGAAGAAGGTACGCTTGGCATAGATGTGACGCTCGCCGGGCTTCAGGGTCGCCTCGACTTCCCACACGCGGTGCAGCTCATAGCGGGTCAGGTCCTGATTGATGTGACCGGCCTTGATGATGTCGTCGTACTTGAGCTGCGGTGAGTCCAGACGGTAGGCGTTGTAGGGGATGTACATTTCCTTCTTGCCCACCAGTTTCCAGTCATAGCGGTCCGGTGCGCCGTTGAACATATCCAGGTTATCGGAGGTGCGCAGCCCGTCGGAGGCGGTGCCCGGGCCGTCGTAAGCCACCTGTGGGGCGCGGCGCACGCGGCGCTGACCAGCGTTGTAGATCCACGCCATGCGCGGCTCTTTAACCTGGTCAAGGGTTTCGTGCACCAGCAGCACGTTGCCGGCCAGGCGTGAAGGCTCGGTCACCTGTTGCTTGAAGTAGAACAGCACGTTGCCGTGTTTCTCGGCGTTGTAGTCGGTCAGGGTGTCGGTGTAGACGACTTCATCGACAAACTTGACCAGGCTGTAGCTACCATTCACTTGCGGTGTGGCCTGCGCCACGGTGCGGCGGGCAGAGCCGCCGCGGTAGCGAGTGATGTGGTTCCAGATCACTTCAAGGCCGTCTTGAGGAATCGGAAAGGCGACAGCGGTATCGAAGTTTTCCAGCCCGTTGCCGCCTCGGACCAGCTTGGTCTGGGTCGCGTTCTTCTGGGCAGCGTCATAGATTCGCTGAGGTACGGCAGCGCTGCGGTGGGTTTCGAAGACCGGCAGGCGATAGGTGTCGGGGTAGCGCTTGAGCATGGCGATCTGGCCAGGGCTCAGGTTGTCCTTGTACTGCTCGAAGTTCTGCGCGGTGATGGTGAACTTCGGCTTGTCGTTCGGGTAGGGATCGCTGACGAAGCCATCCTCTCCGACTGCCGCTGCGTCGGCTGCCAAACCGCCGGTCCAGGCAGGAATGGTGCCGGCCGCGTTGCCGGCTTTCTCGGCACCCATCGGCGTCAGGCTGCTACCCAGCTTGGCCGCTTCGGATTCGGATACCGCAGCCATGGCACCGCTTGCCAGCACAGCGCTTGCCAGCAAAGAGAGTGTGAGGGCCCCCGTCTTAAACCTGTTCTTATTCATTGTTTGGTCCTGTTGATTCTCGGTAACTGATTCACTGCAAGCGAAGCCGTAAGCGCGGCGCTTGCAGGTGGCGACTTCCACAGATGAGGTGGCGGGCCGAAGGCCCGGTACATCACGTCAGAGACGCAGTGATCACAAGTTGCCGTTTGCCCGACTCCGCGGCAGTCCCGTCTGGTTGCTCAAGCCAGGCGCACGCTCTATTTCGGTTGTTCGAGGCGAGATGAGGGTGAAGCTGGAAGGGACTATAAGTCAACAATCGAGACGGGACCTATCTGCATAAATGGCGCAAATACCCGGCAAATTGCCATCGCTTAGTTGTGTTCCGTTCTGTCGGAAATTGGCTGAGCCGGCAATGTCGTTTCGGTAGACTCCGCTGCCCTCAGTTCGGCCGCCCAGGCCTGTATATTCTCGGCCCAACGGAGAATGCGGTTGTTGCTTGATTTTGCTTGTTCGGCGCTGGCGAGGGTCGCGCCTCTGGTCAACTCACGGGCCTTGCTGATCGCGCTCAGCGGTGCCTGGCTGCTACTGGCGACGCGCTGGCGTCGGCAGCTGTCGAGGGCCGAGACCTCCCTTGCAGGTGCTCGTCTCTCTGCTGCTGAGCAGGGTGGCTTGGCAGCTACCCGGCGTCTTGACCGGTTGTTTCATGGCTTTGGATTCAGCAGTCTGGGACTGGCGTGCCTGCTTTCGTCGCTAACCCGGCTGACCTGACGGCCAGTCGGGTTTGTGTTGAGTCTTAGAGACTCAAGCCAGCTTTCAATCGATACTGGTTACGCACCGGCATGGCGTATTGCTGGATGAGGTAGGGCTGCTGCACGCTTGGGCATGCCGCGAGGCGCTTGCCCCATTCGGCCTCGGCGCGTTCGATTTCCGCACGGCTGAACAGCTCGCTGAGCTCGGGTATCTCCAGCGCCGGGTCGCGATGCTCCCACATCCGATGCGCCAGGAAATTCACCGGAAACAGACGGTAGTCCGTCAGGATTTGCCGGTCGATATCGGCCGCCAGCTGCTTTGCATCCTCGGGTACCTCGCTGATGGGTTTACCGAAGCTGACATGCACCCGACCTTTGTAGCCGGTGATGCCGAGGGCGATGCTGGTGTCATCCTCGCCAGGCGCCTTGGTGTAGCTACCGGTGCTGGCCCGAATGTAGAGCTCGCGTGCCTTGGCCTGATCGCAGGGGTCGTACTCATAGCTGATCGACACCGGCGTCGGACGCAGGGTCGCCAATGTGTCGGAGAAGGATTCTTCCTTGCGGCTCATGTGCAGCATTTTCAGAATCGCCGAATCGGTACGGTCGTTACCGTCCTTGGCCCGCCCTTCGGCCTGGGCAATCCATATTGATTCACCGTCGGTGCGGATCGAGTGGTTGATGTAGGCGGACAGCAGCTGGTAAGCCGCAAGCTTTTCACGTCTACCGGTGACCGAGCGGCGCACAATGAAGCTCTTGTTGAGCCGCATCAGATCGCTGACGAAGGGTCGCTGCAGCAGATTGTCGCCAATGGCGATGCGCGGTGTGCGCATCTTGGCTTGAAATACCGCATAGTTGACGAAAGCCGGGTCCATCACGATGTCGCGGTGGTTGGCGATGAACAGATACGCGCAGCCCGGCCGTAGTTTTTCCAGCCCGGAATAGGTAATGCCATCCGTGGCGCGCTCGATGGTGCGGTCGAGGTACATCTCGATTCGCGCCTGCAGCGTGTCGATCGAATGGATAGTGGCGAATTCGCGTCGCAGTCGTTGCGCTATGAGGGGTTTGAGCATCCAGCCCATAGGGCCGGCCAGCCGCGGGAAGCGGAAGTGCGCCAGAATATCTAGGAATTCCCGGTCGGCGAACAGCCGCGCCATGACAGCAGGGACCTCGGCGTCGGCGTAGGGTCGGATGGCTTCGAATTCGTCCATCATGTTCTCTGTAAGGGTAACAACTGAATAAACCCAGTTACTCAAGGGTCAAAGTTAGGTCTGTGGATGCTGAGTCGCGATCACTGCAGGCTTGGATAAAGCCATGTTGCGCCGATCGGGTCCGCGCATAAATGCGCACTGGAGGCATCTCTACAGAATCCGGACGGCGATTATAGCGGCAAGTCACGCAGGAGACGCTGATGCTGGAAACACAGGACTACCAATGCCCATATTGCGGCGAAGGGGTGGAGGCGCTACTCGATCTGAGCGGTGGCGATCAGCAGTACATCGAAGACTGCTCAGTCTGTTGCCGGCCGATCGTATTCGATCTGCGTACCGACGGCAGCGATTGGCAGCTCGATGTGCGGCGGGAGGATGACTAGATGCGGCGGATATACGAGCCGCGTGATCTGCTCGAGGCGGAGATGCTACGCGGCATGCTGCTCGCCGAAGGTATCGACGTGCATCTGAATGGACGACATCTGATCGGCGCGGTCGGCGAGTTGCCTGTGGCCGGTTTGCTCGGGCTGATGGTCGCCGATGGTGAGGCTGATCGCGCGATGCACTTGATCGCTGCGTACAATGGCGCCGAACCGCTGCCCGGCGACGAGCCGGAAAGCTATCCGGGTGAGCTCATCTGCTGAATGCCGACCGAGTGACGTCGCGGTAGCTGCCTTGATCCTTTTTCCCATCGAGTCCTTTGTTCATGTGTGGCCGCTATGCCCTGTTTCGCTGGAGTCCCGCCTTTGCCGCGCTGCCCGGTTTTCCGTCTGATCAGCAACCGCATTGGAGCCTGGCGCCTGGCGCCTCGGTACTGCTGCTGCGACAGGTCGAAGATGCGCTGCAGCTGAGTCGCGTGCGCTGGGGGCTGACCCCGGCGTGGCTGAGCGATTTTACCCGCACGCCGGCACAGGCCCGGGCGGAAACGCTGGCCGAACAGCCGATGTTTCGAGACGCCTTTCGCCTGCGCCGAGGCGTACTGCCAGCGAACGGTTTCTACGAGTGGAGGGGAACTGCACGTAAGCGACCCTACTGGATGACAACGGAAGACTCGCTGATGTATTTCGCCGCGATCTGGGAGGCTTATCCGGTTGAGGGCCACAGCTACCTCAGTGCGGCGGTGGTGACGCGTCCAGTAGCGAACCAGCGGCGCCCGCTGATGCTGGATCAGGCCGGCATGACCGCCTGGCTCGACCCGCAGACCCCGCTTGAAGTGCTGCAGGTGTTGCTGACCGGACCTCAACCTGCGCTGCGCGAACGGCCCTTGGCGACGTTCGTCAATGATCCCAAGCTGGACGCGCCTGAGTGCCTGACACCAGTGAACTAGGCATTGGCCGCTGCCATCGAAAGGGGACTCAACACTCTTATCAGGCGGGCGACGAGGCGGTGGGCTGTTAGTCGGTTGCCCGGTGCGCTGGCACGCTCTAGCATACGGCGCAGAATTCACGGGAGACGCGACATGTTCAAGCTGCATTCACTCAGCCTTTTTCTGGCGGCCGCCGCGCTTGCCGGTTGTCAGGCCGTCAACACCACCAGCAGCGGTGCTGTTGGCGTCGACCGCAAGCAATACATGTTCAGCATGCTGTCGACCGAACAGGTCAATCAAATGTATGCGCAGTCTTATCAGCAGACTGTGTCGGAAGCGAAGAGCAAGGGTGTGCTCAAAAATAACTCGCCGGTGGCTCAGCGAGTCAATCGAATCGCCAGCAAGCTGATCGCCGAGGTCAAGGCCTTCCGGCCCGACGCAGCCGAATGGGATTGGGACGTGAATGTGATCGACAGTCCGGAACTGAATGCCAACGCCGGCCCAGGCGGGAAGATCATTTTCTATACCGGTCTGATCGAAAAGCTAAACCTGACCGACGACGAGATCGCGGCGGTCATGGGGCATGAGATAGCCCATGCGTTGCGTGAGCACGGCCGCGAAGCCATGTCCAAGGCCTACGGTGTGCAGATGGCAACCCAGATTGGCTCAGCAGTCGGGATTGGCGACGGCAGCCTGCAGCTCGCCAATATGGGGGTGCAGTATCTGATGACGCTGCCCAACAGCCGCAGCAACGAAAACGAGGCTGACCTGATCGGTCTGGAACTGGCTGCGCGGGCTGGGTACAACCCGAATGCCGCGGTCAGTCTGTGGCAGAAGATGGCCGCGGCCGGCGGCTCCGCTCCGCCGGAATTCCTCAGCACCCATCCCTCGTCAGGCAGCCGTACGCAGGCGCTGCAGGAAACTATTCCGAAGGTGATGCCACTGTATAAACAGGGCCGCTGACGCAAATGCCGCTGGCGCCTTCAGGTCGGCGGCAGCTTGATGGGAAGTGGGCTTTCCAGGCCTAGCTGGCTACGGGCACTTTCCAGGTCAAAGAGGGTAGTGATTTCCTCTATGTCGCCGCTCGGATTGAGCGTCCATATCGACATCGCGGCGACCGTGAGGATCTTGCCGCTCGGTGCGAGGCCAAACACGGGTTTCTCCAGCGTTCCGAACAGGGTGCTGGAGGTCACGACGCGATTACCTTCGCTGAGGCACTCGTCTACCGCGACCTCCAGGTCCGGAATGGCTTGGCGGATCTCTCGCACGATCAGACCGAAGCCGGCACTGTTGACCGGCTGCGAGATGAACGAACTTCTGTAGCTGAAGTAGCGGCTCTGAAGCTGTTCAGCTAATGCCAGTCGACCTTTGCTCCAGCTCAGGTCGATATGCTGCCGAACCCGCCGTTTTCGTTCCTCCGGTGACATGCCGCCTGCTCCCCTCGAGTGCCGCCAGAATGCGGTGAATACGCACTCTAACAGTACCCGTAGTGTGGCAATTTGCGCTGCGTATCAGACTGGAAGCATGCCGCTCAAGCTCAGCGCCTGATACACGGCGTACAGTGCCAAGCCGGCAAATCCGATGGCGGCGATTCGGCGGATCAGCGTGAGCGGCATGCGATCAGCGGCGAAATTGCCGGCCAGTACCACCGGCACATTGGCGATCAGCATGCCCAGGGTGGTGCCGATGATCACCAGGATGAAGTCGGGATACTGGGCGGCAAGCATGACGGTCGCAACCTGCGTCTTATCGCCCATTTCGGCGAGGAAGAACGCGATCAGCGTCGCCACGAAGGGGCCGAAGCGTCGCCCGCGAGAAGCTTCTTCTTCCTCGAGTTTGTCGGGGACCAGCGTCCACAATGCGACGGCGGCGAAGGATGCGGCGAGAACCCAGCTGAGTATGGCGGGTGAGACCATCGATGAAACCCAGTTGCCGACGGCTCCGGCAGCCGCATGATTGACCAGCGTGGCCACCACGATGCCCCAGATGATGGGTAGCGGTCGCCGGTAGCGGGCAGCCAGCAATAGCGCGAGCAACTGCGTTTTGTCGCCGATCTCGGCGAGCGCGACGATCAGGGTGGGGACGTAGAACGATTCCAACGGACTTCCTTGCGGGGGCGGGTCGACTAATCACCATGACACGCACCGCCTGCCCGCCCCGGGTCAGGTGTACGTGCCATGGGTCTTGTCAAACCGAGCGCTGCTGCCGAAGCAGCCTGCGCGGGTCGCGTGCGCCATGGTCTGTGGACCAAGTATGTTGACGCATGCCGGGCGGGCTGGGTGCTCGCCGGAGACTACTCCCCCAGGACGGGCGCGAGTTTGCCCGCGCATGGCGCGTTGTGCAAGTCGGTCAGGCACGCTGCGCGCGGTAAATGCGGAAGCCGTCGGCAGTGATCAGCGTTTCGCAGCGGCCCAGATGAGCTTCGATCAGCGGCGGATACTTCAAAAATGCATTGGCCACCAGCCTTAGCTCACCACCGGGCCGGATGTGGCTGGCAGCGCGTTGCAGCAATGCTTCGCTGGCATCATAGTGGGTGTGTACACCCTGGTGAAACGGCGGGTTGCTGATGATCGCCGCGCAGTCTTCTGGAGCAGCGTCGATACCGTCGCCAGCAATCACCTGAGCCTGTAGCCCATTGGCGGCGAGGGTCATGCGACTGCTTTCGACAGCGAACGCATCGACATCCAGCATCACCACTTCGCTCTCTGGATAACGTTTTTTCAGGGAGGCGCCAACGATGCCCGCACCGCAGCCGAAATCCAGCAGCTTACCGGCGGGCAGTCCATCGAGTTGATCCAGCAGCAGCGCGGTCCCGCAATCGAGACGACCATGGCTGAACACGCCAGGCAAGCTGATGATCTGCAGCGGTCCGTCCGCAAGCGAGAGTTCGAAGCGTTGAGCCAGGGTCGGCAGTTCTGGAGCCGGCGGGCTGTTTGTGACCTTGACCTGCCAGAGCTGGCAGTGCCGCGCACTATCGAGCTTCCGCGCTTCGCCGAATGGGGTCAGTTGCTTCGCGGCGCGCTCCACGCCGGCACGTTTCTCACCCACTAGATACAGCAAACGGCCCGGCAATCTGGCAGCCAGTGCATTGAGCAGGTAATCGGTCAGTTCTCGTGACTTGGGCAGAAACAGAACGGCACTATCGAATGGGGCCGTGGGCGGTTCGACACCAAATGTGCAACGACCGGCGAAACGAGTCTGCAGGCTGTGCTGTACTCCGGCGTGCCAACTCCAGCCGACTGCGCCCGGTAACTGTCCAAGCAGATCGTCAGCCGGTAGCCCGGCGAGCAGCAGGTCACCACTGAACAGTTCAGCCTGGCGCAGCAGTACTTCGCTTCGAGGATCCATGATGCCTCCGGACAAAAGCTGGCGAGCTTACCAGCCTTGGCCCCGGCTGCAGAAGCGTCAGCCCACCTGACGCTTTGGAGTACCAGCGAAGAAGGCTTCGGCATTCTCACGCAGCTGGCCCACGATGCGCTGTCTGGCTTCGCGACTTCCCCAGGCACTGTGGGGCGTCACGATCAGGCGCGGTACGTCTGCAGCCAGCAGCGGGTTATCGTTGCTGGGTGGTTCGTTGATCAGCACATCGGTGGCGGCGCCGCCCAGGTGGCCACTACGCAGGGTGTCGGCCAGCGCTTGCTCATCGATAAGGCCGCCACGGGCGGTATTGATGACGAACGCCGCGGGTTTCATCAGTTGCAGTTCGCGAGCCCCGATGAGGTTGCGTGTCTGCTCGGTGAGCGGGCAGTGCAGCGTCAGCGCGTCAATCTGCGGTAGCAACTCGTCCAGCTCCAGCCGGTCCGGGCGAGGCGGGCGCCCGGGCAGGTTGCCGGTCAGCACGCGCATGCCCAGCGCTTCGGCGAGCTTAGCCACCGCGCCGCCCAGCTCACCGTGGCCGAGTACGCCGAGGGTCTTGCCGGCCAACTCGATAATGGGAAAATCTAGCAGGCAGAACTGCCCGCTTTCCTGCCAGCGGCCACGGGCGACGGCGGCCTGATAATCGGGTAGTCGCGTAGCCAGCGCAAGCAGTAGCATCAAGGTGTGCTGCGCCACGGTGGCCGTGCCGTAAGCCTGGCAGTTGCAGACGGCGATCCCTCGCTGTTTGGCAGCAACCAGATCGATGTTGTTGACACCGGTCGCCGCTACCAGAATCAATTTCAGGTCCGGGCAGGCGGCGAGCGTGGCATCGCTCAAGGCGACCTTGTTTACGATGGCGACTTCAGCGCCCTGCAGCCGGGCGACGATTTGCGTTTCGCTGGTCTGCGTATGACAGATCAACTCAGCAAAGGCAGACTGCAAGGGGGTCAGGTCAAGGTCGCCCTGGTCGAGCGGTGATAGATCAAGGAATACAGCGCGGTACTTGCTCATGGACTTTACTCGTATGAATCAGCGGGCGGACGTCCCGCCCCGGAATAACGGAGTCGCTAGATGTACTGGATGGAGTTTCTCACTGTGGCGCTGGTTCACTTGCTTGCTGTCGCCAGTCCCGGGCCCGACTTCGCGGTGGTCGTGCGGGAAAGCGTCGCCCGTGGTCAGCGCAGCGGCAGCTGGACGGCCATCGGAGTAGGCAGCGGCATTTTGGTCCACGTGGTTTATTCGCTGCTCGGGATTGGCTTGATCGTCTCGCAGTCGATCATGTTATTCAATCTTTTCAAATGGTTAGCGGCCGGCTACCTGTTCTATCTCGGTTTTCAGGCACTGCGCGCCAAACCCGTCGCAGTGGATAATCTTGAATCATCCGCGCCCAGTGCTGCGATTAGTCCACGACGCGCTTTTACCGTTGGGTTCATTACCAACGGCTTGAATCCCAAGGCGACGTTGTTCTTTTTGTCCCTATTCACCGTGGTTATCGACCCCCATACCCCGCTCGCCGTTCAGGCGGCCTATGGGTTATATCTGGCATGCGCCACTGGGTTGTGGTTCTGCCTGGTGGCCTGGTTGTTCAGCCGCGAGCGCGTACGGGCCGGTTTTGCTCGCATGGGGCACTGGTTCGACCGCGTCACGGGCGCGGTATTGATTGGTCTTGGCGTTCGGCTGGCGGCCAGCGAGATCGCCTGATCGGCCGCGCCTGTCCTTGCGTGGAGTTTGTCTCCGCAGGTTGAACAACTGTGCAGCCAGATGTCCGAAGAGGAAAGCGGTACGGCCAGGTCGCGTAAACGGCCCGCGCCAACAGCTAGCGAGCGTCTCATAACATCAATAACAGGAAGCCCTATGTTGCAGACACGAGTGATCAAACCCGCCGCCAACGCCTACCAGTACCCCCTGTTGATCAAAAGCCTGCTGTTGTCGGGGCAGCGCTACGAGCGCACCCGTGAGATCGTCTATCGCGATCAACTGCGTTTCGACTATCGCACCCTGGGCGAGCGCATTGCCCGGCTTGCCAACGTGCTGACCAACGCGGGGGTAAAGGCGGGCGACACGGTGGCGGTGATGGATTGGGACAGCCATCGCTACCTCGAATGCATGTTTGCGATTCCGATGATCGGGGCGGTGGTGCATACCATCAACGTGCGGCTATCGCCCGAGCAGATTCTTTACACCATGAATCATGCTGAAGACCGCTTTGTTCTCGTCAATAGCGAGTTCGCGCCGCTGTACCACGCAATCGCCGGGCAGCTGACAACGGTCGACAAGACACTGCTGATCACCGATGCCGACGACAAGCAGTGCGATTTGCCGAACTGCATCGGTGAATACGAAAGCTTGCTAGCGGCCGCCGAGGCCAAGTACGACTTCCCAGACTTTGACGAAAATTCGGTGGCGACCACGTTCTACACGACCGGTACCACCGGTGACCCCAAGGGAGTCTATTTCACGCACCGTCAGCTGGTCCTGCACACGCTGGCCGGTGCGGTGACGGTCGGCTGTCGCGAGAACCCTCAGCTGATGGCAGCGGGCGACGTGTATATGCCGATTACGCCGATGTTCCATGTACACGCCTGGGGCTTGCCCTATGTGGCGACGATGTTGGGCCTCAAGCAGGTTTATCCGGGGCGCTATGATCCGGAGCTGCTGATCGAGCTCTGGCGTCGAGAGAAGGTCACCTTTTCTCATTGCGTACCGACCATCGTGCAGATGCTGCTAAAAGCCAAGGCGGCGCAGGGCACCGACTTCGGCGGCTGGAAGATCACCATCGGCGGCAGTGCGCTTACCCGTGGCCTTTACGAGTCGGCTCGGGCATGTGGCATGCAATTGGTGGCGGCCTACGGGATGTCGGAAACCTGTCCATTGATTTCCGGTGCCCATATCAACGACGAGCTGCGCAACGCCAGTGAAGACGAACAGACCACCTACCGCCTCAAGGCCGGGATCCCGGTGGTGCTGGTTGATGCCGCAATCCAGGCGGCTGACGGCAGTTTTCTTCCGGCCGATGGCGTGTCTCAAGGAGAGCTGGTGCTTCGGGCCCCCTGGCTGACGCAGGGTTATGCGGGCAATCCGGAGAAGAGCGAAGAGCTGTGGGCGGGCGGTTGGCTGCATACCGGTGACGTCGCCACCCTCGACGAAATGGGCAACATCGACATTCGTGACCGCATCAAGGACGTCATCAAGACGGGCGGTGAGTGGATTTCATCCTTGGCGCTGGAAGGTCTGATCAGTCGGCACGATGCCGTGCGCGACGTGGCGGTGGTAGGCGTGCCGGATGAGCGCTGGGGCGAACGACCCTTCGCCTTACTAGTGCTCTGTGAAGGCAAGCATCTAGACGCGCGCGCATTGCAAGCGTTCCTTGAGCCAGCAGTTGAGCAGGGGCAGCTCAACAAATGGGCGATTCCGCAGCAGATCGCCGTCGTCGAGGATATTCCCAAGACCAGCGTCGGTAAGCTTGATAAGAAGCGTATCCGTTTGGACATCGCACGTTGGCTGGAAGACGGCAGTAGCGCCATCTCTTCGGTGTAGGTTTGGCTGTTCTGGCTCGACTAGCGTCGCCTCGGAGTGAAACGCGGTCGAGTTGGCTTCCTGTGCTTGAACTCACGGCTTCGTCGGGACGTTCCGGTTCTGCGGGTGGACGGGGTGTTACCCTAGCGAGGAAATTCCAGCCTGTGCGTTCGGCAGGTTGGCGTCCCGTAGATGAAGGAAGTAAACATGAAATCGATCAGTAACCTAACCGCACTTGCCGCCACCCTTGCGCTGCTGGTTGGCTGTACCAACAATCCTTATACCGGTGAGCGCGAAGCTGGTAAGGCCGGTATTTACGGCGGCATCGGTGCGGTCAGTGGTGCGGTAATCGGCGCAGCAACCTCCAGCAAAAAGGACCGTGCCAAAGGCGCATTGATCGGAGCCACCGTCGGTGGGGCCGCTGGCGGCGGCTATGGTTACTACGTCGATACCCAGGAAGCCAAGTTGCGCCAGACGTTGCAGGGCACAGGCGTACAAGTGCAGCGCCAAGGCGATAACCTGACGCTGATCATGCCCGGCAACATTACCTTTGCAAGCAATTCAGCTGACATTTCCAGTAGCTTCTATCCAACGCTTAATTCATTGGTTCAAGTATTCAAAGAGTTCAATAAGAACGGTGTCGACATCATCGGCCATACCGACAGTACCGGCTCGCAGCAACTGAATCAGGACCTTTCAAATCGCCGCGCGCGTAGCGTTGCCAACTATTTGGAAGGCAACGGCGTGCCCGGTTCACGTATCTCATCTTATGGTGCCGGCTCGAGCCAACCGATCGCCAGCAACGATACCGCTGCCGGGCGCGCACAGAACCGTCGTGTAGAGATCAACCTGCGCCCGCTGTAAGCGGCTAAGCGCAAGCGAGACTGTCAGGGCTCGCTTGCGTCATTCGGGTGGCGTCAGCTTTACGGCTGATTGTCGCTTCTATTGAACCTCTGAACGATCTACGACTCTGAAGCTTGTGACAGCGAGCCATGTAGTGGCACTGAGGAGGTCGAATGGATGATCGTTCCGCTCTCCATTCTCGTAAGCCTTGGCTGCCATTGGTAGTGACGCTGGCCCTGATGGTAGGGCTCGGAGGATGGGTTGGCTGGCAATGGCATGTTCAGGAAATGCGGGTGCGCGCCGAGCAGGCCCAGCGATTCAATCTGGCGGTCAATGACGTTGAAAGCACTCTGCGTGAGCGTATGCGCGCGTACGAGATGGTTTTACGAGGTCTGGCGGGGCTTTTCGTCGGGAGTGATGCAGTCAGTCTGCAGGACTGGAATCGGGCTTCCGATCAGCTTCAGCTCCAGGATTTCTACCCCGGCATCCAAGCCATTGCTCTGGCCCGCTATGCGCGCACAGAGAACCTCAGCGTTCTGCTCGCGAAGATTCGCGAGGGAGGGCGTGATTTCCGCATCTATCCCCGGGGTGAGCGCAGCGAATACCTGATCGTGGATTACATTCATCCGCTTGATTGGCGTAACCGTCGTGTACTTGGCTTCGACATGATGAGTGAGGATACGCGCAGGCAAGCCGTCATGGCGGCGCGCAACATCGGCACACCGATGCTCACCGGGCCGTTGCGGCTCAAGCAGGAAACCGAACAGAATGTCCAAGTGGGCATCCTGCTATACCTCCCGCTTTATCGGGCCGGCGCCCCCGTTACCACGTTGGAAGAACGCCAGGAAGCCTTTGCCGGAACCCTTCACGGTGCCTTCCGGCTAACCGACTTAATGGAGGGGGTGCTGGGTTCGCGTAGCAAGCTGTTCCAGTTGCAGCTGTTCGACGCCGCCGCCCCAGACGAGCCCTTGCTGGTCGGACGAGCGCCGGTGAGTAGCGACGCCAGCTTCCATCGCACCCGCAATATCTACATGTACGGCCGTAGCTGGCAGCTGGAAGTTGCCAGCACACCAGAATACGAAGCCATCCTCAACCGGGTGGGCCGGGCCTTCAATCTGGTTGCTGCGCTGACTGCAGCTGTGCTGTTTTCGCTGTTGATTGGCGGCTATCTATATTTGCGTGAACGGGCTTTGCGCAACAGCCAGACGCTTGGCGCGCAACTTCAGGAGCGCGAGGCATGGTTTCGACAGCTGATTGAGCAGCTGCCAGTGGCCACTGTGCTTTGCAGTGATAAAGGGCGGATCGAACTGGCCAACCAGAGTGCCGCTACGCTGCTTGGTAGCAGCGCTGGCCTGCTCGCTGGCGAGCGCCTCAGTCGCTACGTCCCGGGGGCGCTTGACGAGACCGCGAGCGGGCCACAACTTGAAGCCGATCAGCGGGAAAGCCAAGCGTTGCGCGAAGATGGCTCGCCGGTCCCGGTTTCGCTCAGCCTGACCAGCTTCAAGCGCGACAAGTCCGTTCACCATCTGCTCAATCTGGTCGACCTGCAGCAACGCAAGCGGGACGAAGAGCGTTTTCGTAATGTGGTCGAAGCCTCGCCAAACGCCTTTGTGCTGTTCGATCATGACGGCCGAATCGTGATGGTCAACCGCCAGACTGAGTTGCTGTTTGGTTACAACCGGCAGGAGCTGCTAGACCAGCCAGTCGAGATGCTGATTCCGGAGTCGATGCGCAAGACCTACCTCGAAGTACGGCATCGTTTCGGTCAATCCCCTGAGTCGCGTCGGCTGGGTGAAAATCGCGAGCTTTTCGGACGCCACCGCGATGGTCATCTCGTGCCTGTTGAAGTTGGCTTGTCGCCGCTGCGTAGCGGGGATGAGCATCTGGTGCAAGCTGTGGTGACCGATATCGCTCATCGCAAAGCTGCAGAGCGGCGACTGCGCGATCAGGCTAACGAGTTGATGGTCGCCAATCGCTACAAGTCCGAATTCCTCGCCAACATGTCGCACGAGCTGCGCACCCCACTGAACAGCATTCTTATCCTCAGTGATCAGCTGAGGCAGAACGCTGCGAGCAACCTGACCGAGAAGCAGGTCCGCCATGCCGACATCATTCATCGGGCCGGTCACGACCTGTTGCAGCTGATCAACGATGTACTCGATCTGGCCAAGATCGAGGCTGGGCATATGCAGATTAAGTCGGAACCGCTGGACCTCGGCGAGTTGCTGGCGGAGCTGGTTGCGAACCTCGAGCCGATGGCCGCCCAAAACGGGCTGACCCTCAAGGCCCGGATAGACGAGGGAGTTCCTGCTTCGCTGGTTAGTGACCGGGCCCGGCTTCAGCAGATTTTGCGAAACCTGATTACCAATGCTCTGAAGTTCACCGAACACGGTTCCGTTGATATACACGTGTCCAGCCAGCAGGCTGAAAGCGCTGTCGATACAGAAATGCTGCAGATCTGCGTAACCGACACCGGCATCGGTATTGCCGAGGATCAGCACGAACGAATCTTCCAGGCGTTCCAGCAGATCGACGGCTCCATCAGTCGGCAATACGGCGGCACCGGGCTGGGGCTGGCCATAGCGCGTCAGCTTGCAGAAGTGCTCGGTGGTGGAATCCGGCTTAAAAGCGCGCCAGGCCAGGGCTCGAGTTTTACGGTCGAACTGCCCTTGAAAGTTGCCGCAACTCCAGAAATCCGCACGCTGCGGCCGCTGCAGCGGCGTGGCCAGGGTGGCGGTCTGCTGATTGTCGAGGACGACGCCGATTTCGCCTCGGTAGTGGCCGAGGTGGCCCAGTCCCACGGATTCTCCAGCGTTGTCTGCGGGACCGGACAAGAAGGGCTGGATGCGCTAGCTCGGGACCATTTCGCAGCGGTGATTCTGGATGTCCTGCTGCCTGATATCAGCGGTTGGCAGGTCCACCGGGTGCTGCGAGCCGACCCCAGGCACCAGGACACGCCGGTGTACATCATTTCCTGCGTGCCACAGCCGCAGGGCTGGTCGGATGACGGTTCACGCTACCTGGTCAAACCCGTGGCTCAGTCGGAACTGGAGCGCCTGTTTGTTGATCTGTCGCAGCAGGAAGGTAATTCGACGCGGCTTCTGCTGGTGGAAACCGAGCCGGATCGGCGCCGTCAGCTGCGGGAGCATTTCGAGCGGCTCGGCTACCGGGTCAGCGAATGCCAGCGCAGTGAAGAGGCCCGGCTGGCCTATGCTGAGCACAGCTACGCGGTGCTGATCGTCGACTTCGACCTCCCCGGCGAAGACGGGCTCGACCTGCTGGACGCACTGGACCGCCTGCGGCCCCTGAAAGACGTCAGGGTGATCCTGACCAGTCGCGAAACGTTATCGGAAAAGAATCTGCAGCGGCTTAAGCGTTATTCATCAGTTGCGTTGTCGAAAACAGAAGGAATGGAGCATATGGAAGATGCACTGAAGCCCGACGGGGTAGAAGCTGCAACGTGGGCAAGGGAAGAACTGGAGCATCCCCTTTTGGGGCAGCGGGTACTATTGGTCGATTCGGATGTGCGGGCGATTTATGCCATCAGCGCCATGCTTGATGAGCAGGGGCTGCAGGTGGTGCCAGTCACGACCGGTTCCGAGGCGCTGGAGCGCTTCGATCATGATGCCTTTGATCTTGCGCTGGTGGACCTGTCCATGCCGGATAATGGCGGTCCCGAGCTGATCCGTCAGCTCAGAAACGACTATGGTTGTCAGGTGCCGATTGTGGCAATGGCGGTCGGCTCTGACACGGCTTCTGCAGAACAGAACCTCCCGGCCGGTGCTGACGATATCCTGTTCAAACCGGTCGACGGCACCAGACTGGCCGAGCTGCTTCGGCGTCTGGAACGTACTGATGGCCCTCATGCAAGTCCGTAAGGAGAAGTGTGTGACGCATCGTTCAAGCCGAACTGACGTCCCTGCCGACGTCGGTAGCGGAAGCCAAATCATGCTGTGTTGGGGGCTCGGCTGATGGCATGGTCGCAACCCCAATCAAAGCCTCGGACCCGGACATTGCTGGTCGTCGATGATCGCGAGGCGAACCTGGTAGCCATGGAGGCCCTGCTCGGCGACGGCGACTGGCAGGTCCATACGGTTAATTCTGGTGAAGCCGCGTTGCAGGCGTTGCTCGATCTGGACGTCGAACTGGTGTTGCTGGACGTCCAGATGCCAGGCATGGACGGATTCGAAGTGGCGCGCCTGATGCGCGGCAGTCCGCACGCGCGCTACACGCCGATCATCTTCGTATCGGCCATTGCGCATACGCGTGAGTCGGTTCTGCGTGGTTACGCGACGGGTGCGGTGGATTTTATTCTTAAGCCGTTCGATCCGCAGGTGCTCAAACACAAGATCAATACATTGCTCAGCCATGAGCATAATCGGCGTGACTTGCAGCTGCTCAGCCAGCAGCTCGACAGTGCAAGGGCGTTTAACGCTTCCGTACTCAACAACGCTGCCGAAGGCATTCTGGTGGTAGGTGAGGACGGATTCATCAACTTCGCCAACCCGGCGATCGCCAAAATGCTCCACGCCAGCGTCGATGATCTGCAAGGTACCGCGCTGATCAAGCATCTGGCCTCGCCGCAGATGCCGATGGCCTGGCGCGATACCGATTTCTACCAACATTGGCGTAGCGGCAATACCTATCGTCTTCATGAGGCGCAGCTGTTCACCGCCAACGGAGACACGCTGCCAGTGGCACTGTCTTCATCGCCGCTGCCTCGTCAGCAGCGCTCAATGGTCGTGATCGCCCTGGACATGTCGGTGGTGCGCAGCCTGCACGTGCAGCTGGAAACCCAAGCGGTAACCGATTCGCTCACGGGCCTGCTCAATCGTCGCGGTTTTCATCAGGCGCTGGATTCGGCTTTGGCGCGGGTCGATCGCAACGGCAAGCGCATGGCCATCCTCTATATCGACCTTGATGGTTTCAAGCGCATCAACGATTCGCTGGGGCACGATGCCGGCGACGAGATTCTCTGTCGCGTAGCGCGCGTATTGGAAGCCTGCATGCGTCCATACGACATCATCGCCCGAATGGGAGGTGACGAGTTCACTGCGTTGCTGGACTCTCTGGATCATCCGGAAGATGCCGCCAGGGTGGCGGAAAAGCTCATCGAGTTGATTTCGGTTCGACATACCATCGACGGCACGGATGTCACGCTCGGTGCCAGTATTGGCATTGCGAATTTTCCGGATTGCGGCCAGAGCGTCGAAGAGTTGCTTCGCTCGGCGGACATGGCCATGTACGAGGCCAAACGCAACGGCCGGCAGCAATATCGCTTCTTCTCCGGTGAGATGAACGGGCGGGCCCACGCGCGCCTGATGATGGAAGAAAACTTGCGTAGCACCATCGAGCGCAATGGTTTCGCTTTGGCCTATCAGCCGCAGGTCGTGCTCGAGACCGGTGAGCTGCGTGGGTTCGAGGCCTTGCTGCGCTGGAATTACGCCGGGCGCGGTTCGGTGGAGCCGAGTGTATTCATCCCCTTGCTGGAAGAAACCCGGCTAATTGACCGGGTCGGCGAATGGGCGCTGCGCGAAGGCCTGGCCCAGTGCCGCGACTGGCGTGAGCGATTCGGCGACAAGCTGGTGCTGAGCTTCAACGTCAGCCCGGTGCAGTTCCGCCGGGCCGGATTGATCGACGAGTTGCGCCGGCTGCTCGATGAATATCAGCTTGATCCCCGACAGTTGGAGCTGGAGGTCACCGAGGGCGCACTGATGGAGGACCTGGAGCAGAGCTGCGACAAGCTTCGTCAGCTGCGTGAGCTGGGGGTCAGGGTGGCGGTAGATGACTTCGGCACCGGTTACTCATCGCTGGCTTACCTGCGCCATTTCGATCTGGATACGCTGAAGATTGATCGATTGTTCATCGCCAACATGCTCGATTCGCCCCGCGATGCGGCAGTGGTCAGCACCATTATCGATCTGGGGCGGAACCTGGGACTGGAGGTGATTGCCGAGGGCGTTGAAACGCTGGCCCAGCGCGAGTGGCTGATCGATCATGACTGCCACGTGATGCAAGGGTTTCTGGTCGCGCCAGGGCTGGCTGTTGAGGACGCTCTGGAATTTCCGCGAACAATCGACTGGCTAAATCTTGAATATCGACCGGCCGGCTAGTGCCGGCCTGTTGGGCTAACCCGAAGCGCCATGACGAGGCGGGTATTGGTGATGTAGCTTTTCGAGCTCAGCATCTTTGTCGCTCCAGAGCTCATTGACCCACTCCTGAAAGCTCAACCGGTAGGCTTCGTCCTGGTCGTAGCTACGGTGTAGGAACTCGGCAGGGATTGGCTGCGAGTCGATGCGCATCACGACCCGGCCGATTCGGCCGCAGAGCAGGTCCCAGAAGCTTGAATTACCGTCCGGGTAGTGAATGGTGACGTTGATCAGTGCCGTCAGTTGCTCGCCCATCGCATCGATCACGAACGCAATGCCGCCGGCCCGGGGTTTGAGCAAGTAGCGGTAGGGCGATGCCTGTTCAGTGTGCTTGTCCTCGGTGAAACGAGTGCCTTCGAGAAAATTGAACACCGACACCGGGTTGGTCCGGTAGCGCTCACAGGCCTTGCGGGTGGTGGCCAGATCCTCGCCGCGCTTCTCCGGGTACTTGGTCAGGTACTCCTTGCTGAAGCGCTTCATGAAGGGAAACTCGAGCGCCCACCAGCACAGGCCGATGACCGGCACCCAGATCAGCTCCTGCTTGAGGAAGAACTTCAGGATCGGCATCCGCCGGTTGAACTGGTACTGCAACATCAGGATGTCAGCCCAGCTCTGGTGGTTGCTGGTGACCAGATAGGAGTGTTGCAGATCGACCTTTTCGAGTCCCTGCACGTCCCACTCGGTTCGCCGCACCAGATCCATCCAGAAGCTGTTCACGGCCATCCAGGATTCGGCGATCCAGTGCATGCCAAAGCGCAATGCGCGCTGAATACGCGGGACCGGTAGCGCAAGCTTGAGCAACGACAGGGCAAACAGCGGCCAGCACCAGAACAGCGTGTTCAACGCCAGGGTCAAGCCAGCCAGGACACCCCGTAGTGGGGCAGGAAGGACGCTCAGCATCGATTGGATCTTATATCCGTCAATAAAGGCGGCAAGAGTACCGATTGCGGGCTGAACTGCAAGGCAAAAAGTAGCGCCTGGCATTGCGAAGCGCCCGTCCAGACTGGCCGGGCGCGGGACGCAGGTTAGGCCTTCTGGTTGTCAGCTTGCAGAGCGGTCAACGCGATGGTGAACACAATGTCGTCCACCAGTGCACCGCGGGACAGGTCATTGACCGGCTTGCGCAGGCCTTGCAGCATCGGGCCGACGCTGATCACGTTGGCGCTGCGCTGAACCGCCTTGTAGGTGGTGTTGCCCGTGTTCAGGTCAGGGAAGATGAACACAGTGGCTTGACCTGCCACCAGGCTGTTAGGCGCCTTTTGCTTGCCGACACTGGCGACCGATGCGGCGTCGTACTGCAGCGGACCGTCGATTGGCAGGGTGGGTGCGCGCTCCTGGGCGATGCGTGTGGCTTCAGCAACCTTTTCCACCTCGGCGCCACTGCCGGACGTGCCAGTGGAATAGCTGATCATCGCCACGCGCGGGTTGACGCCCAGCGCGACGGCCGATTCGGCGCTCTGCAGGGCAATCTCCGCCAGCTCGGTGGCACTCGGATTCGGATTTACAGCGCAGTCGCCGTAGACCAGTACTTGATCCGGCAGCAGCATGAAGAACACCGACGAGACCAGGCTGTAGCCTGGGGCTGTCTTGATCAGTTGCAGCGCCGGGCGAATGGTGTTAGCGGTTGTGTGTATGGCGCCGGAAACCAGACCGTCCACTTCGTCGAGCGCCAGCATCATGGTGCCAAGGACCACCGTGTCCTTGAGCTGCTCACGCGCATCGTCTGGAGTCAGCCCCTTGGCCTTGCGCATTTCGCACATCGGCTCGACGTACTGGTTGATGATCAGCTCCGGATCGAGAATCTCCAGGCTTGCCGGCAGCTGGATACCTTGCTCGCGAGCAACTGCCTGGACTTCTTCCGGCTTGGCCAGCAGTACACAGCGCGCGATGCCGCGCTCCTGACAAATGGCCGCGGCGCGGATGGTGCGCGGCTCGTTGCCTTCCGGCAGAACGATGCGCTTGTTAGCTTGCTGTGCGCGCTTGACCAGCTGGTAGCGGAACGCCGGAGGCGACAGGCGCAACTCGCTGCGGGGTACGCTGAGTCGGGTATGCAGCAGTTCGGGCTGCAGGTGCTGCGCAATGAAGTCAGTAACCTGGCTGGCACGCTCGATGTCGTCCGCTGGGGTTTCCTTGTTCAGCCCGAACAGGTTGGTCGCCGTATCGTAGGAGCCCGTCTGTACGGTCATCACCGGCAGGCCGCCATCCAGTGCCGCTTTGCAGAGCTCGAGAATCCGCGGGTCGGGCGCGAAGTCACTGCACAGCAGCAGACCAGCGAGCCTGACGCCATTGAGCGAGGCCAGGCTCGCCGCCAGGATGATGTCGTCGCGGTCACCCGGGGTGACCACCAGTACGCCCGGCTGCAGCAGTTGCACTGTGTTGGGGACGGCTCGGGCGCACAGGACGATCTGTTCGACGCGACGCTGCTCCGCTTCACCGGCGTGAAGGACCTTGGCGTCGAGCAACTCGGCGATGTCACGGGTCCGCAATGCGTTGAGTTTGTCGGCGAAGGGGATCGCGCCGAGCAACTGGAAGTCCGCGGTGCCCAGGACCGGCAGCTGGGCCTTGAGGCGCTCGATGAAGGCCGACGTGCCGTCCTCACTCTTGACCTTGTTGAGAATGACGCCCAGCACTTTCGGATCCTTGGCGCCACCGAACAGCTGGGCCTGGATCTCGATGCGCTCGGCCAAACGCTTGAGTGTGTCAGTTCCTTGCGCGGCGATCAGGATGACATCCGCGTCCAGGCTTTTCGCCAGATGCGTATTAATCCGCGACGTGTGGTTGAACTCACGCGTCGGCACCATGCCTTCCACGATGACCACGTCCTTGCCCGCAGCAACGTCCTGATAGCGGCTGACCACGTCCTCGAGTAGCAGGTCGAGTTCTCCATCGGCCAACTGGCGCTCGACTTGCTCCAGCGGCAGCGGCTCGGGCGACACGATATTCAGGGTGCGCTCTACCAGGACACAGGAGCGCTCTCGGCCCTGGTCATGCGGAAAGGGCTGGGCGATGGGCTTGAAGAAGCCGACCTTCAGCCCGGCACGCTCGAGCGCGCTGATCAGGCCAAGGCTGATGGAGTTGAGGCCGCCGCCAAAACCGCAGGGGGCGAGGAATAAGGTATGCATGATGATCTCCTATCGGGCGAAGGGCGATGCCAAGTAGACGAAACCCGACGCCGTGTGCGGTCGTCGGGTTCGTGCGGTGCGTCTGGCTGTCGGCGCGCTATCAGGCGTCGAGCAGCGCCAGCGTGTCCAGCGCGATCTGACGTTCTTCGTTGGTCGGTACCACCAGCACACGGGGGCTGCCTGCCGCTTGAATCTCTCCACCAACACCGCGCGTGCAGCGTGCGTTGGCTTCTTCGTCCAGCGTGAAGTTGAACAGTTTCAGGTGTTCGAGGGTGCGGGTACGCACCGCCATCGAGTTCTCGCCGATGCCGCCAGTGAAGATCAGTCCATCGAGTTTCGGCAGGGCGCAGGCCATGCTTGCCAGTGATTTGGCCAAGCGGTAGCAGAACACTTCGAATGCCAGGGTGGCGCCGGCATGCCCGGCGACACGGGCCTCCTGCAGGGTGCGCAGGTCGTTGGACAGCCCGGAAAGACCTTTCAGGCCGCTGTCGTGATTGAGCATGCGATCGATCTGCTCCAGGCTCCAGCCCAGGGTGCGGTTCAGGTAGCTGTGCAGGTTGGGGTCGACATCACCGCTGCGAGTGCCCATTACCAGACCTTCCAGCGGGGTCAGCCCCATGCTGGTGTCGCGGCTCTCGCCGTTGACGATGGCGCACGTCGAGCAGCCATTGCCCAGGTGAGCCGTCAGCCAGCTGCTGTCATCGACTGGGAGCCCGGTCATCTCAGCGGCACGCTTGCTGACGTAGTTGTGGCTGGTACCGTGGAAGCCGTAGCGGCGGACGCTGTGTTCCTTGTAAAGGAATTCCGGCACGGCGTAGCGGAACGCATGTTCCGGCATGGTCTGGTGGAAGGCGGTATCGAACACGCTGACCTGCGGCAGGCCAGGGAACAGGGCCATAGCCGCATCGATCCCGACCAGGTTGGCCGGGTTGTGCAATGGCGCCAACTGGGCGCTGTCGCGAATCGCCTTCAGCACCGGCTCGTCGATCAGGCTGGAACCGGTGAAATGCTCGCCACCATGGACCACACGATGGCCGATGCCGTCCAGTTTGCCGCCTGCGGCCTCCTGGGCTACCGGCAGCAACTTTTCGAGCGCGGCACGGTGATCGGCACCTGGGATGTTCAAGCTCTGCTTGGTGTCCCCCAACTGCCAGTGCACCACGGCTTCGGGGGAGCCGAGACGTTCGGCCAGGCCCTGCAGGGGAAAAGAGGCTTGGGCTTCGTTGACCAGCGCAAATTTGATCGACGAGCTGCCGCAGTTAATCACCAGGATGTTTCGAGCTGACATCGGTGCTCCTTGGGTGCGAGATAATTGTTGAAATAGGTCGCCTACAGTTACAGGTGCGAATTCTTGCACAACCTGGGGAGCTGCGATGCTCTCCAAAGGTTGTATTCGGCACCGCCCTGGGCACGAATCCGCGTGGAGCAAGCCAAGCTGCCGATGGTCCCTTAAATCGTGCGTCGGTTCGCAATCAATGCAGCTCGCGGTTAGACTTTCACATACATTCCCCAACAAAGGTTTTGCCTCATGCAGATTGCCGCTAACAAGGCTGTGTCAATCGACTACACACTCACCAACGATGCCGGTGAAGTGATCGACAGCTCGGCCGGCGGCGCGCCGCTGGTCTATTTGCACGGTTCGGGCAACATCATTTCCGGTCTGGAAAAGGCCCTGGAAGGCAAGCAAGGCGGTGACGAAGTGAAGGTCGCCATCGAACCGCAGGATGCCTACGGTGAGTACAGCCCGGAGCTAGTCGCCACTCTCAATCGTGCGATGTTCGAAGGCGTCGACGAGCTGGAAGTCGGCATGCAGTTTCACGCCTCCGGCCCGGACGGCGGGATGCAGATCGTCACCATTCGTGATGTCGAAGGCGACGATGTGATCGTTGACGGTAATCATCCGCTGGCCGGGCAGCGCCTCAACTTCGAAGTCAAGATTGTTGATGTGCGTGAAGCCAGCGAAGAAGAAATCGCTCATGGTCATGTGCATGGCGAAGGTGGTCACCAACACTGATTGGCGCCCGCAAGCGGCTGGTCAGCGAGAAGCCCGGATCGAACGGGCCATGGAAGCGCTTCGGTTCTGCCGGAGCGCTTTTTTACTCTGGAGTAGAAACACATGAGCGCGTTTCACGAGTTGGTTCTGCCCGGCCTTGCGGGCCAGGAACTTCCCCTAGCGCCGTTGAAATCCCAGGTGACACTGGTGGTCAATGTGGCTTCCGAGTGCGGTCTTACGCCTCAATACGCAGGCTTGCAAGCGCTGCATGAGCGTTACCAGGATCGTGGTTTCGGCGTACTGGGCATTCCCTGCAACCAGTTCGCTGCTCAGGAGCCGGGCAGCAATGCGGAAATCCTGCAGTTTTGCGACGAGAATTACGGCATCACCTTTCCGATCAGCAGCAAGCTCGAGGTCAACGGCTCGCAGCGTCACCCGTTGTACCGCCTGTTGGCAGGAGAGGGCGCTGACTTCCCAGGCGACATCAGCTGGAACTTCGAGAAGTTTCTGGTGGGCAAGGACGGACGTGTGCTGGCGCGCTTCTCGCCGCGCACTGCGCCGGATGATCCTGCGCTGATCCAGGCCATCGAAAGCGCGCTCGCCTGAGCGCGCCATCTCCTATCAAAGCCGTGTGTTGTTGCTGACGGCTTCTCGAAGTCGATATCGCGACAGCATGGCTCTGCAATAAGTGTCGTGGATGATGGTGTTCGGTCTAGACGACCGGTCATATCCTCGGCGCCATGAGCAATCAAGCCCGCACCGACAAGCGTGACCTGATCCTGGCCAAAGGGGCACAGGTGATGACCCGTCGTGGCTACCACGGCACCGGCGTGCTGGAAATCGTCCAGGCTGCCGGCATTCCCAAAGGTTCCTTCTATCACTACTTCGCCAGCAAGGAAGACTTCGCCTTGCAGGCGCTGGAGCATCTTTACCTGCCTCGGCTGGAGCGCTATCAGGCGGCGCTACTTGAGTCTCCGCTGAGCCCCCGGGCGCGCATTCTGGGTTATTACGCAGACCTCATTGCGCACTTCGCTCGGCAGGAATGCCCGGAATACCATTGTTTCATCGGCAGCCTGAGCTTCGAGATGGCTGAACTGTCACAGCCCATCGGCCAGCAAGTCGAGGCGATTTTGCTGCGTTCGGTCAGAGTGCTCGCCGACTGCCTCGAACAGGCTTGCGCGGCCACCGAGCTTGATGCCGATACCGATTGCCTAGCGCTGGCTGAATTCATCGGCAATGCCTGGGAGGGCGCCTTGTTGCGCATGAAGGTTGGCCGCAGTGTCACGCCGTTGAAGATATTTCTGACCCAGCTGGAGCGTCTGCTGACGCCCCGCTGATTTTTTGTGGCGATCGGCGAGACGACCGGTCGCTTTTGCTTCAAGCCAGAGGAGACAGCAATGACTGCAGCCGTGAATGCCCTGTTCCAACCCTTCCAACTCGGTAGCTTGCAACTGCCAACGCGTGTCGTGATGGCGCCTATGACCCGTTCCTTCTCTCCTAACGGAGTGCCAACCGCGGACGTCGTCGAGTACTACCGCCGTCGTGCCGCGTCGGGTGTGGGGTTGATCATCACCGAGGGCACCACGGTCGGCCACAAGGCGTCCAATGGCTATCCGCAAGTGCCGCGCTTCTACGGCGAAGCCCCGCTGGCCGGCTGGAAAGCGGTGGTCGAGGCCGTGCACGCGGCCGGCGGCAAGATCGTTCCGCAGTTGTGGCACGTGGGCAATGTTCGTCACAAGGGAACCGAGCCGGAGCCGGAAGTGCCGGGTTACGGCCCGATGGAGAAGGTGAAGGATGGCGAGGTCGTGGTGCACGGCATGACCAAACAGGATATTCAGGGCGTGATCGCAGCGTTCGCCCAGGCCGCCAAGGATGCCCAGGCCATCGGCATGGATGGTGTCGAGATCCACGGGGCGCACGGCTACCTGGTTGACCAGTTCTTCTGGGAGGGCAGCAACCAGCGCACCGACGAGTACGGTGGGAGCCTGGCCAATCGCTCCCGCTTCGCCATCGAGCTGATCGAGGCGGTACGCGCGGCGGTAGGACCGGACTTTCCGATCATTTTCCGCTTTTCTCAGTGGAAGCAGCAGGACTACTCAGCGCGCCTGGTCACCACGCCGGAAGCGCTTGGCGAATTCCTCGAGCCGCTTTCTGCGGCGGGTGTGGACATCTTCCATTGCTCGACTCGCCGATTCTGGGAGCCGGAGTTCGAAGGTTCCGACCTCAACCTCGCTGGCTGGACCCGTCAGCTGACTGGCAAGCCCACCATCACCGTCGGCAGCGTGGGGCTCGATGGAGAGTTCCTGCAGTTCATGATCAAGACGGACAAGGTGGCGCAGCCAGCCAACATCGAGGGGTTACTCGAACGTCTGAACAAGCAGGAGTTCGATCTGGTGGCGGTAGGACGCGCACTGATTTGCGATCCGGACTGGGCGTTGAAGGTGAAAGAAGGGCGTATGCAGGACATTCTGCCCTTTAGTCGTGAAGCGCTGAAAACGCTGGCCTGACGCGCGACGCAATCTCTAGCTGCACAGAAGCCATCCTAGGGATGGCTTCTTTTTGCGCATCGTTATTGCGAGGCACCGGGATAACCGGCCTGCTTTAGCAGCTTGGCCAAGTGCACGGCGTTGCGCGCCAACATCGCGTTGGTCTTACCGATCTTCTCGCCAGGATCTTCCACATCCTTGTAATCCGTCGACCCCATCGCCGGTCCGACCCAATAGGTGCAGCCGTTGGCAGGGATGGTGAAGCCTACGTCATTCAGTCCCTGATAGAGACTGGCAACCACATGATGGGCGCCATCCTCGTTACCCACCACCGCGACGCAAGCAACCCGCCCGTACGAGACCATCCGCTGCTCGTCGTCCACTTCACCAATGAACGCGTCCAGGCGCTCCAGTACGCGCTGACAAACGCTGGATGGATGGCCAAGCCAGATCGGCGTGCCGAGAATCAGAATGTCCGCTGCAAGCAACTTTTCCCGAATCATCGGCCAGTCGTCACCTTCGCCTTCGTCTGACGTCACGCCGGGCTTGATGTTGAAGTCCACTGCGCGGACCTGCTCGCAGCTGACGCCGAGTTTTTCCAGCTCGCGCTGCGCCTGGCTCAGCAACAAGCTACAGGACGATTCTTCGGGTGATGCCTTTAGTGTGCAGTTGATTGCGAGGGCGGTAAGCGCCATTGAGGGTCTCCCGGTGTGAGGTGTTCAAATCTAGACACCTGAACGTCCCGCAGTTCAAGAATCGGCCACGGTGGGCATTGTCGATATTCCGCCCTCACGCACCCAGAACAGCGTTGCAGCTGCCACAGCTGCCGGCATGATCAACAGATTGACGAAGGGAATCAGCAGCGCTGCGTAGGTTACCGCGCCGAGACTCAGGCTTTTCCAGCGGCGCTGGCGCAGCCAGACCATCATTTCGTCCCAGCTCAGCTTGTTGTTGTCCGCTGGATAATCGATGTACTGCACCGCCATCATCCAGACGCCAAACAGAAGCCAAAGTGGCGCTGCGACCAGATTGACCACCGGAATGAATGACAGGATCAGTAACACCAGCGCACGGGGTGCGAAGTACGCCAGTTTGCGTGCCTCACGTCCGATGGTTCGCGGCAACATGGCCAGCAGCTCGCTCCAGCTGAACGGCGGGGCGCTATCGACTCCGCGTGCCACGGTTTCCACCTTTTCCGCGAGAAAGCCGTTGAAAGGGGCGGCAACGATGTTGGCGAGCATGGTGAAGGTGAAGAACACGATCAGCACCACCAGCACTACGAACAGCGGCCAAATGATGTATTCAAGGAACATTAACCACTCGGGGAGGTTAGGCATGAAGGCGTCGACCCAGCCGCCAAACTGGCGCACCGCCAGATATATCAGGCCGCAGAACAGCAACAGATTGACGGTCAGCGGCAGAATGACGAACAGCCTGAGGCCGGGACTAAGAATCAGCTTCAGGCCTTCACGTAGGTATTGGGGGCCGGATAGGGCAGCGACGGGCATTGACGATACTCCGGAAAGGACGGTCCGGACCTTACCGGCTTTGTCGGGGTGGGAAAAGCGGGATCACAGTCGATAGGACTGGACTATTAGGCCGATCGGCTTTATGCAATAGCCAGCGTTGCGCTTGGCTTTTAGGCTAGCCCCGAAATCTCTTTTTGGTTTTCAGGGCCGTCCGCTTCAAGCCTTCCCCAAGTGCCTGGCCGGCCCTTTTTTATTTCTCTTCGAAATTCACCGGTTTGCGCCTCAGCGGCTGCTGGTCAAAGCGCACGCCCGGGAGTCCGGTGTCCATCAGGGCGCGGATGTTCAAGTGGTCGGATCCACTGGGGTTCTCCAGCACTGATTGATAGTGCTCCCCGAACGCAAGCAAGGCTTCTTCTGTAGTGAAGCCTTCCAGCACGGCCAGGCCCAACGTTTTGCACGAGCCCTCGTTCTGCCCGGCAGCGTTTTCAACGCTGCCATTGAAAAAGCGGGTTGGCTGGTAGTCATAGGCGCTGGCGATGAATGCCAGCGTCTCGCTGAATGGGTGGTTTCGGTTGCGCAGACTGGCGCGAAAGTCCCTGAGGCTGCTCATGGTTTTTGGGCCTTGTCGAACGCAGCCTGTTGCTCAGGCGTCGCGTCCTTTTGATAGCGTTTCTTCCAATCCGCGTATGGCATGCCGTAGACCTCTTCGCGAGCCTCATCAAGGCTGACTTCGATATCCAGGTCATCGGCGGCGGCCTTGTACCATTTCGACAGGCAATTGCGACAGAAGCCGGCCAGGTTCATCAGGTCGATGTTTTGTGCGTCCGGGCGGCTGCGCAGGTGCTGGACTAGGCGGCGGAAAGCGGCGGCTTCGAGTTCGGTGCGTTCTTGTTCATTCATTTCAAGGGTCTCGGCGTTGCAGACTTCGGCGGGATCATAACCTCGACGCAGGCCGTGGGCCAGATAGCGGCGGGGAACTTTAGCGGCTTGAACCGCCTCCGCTAAACAGGATGGCCGGCCGGCCATCCAGCTGTCGAGGAGACTGGATGTGATTGGGAAAAAACACTGGGTGATAGCCGAAGGGTACCTGCCGGCGTTGGGACCGAAACCCGATGAGCCGGCGCTGCGCAGCCATGAGACGGCGTGCATTCTGAACGCTGGCCCGTTGGAGGCGGTGATTGAGCTGACGCTGTACTTCGCTGACCGTGAGCCGATCGGGCCCTACGCGATACGGGTTCCAGCGCGTCGAACCTTGCATCTCCGTTTCGATGACCTGCAGACACCCCAGGCAGTGCCGCGTGAGACTGACTATGCCAGCGTATTCATTTCCACCGTACCGGTGGTGATTCAGCACACTCGGCTGGACGCACGCAGCGGTGACCTTGCGCTGATGACGACCCTGGCCTATGGCAGCGATTGACGCGCGAAGGTTAGTCCCGATGTGCGGCGAGGGTAATCGATACCGACTCGGCAAAGCGCAGAGCGTGCGGCTTGTCCACTTCGACTTCGGCGTAACGCACTTGCGGATGCGCCATGACTAGGTCGAGGATTTCCTGAGTGAGCCGTTCGAGCAGGGCGAAACGGTTGTCCTCGACGTGTTGGATGATCGCCTTGGTGATGGTTCGGTAGTTCAGTGCATGGTCGATATCGTTGTCACGCACGGCCTCGGCCGCAGGATAAAGCATCGTCAGATTGATCAGGACATCCTGCTTGTTGAGGATTTCCTCTTCCTTGATACCGATGAAGGTACGTAGTCGCAGGTCTTTGACGCGGATGCGCGCCATGGCAGGTTCCAGTCGGGGCATGGGGTTCCTTCGCGTGTCAGATCAGGTGGCGGCCACCGTTAACGCTCAGCGTGGTGCCGGTGACATAGGGATTATCCAGCAGATAGCGCAGGCTCTGGTAGATCACCTCGGCGCCGGGCTCGATGCCAAGGGCGGATTTGGCAAGCGCCTTGCGCTGGTAGATCTCGTCATCGCCTTCGTTGAACTGTATCAAGGCAGGCGCGATGCCATTGACCTTGATCGCCGGCGCCAGCCTAGCTGCAAACGACAGCGTGAGGTTGTCCAAACCGGCTTTGCTGGCTGCATAAGCGATGTGCTTTTTGCTGCCGACGCGGGTGACGTCGTCACCGATGTGGATGATGTCTGCCGGACCGCCATGCTGCAGCAGTTCAGTGCAGTGAAGATTGATCAGATAAGGCGCGAGCATGTGCACCTCGAACATGCGCTGGAATGTTTCAGCCTCTTCACCCGGCGTCTCCGGGTGCCAGTCCGATGCGTTGTGAACGATCGCGCGTAGGGCGCTGGTGTGCTCCTTGAGTACAGCGATAAAGGCGTGGATGCCCGCTGCAGCGGAAAAATCGGCATGCAAGGTCAGCGCACCACGCTCACGAAGCCGAGCCAGACTTGCGCGAGGGGTGCGGTAGCTCACGATTACCGGCTGGCCTTCATCAAGCAAACGTTCGGCGCAATGCAGGCCGATGCGCTGGCTGGCACCGGTAATCAGTATCGGGGCCGTCGGCTGGGTCATGCTGGGATACCGAGTGGGACGGGGAAGGTCGCGCGGCCTGTGCAAGGCAGCAGTGCCTTGCCAGCTTACACCAGGGTGCGCAACGACCCTACTATGCGGGCATTTTCGTGCGTGGAAAGGCTGGCGTCTAAGGTGCTGCTAAGGGGGCTCGGGCGCGTCGGAGGTGGCCTGCGTAGAAAGCTCTGGCTGCAGCTCGGGATGCAGACGCTGATGCTGCTCGTACAGATAGGAGCGGATGCGTTCGGCATCTTTGTCCTGCGGGTATTCGACTTCGTAGGCAGTCATTCCACCTTCGGCATGCCGGATCCGATGCGCGTCGATCTGAAACGAGTCTTCGCCCGGCAGTGCCAGGCGCATGTGCAGATGTTTGGGCGCCTGATGCTTGGCTCCGGCGTCCACCAACAGGCCGTTGGGTGACAGCTCGTGCACGCTCAGCGCGGTTTCGTTGCCATCGTCGGAGAGTAGTGGCAGCGGCTCGTCCAAGTGCAATCGCCAGGCGCGAAGTACTGGTCCGCGTTCATAGATGGTCGGAGCCGCGAGCTGCAATTGCACCGCCTGGAATTCATCCTGCTTCAGCTGCAGCGGGAACGACATGCAATAGTCCTCGAGCTCCGCTTCGAGGGTCAGGTTGGCCTTCGCAGCCAGTTGCAAGAGTAAGCCGTTGGCCTTTTCTCCGCCGTCGACACGGAAGCCAGCCCGCGTTTCGCCCGGCTCTGCAGACGAGCCACTGACAAGTTCGTTGATATAGGCCAGTTCGGCACTGGTCAGATCAGTTTTGCTCGGCATCCCGATTTCCCTCTCAACGTCAGGGCAGACCCGTCTGCCCATGCCTAAACGCTCCAGAGTGCAGCACAGACCTCTACGAGATCCTTTACCACGTCGGCACTGCGACAACACATGCTCGATGTAATTCCCTTGCGCCTGGCGGCGGGCCGTTTTGAAGCGTAGAACCGCTCGGTCGGGATGAGTGTGTCGGATGCGGCATAATGCTCGGCTTTAATCTAAAACGGAGCTCATCATGAAAGTGGCCATCCTCTCCGGTACCGTCTATGGCACAGCTGAAGACGTTGCCCGCCATGCTGCGACGGTACTCAAGGCGGCGGGGTTCGACGCCTGGCATGATCCGCGCGCGCAGCTAGCGCAGGTCCTGGACTTCGGACCGCAAGCATTGCTGGTGGTGACTGCCACCACCGGGATGGGCGAGCTACCGGACAGTTTCGTCCCGCTCTACACGGCGATTCGTGATCAATTTCCGGCCTGGCAGGGCCTGCCAGGCGGGGTGATCGCACTGGGTGACGCCAGCTATGGCGATACCTTCTGCGGCGGCGGGGAGTTGGTTCGGGAGTTGTACGCCGAGCTGGGCGTACGCGAAGTGCAGGAAATGCTGCGTCTTGATGCCAGCGAAACGGTAACGCCGGAGACTGACGCCGAGCCCTGGCTGGGTAGCTTTGCCGCAGCTCTGCGTGGCTGATAGGTAGGCATGGCCAGTGCTCGCCAGGCTGCGTCAGTCTGCCCGGCGAGCGAAGGCTTGCAGGTGCGGATAGAACGCTTGGAAGTCCTGCAGCAGCGGCTCATATAGCCGTTCCATTTCCTCGACACCGCCGAGCAGCCCTTCGGGGCGTGACAAACGCCGGCTCATGCCGGCCACAACCTGTTCCATCACGGAGAATTCCCGATAACTGCCGAGCCAGTCCTGAGCGGCCATGCGCGGCGCGATTAGCGCCAGCTTGCCGGGGAGCTCGGCTTCCTCAAGCAACACCTGATACACCCGCGCGGTGAAGTGCTGAAGGGGCTCGTTGGCGTAGAGGGGCCAGTGCGCCGCCAGGCAATGATCGAAAAACAGGTCGACCAAGATGCCTGCGTAGCGTCTTCGCTCGCGAGGAAAGCGCTGCTTGGCTTGAAGGACAATTGGGTGGCTATCGGTGAATACATCGATCTGTCGGTGCAGGCGAATGCCCGCTTCGATATCGGCAGGCCATCGGTTCTGTAAGGGCCCTTTGACGAAGTCGCCATAGAGGCTGCCGAGCAGCTGCCCGGGCCGCTCGCCGCCGAGATGAAGGTGCGCAAGATAGTTCATGAGGCGAGTCTAGCAGCGCTTGCTTGCGCTCAGCTTGCATCAGGCAGCGTGGGCGATCGGCATCAACTGCGAAGGACCGTACAGCGCTTCGGCGATCGCGCTGTGGCAACGCCGGGCGAGTGGGTTACGTTGCGTATCATGGCTGGATAGTGGGGGCAGCAGTTGGATCTCCACCACTGCTGCATCTTCTGCCAGTAGCCGAAACAGATGTGAAAGCAGATCGTCGTCGCCGATAAAGGGGGCTATCGGATCGATAACGCCGTTGCGCAGATATCGAATCGCAACGGGCTGTACCGGCACACTCGTGTCGATCGCACAGGCCAGCAGTCTTGAGTGGAATGTGCGTAGCGAAGTGCCATCAGTGGTGGTGCCCTCGGGGAAAATCAGCACGCTGCTTCCTTGCCCCAGTTCCTCGCTCATCTGCTGGCTGAGCAACGTACTGTCGCTACCGCCGCGCTGGATGAAGCGGGTTCCAGCCTCGGTTGTCAGCCAGCCAATCACCGGCCAGTGACGGATCTCGGCTTTGGCGAGGAAGGTCATCGGTTGCAGCAGGCCCAGCAGGGGAATGTCGGTCCACGATAGGTGGTTGGCGACCCACAACATCGGCTTATCTGGCAAATCGCCTGTCACACGAACCTGAAATGGTAATGCCGCTGCGAGCCGCCCCAGAAACGAACGGCACAGCTGCTGACGCGCAGCTTGAGCGGGATTAAAGCCCAGCACCGTGCGCAGTTTCAGGCTGCAGGCCAGTACCAGGCCGTAGAGAATCACCATGGCCAATCTCAAGAGACGAAAATACAACCTGATCCTGCGCATTCAGACCGCTGCCTTGAAGTGCCGGGCGTAACGCGGGCACAGCTCGTCGCGCTTGAGGAGAATGAAGAGGTCTGCGACCTGAAAATCTGGATCCCAGCAAGGTTCACCGCAGATCTTTGCACCCAGTCGCATGTACGCCTTGAGCAGCGCAGGTGTCTCAGCGATGACGTTGTCGGGCAACGCCAGCGCTGGTAGCGGGTTTTTAGGGCATGCGTGTAGCAGCTCCGTCGAAAGATGACGTTCGCGCAGTCGCTGCATGATGGCCTGGGCCTGGACGCCGCCGTCGCGCATTGGAATGCTGGCGCAGCCCATGAGATATCGATAGCCACCTTGGTTGAGCACTTCAGCCAGTTCCGCCCAGAGCACGGCGATGGTCGCGCCGTTGCGGTAGGCCGGATGAACGCAGGTCCGGCCAATCTCCAGGATCGGCCCTTCAAGTTTCGCCAGGCCTTGTAGGTTGAATTCGTTTTCGCTGTAGAACCGTCCCAATCCACGCGCCGTCTGGTTATCGAGCAGGCGCGTGGTTGCGACAAGCTCCCCGCTGCCTGAGTCGCGTACACCGATATGGCTGCAGTAAGCGTCAAACTCATCGCTGTCCAAACCGGCCTCGCTGCCCTGCATCTGAGCGCCATACTCGCCGTTGAATACCTGATAACGCAGCGCCTGAGCCTCACGTAATGCATCGTCGCCGAGCAGGCGTACCGCCTGCAGTTGTCGCGTCACGCGGGGGAAGGCAATGGTGGTCATGCTCGATCTCCTGGTCAGCCTGGCAGTGGCAATGCGTCCGGAGCGCATGGTTGTTATGGTTGGCGTTCCGTCAGTCCGTGATGCCAGAGGCTAGGCAGGGGCGGTGTCACGGTTGTTACGGATCCGTGATGCTTGGATGACGGCATTCAAGCCCCCAGAACCAAGCGAATCTGCTGGAGAGAACCGATGTCTTGGCACACTGTGCTTGGTCCGATTGAACGCTTGCCGCAGCCTGCGGCGCTGGACGATTGGTTTTGCGAGGTACAGGCCAATGGAGGCGGTGACCCGTTCGAGTTGGCGGTGCGCGGCGGCCGTCAAGCCGCCACGCCTGGTCTGGAGTTTCTGGTCGGCTATCAGGCCGCGTTGCGACGGCTCTGGCCGTCGGCGCCAGCGGGTATCGGTGCGCTATGCGCGACCGAGCAGCGTAAGCTGCGCCCGGCGGATATGCAGACTCGGTTGGATAAATTGACGCTTACCGGCAGCAAGGACTTCGTCATTGCTGGATCAGCGGCGGCCTGGTTGTTGGTTCCGGCACGAGACGAGGCGCCAGGCGAGCCGGCAAGGCTCAGCCTGTGCGTCGTGGGTTCCGGTGATCGGGGCGTGACTATCGAGGACATGCCGCCGCTGCCGCTGGTACCGGATATCGTGCATGGGCGCTTGCGCCTCGAGCGGGTGCCATGTCAGCGGTTGGCGGGTGACGGCTGGGACGACTACGTCAAGCCGTTTCGCACGCTGGAAGACCTGTACGTGCTCGTCGCCATGGTCAGCTGGCTGTATGGAATCGCCTTGGAGTGCGCATGGCCGCAGGCGCTGCAGCTCAGGTTGATCGGTCTGCTGGCGGCGGCAGCCGAAGTATCGCGCCTGCCGCCTGCTGAGGTTTCGACGCAGCTGTTGCTGGCTGCGCTCGATGCACAATGGGCCGCAACCTTACCTGCGCTGGATACGGCCCTCAATGAGGGTCCGGGCCATTGGACCGAGCTATGGCAGCGCGATCGCGGCATATTGCAGTTGGCGCGTCAGGCACAGGCCAAGCGGCTGGACAAGGCAGCGGCGGCTTTCGCACTGACGCCTCAGTGTGACCGGGACTGAACGATGCGATAAAGCCACCGAGGCGGGAACTCTGCACGGCGGCGCGAACCTATAACAGGCGTGCCATCACGGCTTACGACAGGAGCCGCTGATCCTGGCGAGGTACATTCCGTGCCTGAGTGTTTACCGGACAAGGATTTCAATGGCTTCCAGCTGTATCCGTAGTTGCTTCCCCGCGTGCTCTGCCCGAGGCATGCAAGCGTGATGCTCGCCGGCGAGGTGTTTCCATGGCGCGAAGGTAATCGTTTTCGGTTGCTGCTCGACGGCCCACAATTTTTTCCACAGATATTGCAGCGTATCGATACTGCGCAGCAGCGTGTGGATATCGAGCTTTATCTGGTCGAGGACGGGCTCTGTACCGATCGGCTCGTCGACGCCCTGATTGCCGCAGCCGGGCGTGGTGTACGCGTGCGCTGCCTGTTCGATGGCTTCGGTTGCTTGAAACTCGGGCAGAAGACGCGTCAGCGGCTGCTCGACGCAGGGGTCGACCTGCGCCAATACAACCCGCTCAAGCTACAGCTGAAGTTCCGCAACCTTCATCGCGATCACCGCAAGCTGATCCTGATCGATGATCTGTGCTGTTTTGTTGGAGGCGCCGGTGCGACAGACGAGTTCTGGAATCCGGACAAGCCGGACGAGCATTGGCATGAGGCGATGGTGGAAATCAGCGGGTCGGTGATGGAGGACTGGCAGCGCCTGTTCGATGTGCAATGGACCCTGTGCCTCAAACGGCGGATCTGGCAGCTGCCGTTGCCTCGGCAGCTGCCGAAGATACCCGCCGCGCCCGATGCGCTCGACGGAGCAGGGCGAGTGGCCTATTCCGCTGCGCGTCAGCATCGAGACATTCTCCACAGCCTGTTGCGCAATCTGCGAAGGGCTGAGCGGCGTATCTGGCTGGCAACTCCGTATTTTCTGCCGACGGGCAAGGTCCGGAGGGAGCTGATGCGCGCGGCTCGCCGCGGCGTCGAGGTTCGACTGCTGCTGACCAGCCGCAACACCGACCATCCGTCCGTGCGCTATGCCGGGCAGCGTTTCTATCCAAGATTGCTTCGCGCGGGTGTGCGGATTCATGAATATCAGCCACACTTTCTGCACCTGAAACTCGTGTTGGTCGATGACTGGGTGAGTGTCGGCTCGTGCAATTTCGATTATTGGAATCTGCGCTGGAATCTTGAGGCGAACCTGGAAGCGGTCGACTCGCAGCTAAGCGCCGACGTTGCCAGGAGCTTCGAGCACGACTTCAATCAGAGCCTCGAGATCGACCTGCATCAGTGGCACGCGCGCCCCCTTTACCTGCGGATGTATCAGCGGCTGTGGGGCCTGCTCGACCGGCTCGTGATCAATATTTTCAACCGAAGCGGCTGACGGCACGGGCCGAGCCGTTTATAAAGTGTCCAACTGAAAAGGGAGAGCGTTCTGATGGCTGCGAAGAAAATTCTGATGCTGGTCGGTGACTACGTCGAAGATTACGAAACCATGGTGCCGTTTCAGGCGCTGCAGATGGTCGGTCATACCGTGCATGCGGTCTGCCCGGACAAGAAGGCTGGTGACACCGTGCGCACAGCGATCCACGATTTCGAAGGCGACCAGACCTATAGCGAAAAGCCCGGCCATAATTTTGCGCTGAACTTCGATTTCGCCGAGGTGCGCGCTGAGGACTATGACGCATTGGTGGTGCCGGGAGGCCGCTCGCCTGAGTACCTGCGGCTCAACGAGCAGGTGATAAAACTGGTGAAGGCATTTGGTGAGGCGAAAAAGCCGATTGCCGCGGTGTGCCACGGCGCTCAGTTGCTGGCTGCCGCTGATGTGCTGCGCGGGCGTGCGTGTAGCGCTTATCCCGCCTGCGCGCCGGAGGTTCGGCTGGCCGGTGGTGAATTTGTCGATATCGGTGTCGACGAGGCGCATACCGAGGGCAACCTCGTGACCGCTCCGGCGTGGCCGGCGCACCCCGCTTGGCTGGCAGCATTCCTGGAGCTGCTCGGGACCCGCATCAGCCTGTAATATGCCGCTCCGTTCGAAGGCCCGCTCCGGCGGGCCTTTTTATTTACCCGCAGGCGCTGCCTGCTCAAGCTCCGAGGCCGCAATGTCCCAACCCCAAGACCCGCTCCATGGCGTGACGCTGGAGTCGATACTCGTCGAGCTGCAGGCTCACTATGGCTGGGAAGGGCTGGCGGAGCGGGTCGATATCCGCTGCTTCAAGAGCGACCCCAGTATCAAGTCGAGTCTGACGTTTTTGCGCAAGACGCCATGGGCGCGGGCAAAAGTTGAGGGGTTATTCGTTCAGCTGCGCCGGAGCCGGCGTGATTAGTTGATGATTAGCGCTGCAACTGGCGTCCTGTAAGCAAAAAGCCCGGCAATGCGCCGGGCTTTCTATTGGCGCAATCGGTTATTGCACCTCTACAGCCAGGTTTTCCGCGATCTTCTTCTGCCAGATCGCCGGCCCGGTGATGTGCACTGATTCGCCGTTGGTGTCGACCGCGACGGTGACCGGCATGTCCTTCACTTCGAACTCGTAGATCGCCTCCATTCCCAGTTCGGCGAACGCCAGCACCTTGGACTTCTTGATCGCCTGGGCGACCAGATAGGCCGCGCCGCCGACCGCCATCAAGTACACCGCCTTGTTGTCCTTGATGGCCTCGATGGCGATCGGGCCGCGCTCGGACTTGCCGATCATGCCCAGCAGGCCGGTGCTCTCGAGGATCTGACGGGTGAACTTGTCCATGCGCGTCGCGGTGGTCGGGCCGGCGGGGCCAACCACCTCGACGCCGACTGGATCGACCGGGCCGACGTAGTAAATGAAGCGACCCTTAAGGTCCACCGGCAGCTCTTCGCCCTTGTTCAACATGTCGACCATGCGCTTGTGCGCGGCGTCGCGACCGGTGAGCATCTTGCCGTTGAGCAGAACGGTTTCGCCCGGCTTCCAGCTCTGCACTTCTTCCGGCGTGATGGTGTCGAGGTTGACGCGACGCGCGCTCGGGCCGGCTTCCCAGACGATTTCCGGATAGGCGTCCAGTGGCGGCGGCGTCAGCTCAGCAGGACCAGAGCCGTCGAGCACGAAGTGGGCGTGGCGTGTGGCAGCGCAGTTGGGGATCATGCACACCGGCAGCGACGCAGCGTGGGTCGGGTAATCCATGATCTTCACGTCGAGCACGGTGGTCAGGCCGCCCAGGCCCTGCGCACCGATACCCAGTTGGTTGACCTTCTCGAACAGCTCCAGACGCAGCTCTTCGATGCGGTTCTGCGGGCCGCGGGCCTTCAGTTCGTGGATGTCGATGGATTCCATCAGCACTTCTTTGGCCATCACCGCGGCTTTCTCGGCGGTGCCGCCGATGCCAATGCCAAGCATGCCCGGCGGGCACCAGCCGGCGCCCATGGTCGGCACGGTCTTCAGCACCCAATCGACGATCGAGTCGGACGGGTTGAGCATGGCCATCTTCGACTTGTTTTCCGAACCGCCACCCTTGGCCGCTACGTCTACTTCGACCTTGTCGCCCGGAACGATGGAGTAGTGGATGACCGCCGGCGTGTTGTCTTTGGTGTTCTTACGGGAACCTGCGGGGTCGGCGAGGATCGAAGCCCGCAGAACGTTCTCCGGCAGGTTGTAGGCACGGCGGACGCCTTCATTGATCATGTCGTCCAGGCTCATGCTTGCGCCGTCCCAGCGTACGTCCATACCCACGCGCACGAATACGGTAACGATGCCGGTGTCCTGGCAAATCGGGCGGTGTCCGGTGGCGCACATCCGCGAATTGATCAGGATCTGCGCCATGGAATCACGGGCTGCCGGTGACTCTTCACGCAGGTAGGCCTCGTGCATCGCCTGGATAAAGTCGACGGGGTGGTAGTAGGAGATGAACTGCAAAGCGTCAGCAACGCTTTGTATCAGGTCGTCTTGCTTGATCACGGTCATGCAGCGCGTCCTCTTGGCGGGGCGGAAACAGCGCGTATCGAGACAACGACCGACACGCTTAGGTAAAAATGCGCGGCAGTATAACCTGCCGTAGAGCAGTGAACACAGACGGACCAAAGGTGAAGGGATGCACAGGGGAAACTGGTATGACGCTGCCTGCGATTGGGCGTTGCGCGAAGGGCTGAGGCATCGGCTCGGCATTGGCGCGATGGCAATAACGACGGCCCTGTTTAAGGTGATAGTTCGCTTGCCCAACACAACTGCGTATAGGTTTTTTACAAGGGCCGGCGTAAAGTGTGACGAATTGCCACTATGGGAAGGATTCCATGCGCGCCAGTCGTGACGAGAGCGAACAGCAAGCGCTGCAGTTACTGGTGACCAAGCGCTTCGGCATGGCGGCCGCCACCTACGGTCTGGCGTTGCTGCTTACCTGGATCACTGTGGCTGCGGGCTTCTATCAGGCGCCGGTCGAGACAGCAATCGCGGGTTCGGTGATGATTGCGGCCAGCCAGTTGATCTTTTTCTGGGTTTTCTATCGAGGCCATAACCTGCGCTTTCGCGACCCCAGCCTGACCGAGCCACAGGTGCTGGTTGCCCTGGTCTGGCTGACCTTCTTTCTGTTCAATCTCGGCGACAACCGTGGATCGCTGCTGGTGCTGTACGTACTGGTGCTGATGTTCGCGGTGTTTCTGCCACCGAAAAACTTCCTCCGTTACGCCGTGTTAGCACTGTTCAGCTTCGTCGGCATGGTGTTCTTCGACGCGCAAATGGGCTACCTGAACGACCCGCAGACGGCACTGCTGCAAACCGGCGTGCTGCTGGTGACTCTGGTCTGGATGTGCTTGTTCGTCGGCTATGTCTACAGGTTGCGTCAACGCATGCGTCAGCGCCGCTTTGCCCTGCAGGCGCATCAAGAAACGCTGCGCGGCATGATGCGACAGCTGGAAGACCTGGCCTCGACCGACGAACTGACGGGTCTCTACAACCGTCGGCATTTCCTGCGTAAGGCGGAATCCGAGCTGAGCCGGCTGCGGGCGGGGCATCAGTCTGGCCTGGCCCTGATCGATCTCGACTACTTCAAACGGATCAACGATCTGCACGGGCATGCGGTGGGCGATCGTGTTTTGCAAACCTTTGCGACCGTGGCGCGCTCCTGCCTGCGAGACGACGACATACTCGCCCGCTACGGGGGCGAAGAGTTCGTTCTGTTGTTGCCGAACACCGATGCCGAGCAATTCCGCGCTTGTTGCGAACGCTTGCGCGAGGCCTTCGCCAATGCCCAGCCGCCGGAGGGAAATATGCAGGCCGGTCATTTGAGCCTTTCCGTTGGTTTGACTCTGCTTCATGAAGGCGATGATCTGGACGAATCTTTGCAGCGTGCCGACGACGCGCTGTACCGGGCCAAGGGCAACGGTCGGAATCGGTGCGAGACCAGCTGGGCGACGGTGAATGCCTGAGATCACCCACGGTAGGCGGACTTGGCGAGTGGCGAACGGCAGCAATCTGCTCGATGCGCTCAATGATGCCGGCTTGAACGTGCCGTTCAGCTGCCGTGCGGGCAGTTGCCATGCCTGCCTGGTGCGCTGCCTGGAGGGCGAACCACAGGATGCACGCCCGCAGGCACTCGACTCGGCCCGGCGATTGGAGGGTTGGAGGCTCGCGTGCCAGTGCAGCGTGACCGGAAATCTTGATGTAGCAACGTTCGATCCTGCGCGCGAGGGGCTTCCGGCACGGGTAGAAGGATTCGACTGGCTAGATGATCGAGTTCTGCGATTGCGCTTGATCCCTGAGCGACCGCTGCGCTACTACCCAGGCCAGCACGCGCTGTTGTGGAACAACCATGGAGTCGCCCGGCCCTATTCGCTGGCGAGCGTGCCTTGGGATGAGCATTGGCTTGAGTTTCACCTCGATTGCCGGCACAGCGGTGCGTTCTGCAACTCAGCTCGCACCCTGACCGTTGGTGACAGTCTGCGCCTGGGCCAACTGCATACGGGGGCGCTGCGTTACGAGCCCGAGTGGCACATGAGACCTTTATTGTTGTTGGCCGCCGGTACGGGACTTGCCCCGCTTTGGAGCTTGGTGCGCGAAGCACTGCAACAAGGGCACCAGGGGCCGATTAGGCTGCTGCACTTCTGCCGGGGCGGGTCCTATCTGCGAGAACCGCTTGAGAATCTTGCGGAGCTAAATGGCAACCTGAGCGTTGAATGCGTCGATTGGGAGCAGGCAGGCAGCCGCCTTCAGTCGCTGCAGGCCACGTCACGCCAGGAGATTGCGCTGATCTGTGGTGGAAGGGCTTTTGTCGAAGATTGCGCCAAGCGCATGTTTCTGGCGGGATTGCCGCGGGGGCAGATACTGAGTGACGCTTTTCTTACGCGTCAGTCCGGAGTTTAAAAGGGTTCGGAGGCATTGACCTCGCTAGGGAAAAGGTGCGCCAGGCGGTACCTGGCGCGCCGCGCTGATCAGGTCAGGGAGTCGCCTACACGCAAGATTTTCATGGTGTTGGTGCCGCCCGTGCCGTGATAGGTGTCGCCCTTGGTCAGGATCACCCAGTCGCCAACATTGACGATGTTGCGCTTGAGCAGCTCGTCCACTGCCGACTGGCTGACCTTGTCAGCGGGTAGGGCCGCCGGATCGAAGGGAATGGTCTGCACGCCGCGGATCATGGCGACTCGGGCCTGGGTTTCGCGATGGGGCGAAAAGGCAAAGATCGGTACCGACGAGCGAATCCGCGACATGATCAGCGGGGTGTAGCCACTTTCGGTCAGGCTGATGATCGCTTTGACGCCGGGAAAGTGATTCGCCGTGTACATCGCCGCCAGCGCCGTGCTTTCGTCGCTGCGCTCGAAGCGCTGACCCAGGCGATGGCCGGATTTGGTACTGGTCGGATGCTTCTCGGCACCGACACACACGCGCGCCATGGCCTTGATCGCTTCGACCGGATACTCGCCAGCAGCGCTTTCAGCTGAAAGCATCACCGCGTCGGTGTAGTCGAGCACGGCATTGGCTACATCGGACACTTCGGCGCGGGTCGGCATCGGGTTCTGGATCATCGACTCCATCATCTGGGTCGCGGTGATCACCAACTTATTGTTGCGGCGCGCATGCAGAATGATCTTCTTCTGAATGCCCACCAACTCGGCATCACCGATTTCCACACCAAGGTCGCCACGCGCGACCATCACGCCGTCACTGGCACGGATCAGGCCATCCAACGCTTCGTCATCGGCCACGGCTTCGGCGCGCTCGATCTTCGCGATCAGCCAGGCGCTGGAGCCGGCTTCGTCACGCAACCGCCGAGCCAGCTCCATGTCAGCCGCGTCACGCGGGAAAGAGACGGCGAGATAGTCCAGATTCATGTCGGCGGCCAGCTTGATGTCGGCCTTGTCCTTGGCAGTCAATGCCGGCGCGGTCAGGCCGCCACCGCGACGGTTAATGCCCTTGTTGTCAGACAGCGGCCCGCCGATCAGTACGGTGCAGTGCAGCTCATCGGCCGTGCTGCTGTCCACGCGCATGACCACGCGACCATCGTCCAGCAGCAGTTCGTCGCCAACACTGCAGTCCTTCACCAGATCCGGATAATCGATGCCGACCACTTCCTGGGTGCCGGCGTCGCGGGGGTGGGTGACGGAGAAGCGAAAGCTGTCGCCTTCAGCCAGTTCGATGCGCTTGTTGGCGAACTTGGCGATACGGATCTTCGGTCCTTGCAGGTCACCCAGCAGCGCAACGAATCGACCGTGCTTCGCGGCGATATCCCGTACCAGCTGCGCCCGGGCGCGGTGCTCATCTGGCGTCCCGTGGGAAAAGTTCAGGCGGGCCACATCGAGCCCGGCGACGATCATTTTTTCCAGCACCTCAGGTGAACTGCTGGCTGGACCCAGCGTGGCGACGATTTTGGTACGGCGCGAAGTCATTCAATGCTCCTTTTTCAGAATGGCCGCGAGGCTACTATGCCGGGCGGCTGTAGTCATCGTTGGGCTGCACTACTCTTTCGGCAGAGCTTGGAGATGCGCGCAATGGACATTTAGCTGGACGGATGGACTGCAGTTTTCGCAACGACGGTCGATAATTCGGCATCGGAGGAGTCACCCATGCGCACCCTGTTTATCCTTGTTCTGGCCACCCTCAGCGTAGGCTGCAGCAGCAGAAATGCCCTTGATCGCCATCTCGACGCGGCCTATACGCAATACGAGTTGGGTGATTGCGACAAAGTCATGCTCGAACTCTCCCAGGCCGAGCGGCGCAGCCGACCACGGGATAATCTACAATCGGAGATATCGCTGTTGCGCGGTCAGTGCTTGGAGCGTCAGGGGCTGTTTGTCGACGCGGCACAGACCTATCAGTTCATTCAGTCGCGCTATCCAGCCAGCGAATACGCCTTTCGCAGTCGTGCCAGGCTGGAGACGCTGCGTCAGTTGGGGCACTATGAGCCGGAGGAACGGGTGGTGATCCACGCCGTCAAACCCTGACACGACGCCGGCTAACAGACCGGCAGGGAAGGACCCCATGCGTATCGCAGTACTGATAGTCAGCGTTTTGTTGGCCCCTCTGGCGGTCGCCGATATCTACCGCTGGGTTGATCCCGGGGGCAATGTGCATTTCAGCGCGAAGCCGCAGCCGGGTGCGGAGCCGGTCGAGGTTCGGCCGCAGGTGATCGATAGAGACGACGCGACCCGCGAGCGCCAGGCGCGCACGGAGCGCTTCTTCGAGGCTCGTCGCGAAGAGCAGGAGGCGGCCAATGTGGCGGCGAGCGCTAGGCAGGCGCAACGAGAGCGCGAATGCCAGCAGCTGCAAAACCGTTTGTCACGCCTGTCTCATGGCGGGCGCTATTTCAGTGCCGATGCAAAGGGTGAGCGCGTCTACTACAGTGATGAAGAAATAGGGGCGGCGCGGCGGCAGTTGGCCAGTCGTATTAGTCAGAACTGCAGCTGAGTGGCCGGAGACGGCGGCAGCGATAAAACTTGGCGGCAGGCCCGCAATCGATGGACATGCACAATCAACGCAGTATTCAACGGCATCAATTGCCGTATTACCTCAACGTATTCAACCGTTTCACGGAAAAGCCGTTGGGTTTCATTGGCAACCTGTCCGAGTCCGGGCTGATGCTCATCAGCCCCTATCCGATGATGACTGACATACGTTTCGATATGCGTCTGAAAATTCCGGGCCAGCATAGCCAGCTGCGCTACGTCGATTTCAGTGCGATCTGTCGCTGGTCACGCGAAGACGTTACGCCCGGCAGCTTCGATTCAGGTTTCGTATTTGTCTCACCGCCCCGTGAAATTCGCGAAATGATCGATGCGCTGCACCACTACTTCAGCTTTCGTCCCATGCAGCACATTCCACCGGCGCGACTGCCACGTATCGAGTCAGCCGGAAACAAGGCCGCCGATCAGGATTGCTGCCAAGGTACCTGAACGCCATCTGCACTACGGCCAGCTGTGCGAGGCACAAGCGCTTTCTGCTTGAAAGTGAGCACACATTGGTTACAGCACAGCCCCTTTCTTCCACGCCAGATAACGGCTGATCAGTTCTGGCCCCAGCTCGTGCGGGCGGGCATCGAGCACTGGCACGCCGTGGGCGAGAAGCTGTTCATGAAGCCGGCCCCGAGCGCTGAGGTAGTCGAGCGTGCCGCAATAATCGAGGGCGTCCTGAAAGCTGCGGACAGGTTGCTGACGCAGGTTGTCTAGAACCGGCTCGCGCAGGCTCACGACCAGTACCCGATGGCGACGGGAAAGCTGTCGGACGGCGCCGAGCAGTGTCTCGTCGTCCTCGTCGCGTAGGTTACTCAGGATGATCACCAGCGCGCGGCGTTTCTGCAGCGTCAGCACATCGTTGGCGGCAAATGCGAAATCGGCTGGTCGCTGCGTGTTGGCCAGGTCATAGACGCCATTGAGCAACGCGTTGAGTTGCGTCTGGCCTTTGGCTGGAGCGAAGAAGCGCCGTTGCTCGGTGGCGAAGGTGTAAAGACCCAAAGCGTCACCCTGGCGTAGGGCGACATACCCCAACAGCAGGCTGGCATTGAGTGCATGATCGAAGTGCGTGAGCGGACCGTCCTGGCTACGCATGCGCCTGCCACAATCAAGCATGAGCAGAATCTGCTGGTCGCGGTCGTCCTGATATTCGCGAACGATGGGTGCGCGTTTACGGGCTGTTGCCTTCCAGTCGATCTGGCGCAGGGTGTCGCCTTCCCGAAATTCGCGCAGTTGGTGGAAGTCCATGCCAAGCCCCCGCCTTGGCTGCTGGCGCACACCCAGGCGGCTCAGCCAGCGGTCCACCGCCATCAAGGGTGCACCGTGCAGCTGGGTGAAGTCGGGATATACCTTGGTCTGCGATTGCAGTGGCAGCAGACGGCGTTCTCGCCACAGCCCCAGTGGGCTGAACAAGCGAATCTCGCAGTGCTGGAAATGGAAGTGGCCGCGCCGCATCGGTTGCAGGCGGTAATTGAGCTGGCAGTGCTGCCCCGCAGGTAGCTGCACCTGCTGTGGCAACTCCTGCACGTCGAGCCCGGCCGGCGCATGGTCGAAAATCTCGGCATGCATGGCTTGCGCCTGCGGATGTCGAATCTCGAGCTGAACGTCATGCCAACGGCCCAAGGCGAGATTGCCAGCCAGCACACGTCGCAGCTCAGGCGAGGGCAGGCGGCGCAGGAGCAAGGCGTCGACAGTGGCCACAAATCCAAGGCACAGCAACAACCCCCACCAAGCCGTATGAGCACCCGTGAACAGGGGGCTGCCGAGCGCCGCTGCGATACCTAGCAACAGTCCTAGGCAGAGCAGGGCGGCGATGGCGTAGAGCAATCGACGTGACGGATTCATTGAAGGGCTCGCAGGCCGGTTGGCGTCACAGCCGCGGGGCCGCGATCTGCTCGAGCAGCTGCTGGAGCAGCTGGTCCACCGAAGTGCCTTCGATGTCGAGTTCAGGTGAAAGCCTGACGCGATGCCGCAAAACCGCCAGGGCGCAGCCTTTTACATCGTCCGGGACGACGAAATCGCCGCCGCGCAACAAGGCGCGTGCGCGGGCGCAGCGCACCAGCGCGATCGATGCCCGTGGTCCGGCCCCCAGCGCCAATCCAGGCCAGTTGCGGGTGGCTCGGGCCAGCCGGACGGCATAGTCGAGCACCTGATCATCCAACGGCAGGTCACTGGCAATTTTCTGCAGCGCCTGGACATCCATTGCCTGTAGCAAAACCCGCAACCCACTGACATCGAGAATGTCGGTGCGAACTGATCGAGTGACCTGACGAACCAGGGTCAACTCTTCGTCCGCCTGGGGATAGTCCATGCGCAGCATCAACATGAACCGGTCGAGCTCGGCCTCCGGCAACGGATAGGTGCCTTCCTGCTCAATGGGGTTCTGCGTGGCCATCACCAGGAACGGCTGCGGCGCGGCGAGGGCGCGGCCTTCGAGGGTGACCTGACGCTCCTGCATGACTTCCAGCAGCGCCGCCTGGGTCTTGGCGGGGGCACGATTGATCTCATCGGCCAATAGCAGGTTGGTGAACACCGGGCCCTTGCGCAACTTGAACTGTTCGCTGGCCAGGTCATACACCGCATGGCCGGTGATGTCGCTGGGCATCAGATCCGGCGTGAACTGGATGCGCGCAAAGTCGCCACCAAAGCACCGTGCCAGGGCCCGCACCAGTAGTGTTTTGCCAAGCCCCGGTACGCCTTCAACCAGCACGTGACCGCCCGCGATCAGCGCTGTGAGCACGCCGTCCACCACGTCCTGTTGGCCAATGACGGCTTTATGCAGCTCCTGGCGTAGCGTCTGTGCAAGTTGGCTGGCGCGCTGGCGCTGCGTGTTCGGGCTCGTATTCGGAGTCACGTCGTTCGGTTCCGGTGTTGTATCGCTCATAACGCATTCCTGAGGCTTTGCAGGCGGGCAACCTGACGGGTGAAATCGGCATTACTCATCTTTCTATCCTGCGACGACCGCATGGCATGGGTAACGGCTTCAATGGGAGTTCTGCTTAGCTGCGCGAGGATCTTGCACAGGCCCGCATGGTCGAGCGCCACCAGGTTGGGATGACGGTGCTGAGCCTGACGGAGAATGTCGTTCTGCAGGGTGGCAATCAGGTGCCGCTGTCCGGCGCGGCGGTAGAGAAAATCTGCACTGCCTCGCAAATGCTCTCGAAGCTGTCGGCGGCCTCGGTTGGCGGGTTCCAGCAGCGGGCCTTGGCGCTGCGCTGCGTGCCAGCAGCCCAGCAGCAGTAACAAAAGTGCGGCGGACAAGGCTTCAGGAAAATAACGCAGCAACCGTTGCAGCAGACCGTCATGGTCGGTGCGATAGATCAGCGTCACGTCGCGGTCCTGGGTGAGATACCACAGCAGCCAGGCATGGTCGTACTGGGCAATCGCATCGTTCTGCCAGATCCAGCTGTCGGTGAGTGCGGTGATCAGGCCGCTCCCGTGCCGCAGTTGCAGCATGTGCGTCGCGCTGGCGCTGTTGGCCCATGCATGCGCACTGCCACCGGCGTCGTAAAGGTGATAGTTGGTGTCGAAAGCGAGATAGGCGGGGGCGTTTTCGTTCTCCAGATAGAGGCGGGTTAGCACGGGGCGCTTCTCTGCGTTGGCAGCACCATCGGCGACGTGGCTGTCGTCGGGTTTCTCGCTGGCTTCGTGCTGCTGCAGGTTCAGCGCATCGAGTAGCAAGTCTCCGCGGCTGCCGGCGTTTTCGTCCCAGATCCGCTCCGCGACAAACACCAGGTGGCCACCCTTATCAACCCAATGCAACAGGCGTTCGGCCTGGGCGAGCGTCATGGTGCTGCGCTCTCCAAGCAATAAAAGCACCTGCCGACTGTCCTTGGTTTCGGTAAGCCCGCCGATGCCTTGTGCATGTTCGACGGCACGCCCCTGGTCGGTCAGGAAGCGCTCTGCAGCGAGATACGGATTGCTGCGCACTTCCGGCGCCGGTCCATGCTCGATCGTTTCTTCGTAGGGGGTCGCCCTGCTGATTGCAAAAAACAGCATCAGGCCAAGCAGCAGCGCGCCCGCTACCAGCAGCAAAAGACGACGCGGCCTAGTCATGCGAGGCCTCACTGCCAAACACAGTGCGCCAGCGCTGGCAAAGCTCGTCTCGAGTCGCAGCGGGAGGCAGCTGATTCCCGTAGGCCAGGCCAAGCCAGTGGCGGGTCAAGGCTTCGGCGTAGTCGAGCAGCTGTGGCTGGGCCTCGTGCCGCAGCAGTTCGAGTATTTCACCCTCGGTATGCGAGCTTTTCAATGGCAGCTGCCGCTCGTGCAATAGGCGGCTGAGAAAAGCCCGGTAGAGCAGGCCGAGCGCTTCGCGTGGATGATCGCTCCAGAGCCGCTGCACCTCGGCGATTACGTCCGGCGGAAGGCTTTCAGGTTGCACGTCCAATCCGAACAGTGCGGAGGGCGCAGGTTGCCGCTGCCTGAATCGCAACGTCTGACGCGGGTTCACGTACAGCTTGATCCAGTCCCGATAGCGCCATAGCAGCCACCCGCTCAGGACGAACAATGCGGCCCAGAGGAGCGCTTCGATCACGCTTGCCAGGCGGTCGGGGCGCTGTGCCATCAGCTCGCTACGTAGCAACCGTTCAAGCAAGCGCGCGAACCAGCCCGGCTCGCCATCTGCCTCTTCAGTGAAGCGCCAGCGGGTAACGGTCTCGCGGTTTCGGAAAGGTGGCTGGTCGAGCAACTCACTGATCCGCTCACTGGCTGCTCTGCTGGTCAAGGGCTGCTTGAGCAGGCGATCACTTTGTGGGCCGGAGGCCTCTTTCGTCTGAATCGTTTCGTCTGCATCAGGCGCAGCCAGGGCCGCGTTGGGCACCGGCAGCAACCACAGCCCCATTCCTACTAGCAGTACCGGGAGTAGGGTCTTCACGCGCGCCTGCAGGCGGCGAAACGTCAGTTCGACATCCCAGGCTTCAAGGGTGGTTCTGCGGTTCAGATACAGGCTGAAACCGCTGGCGACATAGATCGGCTCCCAGACCACCAGCACAAGCGCATACATCAAGTTGGACAAGTGTTCGAGCCATAGCCAGTCGCCGCTCATGCCGAGCAGGTCCTGCCAGTTCCAGTCGGCCAGCATTTGCTGTGGGATGAGCATGTACATCAGCGCGAGGGCACCTAGCCACAACCCCATCTCCAGGTGCATGCCGACCAGGGTCAACCAGGATGCGGCCCGGCTGTCTCGTTGCCCCAGCACAGCGAGGCGCTGCTGGCGGGCCGAGCCAGTCAGTTGCTCGAGCTGGAGCACTGGAAGGTCGAAACTTCGAGTCACGCTGAAACGGCGCCAGGTCACGCTGGCAAACCACTGGGAGCGCAGCAGTTGCGGCAGCGCCCTGATGCTTTGTCGCAGGGTCGGTGTGTCGCCGAACAGCGCCCTCGACAGGATGAACAGCGGTAGTCGTTCATAGAGCGGCTTGAGCCACCAGAACAGCAACAAAGCAAGCGTCGGGTATTGCCAGAACAACAGGCTGAACAGGGCGAATATCGGCAGTGTCACCAGCGCCCAGCTGAGCATCAGCAGTGCGGCATGACGGCGTGCCAGGAGTACGCCGAGATCCAGCGCCTCCCAGGCGGTGCGAGGACGAATTGCCATGCTGGCATCATTCAGCTGCATGGAATCGCCGTCCGCTTTGTGTCAGATAGGTGCCGACCAGCAGCCACAACAGCGCGCCCACGGCGTATTTGACCGGGGCTGAGGGATAAGTCATCGAAGACCAGTACGCCTCGATAAAGGCAGCAATCAACAGGAATAATATGGCTCCTGCGATCAATTGCACTGCCGTAGCGGCTGCCAGGCGCAAAGCCTCGCTGCGTGTTTGGCGACCAGGTGCAACGAGGGCAGCGCCCAGCTTCAACCCGGCCGCACCCGCCAGGGTGATCGCCGTCAGTTCGAAAGCCCCATGGCCGATGACAAATGACCAGAACGGCTGGTCGTAGCCGATTCCGCTCAGATGGCCGGCAATCGCGCCGATGATCAAGCCGTTGAATAGCAGATAGAACAGGCTGCCAAGGCCGAACAGCAGGCCTCCGGCAAAGGTCTGGAACGCGATGCCAATGTTGTGCATCACGTAATAGCCGAACATCACCCAGTCGTCAGCTGACCCACGCTCGCCGAAGCGACCGAGACGGCTGGCGTCGGGGTCGTACATGGCTTCCATTTCAGCGACCTGCTCGGGGCTGATCAGGCTATAGACGAGTTCCGGAAATGCCAGCACCAACCCGGCCATGCCCAGCAGACTGCCGTAGAAAATCAAACTCGCGGCTGCCAGGTAGCGCCACTCTGCGCGAACCAGCCTGCCAAAACCACCCAGAAAGAAGCCGAGCAAGCGACCACCCAGCGGGCTACGGTGGCGATACAGTTGATAGTGTCCGCGTTGAACCAGCAGCTGCAGGCGCTCGACGAAGCGCATGCTGTAGCCGCGAGACTGCGCCAATGCCAGCTGCTGGCAGAGCCTTCGATAGGCCGCCGGAAAGTCAGCGATCAATATAGGTTGGTTGCCTTTGCCTCGCTCCAATGCTGCGAGGGTTTCAGCGAACGTCTGCCATTCAGTCTGGTGCCGGGTTTCGAACTGGCTCTGCTTCATGCCGGCCCCACCAGACTGCGAGCAATGCTGTGAATTCGAGTCTCTGCCTGCGCTGGCGCAACCTGCAGCGCTTCGGCCAGGATGGAGGCCAGTTCCAGGCGCCTTTCCGCAGACAGCGTCGAATGACGTTCGGCAAAGGCGATCAGGGCGTGCTGCTCAGCCAGCGTAAGGGGCAGTGGCGACGCGACTGCTTCAGCCGCCGGTAGTGCGGGCGCGCTGATGTTGTGCTCGCGGTACACGACCACCGTTCCTGCGGCGAGGTCGCCCAATCGCTTGAACGATGGATGCCAGAGGCAGCAGAGCGACCCGAGAAAGTAGCCGAAAGGCAGCATGTCGACGAAACGCAAAAGGTTGCGGGTCAGGGAAGAGGCCCAGCCGATCGGTGTGCCATCATCATGAACGACGCGCAGCCCCAGCCATTGCTTGCCCGGCGTACGTCCCTGGTTCAGCACTTCGAACAGCACCATGTACCACCACTGCACTATAAACAGCAGTAGCGCCCCAACGCCCATGCCGAATTTGCCCAGCAACGCAAATGCAACTCCCAAAGCCGCCAGAAGTGCGCCTCTTATTAACAGGTCCAGCGCAAACGCCAGTGCGCGAGGGACTAGGCCGGCTGGATGGAGCAGCAAATCTATACCTTCCGGCGTTTCGACGCGGTGCGTGTTATCCAGCAATGCAGTAGTGGCTGAAAGGGCGGGTGTCACGGCGTAGGCTCGCTAGTGGGGGGACTGGATGCTATGCGCACATCGCGCATCGAGCAACGGCCGGCGATGTCGCGCCCGGCGAATGAAACCATCGAACGGCGTCTTCGGCCCTAACCGGTTTGGCAGTTCCGATTGATATGCGGGCAGATTGCTCAGGTCTGTCTCGAAACTCCACTCGAACCAAATGCTCGACCATTCGTTGAGGGCGGTCTGGCGCGCTAGACTGGACGCGACAATCGAGAAGGAAGCTCCCTTGACCTCCAGCATCTTCTGGTACGACTTCGAGACAACCGGCATCTCCCCTCGCTGCGATCGGCCTGTGCAAGTGGCCGGTATTCGCACCAACGAGGCGTTGGAAGAAATTGGCGAGCCACTGAACATCTACTGTCGTTTGAGTGACGACATTCTCCCGCATCCCGCCGCGTGCCTGGTCACGGGCATTACGCCCGCCACGTTAGCGGAAAAAGGCCTGTGCGAAGCGGAGTTCGTGGCCCGGCTGCACCATGAACTGGCTGTGCCGGGTACCTGTGGTGCGGGATACAACAGCCTTCGTTTTGATGATGAAGTGCTGCGCTACAGCCTATATCGCAACTTTTTCGACCCCTATGCCCGCGAATGGCAGGGCGGTAATAGCCGCTGGGACCTCATTGACCTAGTGCGCACCGCCTACGCGTTGCGGCCGGAAGGGGTTGTCTGGCCTGAAGAGGAGGGACGGGTCACGTTAAAATTGGAGCGGCTCAGTGCAGCCAACGGTCTCGAACATTTGAATGCACACGATGCATTGTCCGATGTGCGGGCTACGATTGCCTTGGCTCGGTTGCTTCGTGAGCGTCAACCGCGGCTTTACGACTATCTCTACAAGCTACGTCGTAAGCATGCCCTGATCGAGCAAGTCCAGCTGCTCAAACCAATGGTGCACATATCGGGTCGGTTTTCCGCGGCGCGTCATTTTCTATCGGTGGTACTACCGCTGGCCTGGCATCCTCGCAACCGTAACGCGTTGATTGTCTGCGACCTGAACGCCGAATGTACGCCCCTTTGGGAGGAGCAGGCCGAGGCTATTCGCGAGCGGCTTTATACTCGTCGGGAGGACTTGGGCGAGAAACTTCCGATCCCCTTGAAACTCGTTCACATGAACCGCTGCCCAGTGCTGGCGCCAATGAGCGTGCTGCGCCACTCAGATATCGAGCGGCTAGGACTGGATATCCAATGTTATGAGTCGAGAGCGGCCGAATTACGCGGGCGGGAACCCGAATGGCGCTGGAAGCTTGCCGACATCTATCAGGAGGATGCGTTTGTGGGGTCGTCGGATCCGGAGCAGCAGTTATATGACGGATTCTTCAGCGAGCGTGACCGGCGTTTGTGTGAGCAAGTACGAAACGCTCCGCCGTTTGCGAGTGACGCCGCGCCACCGTTTGATGACCCGCGCTTGCCAGAGCTGCATTTTCGCTACCGAGCACGAAACTTTCCCGAGTGTCTATCACCTGCCGAAGTCCAGCAATGGCAAGCGTTTTCTAGACAACGCCTGATGGTGCCCGAATTTGGCGCACCGAATACCTTGGAGCAGTTTGAGCAAGCGTTGCTGGCTTTATTGCCATCGGCAACAGCCGAACAAGCACGTCTGCTGCAACAATGGTCGCTGCATGCTCGCAGCTTGCGTGAACGTTACATGCTCTGAAGATGCTTGGTCAGGGAACAAAAAAGCCATCTGAGCAAGGCTGCGTCAGATGGCTTTTAGGGGTGTGGCGTAAAACTTAGCCCAACAGAGTGGCCCAGCTTTCAACCTCGTCGGAGCCCCATTGTGCTTTCCACTCTTTCAACGTCTTGTGATTGCCACCCTTGGTTTCAATCACTTCACCGTTGTGCGGATTCTTGTACTGCTTGACGCGGCGGGCGCGCTTGGTTGTGGCAGGCGCCTTGGATGCACGCTGCGGCTTGTTGCTACGGGCATCCGGGTCTAGTAGAGCGATAATGTCGCGAAGCGACTTTTGATATTCGCCCATCAGCTCGCGCAGTTTGCCTTCAAACTCAAGTTCCTTTTTTAGCTTGTCATCTTCTGACAGGGACTTCAGGCGTTCCTGTAGTTCCTTGATAGCTTCTTCAGTAGCGCGGTATTCATTGATCAGCGACATGTCACTTCCTTGGTATAGGTTTGAACGCAAGTGACAGCAATCATAGACAGCTGCCGCGGACAAGTAAATGTTGGCCTGGGTAAAGTTTTGCTTACTTTGTTTCATCGCGGTTGCAGGGCGATTCGAAGTGCCTAGTTGAACCTGGCATCGGTGAAGTACTGCACATAATCGAAGGTCGCGACGGATCCCGTCACGCTTAATATGCCGTCTCGATATTTGATAAAAATTGGCTCCCTATCTTTTGGAGGTGTTGTGTTTCCTTTGCCCACTGGGGCCAACGGAAACTTGGCCCTCCGATTATTACGGTCTTAATCGCAGTGTTTCTTTGCACTCGACAGGGGCGACTCGATCCGCGTGCGGGCGACAGTCCGGGCCATGCTTTGGTCCTGGCTGAATAATATGGTGGTGGTTTTCTTCGCTGCGCTAGAATGCCCGGTCTTTATGGGTAAGCCGGAGTTAACTTAAAAATGCGCACATTCAGGCTGGTTATCGCCTGTCCCGACGGCGTCGGCATTGTGGCCAAGGTCGGTAATTTCCTGGCGACCTACAATGGCTGGATCACCGAAGCCAATCACCATTCCGATCATCAGAGTGGTTGGTTCTTCATGCGGCACGAGATTCGCGCTGATTCGCTGCCGTTCGATCTTGATGGCTTTCGCCAAGCCTTTGCGCCAATCGCGCGCGAATTTTCCATGGAATGGCGCATTACCGACTCAGCTCAGCGCAAGCGGGTAGTGCTAATGGCCAGCCGCGAGTCGCACTGCCTCGCTGATCTGCTGCATCGTTGGCACAGTGGGGAACTGGATTGCGACATTCCTTGTGTGATCTCCAATCATGACGACCTGCGCAGCATGGTCGAGTGGCATGGCATTCCGTATTTCCATGTGCCTGTCCAGCCGGGGCGCAAGGACGAGGCTTTTGCCGAGGTGTCGCGCCTGGTTCGCGAGCAACGCGCCGACGCCATCGTACTGGCGCGCTACATGCAGATTCTGCCGGCCGAGCTCTGCGAGGAATATGCGCAGCGGGTGATCAATATCCATCACAGCTTTCTGCCATCGTTCGTCGGGGCAAAGCCTTACCACCAGGCCTCGTTACGGGGTGTCAAGCTTATCGGTGCGACTTGCCATTACGTGACTGAAGAGCTCGATGCCGGGCCGATCATCGAGCAGGACGTGGTGCGCGTCAGCCATCGTGACAGCATCGAGGACATGGTTCGGCTGGGTAAGGACGTGGAAAAGATGGTGCTGTCGCGTGGTTTGCGCTATCACCTGGAAGAGCGAGTACTGGTGCATAGCAACAAGACGCTGGTATTCAACTGATCCATCACGACTGGCGCCGGAGGCGAGATGAGCAACCCACTGGACAAGGCTGGCGCGAAGGCGCCACCGATTATCGGTAGTGGTTGTACCCAGCGCTACGACCCTGACCAGATGGGCCCTGAGCTGGGGACTGACTTTCCAGATGCCGAAACACTCTGGAAGCGTCATCTGAATGCGCTCGATGGCGCAGCCGGTGACACTCCAATTGACGATGCTGAACCCAGCAGCTCGATGCCGGCGGGCTAGCGAGGGCTGCAGACCAATCCACTGCTCGTGAGGCTGCAATGAAACAGACAGGCCGCCTGGTTTTAGGGGCTGACGCGACGGGCGAACCCAGCGTCCACCCGCTGCATCTGGCCAATCGTCACGGTCTGATCGCCGGTGCGACGGGTACTGGCAAAACAGTGACCTTGCAGCGCCTCGCGGAACAGTTCAGCGAGGCTGGCGTCGCTGTTTTCGCGGCGGATATCAAAGGCGACTTGTGTGGCCTGGGTGCCGCTGGCGATCCGCAAGGAAAGATCGCCGAGCGGATCGCCAACATGCCCTGGCTCGACCATCGGCCCCAGGCGTACCCGGTGGTCTTGTGGGACGTGCATGGCGTGAGTGGCCATCCACTGCGGACGACGCTTACCGAGATGGGACCGTTGTTGCTAGGCAATCTGCTGGAGCTGAGCGATAGCCAGCAAGCGGCGCTCTATGCGGCATTCAAAGTGGCCGATCGCGAAGCGCTGCTGTTGCTCGATCTGAAAGATCTCAAGTCGTTGCTTGCTCATTTGAAACTGCATCCTGAAGTGCTCGGGGACGATGCAGCCTTGTTTACGAGTGCATCGTCACAGGCGCTGTTGCGGCGGCTGGCGACACTGGAGCAGCAGGGAGCCGAAGCGCTCTTCGGTGAGCCGGCGCTGGCGCTTGAGGACATCTTGCAGCCAGCGCACGACGGGCGCGGGCGGATCCATCTGTTAGACGCCAGCCAGCTCGTGCATCAGGCGCCCAAAGTCTATGCGACTTTCCTGCTGTGGCTACTGGCTGAGCTGTTTGAACAGCTTCCCGAGCGCGGCGATGCCGATCGACCTCTGCTCGCGCTGTTCTTCGATGAAGCGCACCTCCTTTTCAACGGCACTCCGAAAGCCTTGCAGGACAGGTTGCTGCAAGTGGTCAGGCTGATTCGCTCGAAGGGTGTGGGCGTGTATTTCGTCACCCAGTCCCCCACGGACCTGCCGGACGATGTGCTGGCTCAGTTGGGCCTGCGCGTGCAGCATGGGCTCAGAGCCTATACGGTCAAGGAACAGAAAGCCCTGCGGGCGGTAGCAGAAGGTTTTCGCACCAATCCGGCATTTTCGTCTCTGGACACTTTGGCCGGGCTGGGGATCGGCGAAGCGCTGGTCGGAGGTCTCGAGGACAGAGGCACGCCGTCGATGGCTCAGCGTGTTGCAGTCGCGCCTCCTCAATCGCGGATCGGGCCGCTAACTGAGCGCGAGCGACACGACTTGATCGCCAATTCACCCCTTAGAGGCCGTTACGACAGGCCGGTCGATCGTGAATCTGCTTATGAGATATTGCTCGAACGGGCGAAGCAGGCTTCCGATAACCAAACGCCAGTGAAGGCCGCTACGTCAAGAAACGAGGTCACCGATGCGCTGGGTGACGCTGCCGGGCGGGTATTTAAGAGCGCAATGCGGCAGGCTGCGACGCAGCTGGGCCGGCAGTTGGCACGGGGGCTTCTGGGCTCTTTGTTGGGCGGTAAGCGGTGATCAGAAGCGATCAGTTGCGATGGCTAAGCTGCTGCTGCTGACGGCAGGGCGTGCGGTGCAGATTTTTACAACGCTGCGGATTACTTGGCTTGAGCGGCTTGCTCTGACAACTCTTTTTCGATTTTCTGCAACTCCGCCTTGAATACCTGATCGTGAACGGTCGGCTTTTTACGCCATGGCTTCCGCTCGGGATCGGGCTGCGCGGCATAGGTCGTTATTTCCCCGCCATACACAGCCTGGAAACGGTTGGCTTGCTTCTCCAGTTCGGCGCGTAGTTCTTCTTTTGTCACGTCTTTTTTTGCCTCTTTGTTATAGGTCTATTTGCAGCGCGGCGCGCTAAGGGGTGCGAGCTATAGGCTCGAATGAGGCCCGGCTCGGGTTGAGTGTGTGTGAGGTAGGGGAAACATTACTGCAAGCGGGCTAGGCTAAACAAGCGTGCCCGTAAAACTATCCGGTAGTAATGCAATATTGAGTCATATCATGAAGCATACCCGCGCAAGTTATCGCTAAAGGCGGGCTAGAGGTTTGAGCTGTAAGAACACGTTTTGCGGTCGGGGTAGTAACTCGAGCAGCCAGCTGGTTTAGCAATGTGTATCCACGGCAGGAGCTTACAAAAAAACCGCGCCTCATTGGGCGCGGTTTTTTTTGCCACATCTAGTTAGCGAGCCGACTGGCTGGCCACATCATTCGGCGCGCGGCCATATACGTCGTCCAGACGCTCGATATCATCCTCGCCCAGATAGCTGCCCGACTGGACTTCGATAATTTCCAGCGGGATTTTGCCAGGGTTGGCCAGGCGGTGAATGGACGTCACCGGGATATAGGTGGACTGGTTCTCGGTTAGCAGGAACGTCTTGTCGTTGCAGGTCACCTGGGCGGTGCCAGAGACGACGATCCAATGCTCGGCGCGATGATGGTGCATCTGCAACGACAGCTGCGCACCCGGATTGACGCAGATCCGCTTGACCTGGAAGCGACCACCCATATCGACCGAGTCGTACCAGCCCCACGGGCGGTAAACGGCGCAGTGGTTCTGCGTTTCGGAGCGGTTCATGGCGTCGAGCTTGTTCACCAGCTTCTTGACGTCCTGGACCTTGTCCTTATGAGCGATCATGGTCGCGTCTTTGGTCTCGACCACTACGATGTTATCCAGGCCGACTACGGTTACCAGCTTGCCGTTACCGTGAACCAGGCAGTTGCGGCTGTCTTCGACGATCACGTCGCCTCTGGTCACGTTACCGTTTTCGTCTTTTTCCAGCACATCCCAAAGCGATGACCAGGAGCCAACATCGCTCCAGCCTGCCGACATGGGCACGACGCATGCCAGTTCGGTTTTTTCCATTACCGCGTAGTCAATGGAGTTGTCCGGACAGCAGGCAAAAGTGGCTGGATCGATCAGCAGCTCTTCGCCGTTCTTGATACTGCGCTCCAGCGCAACCCAGCAGGTGTCATAGATATCCGGATCGTGCTTCTTCAGCTCGTCTAGGAAAACGCTGGCACGGAACAGGAACATGCCACTGTTCCAGTAGTAGTCGCCGGAATCGACGTATTCCTGAGCGCGCACTTCATCCGGCTTTTCAACGAACTCTGTGACGCGGTTGACGCCTTCTGGCAGCCCGTTACGTCCCTCGTGATCGCATTTGATGTAGCCGTAGCCGGTTTCCGGGCTGGTGGCAGGGATACCAAACAGGACCATGCCACCATTTTCGGCTGCATTGGTCGCCAGGGCTAGGGAGCGCTGGAAGGCTTTATGGTCTTCGATGACGTGATCGGCCGGCAGCACCAGAAGCAACTCGTCGCGGTCATCGGCAAGCAACTTCATCGCCGCAATGGCAATTGCCGGAGCAGTGTTGCGGCCGAACGGTTCAAGCATGAGGCCCTGAGTTTGAAGCTTGCGTGCGGCCAACTGTTCTTTGACGATGAACCGGTGTTCCTTGTTACAGACCAGCAGGGGCGCTTGCATGCCTTCGAAGGCCAAGCGCTCGATGGTCTGTTGAAACAGTGTCTGCTCTGCCGTAAGGGCGAGGAACTGTTTGGGGAATGCCTTCCGCGAAAGAGGCCAGAGTCGAGAACCGCTGCCGCCTGAGAGGATGACCGGAATCATGTTGTTTCTCCTGAATCGTTGAGAAGGGGAAGTTCTTCTTGTCCATGTGGGCGGCCAGAGGTCTGTGCTCGCCATACGCTTCTTGGTCGGGCCTTCAGGTGCCGCGTGCCGTCAAGTTCAGTTGTCCTACAGGACCACTGTTTTCTAGGCGAACTGCGTGCTCCGAGCCTGAATGTGGGAGGTGCTGCCTGGTAGTCGATGGGCGCCGCACTTGATATTGCGGAGCTGATAGCGGTTCCGGGGTCGACGCCTGCGAGCGTCTGAACAATCTTGAGTTGGCAGGTGGGCATGCCGTTCAGCTGCGCTCTACCTGCCTGAGGCTGATGCGCCTGATAGTCGTTGATAAGTACCGACACTGCGCTGATCCGGCCCGTCTGTTCTCTCTTGAACACGCCCGGCGACCTCACGGATCTGCCTTGGCTGACACGCTGAAAACCTTGTTTTGAATTCCAATGCACGTTCATGTGCGACGTCCCTTTCCGCCTGGAAATGCCGGTACGCGCTTATGATTGCAGGTGCCTTCGGATAGTTCCCCGCTGGCGTGCCGTCGATCGGGGAGTTTTTGACGGGGGCAGAGGATGCGACAGGTTGCTGGCGCTGTACGCTGTGATTGGCGGGCGGGTTCAGCTCTGGTGTGCAGGGTAGATCGCGTCTGGAGGCGCGATGGCTGGGCTCCCCCCGCCAGGACAGCGAAGGGGGCACGGCCAGCTGGATGGAGTCAGCCTTGAGCGTCTCGCATAAATACCAGATGATCGGGCGATGAACTGTCAGGGCAATAGCGATAGCCGTCATAGTCAAAGCTTGTCAGCTGTTCGGGTTTCTTGATGCGTTCCTTGATCACATAGCGGCTCATCAAACCTCGGGCTTTCTTAGCGTAGAAGCTGATGATCTTGTATTGGCCGTTCTTCATATCCTTGAAGTCGACATCGATCACCCGCGCATTCAGCGCCTTGCGTTTCACGGCGCCGAAGTACTCGTTGGAAGCCAGGTTGAGCAAGACGTCGTCCCCCTGTGCGGCCAGTGCTTCGTTGAGCCATTCGCTTATCCGTTCGCCCCAGAAGGCGTACAGATCCTTGCCGCGAGGGTTAGCCAACTTCGTGCCCATCTCCAGACGATAGGGCTGCATCAGATCCAACGGTCGCAGGACGCCGTAGAGCCCGGACAACATGCGGAGGTGGCGCTGAGCGAAATCGAGATCCTCTTCAGAGAAGTCGTTGGCGTTCAGGCCGGTGTAAACATCGCCCTTGAACGCGAGGAGCGCCTGCTTGGCATTGCCCGGTGTAAAGGCCGCGTCCCAACTGCCATAGCGCGCCACGTTCAGCGCTGCGAGCTTGTCGGATAGGTGCATCAATTCGCCGATTTGCTGAGGCGACATGTCGCGCAACTGGCTGATCAGCGCCTGCGCGTGGTCCAGGTGTTCGGGCTGGGTGAAGCGTTCGGTCGTCGGTGGGGTGTCGTAGTCCAGAGTCTTGGCTGGGGAAATCACCATCAGCATGCAACGGTCTCCTTTAATGTCCGCGGATTCTAGGCGGTATAGCCGTTGTCGCTCCAGCTATGGCCTCGATTAGTTGTTGACCTTGACTCGGGGCGAGGGGGCACGCTCTTCTGTGATTTGACGAAGGAGGACACATGACCGACTGCAACCACTCGCACTGGCAGCCCTCGCACGACTATCGTCCTCTTGAGAAGGGCGCAGAAAAACAGACCTGGGCTGTTGTGCTGCTGACGGGCTTGGCCATGGTCGCCGAAATCGTCGCTGGCTATTGGTTCAACTCGATGGCTTTGCTGGCGGACGGCTGGCATATGGCATCGCATATGGTGGCGATTGGCATGTCGGCGATCGCCTACTTGCTCGCCCGACGCTATGCGTACGACCGGCGTTTTGCCTTCGGAACCTGGAAGATCGAGGTGCTGGCAGGTTTTGCCAGCGCTGTATTGCTGGTCATGGTGGCCCTGCTAATGATTGGCGAGTCGCTGATGCGCTTCTGGACACCGGCCCGGATCGGTTTTGACGAGGCGCTATGGGTAGCGGTGATCGGTTTGTTGGTGAATATGCTGTCCGCCTGGCTGCTACGCGACCAGCCCCACCATCATGGCCACGATCACGATCACGATCACGATCATTCAAGCGCGCCAGGAAAGGACTTGAACCGCCATGCGGCTTTCATTCACGTGTTGACTGATGGCCTGACTTCAGTCGCTGCGATTGTGGCCTTGCTGGGCGGCAAATACTTCGGCTGGGGTTGGCTAGATCCGCTGATGGGCATCATCGGTGCGATCGTGATCCTGATCTGGGCCAAAGGCTTGTTGCGTGAAACGACAAAGGCGCTGCTGGATCGAGAAATGGACGATCCACTGGTGCGGCGGGTGCGGGAACGGTTGGAGCAACTGCCGGATACCGACGTGACCGATCTGCATTTATGGCGAGTCGGGCGTGCGCAATACAGTTGCATCGTCAGTGTTGTCACTCATCAGCCGTACTCGGCCGATCGTTACAAGGCTCAGCTGGTTGAGTTTCCAGAACTGGTACACGTGACGGCGGAGGTGAACAGGTGCGGCGAAAACGCACAGGGTGATTAGCGAGACTAATCCTGGTTCCGGGCTGCGCCAAGCGCTATTCGTCGTTCCGATAAAAAAACGTCATCAGTTTGAAAAAGACTTTTTCCTGTCATCTTTTTTGCGGTATTACCTGAAGCAAGACCGCCGAAACCTGCACTCACAGGTGGCGGCCTCTGGGTGGCCCCAAGCCCCTGCCACCCAAGTCCGCTCACCTTGCGCACGGTGGTTCTTTCTGCGGCGGAGCGCTTTGGCTCTCCGTCGATCCGGCTCCGAAAAGGTGATCGCGTATGGATGACTACGGCAGACCCCGCGCAACTCAGCCCACCCTTTACGTTCTTGATACCAACGTTCTGATTCACGACCCCAACGCGCTGTTGAACTTCCAGGAGCATCAGGTCGCCATCCCGATGACCGTGCTCGAAGAGCTGGACCAGCTCAAGACCGGCAAGCACAGCGTGGCTGCAGAGTGTCGACAGGTGATCCGCCTGATCGACAAGGTGCTGGGTGACGCTACCCCCGAAGAAGTCGAACTTGGTGTCCCCATTCAGCGTGAAAAAAGCGGCCCGTGCGGCAGCCTGTCGATCCTGATGAGCAAAGTCGCCGATTCAAACGGGCTTCCAGAGGACCTCAACGACAACAAGATCATCAATCAGGTCGTCGATCTGCAGCGGCGCAGCGCGGGCGTTCCGGTGGTGTTGGTCACCAACGATATCAATATGCGGCTCAAGGCGCGTGCCTGCGGCGTCGCCTCGGAGGATTACCACACTGACAAACTGGTCGACGACGTCGGGCAGTTGTCCCGCGGATATCACAGCCTCAGCGGGTCGTTCTGGGACAGGGTCAGCAAGGTCGATACCCATCAGGGGCATGGCCGCACCTGGCATCGGGTTCAGTTGATCGACAACTTGCCCGCCGTGCACGTCAACGAATTCATTCTCGATGAGCAAGGTTTCGTTGGCTGGATCAAGGGCATCAAGGCCGACGAATTGCTATTGCTCGACATGCATCAGGAGCCCCTGCTGCATCAGGAGGCCTGGGGGCTGCGGCCGCGTGATATCCATCAGGCGTTGGCGCTCTTTGCACTGCTCGACCCGGATATTCATCTCGTCAATCTGACGGGCGCAGCGGGGTCGGGCAAGACAATCCTGGCCCTGGCGGCCGCCATCGAGCAGACAGTGGTGAGTAAGCGTTACCGTCGCATCATCGCCACGCGCAGCGTGCAGGGCCTGGATGAAGACATCGGTTTCCTTCCAGGCACCGAGGCGGAAAAGATGGAGCCGTGGCTGGGTGCGATCACCGATAACCTCGAAGCGCTGCACATGGACGACGAGAGCACTCACGGCAGCGTCGATTACATCCTGCAAAAGGTTCCGCTGCAGTTCAAATCCTTGAACTACATCCGCGGACGCAGCTTCCAGCAGAGCCTGATCCTTATTGATGAATGCCAGAACCTGACGCCGCACCAGATGAAGACCATCATCACCCGGGCCGGCAGCGGATCGAAGGTGGTCTGCCTCGGTAACCTGGCTCAGATCGATACGCCGTACCTGTCCGCGACCAGTTCGGGGCTTACCTACCTCACCGAACGATTCAAGGACTTCCCGCACGGGATGCACATCACCTTGCAGGGCGTTCCTCGTTCGGTCCTGGCCGAGTACGCCGAGGCCCATATGTAGTAACACTGCTGGAGGCTGGAGTTAGCAGCTCCAAGCAATCAAGGCCTAGAAGGAAGCGATGGCACGGGCTCGCTTCCAGCTTCCAGCTTCCAGCTGAGCTAAACTGCGGGACCTCACAGTCTCAGCAGGATTAGAAATGCTCACGCACCTCGATTCCCAAGGGCGGGCCAACATGGTCGACGTTACTGCCAAGGCCGTCACGGCGCGCGAGGCGGTTGCGGAAGCCAAGGTTCGCATGCTTCCCGAAACCCTGCAGATGATCCAGCAAGGCGGGCATCCGAAGGGCGACGTCTTCGCGGTCGCCCGTATCGCTGGCATTCAAGCAGCAAAAAAGACTCACGAACTGATCCCCCTCTGCCATCCCTTACTGTTGACCAGCATCCGGCTCGACCTGCAGCCGGAAGGCGACGATTGCGTGAGGATCGAGGCGCGCTGCAAGTTGGCGGGCCAGACCGGTGTGGAAATGGAAGCTTTGACCGCTGCGAGCGTCGCAGCGCTGACGATTTATGACATGTGCAAGGCGGTCGACAAGGGCATGGTGATCGAGGGTGTTCGACTGTTAGAAAAACTGGGCGGCAAGAGTGGTCACTGGCAGGTGCCAGCATGATCCAGGTGCAGTTTTTTGCGCGTTATCGTGAGGCTCTGGGCCGTGATTCCGAACAGTTGGAATGGGACGCCTCCTGGCAACAGGTCGACGACCTGCGCTTGCGACTGCTGGAACGCGGGGCCGAGTGGGCGGTGCTTGGTGAGCAGAATCTGATGTGCGCGCGCAATCAGGAGCTGTGCAGCCTCGACGAGCCACTCGCAGACGGCGATGAAGTGGCGTTCTTTCCCACCGTGACGGGAGGCTGACCATGGGCGTACGAATCCAACAGAGTCCATTCGACCCTGGCGTCGAGCTCAATGCCTTGCATGCGGCCAATCTCGGTATTGGTGCGGTCACCTGTTTCGTCGGCTACGTACGTGATTTCAATGAGGGTCGCGATGTTGCTGGAATGTTCCTCGAGCATGCCCCGGGAATGACCGAGAAGGCGCTGCAGAAGATCATCGACGAGGCCGCTGGGCGCTGGCCGCTGCTCAGGTTGGAGATTCTGCACCGAGTAGGGCGCTTGGAGCCGGGGGAGCCCATCGTGTTTGTCGGTGCCGCCAGCGCTCACCGCGAGGCCGCTTTTGATGGGTGTCGATTCGTCATGGATTACCTGAAGACCCGCGCGCCTTTCTGGAAAAAGGAAGACACCCCGGAGGGAACACGCTGGGTCGAAGGTCGCTGCAGCGACCGGGATGCAGCCGATCGCTGGCAACAGGGTCCGACCGACTAGCCGAATGCGAGCCAGGATCCGTAGACTAGACTCTAGGTGCATAAAAGGCGAAGCCGGGTCCTGCTTCGCCTTTTTGTTTTCTGCGCTTAGCGCATGGGTGGGACAGCTGCCAGCAGCTCAGCAGGCGGCATTTCGCAGCTGATCGTTCGACCCAGCAATGCCTCGATCGCCGGCAGGGCGAAGGAATCGTCTTCCCCGGCAAAACTGATCGACGTGCCGCTGGCCCCGGCCCGGCCGGTCCGGCCGATGCGGTGGACGTAGTCGTCGGGGACTTCCGGCAGGGTGAAATTGATCACGTGGCTGATGCCATCGACATGAATCCCGCGGCCGGCGACATCGGTGGCAACCATCACGCGAATCTTGCCTTCGCGGAAACCTTCTAGTGCTCGGATGCGCTTGTGTTGGGGAACGTCGCCTGACATTTGAACAGCGCTGATGCCATCGCGGGTAAGGCGCTCCTCAATGCGACGCACCTCATCCTTGCGGTTGGCGAAGACCATCACGCGGGTCCAGTCATTCTGGGTAATGAGGTTGTAGAGCAACTTGTATTTGTCGCTGCCTGCCACGGCATACACGTGTTGTTCGACTGTGTCGCTGGCCACATTGATCGCTTCGATCTCGACGATGGCCGGGTCCGTGGTCCACTGCTTGGCCAGATTCATCACGTCTTCGGTGAAAGTGGCCGAGAACAGCAACGTCTGGCGTTCGCTCTTGGGGGGCGTCTGGCGAATGATCTGGCGGACCTGAGGAATGAAGCCCATGTCTAGCATGCGATCCGCTTCGTCGAGCACCAGCACCTCAACCATATCCAGGTGCACTTCGCCGCGCTGATTGAAGTCCAGCAGGCGTCCGGGCGTTGCTACCAGGATGTCGCAATAGCGAGACTCGAGCGCCTTGAGTTGCTTGTCGAAGTCCATGCCGCCGACAAAACTCATGACGTTCAAACCGGTGTATTTGGTCAAGTTCAGCGCGTCATTAGCAATTTGCACGACCAGCTCACGAGTCGGCGCGATGATCAGGGCACGTGGCTCGCCCATGTATCGATCCGCAGGTGGTGGGGTTTGTAGCAGCTGAGTAATGGTCGAGATCAGGAACGCGGCGGTTTTGCCGGTGCCGGTCTGGGCCCGGCCAATAGCGTCGCGGCCTTTGAGGGTAAAGCCGAGAACCTGAGCCTGGATCGGTGTGCAATAAGGGAAGCCAAGGTCGTGAATGGCGTGCATAAGCCCGGGGGCGAGCTTGAAGTCATGAAACCGGGTCTTGCCTTCGGCTGGCTCGACTGCGAAATCTTCCAGCTTCCAGACTGGCGCCGGCGGGGCGGCAGGCTTGCTTGCCCGTTCACGGCGCGGCCTGGGGCTGGCCTTGGGGGCATCATCCTGTTGCGTTTTGGCCTTTTCGAAGTACGCCGGGTCGCTGGCGCCCTGGTGTATTGAGGTGCTGATTTCAACTTCGGTGGTCGCAGGCTGATTCGAGCCTTTGCCAAACATCTTCTTTAGTGCTTTGAGCACGGTCTTCTCGTCTGTGTCTTGTAAGGTTTGCTCGCCAGTGTAATGCAAGAAGCAGATACGGCGAAGACTTGCTCAGGGATGGTCGGTCGCAGCGCTGTTTCAACCGCAGACGCGATTTCGGCCCAGTTCCTTGGCTCGGTAGAGCGCGCGATCAGCCTCGTTGATGAGGCTGTCCAGATCATCGTTCAATCGCATCGGTGCTACGCCAATCGATATGGTCACTCCCGGCAGTAAGCCGATGGGCGAATGGAACGAGGCGACGTCTTCAAGGCTGCGACGTAGCCGTTCTGCAACGTTTCGCGCATCTCCGATGGTCATCTCGGGCAGCAGTACCACGAATTCTTCGCCGCCATAGCGCACCAGGCTGTCGGCTGGGCGCAGCAGTTTGCCGAGTGTGTTGACCACCAGGCAGAGCGCATGATCGCCCGCCAGATGCCCAAGTTTGTCGTTGTATTCTTTGAAGCGATCGACGTCGAGCATCAGGAGCGAAAGTGGTTGGCCGCCCAGTGCGCAGCGGGCGCTCTCGCGACCGTAGATATGCTCCAACCAGCGGCGATTGAACGAGCCGGTCAGCTTGTCGATATTGGCATTTTGCTCGCTATTGATGATCAGGCGGTCGCTCAGGCGCACACGCTGGCAAAGCAGTTCAGCCAGGTTCTGCATCAGCTGTGGCGAGCGAGTCAGCAACTGCATCGAACGTCGATGCACGCGCAGCAGGACCGAATCCGCCAGTGCCAGTACGTACGCCGATGGGGGCAGATCGTCCATGAAGCTGATTTCACCCGCGCAGTCGCCGGGGCCAATTGAGCGAACCGGGCTGCCTTCGAGCGAATCCAGATGGACCGCCAGCTCACCGCCAAGAACCAGATAGAGATAGTGGTTATGTACGTGCGGCGATAGCAGAATTTCGCCAGGTATGGCCGTGCAGGGCTCGAAGACTTCCTGCAGCAGGCGCAGACAGGGTTCGTCCACTCGGTCTAGCAGGCGCGCCTGTCTGAGGTGCTGCATTTCTACCCGCCAGCTGGCCGGGTTCATGGCTGCACAATCCGCTCGGATGACATCCTCGTCATGACTATCGCACGCATCCCTTCAAGGCTGGCTAGGTCGGCTTCTGCTGGCCGCGATGCAACACTACAACGGCAGGCGCATCGAGTTTTGTTCTACCCATGCCAAGCGTAGCTGTAATCACCAATCAAGACAGGCGCGCAGCGTCACATTTTTTCTTTGCAGTCGGTCAACTATCGCTGAGTACATCAATCCAGCCGAGCGGCCAGCCATTCGCCGATATCGCGAATTTCCTGGGGTACCACCTCGTGGGCCATCGGGTAGTCCTTCCATTGTGCCTGCACCTGGTTCTGTATCAGGCAGTCATAGGCGGCACGCCCCATTGCCGGCAGCACGACATCATCCCTCGCACCGTGTAGCGCCAGTACCGGAAGCGCGGCCTGCAATGGCGACAGCTTCAGGTCCGGATTGAAGGTCGGTGCGTAGGTGGAAAGGGCGATGACACCACCCAGAGGGCCGGGCCAGCGCAGGAAGGCTGTGTGGTAGACGACTGCACCGCCTTGGGAGAAGCCGGCCAGAAAAATGCGAGCGGGATCGATGCCACTGTCGCGCTGTGCCTCGATCAGGTCGATCACGCTTTGCGCTGACTGTTCCAGTTGCGCCTGGTCGATGGCGCGAGCGGGGCTCATCGCGAGGATGTCATACCAGCTCGGCATGGCCCAGCCACCGTTAATAGTGACCGCGCGAGTCGGTGCCTGGGGTAGCACGAAGCGTGTCGTCGTCAGCCGTTGCTGCAACGCTTCGGCGACTGGCTGGAAGTCGTAGCGGTCGGCGCCAAGGCCGTGCAACCAGATGACGCACGCGTCGGCGGTAGTTGCGGGTTCGATGATCAGCGGGTCACTCATGTTGGGCTCCGTTCGGGCGGCACGCGCCAGGTTGGTGCGGGCGCAGAGAAAAAATGCAGCAATCTGCGGCGAGGTTACCTTTACTGAGCTCGGCAATGAAGCGCACGGCGGCCCGTAAGGGGCCTTCAGGGTTCTGGTACGCCGCTTGCTTTGTCTGATTTGCCCAATGCGCCGGAAGTCAGCGGCACTTCTGCAAGCGGCGTGTTGGGAGGAGTTGCTGATAATCAAACGGCGGCTAGACTGAGGTCAGTTTCTTCTTCGCCCCCTCGAAAGGTATCGAGCGGCAGCCTGTGATCCAGGCGGAAGACTCTGACCACAAGAATAAAAGCAAACTGGAGGTTTCGATGATAAGGGTTAAATCCACACTGGCCGTGCTTGGTGCTGCGACACTTTTGGGCGCAAGCGGCTTGGCTCAGGCAGGGGCGACCCTGGACGCGGTGAAGAGCAAGGGCTTCGTGCAATGCGGCGTCAGCGACGGGCTACCTGGCTTTTCCTACACCGATGCCAAGGGCGAGTACAAGGGAATCGACGTGGATATCTGCCGTGCCGTTGCGGCTGCGGTGTTCGGTGATGCGAGTAAGGTCAAATACAGCCCACTGACCGCCAAGGAGCGCTTCACGGCGCTGCAGTCCGGTGAAGTCGACATGCTGTCGCGTAACACGACCTGGACCAGTTCGCGTGATGCTGCAATGGGGCTGAACTTTACTGGCGTGACCTACTACGATGGGCAGGGTTTTCTGGTCAACAAAGCGGTCGGTGTTTCCAGCGCCAAGGAACTCGACGGCGCGACCGTCTGCATCCAAGCGGGCACTACCACCGAACTGAACCTCTCCGACTACTTCCGCGCTAACAACCTCAAATACACCCCGATCACCTACGACACCTCCGACGAAAGCGCCAAGTCGCTGGAGTCAGGGCGTTGCGACGTGCTCACTTCTGACCAGTCCCAGCTTTACGCCCAGCGCATCAAGCTGGCCAAGCCGGACGACTACATCGTATTGCCTGAGGTCATCTCCAAAGAACCACTCGGCCCGGCCGTGCGTCAAGGTGATGAAGAATGGTTCGATATCGTTCGCTGGGCATTGTTCGGGATGATCAATGCGGAGGAGCTGGGTATCACTTCGGCCAATGTCGAGGAAAAGGCGAAGAACACCAAGAATCCTGACGTAGCTCGTCTCTTAGGCGCCGAAGGTGAATACGGCAAGGATCTGAAATTACCTAAGGATTGGGCGGTTCAGATCGTCAAGCAAGTCGGCAACTATGGCGAAGTGTTCGAGCGCAATATCGGTTCAGGTAGCGATCTGAATATTGAGCGCGGCCTGAACGCGCTTTGGACCAATGGAGGTCTGCAGTACGCGCCCCCGGTGCGTTGACCGAGCTGGGTCGGCGCTCTGCCGACCTTGTTTCAAGGATGAGCGCTGCCGGTGCCTGTGCACCGGCAGCGCCGTATGAGGTTTCTTGATGCGAACCATTGCCAAAGCAGGAGCCGCCCGCGGCTCGTTGCTCACGGACCCGCAGGCGCGTGCCTTTCTGTTTCAGGTCATCGCCGTAATAACAGTAGTAGCGATCGGCTGGTTTCTGTTTCACAACACACAGACGAACCTCGCGCACCGAGGCATTACGTCAGGCTTCGGTTTCCTCGATAACGCTGCCGGTTTCGGCATTTCCCAGCATCTGATCGACTACAGCGAGAGCGACTCTTATGGTCGTGTCTTCTGGGTTGGCCTGCTCAATACGCTGCTGGTCAGCATAATCGGCATCATCCTGGCCACTATTATCGGGTTCATTCTCGGGGTGGCGCGGCTTTCACCCAATTGGCTGATACGCAAGATCGCGACTGTCTATATAGAGACGTTTCGCAACATCCCGCCATTGCTGCAGATTTTCTTCGTCTACTTCGCAGTGCTCAGCCCGCTGCCAGGACCGCGAGAAAGCCTGAGTCTTTGGGATGTGGTGTTCATCAACAACCGAGGCGTTCAGATGCCCGCGCCCAGTGCTGGGGAAGGCTTCTGGTCGTTTTGGGTGGCGATGTTCGTCGCGCTGGTGGCGATCGTCATGCTCAATCGCTGGGCACGTGCTCGGCGTCACGCCACCGGCCAGACGTTTCCCATCTTTTCAGCCAGCCTGGCATTGTTTATCGCAATCCCCTCGATCTGCTCGCTGGTGATGGGAGCGCCTTTTCTTTGGGAAGTGCCCGAGCTTCAGCGTTTCAATATTCGTGGCGGCTGGGTTGTGATTCCCGAGCTGGTGTCGATTGTGCTTGCGTTATCGATCTACACCGCGGCTTTCATCGGTGAGACAGTCCGTGCAGGTATCCAGTCGGTCAGCCACGGGCAGACTGAAGCGGCCGCTTCGTTGGGCCTTCGTCCGGGACGTGTGTTGCGTTTGGTGATTATCCCCCAGGCCATGCGGGTGATCATTCCGCCACTCACCAGCCAATACCTCAACCTGGCGAAGAACTCTTCGCTAGCGGCAGCGATCGGTTATCCCGACATGGTTTCGCTGTTTGCAGGGACGGTGCTCAACCAGACCGGTCAGGCGATCGAAACCATGGCCATCACCATGAGTGTGTACCTCGCCATCAGCATCAGCATCTCGCTGCTGATGAACTGGTACAACAAGCGCATTGCGCTGATCGAGCGGTAAGGACGAGCGCATGACGACCCATACTTTCAAACCGGACCTGCCGGCGCCCTCTACCAATATTGGTGTGGTGGGCTGGATGCGGGCCAATCTGTTCTCCAACTGGATCAATACGTTGCTGACCCTGGTCGGTCTTTATCTGATCTGGTTGATAGTGCCTCCCATCATCGACTGGGCGATCATCAAGGCCGACTGGACTGGCGAAACCCGGGCGGACTGTTCGCGTGAGGGTGCGTGCTGGGTGTTTGTGCAGACGCGCTTCAGCCAGTTCATGTACGGCTTCTACCCACCGGAGCTGCGCTGGCGGGTGGATGCTACGGCCTGGCTCGCCATCATTGGTGCCGCGCCGCTGTTCTTGCGGCAGATGCGACACAAGGCAAGCTACGGCATCGCTTTTCTGGTGATCTATCCACTGCTTGCCTATTGGCTGTTGCATGGCGGCTTCCTGGGCCTTGAGACGGTTCCGACCAGCCGCTGGGGTGGTTTGATGCTGACCATCGTCATTGCCGCAGTCGGTATCGCTGGCGCACTGCCGCTCGGGATTCTGCTGGCGCTGGGTCGACGTTCGGATATGCCAGCCATCCGTGTCCTATGCATCACCTTCATCGAGTTCTGGCGCGGCGTGCCGCTGATCACCGTGCTGTTCATGTCCTCGGTGATGTTGCCGTTGTTCCTGCCGGAGGGCATGAACCTCGACAAGCTGATGCGTGCCATGGTGATGGTGGTGTTCTTCGAGGCGGCTTATATCGCCGAAGTGGTTCGTGGAGGCCTGCAGGCGATCCCTAAGGGGCAATACGAAGCGGCCGCGGCGATGGGCTTGGGTTACTGGCGCAGCATGGTGCTAGTGATTCTGCCGCAAGCCCTGAAGATGGTCATACCCGGCATCGTCAATACCTTCATCGCCCTGTTCAAGGACACCAGTCTGGTGATCATCATCGGTCTGTTCGATTTCCTTAACAGCATCAAGCGCGCCACCTCGGACCCTGCCTGGCTAGGCATGTCGACTGAGGGTTACGTATTTGCGGCGCTGGTCTACTGGATTTTCTGTTTTGGCATGTCGCGCTATTCCATGCACCTGGAACGCAAGCTCGACACCGGTCATCGAAATTAGGAGAGGCAACATGAACGACACATCTCTTCAGCCCGAACAGCCTGAGCAGGCCGGTGAACCGGTCATTCAGATGCAGGGCGTACACAAATGGTTCGGCCAGTTCCATGTGCTCAAGGACATTAATCTCAACGTGACCCAAGGCGAGCGCATCGTATTGTGCGGGCCCTCGGGATCAGGCAAGTCCACGACCATTCGTTGTCTTAATCGCCTTGAGGAACACCAGCAAGGGCGCATCGTAATCAATGGTGTGGAGCTGACCAACGATCTCAAGCAGATCGAAGCGATCCGCAGCGAAGTGGGCATGGTATTCCAGCACTTCAACTTGTTCCCGCACCTCACCGTGCTGCAGAACTGCACGCTGGCACCCATGTGGGTGCGCAAGATGCCGCGTCGCCAGGCCGAAGAAGTGGCCATGCACTATCTGGAACGCGTACGGATTCCGGAGCAGGCTGACAAGTTTCCGGGGCAGCTTTCCGGGGGCCAACAACAGCGCGTTGCGATTGCGCGGGCGTTGTGCATGAAGCCGAAGATCATGCTGTTCGACGAGCCCACGTCGGCGCTGGACCCGGAGATGGTCAAGGAAGTGCTGGATACCATGGTTGGCCTTGCCGAAAGCGGCATGACAATGCTCTGCGTGACCCACGAGATGGGCTTTGCACGCACCGTCGCTGACCGGGTGATCTTCATGGACAAGGGGGAGATCGTTGAGGAGGCGGAACCCGAGACCTTCTTCACTAATCCGAACAACGAGCGCACCAAGCTATTCCTCAGCCAGATCCTCCACTGATTCAGCGTTACATAGGGGCGTGAGTCATCAGCTCGAACTGAACGCTCACGTTCCGTCACTGAGCTTAAATCGGCGGCGTCCCCTTAGCCTCGGACGTCGTCATGGGCTAGAATACGCGGCCCGACTGCTCCCCCCTCCGAGGCTGTTCCGACGATGTTGATCCTGCGCGGCGCCCCCGCTCTTTCCGCCTTCCGTCACGGTAAGCTCCTGGCCCAATTGACCGATAAGGTCCCCGCTGTCAGCGGGTTGTACGCCGAGTTTGCTCATTTCGCCGAGGTATCCGGCACGCTTGGTGCGGACGAGCAGCAAGTACTGGCCCGGCTGTTGAAATACGGCCCAAGCGTTCCGGTTCAGGAACCGGCAGGAAGACTGTTTCTGGTCATTCCACGCTTCGGCACCATCTCGCCATGGTCGAGTAAGGCCAGCGACATTGCGCGCAACTGCGGCCTCGACAAGATCCAGCGCATTGAGCGCGGCATTGCCTACTACGTCGAAGGCGAGTTATCGGAGGCCGATGCTGGCTTGGTCGCAGCGGCCCTGCACGACCGGATGACCCAACTGGTGCTCGAGCAGTTCGAGGGTGCGGCGGATCTGTTTAGCCACGCACAACCCAAACCGCTGCGCGCGATCGATGTGCTGGGGGGCGGCCGTGCCGCGCTGGAGCAGGCCAATGTGGCGTTGGGTCTGGCTTTGGCCGAAGACGAGATCGATTACCTTGTTACCAGTTTCAACGGCCTTGGGCGTAACCCGCACGACATAGAGCTGATGATGTTTGCGCAGGCCAACTCCGAGCATTGTCGTCACAAGATTTTCAATGCCAGCTGGGACATCGATGGTGAAAGCCAGGAGAAGTCGCTGTTCGGCATGATCAAGAACACCTTTCAGATGCACGGCGAAGGCGTGCTGTCCGCTTACAAGGACAACGCCGCGGTCATCGTGGGTAACGTGGCCGGACGTTTCTACCCGGACGCGGAAACGGGCGAGTACTCTGCGAACCAGCAGCCTGTGCACATCCTGATGAAAGTGGAAACACACAACCACCCGACTGCGATCGCGCCGTTCCCAGGCGCTGCCACTGGCTCGGGTGGCGAAATCCGGGACGAGGGCGCTACCGGGCGCGGCGCAAAGCCGAAGGCCGGCCTCACAGGGTTCACCGTCTCCAACCTCAACATTCCAGGCTTCGAGCAGCCTTGGGAAGTGCCGTACGGCAAACCCGAGCGCATCGTGACGCCGCTCGACATCATGATCGAGGGGCCGCTGGGTGGCGCAGCGTTCAACAACGAATTCGGCCGTCCGGCCCTGAACGGTTATTTCCGGACCTTCGAGCAGACAATCAGCACCCCGCGAGGCGAAGAAGTGCGGGGTTACCACAAGCCGATCATGCTGGCTGGCGGCATGGGCAACATCCGTGAAGATCATGTTCAGAAAGCCGAGATCTCGATTGGTGGAAAGCTGATCGTGCTCGGTGGCCCGGCGATGCTCATCGGTTTGGGTGGCGGCGCAGCCTCATCCATGGCGACCGGCAGCAGCTCCGCCGATCTGGATTTCGCATCGGTGCAGCGTGACAACCCTGAGATGGAGCGTCGCTGTCAGGAAGTGATCGATCGTTGCTGGCAGCTTGGCGACAAGAACCCGATCAAGTTTATTCACGACGTCGGTGCCGGTGGTCTGTCCAACGCCTTTCCGGAACTGGTCAATGACGGCGGTCGTGGCGGTCGTTTCGAACTGCGCAACGTGCCTAACGATGAGCCTGGCATGGCGCCCCATGAGATCTGGTGCAACGAATCCCAGGAGCGATATGTACTGTCAGTCGATGCGGCGGACCTCGAGCGTTTCGAGGAAATCTGCAAGCGTGAGCGCTGCCCCTTCGCCGTAGTCGGCGAAGCCACGGCCGAGCCGCACCTGACGGTAGCCGACAGCCATTTCGGTAACAATCCGGTCGATATGCCGCTCAACGTCCTGCTCGGCAAAGCGCCGCGCATGCATCGCAGCGCTGTTCGCGAGGCCGAGCTGGGGGATGACTTTTCGCCTGATCAGGTCGACCTGTCAGAGGCGATCGCTCGCGTACTTCACCATCCAGCAGTCGCCAGCAAGAGCTTCCTGATCACCATCGGCGATCGCAGCATCACCGGCATGGTCGCGCGTGATCAAATGGTCGGGCCGTGGCAGGTCCCGGTGGCTGATTGCGCAGTCACGGCGACCAGCTATGACGTTTACACCGGCGAAGCCATGGCCATGGGCGAGCGTACACCGCTGGCTCTGCTCGATGCGCCCGCGTCGGGCCGCATGGCCATCGGCGAAACACTGACCAACCTCGCTGCGGCACGTATCGAGAAGATTTCCGACATCAAACTGTCCGCCAACTGGATGGCCGCTGCTGGGCATCCGGGTGAGGATGCGCGCCTGTTTGACACAGTCAAGGCGGTTGGCATGGAGCTTTGTCCGGAGTTGGGCATCACCATTCCGGTCGGCAAGGACTCCATGTCGATGAAGACCCGCTGGACCGAAGAGGGCGTAGACAAGTGCGTGACCTCGCCGCTCTCGCTGGTTGTATCCGGCTTTGCCCCGGTTGTTGATGTCCGCCAGACCCTGACGCCGCAGCTGCGTCTGGACAAGGGCGAAACTGATCTGATCCTCATCGACCTGGGTCGCGGCCAGAACCGTATGGGCGCGTCTATCCTGGCGCAGGTCTACGGCCAAATGGCGCGTCAGGCGCCGGATGTCGACGATGCGGAGGATCTGCAAGCCTTCTTCGCCGTAATCCAGGGGTTGAACGCAGACGGGTTGTTGTTGGCTTATCACGACCGTTCCGACGGCGGTTTGCTGACCACTGCGCTGGAAATGGCGTTCGCCGGCCATTGCGGACTCAACCTCAATCTCGATTCCCTTGTTGAAGCGGCCGCTCACATCCCGGCAGCGTTGTTCAACGAAGAATTGGGTGCGCTGATCCAGGTTCGCCAGGGCGATACGGAAATCGTTCTCGCACAGTTCAGCGCGGCAGGCCTTGCCGATTGCGTTTCGGTCATCGGGCAGCCGGTCAACAACAGCCATGTGGCGATCAAGTTTGAAGGCGCAGATGTTTTCGCCGGTGATCGCCGTCTGCTTCAGCGGCAGTGGTCCGAGACGAGCTATCAGATCCAGCGTCTTCGGGACAATGTCGACTGTGCCGATCAGGAGTTCGACGCGCTGCTTGAAGAAGACAACCCGGGCTTGAGCGTTACCCTAGGTTTCGACGTGAACGACAATATCGCCGCGCCGTACATCAAGCGTGGCGTGCGGCCTGAGGTGGCGATCCTGCGTGAGCAGGGCGTCAATGGGCAGACTGAAATGGCGGCTGCGTTCGACCGTGCAGGTTTCGCCGCCGTCGACGTGCACATGAGCGATATCCTGTCGGGACGTATCAGTCTGGAGCGATTCAAGGGGCTGGTTGCGTGTGGCGGTTTCTCCTATGGCGACGTGTTGGGCGCTGGCGAAGGCTGGGCCAAATCGATCCTGTTCAATGGTCGCGCTCGCGAAGATTTCAGTGCGTTCTTTGAACGCAAGGACAGCTTTGCCCTTGGCGTCTGCAACGGGTGCCAGATGTTGTCGAACCTGCACGAACTGGTACCTGGCAGCGAGTTCTGGCCGCACTTCGTGCGTAACCGTTCCGAGCAGTTCGAAGCGCGTGTGGCGATGGTACAGATTCAGGATTCCCCGTCGATCTTCCTTCAGGGCATGGCCGGGTCGCGGCTGCCGATTGCCATTGCCCACGGCGAGGGTCACGCGGAATTCGAAAGCGAAGAAGCGCTGCTTGAAGCGGACTTGTCCGGGACGGTAGCGCTGCGCTACATCGACAATCATGGCAAGGTCACCGAGCGTTACCCGGCCAACCCTGGCGGCTCGCCGCGTGGCATTACGGGGCTCACCACGCGGGACGGACGCGTGACGATCATGATGCCGCATCCGGAGCGTGTATTCCGTGCCGTGACCAACTCCTGGCGCCCTGACGAGTGGCAGGAGGATGGTGGCTGGATGCGCATGTTCCGTAATGCCCGGGTCTGGGTAGACTAAGGTTGGGTTAGGGCAGAGAGCCCGAAGCGTGCAAGCGTTTCGGGCTTTTTCTTGCCCGAAGACGAGCCGGTCCGCCATTGCTGAACCAAGCAACGACGCCAACGTCTGATCTTGACCTGGGGCACCCAATACGCTCTGGACCTGAACACAATCCACTCGGTGGAGCGCATGCTCCGCCAACCGTTTCTGTGCGGAGATGTTGATGTACAAGCTGTGTTTCTATCTGACTTATTAAAAGTTGTTATAAATCAGATACTTAAACGAATATAAAAGATCAGCTTCTACCCAATATCTCTACCCAAAAATCCCCACCATGCTGCATTCCGGTGAGCGACTACATGTGTGTTCCGGTGTGTTCCGGTGTGCTCGTGTCACCCCGCACGAGACGAAGCTTTTTCCAAGCAAAATTTCAGTCAATTTTTCTGATATTGCTGCACGCCTAGTGGCACTAAGGCTGTAGCGATTTTAAGCCTAATTGCTCACATCTCAGTCACAAGTTATCCACAGGTTGTTCATTTCGGTCCGCTTGCAATTGCCGTTCCAAACGATATCCTGTGCTGGCTATAGGTCAAATCACACTACATGTTGTGTTTTGAGGTTGTGATCTTCATAGCGTCTGACTAGCATACGGCCTACGGAAGGATGCCGTATAAAAAGAAGGGACTAGAGCTTGACCCAAGCGGTGATGGCTCAGTAACATTATTATGGGCATATTATTGCGGACGCAAAAAAGCCCCATCCGCTGAGAAGCGACTGGAGCCTATGCAACACTAACGCTAACCAAAGGGACCGTCGACCAAAACTGACCCTGAGGAAAGCAAACCCAACCCGGTCACGAATTGAGCGAGGCGCGCATTGTAGGCATACACCCTTACGCACTCAACCGTTTTATCGCGCTAAATGACAAAGCGGTCAAGGGGCGAGTCTGCAATTTCTTGCGCACCGTTCGGTTCGTGGCGGGTTCCTTCTGAGGAATTTCCATGAGCCACAATGAGTTACCTCCATCTGATGAAGATGGACAGGAATACACGTATTGCCGGTATCGCCGGTGTGGGAACAAATTGCTGGACGCTCGTGCCTACGGGCTGAAGGCGTGGCGCTTGCCTATTCGTCGCAAAAAGGGGGATCGGAAATGAGACCTCCTCGTAGACGTAGGCTGTATGGGCGCCAGTTCCGTAGTGTTCACGTTAGGGCATACCGGAGGTTCCGGCTTGGTCACTGGGAGGACGTGTGCGCCCACTGGCGTAGTCATCCAGGGCAATTGACCCTTTTCTAACCTTCAGAGGGGCGGAGTGATCTGCCCCTTTTCCTCACCTCTGTGACTGCCTTCGCGGCTCACTGTCTTTTAGCTTGCATCTGGCAATGCTGGCGCTAGGCTATGCGGCTCTTCAAATCTTCTGGAAAAGGAATTTCAGATGCCAAAGATCAAATCTGCGTTCGTCATATTCGGCCTCACTCTCAGTGCGACAGCTAACGAAAGTCACCCGGTTTTTATCGCCTCAACCGTTCAGACCCAAGACAAGATCGAAGCGCACCCGCAGAGGCTGAACGGCTATCTACCGCTTCCAGTTACTCGCACGTGGGACCGAAGCCCATCCCGTTACGTTTTCTGATATGTAAACAAAGCGTCCGACGACCTGCATTGAGGATCGACTAGGCTTGGTCAGTGCGACGCCGATATCGCTCTATAGTGGCTTGTTGGCACCAATGCCTGCGGCATCAAGGAGCAACGTATGACACAACAAACAGTAGAAATTGAGTTCAGCTACTACGTCGGAGATGTGCAAAAGACCGGAAACATTTCGGTCCGTCCAAAGGTGGCAGATGCGGAGTCTGAAGAGGGGTGGCGTCTGATGGTGGAGCGGCAAGTGCTACGAACCATTGGCGAAATTGAGCCGGAGTTGATCGTAAAAACTGGCAATAGTTGGTTTGGGAATACCAAAGGTTACAAGGAGCCAGAGACCGAGCTGATTGGGCCGCTAGACCTTGTGATCAAGCAATTTCCTGAGGTCAGCCCGAACACACCCGACTACACGCTAAATCGCAGGCTGGATACCCCGCGACGTTTCGACCTACCCTAACCCCCCCGCCTAAAAAGACACCCTTTGCTGATCTGTGAAGGGTGTTTCCATATCTGAAAATATCCCATACCAAGATAGTCAACCAAGACAAGGCTCTAACGCCCAGCACATCGGCGTTCCAAGCTATTCGTTCTACAATCCCCTATATGGGAAATTTCCTGCCCCCGTCAAAATCCAGTGGCGTTGCTGCTGAAATATCCTGACCTTCAGGGTGGGAAAATATCTGTAGTGGATGTGTTCTGGAAAACCTTGGCTCGAATGGAATAGCGCTTGACTACGGCAGAATGTTAAGTACCCTCCCTGTCTTGGTTTTTCAAAATATGGTGTGCTCTACGCTGTGCTAAGCGTTGGACTGTGTGTATGTACTGATGTGTAGAGAACGCACGTTCTGAGGTGCTGTAGAGGCCTGTTATAGCGGCTTTGATCGGTGTTTGAGGGTGGTTGCAGCACGTACAAAAAAAAGCCCCACCGAAAGGCAGGGCTTGGTGGAATTTGAGAAGGTTAAATTGTCGCTTTAACTCGCTGAATGGTGCTGATACCAACACCAAGCGTCTCTGCTGCTTTGCGAATGGACAGGCCAGAATCTAGAGCAGTTTTGATTGCCTCTATATCGACCCGAGGCTTACCACCTTTGTATTTGCCTGCTGCCTTGGCTTGCTGAATACCTTCCCGCTGACGCTCCAGCATCATTGAGCGTTCAAACTGGTACACAGCACCGAGCATAGACAGCATGAGTTCCTGCATAGGGCTGGCTTCGCCTGTGAAGCTCAATCCCTCCTTATTGAACCGTACCGCTACGCCGCGCTTGTTGAAGGCTTTAACGAGGCTCAACAGGTCTTCAAGGTTACGGGCCATACGGCTAATGTCGTGAACCACTACCGTGTCACCTTCCCGCACGTAGTCAATCAGAGCCTGTAGCGCAGGGCGGTTAGCATCCTTACCGCTGCACTTGTCCTCAAACACTTTGTCCAGGGTGAGGCCGTCAAGCTGACGCTCTGTGTTCTGGTCCACCGTGCTAACTCGAACATAACCGACCGTTGCCATAATCTACCCCTTGCTGTGTTCATCTACGTCTTAGATGTTCGCAGTGTAGGCAGTAAACCCAATGAACACAACCTATTTGAATACATCTTTTCAAGCGAAGCGTGTTCATCGAATCGTATTCAGCAGCCTATGGCCTATTGAATACACGATAGGAGCAGAACGAGGCTCATCAGTGTAGAAAGCCAGCCAGGCGATGGCGGTCTGATATCATCATCCTAGCAAAGCGCGTCCGTACGCTTCTTCAACCTTGCAAGGAAGGCAGCGATGAAATCATTGTCAGTAAAGGTGCTTACCGGAGGAGCGGTTGTTCTGCTCTGCTCAGCAATCGCTCATGCAAATGACCGCATCGACACACCAGTCACCAAGGACACCTGTAATGCATCCGCAAAGCAGCTTGCGGGTCGTGTTAGCTCACAAGAGCTACGCGAAATTTACGACATGGCTGCATCTGGTGCGTTGTCGAGCGCCTTCCGCTTTGCCTTGGAGCGGGACAGCCTAATCACCGACATAAGGAAGAAGCACGGCGATACTGAGTTCAGCAGGCTAATGCTCGAAACTGGAAAATCTTTGAGTGCTGACCAGCGGAGCTTCCTGAATAGCTCCATAAACTATCAAGAGTCTTTGAATAAAAAATACACCCAAAAGTACCTGTCAAAATCATACGAACACCGTAACGAAGTCTCAGATATCGTATTTTGCGGCTTGCAGAATATCTATTTTGACCCAGAACCGCTGGAGAAAGGCTACCAGCGGGTAGCGACAGAGTCATTTAGGTCAGCCAAATTTGATCACTTCAACATCGGTATAAAAAATTGCAGTGTCTCTAAAATGGTAGGCACAGGCAGTAGCTTTTCCGAGCCAGAACATTGGGATGGATCACAGTTCGTGATTATTGACGCCACGTTAAAGAATGAGGATTCAGAAGGACGCCTGCCGTTTGAGGGTGAGCTTGTAATCAAGCAGCCTAACGGGAAAATGCTTCGATATGACCATTCAGAGACGGTGATGGCTGATGGTTATGGCATCGGGCTAAGGCCGGTTAACCCCTTCGTTACTATGCCAACGAAGATCGTGTATCGCATTCCCAGCGACATAACTGGTGAGGTGCTTTGGCAGCCAGGCAGAAATCCAGAGAGCAGAAGACTATGGTGCACATTCCTTTACGAAGGAGCAAAACCTTAACGTTACTACTATCGGTCTGTATATCCCGGTGCGAGTTCGGGTGCTCTGACTGCGATGGCTATCAAGCAGGCCAATGGCAGCACTAAAATTGTGGTTTTCAAATTGTATAAACCTAGAGAGTTATGGGAAAAGGCATCCTGCTTAACATCCAAAACAGTCATGCCAGTGGACATCGTGGTTAGCGGATTTTGAGCATCCTTGCTCATTAACCCTGACAAGCCAGCTGGTCATTTTTTAGGCAATTAATAGAAAGTTATCTGCTAATAAGCTGGACTAATACCCATCGCTTCCAAGCGCTCACGAATGATCTGATCCAGCAAAGATTCATTCTTTGGTGGTGTATAGCCTTCAGCCGCCTTGGCAATGATAGCTACATACTTTTCAATCTCAGCCTCTGATAGCTCTGTTTTCTTAATTGGTTGTGCCGGGGTTGTTGGCTTGGTGGTAGTGGCTACGGCTTGTTTTGCCTTAAGCTTTTCCGATGCTTTGATAATTTGTTTCATAACATAGTCGCTCATTATTTAGATTCCTGTTCTTTGGTGATAACGGTGTTGAAGTATTCAGCGGCTTCCTTCTCAGCTTGTGCGCGAAGTTTCTCTTCTTTCTTGCGCTCAGCGTCTTCAATCTTCTTTTTTTCTGCTTGGTAGAGTTGATCGGCAAGCAGTGATTTTTGAGCTTGATTCCAGTCTTCAATTTCTTGACGATACTTAGCCTCAACTTCTTCTGCTACACGGAGAAGGTCAGATTCTTGTTCTGAGGCTGGTTTGCTTAGATAGCAAGAATAGTCCAGGCTTCCAGCACGGCATGGGAACTTATCTGCATATGCATAGCCCTGTGCTGATAGCTTCAGAAGCTCTTCAATGAACAGTTGGAAGATTGGAGCCTGAAGCTTCTGGTGAGCAGCATGACTGTTCTTGAAGATTTCTTGAGCTGCTGTGATTCGAGAATCAAGAACCTTCTGGTCGAAGATCATAGGGCGTTGTACGTGCTGTTTGGTAGTTGTGGTTTGCATATTATGTTTCCTCTTTAGTTGTTAAATGCGGGGCAATAGCTTCCCGCAGCATTGACTCTGGATGAGTCAAATTCGATTTAAATGATATATAAGGGTGATGCTTTTAAAGGCGGGGGAAGCAATCTTTAGAAAGGAGAGATTATTTCTTCTTCAATCTTTGGTTTAGCTGCGCTGTTGGTGTTGCACTGAACAAAGAAGCCATTGTTGAAAATGTGTCGCTTACCATCGATCACAAAAATATGGTCATAGTCATCTTCAATGATTTTGATTCCTTTAACTTTGCACCAACTAAGCATCTCTGCTGACAAGTCCCCATTACGGCAGAAGCGTTTGTCAGGCATGTCTTCAAACTGGGCACCAACAGTAGCGGGAGCTTGCACAATGATTGGCTTCGCTTCCTGTGTTTCTTGTGCTACAGGCAGGGCTTCAAAAGCTTCGTATGCGAACGCATCACCGGCAGAGCCATCGTCGTCTTCTTCGGGGTTGAACGTGGCGTATGCGTCCAGCGGTACAGCTTCACAGGCCCAGTCAGCACCAGCGGGCACAGCGTCGTCCAGGGCGTCGCCTTGGGTATCGAATGCCGGGGCATCGTCTGATACGGATACAGTGGCAGAGGGCGCTACAGGCGCTGGTGCGGGCTTCTGGGTGTGTTCCTTGGACTTCTGAACTAACTCCAGATCGCGAGTAATAACATAGCTGTTCGACTTGTGCCCACCAATGCGGGTTTGATTGATTTGCAGGTAGCCCGACAGACTCAAGTCTTTGAAGAAGCGGAGAACTGTCCTTTCACTAACACCACAAGCCTTAGCAATATCAATCTGATTGTCGAAGTAGGCTCGCTTGTCGTCAGTAAAGAATTTGTAGCGATCGAGCACATACAGCCATACCAGCTTTTGTTCTGCCGATAGGGGAAGCACTTTGAACTCAAGCTCTCCAGTAAGCTTGCCTTCTGTGTCCTTCTCAGGTTTACCGTCTTCGCCTGTTACCAACGCCACACCTTGATAGCCAATAGCAGAAAGGATGGTCTTGTAAGCGGGCAGGTAAATATCAAGCTGTGATTCAGATTTAGCGAATAGTTGGCTTGCCATTAGTAATATTCTCCTCAAGGGGATGGACGTTTAGGAATTGGTTAAAAAGAGCAGTGACGGCTTGATTGCATGTATGGCTCGGGCTGGAGTGTCCGAGGTGTTCCATAAGCTGCAACAATTCATCACTTGCTTTGTCGCACAGTGTGATTCGGATTTTCATATTGCATACTCATTCAGATGATTAAGAGCCATGTGACACAGAGTCAGTTGGCTATTTATATTTCTATGATCTTGCGATCTTTGCACCAACACAAATGTATGAAGCCGAAGGCTATGCACCAACAATGCAAATACAAGTCAACACAAAACCAAGCTTTGCTTCTGCTCTTGCTTATTACAGTGCTAAGCGTGAGTCGTAGACGAACAAGATTGGTACTGGCTGTTTCTAATGTGTCAGCGTGTGAACGGTCGAAGACCTGAGCTAAGCTGATGCATTGAAGAAAGAAGAAAAACAGCTTTTATGCTTTTATCTTTATTTCTATATCTGTTTTATTTAATCAGTATTACTATAGTGACACAGAGTCATATGGCTACTGACACAGAGTCACTTGGCTACTTCAGTCTGTCCTGTTCCTACCTTCTTCGATGGCATGCCGCTTCAATTCAAGTCTAAGCTCGTTTGCTATCAGGTAATCTTGGAAAAGCTCTGATAGAACAGAAGCCACAGAATTCATTCGTCGTCCGGTGTTGTCTGTATTGATCGCTGTGAACCGATCCATATCGCTCTGCCAGAACTTAACTTTTATGGCTACAGTTTGGTCATTGGTCATTTATTGACTCCTTGTTCAAGAATGTTATTCACAAGCTCAGATAGTGTTTTCTCTTGGCTTCGTGCTATTTGGTAAAGTCTGACAAGCAGTTCGGCATCAAGTAACAATGTTTCCTTTTGATAAGCCTTGGTGCCCAAATACAAAGTGTCTCGTATCAGTTTCCTTCCTTTTGTTGTGCCATCCCATCAATCAACAGCAATACAGATGTTTTTGATTGAAGACTGAGCAGAGTGTTGTGGAATGCCTCAAGTGCTTTACGTCGAATACGATGGAGGCTTAGTGTGCAATTGGCACTACAATGCTTGTGGTTTGCTCTTCGCTGTTCAAACTCGTTATTACAAACAGGGCATACTTTTGTTGCCATTGTTGTTGTCCTCAAATTAGGCTCGGATATGGTGATTTTGCTTGTTTCGTATCAGCAATGACGGGGGCTGTAGAGCTGTATTTGTTGCAACTGATACTAAGCCCCGTCCTGCAAGATTTTATGCTCTGTAATGCAGCAAATAGGCTTTAGCAGCCACGGTTCCTGTATTGAAAACTTCATTCAAATCGTGCTCATCAGCATCAGGATGTTCAGTGATCCACGTGCATATAGCAGAGAGGCGATCAGCAGTCTTTTCGAATTGTTCTTCTCGGTAATATTGCCGTTGCGGCATTGCACCATGTTTGCGTTTTGCAGACACATAATCAGCGATATAAGGACTTCGAGACATTAGGTCGCCAATGTCCAGCATCAAGCCGGGATTTTTGATCATCCACTTATCGAGGACGGCGATTGCTTTATCTGTGGCTGGGATAAACTTATGATCCTTCGAATCGGCAGGGCTGCTCTTGAGAACTACAACATTCAAGATCAGGTTCGAAGGTTTGTTAATAATGAAGAAATTTGGCATATAGCCTCCTGTTAGGAGACTCTTCTTATTCTCGTGCAAGCTCTGACGTTTCGTGTGTCCTCTGGCTTGGGTTGTGAACTGTAGAGTCGTGGTTGGGTTATGTGTTTTCTGGTATTGACATTTCTTGCTTTAGCAAGTCAATCATTTCTTTTGTGTTCAGTCCGAGTTTCACCCGGCGCTTATGCATCCTTGAGTGACAAAGATTGGAACAGCAATATTTGTTGGCCCTGGCACACTGCATAAGCTGATGGCAGACAATACAAGGGCGATAGGTCATTGCCATGCTTGGCCTCCTATGGGTGTAATAATTAAATTTAGAGCAATAAAAATGCTGAGCCTGTAGCAAGCACTCAGCATCAGGAATTAGAACTGGAGACAGAGGCATCTCCAGAGAATTTACACATAGCGAGAGAAAGGAAATAAACTCTACGGGAACCACCCCGGCTGATTAACTAAATAAAGATAATCAGCATCTATGTGCTTCTTTTGTTCTTCCACGCTCGAATGTCCCGTAAGAGTGCATAAGAAAACGAAAAAACCCGACTCAGGTCAGGTATTGGTTGTGATAAATTTGGTGTGGGAGGTAATTAAATAAAATCTCTCCCCATGTGTACAAAATATCACGAGAAATCGTGCTGTCAATAGTTTTTAGCCAACTATTTCATTTATTTTATTATTATTTTCATTTCAGGCCAGCAAACATCTATATCTGGGCAAGTGTGTTGTTATCTATGTCGTCTATAGTGTGGTAATTCTACGGGATAAACGGCTGATAGTGCTGGGGCGTACTATAGTAGCCATTTTAGAGAACGCTTGTTTTACTACGCTGTAGAGTGGGTAAAAGCCAATTTCGATTGATGTTTAGCCAAAGTCGAAGGCCAGTAGTTCAATGGCTGCTTTCTTTTGCTCAAGACTCGCACCAGCTGAATACAGATCGAATGTGAGGCTTCCACGGATGTGGCCTAAGATTGATGGCACAACGAGGGCAGGGGCACCCGCCTGTTCAAGCTGCGTGGCTGTCAGCTTTCTGAAGCTATGAAAAACGTGCTTATCGCTGAAGCCCTCGGCTCGTTTCAGCTTAGTGAATCTTTGCGACAGGGCGTTTAACCGAATACCGGATTTGGTTTTATTGTTGCCTGAGAACAGATAACCACCTTGAGCCTGGGCATGCGACAGGCGCTGCTTATATAAAGGTGCGAGCTTTGAGGCGATTGGAATTTCTCTAACCCCGGCCTTGGTTTTGGCATCTTCAACACGAAAAGCGGCAGGCTCACCCAGATCGTCGAATACCGTTGTGCTGGTGCTGATCCTGCCAAGCTCTTCGATCCTGCCACCAGTCCAGCAGGCGAAGGCAATCAGGTCGGCAAGGTCATTGTCCTGCTTTGCCATAGCGGCACAGTGAAGACGTTCGGCTTCCTTTCGTGAGAACGCAGCCCAAGAGCCACCAGAGCCTTTCCCAACTCGTGGGTGTGTGTGCCCATCAAAGGGACTCGGCTTGTCTGCGAATTGCTGGCGGTAGTGCTGCTCATAGCGCACAGCCCATTTATGAAGCTTGCGCAGTGCCCACAAATAGCCTTGGCGTGTCTGCCGGTTCGATCCTAGGGTGTCGAGAAACTGAGCCACGCTGTCGAAAGTGAGTTGGTGCCCTTCGGCTGTCAGCCAATCCGAAAAGGTTGCGATCTTGGATAGCGCGACGGAGCGCGTGCGTTCGTTATCAGACTGCGTGGATAGGTGCACATCGAAACGCTGTTGCAGTGATTTGGTGAATGGTGATTTTGGTTTGAAGCCGTTCGGGCTGCTAATGAGTGTCAGGGCTTCGGCTTGTTCTTCGGGCGAAAGCACGTTGTCTTGGGCGGCATAGGCCACCATTGTTCGGCGGGATAGCTCGTTCAGCTGTTTAATGTGGGCAACACGGTCAACACCTGCTGTTGTGAGCTTCAGGCGCAGTAGCTCATTGGCACGGTCGATCTGTTCTTGGGGAATACCTGCGGCAAGCTGTTCTGCTTCTGACTCAGCCAAGAATTTTTGCATTGCTTGGAGGATCGCATCGGCCTCGGCTTCTGTGCGTGCTGGGGTGCTGTCATCTACAGCGGCGAGTAGCTGTCTACGCCGACTAATGTCTAGTGCCCGCCCATGCTTGGCTATGTGTTCCTGCCAGTCGTCCCCACGTCGAATTTGTTCATCCTTGAATTGTCGAAACCCAGCTTTCCAAGCTGCTATTTGTGCCGCAGCGAGTTCACGAGCCAGCAGGGCGTCACCCGTCTTGAGGCTCTTACTCAGCACACGTCGATTGCCATAAGCAGCACGAAGGGCGGCAGGGATATCAAGGCGTACGTGATACGTCGAGCCGCGTAGCAGAATGTGATTCTTGATGGTTTGCATGATGGCATCGCTAGGTAAGGTTCTACCCAGTGATTCTACCCATTATTTCTACCCAAAAGCATGACGGAATACAGCTAGGCCGCATGTTTACTGGCTTTGAAGGTGATTTATGTACAAGCTGTGTTTCTATGTTCCGGAAAGCCATCTGGATGCAGTCAAGAAAGCGGTTTTCGCGGCCGGCGCCGGGCGTATTGGCGCTTACGATAGTTGTTGCTGGCAGGTGCTAGGGCACGGGCAGTATCGCCCGCTGGAGGGAAGCACGCCGTTTCTAGGGCAGCATGGCCAGGTTCAATCGGTATCCGAGTGGAAGGTTGAACTGGTGGTCGCTGATGAGCTGATCCACGATAGCGTCAAGGCGCTCAAGCACACTCATCCATATGAGACGCCTGCCTTCGAGGTGTGGCGACTATCCGATTTACAGTTCTGATTGAATGATGTCCAAAGAAAGCCGAGTCGCCATGGGTGACTCGGCTTTTTTGCTTCATGGGGTCGATCAGACGCTAACGTTGAGGCGAACCTCGATATTCCCGCGTGTAGCGTTGGAATATGGGCAGACGTTATGCGCGGCTTCGGCCAGCTGCTCGGCTGTGGACTGATCCAGGCCTGGCAGGCTGACGTTCAGCTCTACTTCAAGCCCGAAACCTCCAGGAATCTGGCCTATGCCAACCTGGGCAGCGACTGACGTATCGGCGGGAAGCGGTTGCTTTAGCTGGCTCGCGGCAAACTTGAGTGCGCCAATGAAGCAAGCCGAATATCCTGCGGCGAAGAGTTGCTCCGGGTTGGTGCCATCGCCGCCTTGTCCGCCGAGCTCGCGGGGAGTGGACAGTTTTACGTCGAGCAGGCCGTCGGACGACGCTGCTCGGCCGTCGCGACCTCCGGTCGCGGTGGCGGTGGCTGTATAGAGCGCCTTGATGCTTTGCATGATTCGCTTCCTTCGAGATGAGTAGGCTGATTAACGTATAGCGATAATATTTAGCGCGCAAGGTAAATATCAGCATCTCTCGTGCTTATGCGGCTGGCATCGGAAAGGTAAGGTCAGCTAGCCGTCAGTCGCGAGTCAATAATGCGCTTCGAAGGGAAACGAGTTGATCGCGAAGTGCTAGCAACGCTTCGTGTGATTGCCCGGTGCATTCGAGCATGCAGGCGGGAAACTCACGAGCCTGCTCCTTCATGGCCCATCCAGTATCCGTGAGACGCAATTCGACCACTCGCTCGTCGCGGCTGCTGCGGGTCCGGCTGATGAGGCCTTCTGCTTCCAAACGTTTGAGCAGCGGAGTCAGGGAGCCCGGCTCCGTCATGAGGCGAGCGCTGATCTCGCTGACCGTGAGGCCGTCGCGCTCCCAGAGAACGAGCATGGCCAGGTACTGCGGGTAGGTCAGGCCGATGCTTTGTAGCAGCGGCTTGTAGGCTTTGGTCATCTGCAGCGAGGCAGAATACAGGGCGAAACACAGCTGATGGTCCAGCTGCAATTGCTCGTCTGAAGAGGGCTTTGTCATGGGTGGTCGAATGGCAAGGAAATGGCTTTCACGGTAACGCGCAGCCTTGCTTGCTGCCAAGCCCGGTACTCGTTCAGGGACGAATCTCTATCAGGGTGCCGTCTTTCACCAGATTCCAGATTTCGCGCATGTCATCGTTCTTCAGGGCGATGCAGCCCTCAGTCCAGTCGAGCGTGTGGAAGTACCATTCGGGATACTCCTCATCAACCGGTGTGCCGTGCAACATAATCATACTGCCCGGTTTCGCGCCTTCGCTGCTTGCGCGCGCCAGGTCCTTCGCGTTCGGGTAGGAAATGTGCATTGCCAGGTTGTACTTGTCGGAGACTTTGCGCCAGTCGATCCAATAAAGGCCTTCAGGGGTACGCTGGTCGCCTTCGCGCTGTTTGGGCCCGACTTGCTTGCCGAGGGAAACGCGGTAGCTCTTCATGCTGACGCCGCGGCTGATCAAATGAAGCTTGCGCTCGGACTTGACCACCAAGACCTTGTCGATGAAAGCCTCGTCAAGGGCAGGGGCCGCGTTTGCAAAAGAAAGGGTGGCGAAACTAAAGCAGACAATCGCTAACAGCCAGCGCATTGGGGCGAATCCTGAATCTAAACTGCATCAGACCTGTCTGCGCGCCACCCGCATTGCCTCGATGGCTTCGTTGCGCACCGGGAAGGTCTGCTGCACCCGGTCGGCGAAGAAGTATTCTAGGGTACGGCCAACGGTCGGAAAAGCCAGCTCTGACCAAGGGATGTCGGCTTGTCGGAAAAGCCTGACTTCCAGACTTTCGTCTCCTGGAGAAAATCGCTCATCGACCAGCTCTGCGCGGAAGAACATGTAGACCTGGTTGATGTGCGGCAAGTCGAACAGCGTATACAGCTGCAGGTCCGTGACTCGGGCGCAGGCTTCCTCGAGTGTTTCCCGCGCTGCTGCCTGCTGTACGGTTTCGCCGTTTTCCATAAAGCCGGCAGGCAGTGTCCAGTATCCGCGTCGTGGTTCGATTGCGCGTCGGCAAAGCAGAACATGTTCATCCCAGACGGGCAGGCAGCCAGCAACGATGCGCGGGTTTTGGTAGTGAATCGTATCGCAGGACGTACAGACGAATCGCTGCCTGTTGTCTCCGTCGGGCACCCGCTCAATGACCGAGTCGCCGCACTGGCTGCAAAATTTCATCACGACTCCTTAGTTTGCGTATTTCGTTCGGCCGGGTTCGATCAGCGAGCTGGCTATTGCTGAGAGCCGACCTGTTGCGAAAAGTTTGCCAACAACGACTGGCCTGGTCGAACCTGCCCACTTTCGCTGCGCTAGGGCGGCTGGATTTTGGCTTGGCCTGTCTTGGGCGCCTCGGTGATTCATGCCATGATGCCAGTCAAAGACAGAAAGAGAAGTTCCATGCTGGACAAGATTCTCCAACGGGTGCGTGATTACTCTCCGCATCTTCTGGAGCCTGAAGGCAGGATGCCTGAGGCGGCCGTACTGATGCCCATTACCCGCAGTGACTCGCCGGAACTGGTGCTGACGCTGCGCGCCAGTGGTCTTTCTACTCATGGTGGCGAGGTGGCATTCCCCGGAGGGCGGCGCGACCCAGAGGATCGTGACCTGATCCATACCGCGCTGCGCGAAGCTGAAGAAGAGGTCGGGTTGGCGCCTGGGATAGTGGAAATCGTTGGGCCTCTCAGCAGCGTGGTTTCGCTGCACGGTATTCATGTCACGCCTTTTGTCGGCATCGTGCCGGACTACGTCGAATATCGCGCCAATGATGCGGAGATTGCCTCAGTGTTCTCCGTTCCGCTGGGTTTCTTCTGCCAGGATGCGCGTGAAGTGACCCACCGGATCGACTATCAGGGCGGTGCTTGGTACGTCCCGTCTTACCGATATGGCGAATACAAAATCTGGGGGCTGACAGCGATCATGATCGTCGAGTTGGTCAACCTGATCTATGACGCGGGGATCGAAATGCGCCGGCCTCCCGCGTCCTATATCGATCTGAGTCAGAAGAGGTCATAACCGTGAAATATCGCTTGGGTGATTCCCTCGTTGAAACCCATCCGCAGACCTGGGTAGCGCCAAATGCAACGCTGGTCGGCAAGATTCGCCTGGAGGCTGGTGCCAACGTCTGGTTTGGTGCGGTGCTGCGGGGTGACAACGAGCTGATCCATATCGGTGAAAACAGCAACGTGCAGGACGGCAGTGTCATGCATACCGACATGGGCTATCCGCTGACGCTGGGGACCGGCGTTACCGTCGGCCATAACGCCATGCTGCACGGCTGCACCGTCGGCGATTACAGTCTGGTGGGGATCAACGCAGTTATCCTCAACGGCGCGAAAATCGGCAAGTATTGCATCATCGGCGCTAATACCTTGATCGCTGAAGGCAAGGAAATTCCGGACGGTTCCTTGGTGGTCGGTTCACCAGGCAAGGTGGTGCGTGAGTTGACCGACCAGCAGAAGAAAATGCTCGAAGCGAGCGCGGCGCATTATGTACATAACGCTAACCGCTATGCGCGTGATCTGGCGGAGCAGGACGATTGACTGCAAACGAAAAGCCGGTTGCATCACCCTGTGTAAGTGTTTGTGCGTTGAACGACGACGATATCTGCACGGGCTGCCAGCGCAGTATTGACGAGATTCGTCGCTGGGGGCGGATGGATAATCCCGAGCGGCGACAGGTACTGCTGCGTTGTCATGAGCGCGCGCTCCAAAGTGGTCTGCTGTTCTAGCGCTGAAGCGCGGCACCTTTTGGCAATCGCCTTTCGCTATTTGTACAACGAGGAACGTCATGCCCCGAATTGGTACGCCATTATCGTCTAGCGCTACCCGCGTGCTGCTCTGTGGTTCTGGTGAGCTCGGCAAGGAGCTGGTGATCGAACTTCAACGTCTGGGTGTGGAGGTCATTGCGGTAGACCGTTACGCCAACGCCCCAGCTATGCAGGTTGCGCACCGTCACCACGTGATCGACATGCTCGATGGTGCAGCGTTGCGGAGCGTCATCGAGCAGGAAAAGCCGCACTTTATCGTCCCTGAAATCGAGGCGATCGCCACTGCGACGCTAGTGGATCTGGAGCGTGAAGGCTATACCGTTATTCCTACGGCGCGGGCCGCACAGCTCACCATGAACCGGGAAGGTATCCGCCGGCTGGCCGCTGAGGAGCTCGGGCTGCCAACCTCACCATACCGTTTCGCTGATTCGCTGGAGGAGTGCCGTTCTGCGGTGTCCGCGCTCGGCTTTCCCTGTCTGATCAAGCCTGTCATGAGCTCCTCGGGCAAGGGGCAATCGGTTCTGCGCAGTGAGGCTGATCTCCTCGAAGCCTGGGAATATGCCCAGGTCGGTGGCCGAGCGGGGAAGGGGCGCGTGATCGTCGAAGGCTTCATCGATTTCGATTATGAAATTACGCTGCTGACCGTTCGGCATGTGGGCGGGACCACCTTCTGTCCTGCGGTGGGACATCGGCAGGAAAGGGGTGACTATCAGGAGTCGTGGCAGCCGCAACCGATGACGGCTGCAGCGATGGTCGAGGCCGAGCGAATTGCCTTGGCGGTCACCGGCGCATTGGGCGGGCGCGGCATCTTTGGTGTCGAGCTGTTTATCAAGGGCGACCAGGTCTGGTTCTGCGAGGTTTCACCAAGGCCGCATGATACGGGCCTGGTAACCCTGATATCTCAGGACCTGTCCGAGTTCGCCTTGCATGCGCGAGCGATCCTTGGACTGCCAATTCCGGCGATCCGCCAGTTCGGCCCGTCTGCTTCCGCCGTGGTGCTTGTGGAAGGCGAGTCCGATCAGGTGAGCTTCGGCAATCTGGCTGCTGCGTTGGCCGAGCCGGATACTGCGCTACGGTTGTTCGGCAAGCCGGGCGTCAGTGGGCAGCGGCGTATGGGTGTTGCGCTGGCTCGTGACGCATCGATAGAAGCGGCGCGTGGCAAAGCGTTGCGGGCGGCCTCGGCGATTGATGCAAAGCTATAGTTACCCTGGCTCGCCATTGAGGTGCCGGTTATTGAGTGTCGCTTTTTGATTCCTCAGGCGCCTCGATTACCCAGGCGCGCACGCTTTTGACGCGGTTGTCCGCAGCCTGCAGGATCTCGAGTCGGTACTGGTTGATCTGCAGGCATATCCCACTATCCGGAATGTGTTCGAGTGCCTCTGTAATCAATCCGTTGAGCGTCTTGGGGCCGTCGCAGGGTAGCTGCCATCCCAGGGCGCGGTTGACTTCACGCAAGTAGGCGGCGCCGTCGATTACCAGGGTGCCGTCGTCCTGCGGGTGTATGTCCGGGCTGCGCAACGCGTCCTGATTGCTGAACTCGCCGACGATCTCTTCGAGAATGTCTTCCAGGGTCACGATTCCCAGCACATCACCATACTCATCGACGACAATGCCGATCCGGCGTTTTTGCTTCTGGAAGTTGACCAATTGGGTGGAGAGGGGGGTGTTCTCCGGAATGAAGTAAGGGTCGCTGCATGCGTCCAGCAGGCTTTCTCGGGTCAACTGATCATGGCTGAGCAGACGCGCGATCTGGCGCATGTGCACGATGCCTTCGATCTGGTTGATGTCCCCGCGAAACACGGGAAGGCGGGTATGAGGTGTCGTGCGCAATTGCGTCACGATGGTTTCAAGGTCATCTTCCAGGTCTATGCCGGCGACCTCATTACGCGGAATCATGATGTCGTCGACGGTTACCCGTTCCAGGTCGAGGATACCGAGCAGCATGCTTTGCCGTTTCATCGGCATGTCACTTCCCGATTCATGGACCACGCTACGCAGTTCTTCCGTGGACAGGCTGTCGCTACCTTTGTTGGTCAGATCAACACCGAGCAGCCTGAGCAATCCATTGCTGATCCAGTTGAGCAATGCCACCAGCGGATACAGTACTTTTTGCAGCATCAGCAGCGGGAGGCTGACAGGGTAGGCAACTGCTTCAGGTCGCAGGGCTGCAAGGGTTTTTGGTGTTATTTCCCCAAAAATCAGCAGGACTACCGTCAGGCCGACGGTCGCGATCGCAATCCCGGCCTCCCCCCACAGCTTGATGGCTAGGACGGTAGCAATGGCAGAAGCGAGGATGTTGACGAAGTTGTTGCCGACCAGGATGGTCCCGAGCAGCCTGTCTGGCCGCTCAAGCAGGGCGCTAGCGCGTTTTGCTCCGCGGTGTCCTTCCTTGGCCTGGTGGCGCAGGCGATAGCGGTTGAGACTGAGCATCCCGGTTTCGGAGCTGGAAAAGAAAGCCGAGCACAACAGCAGGAAGACCAGCATGCCGAGCAGAAAGCCGGGGTGTAGATTTTCCACGTAGTGGTCCTAGATGTGCAGGATGAATTCGCGGACCAGCTTGCTGCCGAAGTAAGCCAGCATCAGCAAGCAGAAGCCTGCCAGTGTCCAGCGGATGGCCTTGTAGCCGCGCCAGCCTAGCTGATGGCGGCCCCATAGCAGCAGGCCGAAGACCACCCATGCGACCACCGACAGCAGCGTTTTGTGTACCAGGTGCTGGGCAAACAGGTTATCGAGGAAGATCCAGCCGGAAATGAGCGATGCTGACAACAGTAGCCAGCCGGCTAGCAAGAAGCCGAACAGCAGGCTCTCCATGGTCTGCAGCGGAGGGAAGTTCTTGATCAGGCCGGAAGGGTGCTTGTGCTTGAGATGATGATCCTGCAGCAGCAATAGCAACGATTGAAACACGGCGATCGTGAGCATCCCGTAAGCAAGGATGGAAAACAGGATGTGCGCCAGTATCCCCGGCTGCTCGGCGATGGCGGGTGCCGTGCCGGACGGTGCAAACTGGGCGAACAGCACCGTCAGGCAGCCGAGGGGGAAGAGCAGCAGCAGCAGATTTTCGACAGGCATTCGGTAAAGCGCGAGCAGGATCAGCAGAATCACGGCCGCAGCAATCAGGCTCGAGGCGGTGAAGAAGTCCAGGTGCAGGCCGCTCGGTGACAACAACTGGATGAATAGACTCACCCCGTGTGCAACGAGCGCCAAGGCGCCCAGGATAAGAAGCAGACGCTTGTCCGGCACGGTGCGTTGCGCCAGGCGCAGGCCCTGGTATCCGGTGACGCCGGCGTAGAGGCAGGCGGCAGCTAGGCTCGGGAGCAAAGGGTGCATAGGTCTGTTAGTAGGCTCGAAAGGCGCTGAGTGTGGCATAAACACCGGGTGCGCAAAAGTATACGGTTGGCTGCCGGTACTGCCGTGGTGCGGGTCAATGGGCGGACAACCGACAGGTGGCGGTGCCCCTGGCAGGTATGGATTTGTCCTGCTCGATGAAAAGCACGGGCGGCGGGGTACCGGCCTGGGGCATGCAGCTTCTATAATCGGCGCCTTAACCACACCCAGCGTGGAAAACGGCACATGTTTGAAAACCTAACCGACCGCCTCTCGCAGACGCTTCGCCATGTTACCGGCAAGGCCAAACTGACCGAGGACAATATCAAGGACACCTTGCGCGAAGTTCGCATGGCTTTGCTAGAAGCCGATGTCGCGCTACCCGTGGTCAAGGAGTTCGTCGCCAGGGTCAAGGACAGGGCAGTCGGCACGGAAGTCTCCAAGAGCCTGACGCCAGGCCAAGCCTTTGTGAAGATCGTTCGCGCCGAGCTGGAAGAGCTGATGGGCGCGGCCAACGAAGACCTCGATCTTAGTGTGGTGCCGCCCGCGGTAGTACTGATGGCAGGCCTCCAGGGTGCGGGTAAGACGACGACGGTCGGCAAGCTGGCAAGGTTCCTCAAAGAGCGCAAGAAGAAGTCGGTGCTGGTGGTTTCAGCCGACGTCTATCGCCCAGCAGCAATCAAACAGCTGGAGATGCTCGCGGCGGAAGTAGGGGTGACTTTTTTCCCTTCCGATACCAGCCAGAAGCCCGTGGAAATCGCACTGGCGGCGATTCGTGAGGCCAAGCTCAAATACATCGATGTGGTGCTCGTCGACACGGCCGGCCGGCTGGCCATCGATGCTGAAATGATGGCCGAAATCCAGGCCGTTCATGCGGCGATCAAGCCGGCCGAGACATTGTTCGTGGTTGACGCCATGACGGGTCAGGACGCTGCGAATACTGCTAAGGCGTTCGGTGAGGCGCTCCCTTTGACCGGCGTGGTGCTGACCAAGGTTGACGGTGACGCGCGCGGCGGTGCTGCCCTGTCGGTGCGACATATCACGGGCAAGCCGATCAAGTTTCTCGGCATGGGCGAGAAGAGTGACGCGCTCGAGCCGTTTCATCCGGACCGGATCGCCTCCCGAATCCTGGGCATGGGCGATGTGCTCAGCCTGATCGAGCAGGCTGAACAAACGCTCGATCGGGAAAAGGCCGAGAAGCTCACCAAGAAGCTGAAGAAGGGCAAAGGTTTCGATCTGGAAGATTTCCGTGATCAGCTTCAGCAAATGAAAAACATGGGTGGCCTAGGCGGCTTGATGGATAAGCTGCCATCGATCGGCGGTGTGAATCTGTCGCAAATGGGTAATGCGCAGGGCGCGGCGGAGAAGCAGTTCAAGCAGATGGAGGCCATCATCAACTCGATGACGCCTGTTGAGCGGCGCAACCCGGACATCATCAGCGGTTCGCGCAAGCGGCGCATCGCCATGGGTTCCGGCACGCAAGTGCAAGATATTGGTCGTCTGATCAAGCAGCACAAGCAGATGCAGAAAATGATGAAAAAGGTCAGCGGCAAAGGCGGCATGGCGAAGATGATGCGCGGCATGGGCGGCATGTTTCCAGGCGGCGGCGGAATGCCCAAGTTCTAAAGTTTCGAGCGTTTCAGCGGGTTCTTCGTCGGGGCCTGCTGAGGCTGAGCAGGCCTGCGGTCGAGGCTTGCGATTGTTTTTGAAAAAGCCATTTGCAAAAGTCCGGATATTCCTTAGAATATGCGGCCTTTCGGGCCTTGAGCCCTGCATTCAGATTTGCTGTACCGACTACAGGAACGATGTTCACATGGTAACTATTCGTCTCGCCCGTGGCGGCTCCAAGAAGCGCCCTTTCTACCACCTGACCGTGACCAACAGCCGCAATCCGCGCGATGGTCGCTTCGTTGAGCGTATCGGCTTCTTCAATCCGATCGCCTCGGGTGCGGAAGTGAAGCTCTCTGTAAACCAGGAGCGTGCTGCCTATTGGTTGAGCCAGGGCGCACAGCCGTCTGAGCGTGTTGCTCAGCTGCTGAAGGAAGCTGGCAAGGCTGCTGCCTGAAACACATGAACGTCACGTCAGCCCCGGCCGAAGACCTGATCGTTATCGGCAAAATCGTTTCGGTGCATGGCGTGCGTGGTGACGTAAAGATCTACTCCTTTACCGACCCGATTGACAATTTGCTGGACTATCGTAGCTGGACGCTGAGGCGAGGCGAAGAAGTCAAGCAAGTTGAACTGGTCAAGGGTCGCCTGCAAGGCAAGATCCTGGTGGCGACGCTGAAGGGGCTGGCTGATCGTGAAGAGGCGCGTACCTACGCCGATTTCGAGATCTGCATCCCCCGCAGCGAATTGCCTCCGTTGACCGGTGAGGATTATTACTGGTTCCAGCTTCAGGGCCTGACGGTCATCAATCAGCTCGGGCAAGTGCTCGGTCGGGTTGATCATCTGCTCGAAACCGGCGCCAACGATGTGCTGGTGGTCAAGCCGTTCGACGGCAGTCTGGATGATCGTGAGCGCTTGCTGCCCTATACCGACCCCTGTGTGTTGAAGGTCGATTTGGACGCAGGCGAGATGCGTGTCGAATGGGACGCGGACTTCTGAGCAACATGTCCAGCTTGCGTGTCGATGTGATTACTCTGTTCCCCGATATGTTCGCTGCTATCGGTGAGTACGGTATCACCAGTCGTGCGGTGAAGCAGGGGCTACTGCAGCTGCAATGCTGGAATCCCCGAAGCTACACGGAAGATCGCCATCAGACAGTCGACGATCGCCCTTTTGGGGGTGGCCCCGGCATGGTGATGAAGATCAAGCCCTTGGAACTCGCACTGGCCGATGCCAGGCAGGCCGCTGGGGAAAAGGCGAAGGTGATATACCTGTCGCCGCAGGGGCGTCAGCTGAAGCAGGCTGATGTTCGTGAACTGGCGAAAGAGAACGGACTCATCCTCATTGCTGGCCGCTACGAAGGCATCGATGAGCGTTTCATCGAAACGCATGTGGATGAAGAATGGTCGATTGGCGATTACGTGCTGTCCGGTGGTGAATTGCCGGCCATGGTGCTGATCGATGCAGTGACCCGTCTGCTCCCTGGGGCATTGGGTCATGCTGATTCGGCCGAGGAGGATTCGTTTACTGACGGCCTGCTCGACTGCCCGCATTACACGCGACCGGAGGTGTATGCGGATAAACGTGTTCCTGAGGTGCTGCTCAGCGGCAACCATGAACACATCCGGCGCTGGCGTTTGCAGCAGTCCCTCGGAAGGACTTGGGAACGCCGCGCTGATCTTCTGGATAGCCGCTCGCTTTCTGGGGAAGAACAAAAGCTGCTGACGGAATACATCCGTCAGCGGGACGATAGTTAAACGTATCGATGGCACGCCATGACGGCCTGTCTTAGGAGCACAGCATGACCAACAAGATTATCCAGGCGCTCGAAGCAGAGCAGATGACCAAAGAGCTGCCGCCGTTCGCCCCTGGTGACACTGTAGTTGTCCAGGTGAAGGTGAAGGAAGGCGAGCGTGAGCGTCTGCAGGCTTTCGAAGGTGTCGTAATTGGCAAGCGTAACCGTGGCCTGAACAGCGCTTTCACCGTTCGCAAGATCTCCAACGGTGTTGGTGTTGAGCGTACGTTCCAGTATTACAGCCCGATGGTCGACAGCCTCAGCGTCAAGCGCCGTGGCGATGTCCGCAAAGCCAAGCTGTACTACCTCCGCGCGTTGTCCGGCAAGGCAGCCCGCATCAAGGAAAAGCTTTCCTGAGGAAAGCTTCCTTAAGAAAAAAGCAGCCTGCGGGCTGCTTTTTTTATGGGGATTATTTGGCTTCTAGATTTTCGGGGGTACGAGCCGTCGTAGTGCAAAAGGTGCACGGCGTCTTGTCTTGCTCGCCGTTGGGGCTGCTCGTATGGTCTGGAAATGTTGCCCTCAAGGTAAGGGAGAATGGCGAGGTTCGGGTTTGCTCACGGTTGCGTGGCTGTCCGCGCCTTCGGTCAAGGCAATCAATGTCCAGCCCGCGTCTGGTTTGATCCGTGCGTCCGGGTGAAACACATGGGTATGCCCGTGGTTGTCTATGGCGAAATACAGGATAGCGCCCGAGCCATGCAGGGCCTGGTATTCCGGCCAGCCAAAGGTTTCGGTCAGTTTGTTGCTTTTGATTGAGCCACCACGAGCCAGGCGTCCGGCCAGTTGCGAGTAGGTCAACGTGGGCGTGCCTAGGGGGCGGCCACGGTGTTCGTCACTGGGCCGATGTTTGTCGCTGCGTCGACTCTCCTGAGTACTGGCCAGATTGAACAGGCGATCGCCGCCGAAGTCATGACGAAAACGCATCGCGGCGAGGGTATTCATTTCGCCAACAGGCGACAGCGCCAGCAAATGGCCAAGACCGACCAGGTCAAGGTGGTTTTCAGCGTGCTGCGAGGCCGGATTTCCGTAATAGGTGGGTAAATTTTCCATTCTCGCCGCGTGAATGTTGTCCCAGCTGGAATCGGTCAGCATCACTCTGATGCCTTGCTCGCTCAGCGCGCGTCCAAGTGCACGAGCGACAGGATTTGCGCCAACAATCAGAAAACCGCTGGGCGGCGGTTCTGCGACGTTTAGCAGCCTCGCTAAAGGGCGTGCGGTTGCGCTTTGCAGCACGACGGTGCCAATGATGACGGCGAACGTCAGTGGCACGAGCAGCAGGGCGTCCTGGTGTCCCGTTTCGTCCAGGCGAACGGCAAAGATTGCCGAGACCGCAGCCGCAACGATTCCACGGGGTGCAATCCAGGCGAGCAGCAGCCGTTCCCGCCAGTTCAGCTGCGATCCCCAGGTGCACAGGGCGATCGTTAGTGGTCGGGCCACGAATTGCACAATTAGCAAAAGAATCAGCACTGCCGGCCCTAGCTCCAGCAGTGCTGTCAGGTCGAGCATCGCTGCTAGCAGGATAAAGAGTCCCGAGATGAGCAGAATGCTCAGGTTCTCCTTGAAGTGGAGGATGTCCCGGACGTCGACATCCCGCATGTTGGCGAGCCAGATCCCCATCAGCGTGACGGCCAGTAGGCCGGATTCATGGACCAAGGTATTGGCAGTGACGAAAACGCCGAGCACTGAAGCCAGTGTCGCCAGGTTCTGCAAATATTCCGGCAGCCAGTGCCGTTTCACAAGTTGGCCGAGGGTCCATCCTCCTGCTATGCCGAGCACAGTTCCGCACAGAAGAACTCCGCCAAACGTCTGCACGCTCTGAGTCCAGGCGGCCTCGGTGCCTCGCGTAATGATGAAGCTGTAAACCACTACTGCAAGCAAAGCGCCGATTGGGTCGATGATGATGCCTTCCCAACGCAGGATATTGGCAACCGCCGCGTTGGGTCGCACCACACGTAGCATCGGTACGATCACAGTCGGGCCCGTAACAAGCGTCAAGCTCCCTAAGAGCAACGCCAGATCCCAATCGAAGCCAAGCAGCCAATGAGCGGAGAGGGTGATCACGCCCCAAGTCGTCAGCGCGCCGATGCCGATCAGGCGGCGCACCACCGTGCCGATTCCAGGCAGCTCAGAGACGCGCAACGTGAGGCTGCCTTCGAACAGTATCAACGCGACTGCCAATGAAACCAAAGGGAAGAGCAACGGGCCGAACAGCTGAGTCGGATTCAGCCAGCCGAGCACAGGGCCGGCCAGGATTCCACTCAGCAAGAGAAAAAGAATGGCTGGCAGTCGTAACCGCCATGCCAGCCATTGGCTGGCGAGCGAGGCGATGCCGAGCGCAGCGAGGGAGATGAGGATGTCTTGTTCGGTCATGTTTACCAAGCGGTCAGGGTGGCGGCCGGGCTTCCGCTCCGGCGGGCTCGTTGTGGGATCTACTGGCTAGTCTGACATTGCTCAGGCCAATCAGGTCTGTTCGGCGTGACCAAGGCGGCTGGCCGGTATAAGCGGTCTATGGAACACTGGCCGCCTTTCTTTCCAGTGTTCCCCTGCATGTCGGCTCAATACGACCCCATTATCGATCGGTTCCTTGATGCCCTTTGGCTCGAAAAAGGGCTTTCTGACAACACCCGCGACGCTTATCGCAGTGATCTGGCGCTGTTCAACGGCTGGTTGGACGAGCGCGATGTGCGATTGGTCGATGCGGGTCGGGACGCTATCCTCGATCACCTTGGCTGGCGTCTGGCTAATGGCTACAAGGCTCGTTCTACCGCGCGGTTGTTGTCAGGGCTTCGCGGGTTTTATCGCTTCCTGCTGCGCGAAGGCGTGATCACGGTCGATCCAACGCTGCGAGTCGATCTGCCGCAGTTGGGACGACCACTACCCAAGGCGTTGTCCGAGGCGGATGTGGAGGCGCTGTTGTCTGCGCCGGATGTCGGCGATCCGCTGGGGTTGCGTGACCGGGCGATGCTGGAGGTTCTTTACGCGACAGGCTTGCGCGTCACCGAACTGGTCGGCCTTGGTCTTGAGCAGATCAATCTTCGGCAGGGCGTCTTGCGCACTTTCGGTAAGGGTAACAAGGAGCGTCTGGTGCCGTTGGGCGAGGAGTCCCTGTATTGGGTGGTGCGCTATCTTCGCGACGCTCGCGACGCGCTGCTCTCCGGCAAGGCCAGCGATGTGGTCTTTCCGAGTCGGCGTGGCGATCAGATGACAAGGCAGACGTTCTGGCACCGAATCAAGCTGCATGCCCGGCAGGCGGGAATAGCTGTATCGATCTCGCCGCACACGCTGCGTCATGCATTCGCTACGCACTTGCTCAACCATGGGGCGGATCTTCGAACGGTACAAATGCTGCTCGGACACAGTGATCTGTCCACTACGCAGATTTACACGCACATCGCCCGCGCGCGGCTGCAGGAACTCCATGCGCAGCATCATCCGCGTGGTTGAACGGATGGCGTTAGAAGATGCGCTGCAGGCCACAAAGCCGATGAGCGAAGGCCCGCCGTCTGCACTGGATGACAGGGGCTATGGTAATCTGCCGGCCTTCCCTCGATCGAAGTCGCCAGGAGATTTCATGCGCGTGAATCGTATCTTCGCTGCCGTAGCCCTTGGTTTCGCCAGCTCCGTTGTCCTGGCCGCTGACGCTGAGCAGGCGATCCGTGAGTCGCTTAATGCACTCCAGCCCGATATGCCCATCGAGGCAATTGCGGAAAGCCCCATGAACGGTGTTTATCAGGTTCAGCTCAAGGGTGGGCGGCAGCTCTACGCGAGCGCTGACGGTCAGTTCCTGATTCAGGGGTATATGTATCAGTTCAAGGACGGCCAGGCGACAAACCTGACCGAGCAAGCCCAGAGCAGGTCTGTCGCGAAGACAATTGACGCGATTCCCACCAGCAAGATGGTGGTTTTCTCGCCTGAAAAACCGAAGACCCATATCACCGTGTTTACCGACACCGACTGCGGCTACTGCCAGAAGCTGCACAGCGAAGTGCCTGAGCTGAACCGTCTTGGCGTCGAGGTTCGTTATATGGCCTTTCCGCGGCAGGGCATGGGCAGCCACGGAGCCAACACGCTGACCAGCGTATGGTGTGCGAAGGATCGGCAGGCGGCGATGAACAAGGCCAAGGCACGTGAAGATGTGCCAGCTGCGAGCTGCGAGAACCCGGTCGCTGAGCAGTACGAGTTAGGCCAGCTGATCGGTGTTCAGGGCACTCCGGCAATCGTTCTCGCGGACGGGCAGATCATCCCCGGTTATCAGCCGGCTCCGCAGCTCGCCGAACTCGCCCTAAAAGCCAAGTAGTCGCTGGGGCAGCGTCTTCGGTCACGAAGAGGCTGCCCGTTCGGGTCGCGGCTGAACTGTTCTGCTCCTCGTGTTCAAAGCCAAAAGGCATATCGAGGAGGCGACAAAATGAAGCTAGAAGGTTCCTGTCATTGCCAGGCCGTTCGTTTTTCTCTGGAATCGGCCGAGCCCTATCCGTTCATGCGCTGTTACTGTTCGATCTGTCGCAAAACGGCCGGGGCGGGTGGTTATGCGATCAACCTGGGCGGAGATCATCGGACGCTGACGGTCGAGGGTCGCGAGAACCTCAGTATCTACCAAGCCAGGATGGTCGACGCTGAAACGGGCGCGGTGCGTATTAGCGATGGCCAGCGTCACTTCTGCAAGCTGTGCGGCAGCGCACTGTGGTTGTGGGACCCGAATTGGCCGGATCTTGTGCACCCGCATGCGTCGGCAATCGATAGCGAGCTGCCAATCCCGCCAGAGTCGACACATCTCATGCTGGCTTCAAAGGCGTCATGGGTTGAGCCCCAGCTGGGCCCTGGTGATCGCTGCTTCGATGAGTATCCGGATGAATCGCTCGCTCAGTGGCACCAGCGCCTGGGGTTGCAGAGCAAGCCCGGCTAGCAGCGGGCTCCTCCTTGCCGCTGCCGATTTGACTAAAGCTCGTGCGCTTCGTAATGTGCGACTCTTTTGTTCGGCCGCTGTGCAGGGCCGTCCGTTGGCAATGGGGAGTGCAACTTGAAACCGGTGAAAGTTGGCATCTGTGGGCTGGGAACCGTCGGTGGCGGTACCTTCAATGTGCTCGAGCGCAACGCTGCGGAAATCGCGCGCCGTGCAGGGCGCGGAATTGAGGTCGCACAGATTGCGGCTCGTCATGCGAATCCCAAGTGCAACACCGGTGATACCCCGATTACTGACGATATCTTCGATGTCGCCAACAACCCTGAGATCGACATTGTGGTCGAACTGATCGGGGGGTACACACTAGCCCGCGAGCTGGTGCTCAAAGCCATCGATAACGGCAAGCACGTGGTTACGGCCAACAAGGCGCTGATCGCGGTGCACGGAAATGAAATCTTCGCCAAGGCACGCGAGAAGGGCGTTATCGTCGCCTTCGAAGCCTCTGTTGCCGGCGGTATCCCGATCATCAAGGCCATTCGCGAGGGGCTGGCCGGCAACCAGATCAACTGGCTCGCGGGGATAATCAACGGAACCGGTAACTTCATTCTCACCGAGATGCGGGAGAAGGGACGTACCTTCGAGGATGTGCTGAAGGAGGCTCAGGAGCTTGGCTACGCCGAGACCGATCCGACCTTCGACGTCGAGGGCATAGACGCCGCTCATAAGCTGACCATCCTTGCTTCCATTGCCTTCGGCGTGCCGCTGCAGTTCGACAAGGCCTACACCGAAGGCATCTCCAAGCTGACCACGGCTGACGTTAACTACGCCGAGGCGCTGGGCTACCGCATCAAGCACCTGGGTGTCGCCCGCAGCACCGCTTCGGGTATCGAGCTGCGAGTGCACCCGACACTGATTCCGGCGGACCGCCTGATTGCTAACGTCAATGGCGTGATGAATGCGGTCATGGTCAACGGCGACGCCGTCGGCTCCACGCTTTATTACGGTGCTGGTGCAGGCATGGAGCCAACGGCTTCGGCTGTGGTGGCGGACCTCGTAGATGTGGCCCGTGCCCTGACGACGGATCCGAACAATCGGGTTCCGCACCTGGCTTTCCAGCCCGACTCGCTTTCAGCTCATCCTATTCTGCCGATTGGGGCCTGCGAAAGTGCGTATTACCTGCGCATCCAGGCCAAGGACCGTCCGGGTGTACTGGCTCAGGTCGCCACTATCCTGTCGGAGCGCGGAATCAATATCGAATCGATCATGCAGAAGGAAGCCGAGGAGCAAGACGGATTGGTGCCGGTCATCCTGGTCACGCATCGTGTGGTTGAGCAGAGGATCGACGATGCCATCGCCGCACTCGAAGCGCTTGCTGACGTGGTGGGCAACGTCGTGCGGATTCGTGTCGAGCAACTGATCTAATCAGCAACGCCGGGTTGCTCTAGTGGCCCGCAGTCAGCGTCCAACATAGGTTTGAACAATGCGCTACATCAGTACCCGTGGCCAGGCGCCCGCCCTGAATTTCGAAGACGTGCTGCTTGCCGGATTGGCCAGCGATGGTGGTCTATACGTTCCGGAAAACCTGCCGCGCTTCACCGTTGAAGAAATCGCGTCCTGGTCCGGCCTGCCGTACCACGAGCTGGCATTCAAGGTAATGCGTCCTTTTGTGGCCGGGAGCATCCCAGACGCTGACTTCAAGCAGATTCTGCTGGACACCTACGGCGTGTTTGCTCACAGCGCAGTGGCGCCGCTGCGTCAGCTGGACAGCAACGAGTGGGTGCTCGAGCTCTTCCATGGCCCGACCCTGGCGTTCAAAGACTTCGCTTTGCAGCTGCTGGGTCGGCTTCTTGACTATGTGCTGGCCAAGCGCGGTGAGCGCGTGGTCATCATCGGTGCGACTTCCGGCGATACCGGCTCGGCAGCAATCGAAGGCTGCCGCCGCTGCGATAACGTCGACATCTTTATCCTGCACCCGCACAACCGGGTGTCCGAAGTACAGCGTCGGCAGATGACCACCATCTTCGGCGACAACATTCACAACCTGGCCATTGAAGGCAACTTCGATGATTGTCAGGAGATGGTGAAGGATAGCTTCGCCGACCAGGGTTTCCTTAAAGGCACCCGGCTGGTGGCGGTCAACTCGATCAACTGGGCGCGGATCATGGCCCAGATCGTGTACTACTTCCATGCTGCGCTGCAGCTGGGCGGCCCGGCCCGTTCGGTGGCGTTTTCCGTACCGACGGGCAATTTTGGGGACATTTTCGCGGGTTACTTGGCGCGTAACATGGGCCTGCCAATCAGCCAGCTGGTGGTGGCAACCAACCGAAACGACATTCTGCACCGGTTCATGAGTGGCAACCGTTACGACAAGGACACGTTGCACCCGTCGCTGTCGCCCTCCATGGACATCATGGTGTCGTCCAACTTCGAACGGTTGCTGTTCGATCTGCATGGCCGCAACGGCGCGGCGGTTGCCGAATTGATGAGCGCATTCAAGGCCAGCGGCAAGCTGTCGGTCGAGGAGGAACGCTGGACCGAGGCACGCAAGCTTTTCGACTCGCTGGCGGTAGACGATGAGCAGACCTGCAAGACGATTGCTGACGTCTTCAGTGCGACCGGTGAGTTGCTCGATCCGCACACGGCGATCGGGGTTTATGCCGCACGCGAGTGCCGCCGCAGTCTGGCTACGCCGATGGTAACGCTGGGTACCGCCCATCCTGTGAAATTCCCCGAGGCTGTGGAAAAGGCCGGTGTTGGCAAGGCGCTGGAGTTGCCGGCGCATCTGACGGACTTGTTTGAACGCACGGAGCGATGCACTGTTCTGAAGAACGATCTCAAGGCCATGCAGGCGTTTGTCAGCGAGCATGGCAATAAAGGTAAGCCGCTGTAAGCGACCAGCAATAACGAAAAAGGCCAGTCTCACGACTGGCCTTTTTCGTTTGAGGGAGGACCTGAGCTTATTCGTCGAACTCTTCCCAGCCGCCCATCTCTCTCCAGCGATTGACGATGCCGCAGAACAGCTCAGCAGTCTTTTCCGTGTCGTAGCGCGCAGAGTGTGCTTCGCGTCCGTCAAAGTCGATATCGGCTGCCTGGCAGGCTTTTGCGAGGACGGTCTGACCGTAGGCGAGGCCTGCCAGCGTTGCAGTGTCGAAGCTGGAGAAGGGGTGGAATGGGTTGCGCTTAATATCGCAGCGGGCAATTGCTGCGTTCAGGAACCCGAGATCAAAGCTGCTGTTGTGGCCGACGAGAATGGCACGTTTGCAGCCGGCTGATTTCACCGCTTTGCGCACGCCGCGAATGATCTCATTCATCGCCTGTGATTCGGGAACGGCCATGCGCAGCGGGTGGTCGAGCTTGATGCCGGTGAACTCCAGCGCGGCTGCTTCGATGTTGGCGCCAGCGAAGGGTTCGACTCGGAAGAAGAGCGTGTCTTGCGGGTAGAGCAAACCCTGCTCGTCCATGCCGATGGTCACGGCAGCAATTTCCAGCAGCGCGTCGGTCGCGCAGTTGAATCCGCCGCACTCGACATCAACCACGACTGGCAGGAAGCCTCGAAAGCGTCTCGCCATCGGCGAGCGCGGCTTGCCTGGCTGGTTGCCTTCCAGCTCGTCGTCAAACTGATCGTCGCTCATGCGTTGGTCTCCAACCGCCATTGCAGGGTTTCGCCTGCACGTAGGGGCACGACGTTGTGCTCCCCGAACGGCAAGCTGGCCGGCACGCTCCAGGATTCACGTACCAGGGTGATCTGCTCGGTGTTGCGCGGCAAACCGTAGAAGTCGGCGCCGAAGTTGCTGGCAAAGGCCTCCAGGCGGTCAAGCGCGCCGCGCTGTTCGAACGCCTCAGCATAGAGCTCGATCGCAGCGAACGCCGTATAACAGCCGGCGCAACCGCAAGCGTTTTCCTTGGCGTGCTGGGCGTGCGGGGCCGAGTCAGTGCCGAGAAAGAACTTCGGATTGCCGCTGGTAGCCGCATCAAGCAGCGCTTCCTGATGGACGTTGCGCTTAAGGATTGGCAGGCAGAAGAAGTGCGGGCGAATTCCGCCCACCAGCATGTGGTTGCGGTTGTAGAGCAAATGGTGGGCGGTGATGGTGGCGCCGACGTTGCTGCTGGCAGCCTCGACGAACTGCACGGCATCCCGGGTGGTGATGTGCTCGAACACCACCTTGAGCGTGGGGAAGCGCTCGGTGACTCGGCTAAGCTGTTCGTCGATGAAGTATTTTTCACGATCGAAGATATCGATTTCTGAACGCGTCACTTCGCCATGCACCAGCAGCGGCAAGCCGACCTCGGCCATCGTCTCGAGCACTGGAAATATGTTGTCGATGCGGGTGACGCCGGATGCAGAGTTGGTCGTGGCGCCGGCTGGATACAGCTTGGCGGCAAATACGTAGCCACAGGCCTTGGCGGCGCGCACGTCTTCGGGCTGCGTACCGTCAGTGAGGTAAAGCACCATCAAGGGCTCGAACGGGTTGCCGTCCGGTCGGGCGGCAAGAATGCGCTGGCGGTAGCTGTCCGCCTCTGCTGCATTGCGAATCGGCGGTACAAGGTTCGGCATGATGATCGCTCGTGCGAACTGGCGTGCGGCGTCCGCCACGGTGTGCGGCAGCGCTGCGCCGTCGCGCAGGTGAATGTGCCAATCGTCGGGGCGCAGTAGTGTCAGTCGGTCGGACATGCGGATTTCCAGGCGGTAAAACGTGCGGGAATGCTACCGGAAACGCGTGAAAAAATCGCCGCAGGCGGGTCTTCCGGTCGAAACGAGTAGCGAGGGCTGGCGCCAGCTAGGTATCGCAGCGTTCAAGTTTTCAAGGTGCGCACCGATACCTCAATTGAATGTTGTTTACCCTGGAGCCACACGTGCGCTTGCGCCTCCTTGTTCTTGCCTGCTTGTTGGCTTCCCCAGCCAATGCCCTCACGTTTCAGACTCGTCTGGAGCGAGCGCAGTGGCAGGTGGAAGGCGATCAGTTCGAGTGTCGGTTGATCCAGCCAGTCGCAGGCTTTGGTGCAGGTGAATTCGTACGGCGAGCGGGCGAGCAGCCTACTTTTCGCTTGCAGTCACCTGATCGCTGGCTGGGCAATGGTTCGGCCACGCTGCTTGCGGCAGCTGCGCCCTGGCAGCCTAGTCGCGGTGATATCAATCTGGGCGTAGTTTCCGTAGCCGGCGGCGAGGTTCCATTCAACAGTACCTACCTGCAGGCCGATCGCCTGCTCAGTGGCCTCCTCGAAGGTCGCAGCCCGGTGGTGCGCCACCGCACGCGGCTTGGTGGCGAAGCGTTGGAGGTGCGGCTATTGCCTGTGCGATTCGGCAAAGCCTATGAAGATTTTCGCAGCTGCACGGCCAAATTGCTGCCGGTCAACTTCGAGCAGATTCGTACGTCGCAGGTTGGGTTTCCCGCCGGTGACGTCGTACTCGATGCGTTGGGCCAGGCCAAGCTCGATATCATCCTGCAATTTCTCAAGGCTGATCCCAGCGTCAACCGCATCCAGCTTGATGGTCACTCCGACAATAGCGGCAATAGACTGACCAATCGTGACCTGTCGCGTCGTCGCGCGCTTGCGGTCGAGGCGTATCTGACTGCCAACGGCGTGCCGAAAGAGCAAATCACGTTGCGCTTTCACGGCGAACGCTATCCCGTCGTGCCCAACAGCAGCGAGGCCAACCGGGCCAAGAATCGGCGTGTAACCCTGCGTTTGGAGCGCGAGCCGGCAACCACCACTGCCGCAGCAGAGGGCGGTACACCGTCGACCTGATGCCGAGGGGTCGCATGCGCCCCTGTAAAACAAACGTCGCGACCAGTAGAATCCCCGCTTTCCTTAAAATCCCGGGAGTGGATGGCAATGGCCGACGTAAAGAAGGTAGTCCTGGCGTATTCCGGTGGCCTGGACACCTCGGTGATCCTCAAGTGGCTGCAAGACACCTATAACTGCGAAGTGGTGACCTTTACCGCCGACCTCGGTCAGGGCGAGGAAGTCGAGCCAGCCCGTGCCAAGGCCAAGGCCATGGGCGTTAAGGAAATCTACATCGACGATTTGCGTGAAGAGTTCGTCCGTGACTTCGTCTTCCCGATGTTTCGCGCCAACACCGTTTACGAAGGCGAGTACCTGTTGGGTACATCCATCGCCCGTCCGCTGATCGCCAAACGCCTGATCGAGATCGCCAACGAGACCGGTGCTGACGCCATCTCTCATGGCGCCACAGGCAAGGGCAATGACCAGGTCCGTTTCGAGCTGGGCGCCTATGCGCTGAAGCCGGGCGTCAAGGTCATCGCCCCCTGGCGTGAATGGGACCTGCTCTCGCGCGAGAAGCTGATGGATTACGCAGCCAAGCACGAGATTCCGATCGAGCGCCATGGCAAAAAGAAATCGCCGTACTCCATGGACGCAAACCTGCTGCACATCTCCTACGAAGGTGGTGTGCTGGAAGACACCTGGACCGAGCACGAAGAGGACATGTGGCGCTGGACGCGTTCGCCTGAGACCGCACCGGATACCCCGACCTACATTGAACTGACCTACCGCAAGGGCGACATCGTTGCCATTGACGGTAAGGACATGACCCCGGCGGAAGTGCTGACCTATCTGAACAAGATCGGCGGCGAGAACGGCATCGGGCGTCTGGACATCGTCGAGAACCGCTATGTCGGTATGAAATCGCGCGGCTGCTACGAGACCCCGGGCGGCACCATCATGCTCAAGGGGCATCGTGCCATTGAGTCGATTACCCTCGACCGTGAAGTGGCTCACCTGAAAGACGAGCTGATGCCCAAGTATGCGAGCCTGATTTACAACGGCTACTGGTGGAGCCCTGAGCGCAGCATGCTGCAGCAGATGATCGACGCGTCGCAGGCCAACGTGAACGGTGTAGTGCGTCTGAAGCTCTATAAGGGCAACGTCATCGTCACCGGCCGCAAGTCGGACGACTCGCTGTTCGACGCTAACATTGCCACCTTTGAAGACGATGCGGGCGCCTACGATCAGGCCGACGCGGGTGGTTTCATCAAGCTCAACGCGCTGCGCATGCGCATCGCCGCGAACAAGGGCCGGACGCAGTTCTAACAGAAACTGCTACACAGCCCGACCATGACCCCGGCCACGAGCCGGGGTTATGCTTTTTGCACCGCTGAACAGGAGAGACATCATGAGACTGCTGCATACCATGCTGCGAGTCGGCGATATGGAGCGATCCATCGCCTTCTACACCGAAGTGCTGGGCATGACCCTGCTGCGACGCAAGGATTATCCGGAAGGCAAGTTCACCCTGGCGTTCGTCGGCTATGGCGACGAAGCGCATAACAGCGTGCTGGAGCTGACCCACAACTGGGACGTTGATAAATATGACCTGGGCGACGGTTACGGCCATATCGCGCTGGAGGTTGAAGACGTGTACAAGGCCTGCGAGGATATTCGCAGCCGAGGCGGCAAGATCACCCGTGAGCCGGGGCCAATGAAGCATGGCACCAGCATTCTTGCGTTTATCGAGGATCCGGACGGCTACAAGGTCGAGCTACTCTCTCCGTCGCGCCGGGACTAGCAGCGACGCCACAAAAAAAGCCCCAACCACGGGGCTTGTTTATTTAAAGATCGAAGTCGAACTCGTTGAGTTGCTTCTGCAGTCGGCGCTCTTCGAGCAGGTTGTCGATGATCCGGCGCTTGGTCAGGTTGGTCTTGGCGACTTCGACTGGCGCCTCTGCACCATCGTCTTCGTCATCCGCGACGAAGTCATCTTCGATCTGGATCTCTTCTTTCTCGGACACTTGTATCACTCCACGGCTTGGGCGCGCTGTTGGCGCACCTTATAGCGACAAAAGAGGAGGCCGTAAAAAAGATTTTTTCAATCGTGCGATAGGTTTTCCCATTGGCCGCTCAATCGTCCGACGTTTTGTGCTTGTACTCGCAGAGGTCCTCGATCCGGCAGCTGCCACATTGTGGCTTGCGCGCCTTGCAGACGTAGCGTCCGTGCAGGATCAGCCAGTGATGGGCGTCGAGCAGATAATCCTTCGGCACAAATTTGACCAGCTTGCGCTCGACCTCCAGCACGTTTTTGCCAGGGGCGATATTTGTGCGGTTGGCGACGCGAAAAATGTGGGTGTCGACCGCCATGGTGAACTGGCGAAACGCAGTATTGAGCACGACATTGGCCGTCTTGCGCCCGACACCCGGTAGCGCCTCGAGGGCCTCGCGATTGTCCGGAACCCGGCTGTCGTGTTGCTCAATGAGGATGCGGCAGGTCTCGAGTACGTTCTTCGCCTTGCTCGGGTAGAGACCGATGATCTTGATATAGCTGCACAGACCTTCATAGCCAAGCCCATAGATAGCTTCGGGTGTGTTGGCGACCGGGTAGAGCTTCGCTGTTGCTTTGTTGACGCCGACATCAGTGGCCTGCGCCGAAAGAATCACAGCTATCAACAGCTCGAACGGCGTGCTGTAGGCGAGCTCGGTCTTTGGCTCCGGATTGTCTTCATGAAACCGGCGAAAGATCTCCAGGCGTTTGGCGGCATTCATTACAGCAACCCATCCAGCATCATTCGATCACTCCAGTGACACGAACGCGGCGGCTCTGAACAGGCGCATCTGGCTGCGTCGCCCTTGCGCGCTCGGTGAAATGCTCGTCGATACGATTTTTCAGGGCGATCAGCAGGCCGAGCACGATGAAGGCGCCGGGGGGAAGGATGGCCAATAGGAAGCCCTTGTAGTCACTGATCAGCGTCAATTGCCAGTCAGCTGCAATCGGGCCGAACAATAGCTGCATGTTGGCGAACACCGCGCCGGTGCCCACCAGCTCGCGCAGGCCGCCGAGGGCCACCAGCACCAGCGCAAACCCGAGCCCCATCAGCAACCCGTCAAAGCCTGCAATCAGTGGGTTGTGCTTGGCGGCAAAACCGTCGGCACGGCCGAGGATGACGCAGTTTGTCGTGATCAGCGGGATGAAGATGCCCAGTATCTGATAAAGCTCGTAGGTGTAGGCCTGCATGAGCAGCTCGATACAGGTCGTCAAAGCCGCGATGATCATCACGAAGGCGGGAAGCCGCACCGCGGTGTTGACTACGCCACGTACCAGCGATACGCCGACGTTCGAGCAGATCAACACCAGGGCAGTGGCGAGCCCGAGCCCGAGCGCATTGACCGCCGAGTTGCTCACGCCGAGCAGCGGGCACAACCCTAAAAGTTGGACGAGCGCAGGGTTGTTCTTCCACAGGCCGTTGATGCTCAGTTCTCGGTAGCTTGGATTGCTCATTGGCCTTGGTCCTGCTCGGTTTGCGGATCGTTGATCTGCAATGTATCGCGGGTCGCGGCGGCGCCGGCCCGTGAATGTGTGGTCACCTCGTCGGGCTCGACCTCGTTTTCAAGCGCTGCCTCGGCTGCTATCGGAGCCGTATCGGTGGCGAGCAGCTCCTGCTTGTGAGCCTCGAAATACTGCAGGGCCCGATAGACCGCGCCGACTACGGCACGCGGGGTGATGGTGGCCCCTGCGAACTGATCGAACTCGCCCCGATCCTTCTTGACGGCCCAGCCGGAGGCCTCCGGATTGTTCAGCGAGCGGTTTTCGAAACTGCGTATCCAGGGACTCTTGGCCAGTTCTATCTTGTCCCCAAGACCCGGTGTTTCACGATGCGCGACCACGCGCACGCCGGCAATCCGCCCGTCAGCCTGCACGCCTATGAGCAGGTGGATCGCACCGCTGTAACCATCCGGTGCAATGGCTTGAAGGATCACCGCGCTTGGCTGGCCGTTCTTCCTTGCGATATAGGCCGGCATGGCTTGCCGCGTGCCAAGCAGCGGATCCTGTACCTCGACGCTGCTATCGAGCAACTGATTGTCGTATCTGTCTTTCGGAAGAATTTGGTTAAGGGCGCGTAATTGCGCGGCGCGCTCCGAGGCTTGAATGCGCTCTGCAGTGAACTGCTGCAACAGTGTCACGCCGCCAACCGTGAAAATGGCGAACAGCCCCAGTACCAAGCTGTTCTTAAGCATCGAGCGACTGAGTTCAGGGATGATCATGTCATTCGCCCAGCTTGAAGCCGCGCTCGGCCTTACGGTGGCCATAGGTTCGCGGACGGGTGTAGTAATCGATGGTGGGAGCCGACAGGTTCATCAGCAGCACGGCGAAGGCCACTGCGTCCGGATATCCGCCCCAGGCGCGAATGACATAGACGAGAATGCCGACGCCAGCACCGAAAATCAGCCGCCCCTGGTTGCTGGTGGCGCTGCTCACCGGATCGGTGACGATGAAAAAGGCACCGAGCATGGTGGCGCCGCTGAGCAGGTGGAACAGCGGTGAACCATGGCTATCGGAACCTGACCCGTTCCAGAACAGGAGGCTCATGATCGCCAACGCGGCAAGCATGCCAATAGGCGCATGCCAGGTGAATAAGCGTTTATGCAAGAGGAACAGCCCGCCGGCAAGAAATGCGAGATTGACTACTTCCGAGCCAATGCCGCCGAAGTGGCCGAATGCGGGGTTGGCCCAGAGCTCATCGACAGTGAGACTCTTGTTAACCTTGAGCACATCGAGCGCGGTGGCTTGTGTCCAGCCGTCCGGCAGCGAGGCGATGCCGAGGATGTGTTGCAGGCCGGCGCTCAGACCGACCGTATGTGGCACAGGCCAAGTCGTCATTTCCACAGGAAAGGAGACCAATACCACCACATAGCCGATCATCGCCGGGTTGAAGGGGTTCTGGCCAAGGCCGCCGTAGAGCTGCTTGCCGAGTACGATGGCGCTGCCGGTGGCGATCAACGTCAGCCACCAGGGCGAGTAGGGCGGCAATGCCAGTGCTAGCAGGACTGCCGTAACCAATGCGCTGCCGTCGCGCAGGAAGAACTGCACCGGACGTTGCCTCAGCCGAAGTATCAGTGCTTCACTGCCGAGCGCGACAGCGCTGGCCCAGATCAGGTTAATCAGCGTTCCGGCGCCATACAGCCAAGTCAGGGCAATCACGCCGGGCAGGGTTGCCGCCAGGACTAGCAACATGACGCGCTGAGTGCGGTTGCTCCCCTTGGTGTGCGGCGAGGTGATTCGTGGCAGGGCCATTGGCTCTCCGGTTGATGTTCGAAAGGAATCCTGATCAGGAGCTGATCGTTGCGATCCTGAAAACAGCGCCGACGGCGTTGTTCCTTACGATTGGGTGTGTTCCTGTAGTTTTTGCTCGGCTTCGCTTAAACGTGCTCGGGCGCGTTCGACGGCCTCGGCTTCACTGTTGTCGTCGCGCTCAAGCTTGCGCAAATCGGCCCGCGCAAACGCAACTTCTGTCTTGAATGCGCGAGTCTGATCATCTATGGGTTGCTTGTCTGTGCGTACCAATTCTGGTGCTGGCTTGCCGGACTGCGCTTCCGCCTCATGAAGCGCTTGTTCCGCGCTGGCCAGCCCATCGCGCAGCTTGCTCAGCTGCGCCTCTTCGGCGCCGGCTTGTTCAGCTTTCTTGAGCTCGGCGCGTTTCATTGCCAACTCGATCTTGGCTTTCTTGAGCGCCTCTTCGCCAGGCGTTTTGGTTTTGGCGGCCGGCGTGTTTTGCGTTGCAGTCTCAAGCGCGGCTTCGGCCTCGGCCAGCTCCGACCGCAAGCGGCTCAGCTCTACCTCCTGCTCGGCATCTCTGGTTTCCAACTTCTCCAGCTTTCGAACCTGCGCCTGCAGCATGGCAGCCTCGATCTTGGCCTTCTTTGCGGCGTCGTCGCTGGTGGGCTTGGCTGGAGTCGCAGGCTTGGAATCCTGAACCGCTGCCAAAGCGTTCTCCGCGTCGATAAGTTGATCCCGCAGACGGCTCAGTTCGGCGTCCTGGTCGGTATCGCGCGTTTCGAGCTTTTCCAGCTTGCGGATCTGTGCACGCAACATCGCGGCTTCGATCTTGGCCTTCTTTGCGGTGTCGTCGTTGGCGGGTTTGGCTGGGGTCGCAGGCGTGGCGTCCTGCACCGCAGCTAGTGTTTTCTCCGCTTCGGTCAGCTGGGCCTTGAGGCGGCTCAGCTCGGTGTTCTGCTCGGCCTCACGGGAGTCGAGCTTCTCCAGCTTGCGGACCTGCGCTCGCAGCATCGCGGCTTCGATTTTGGCTTTTTTGGCAGCCTCGTCGTTGACCGGCGATGCTGCGGTGGGACTGTCCGTAGCACTGGCGGCTTCGTTCAGTGCCTTCTGCGCGCTGGCAGCCGCGGTGCGTAACTCAGCAACCTGCGCTTCCAGTTCGGGAGTCGCATGGATGGCGAGCTGCTTTTCAGCTTTTTTCAGCGCGACCTGGGCCATGCTGGCTTCGATCTTAAGCTTCTTCTGCTGTTCAGACAGGCCCGCCTTTTGCGCCTGGACGCGTGCGACGGGGTCATCCTGATTCGGTATGGAGCTGGCCTCGGCCTGTGCCGCCTTGGCCTTTGCGGCGCGTTCGGCGCGGGCCTTACGGTCCGCCTCCTTCTGCTCTTCGGCACGGCGCAGACGCTCCTGGCGCAGCTCGAAGCGCTGCTTGGAGTGTTCGGCTTTCTGTTGCTTCTGCTCCAGCTCACGGATTTCGCCCTTGGCGGCGCGGTAGTACTGCACCAGCGGGATACTCGACGGGCAGACGTAGGCACAGGCGCCACACTCGATGCAGTCGAACAGGTTGTAGGCCTTGAGCTGCTCGTGCTCCTGGCCCAGCGCGAAGAAGTGCAGCTGTTGCGGTAACAGACTTGCCGGGCAGACCTCTGCGCATTCACCGCAGCGAATGCAGGGCAGCGCTGGTGGTGGCGGAGGTAGCTCCGCAAGCGTGCTGGCGAGCAAGCAGTTGGTGGTCTTGATCACTGGCACGTCCACCGACGGCAGGGTGAAGCCCATCATCGGTCCGCCCATGATCAGCCGGTTGAGCCGGTTCTGGTCGAGACCGGCAAAGGTGAGAAGGTCAGCCACTGGCGTACCGATCAACGCCTCGACGTTCATGGGGCGTGCCAGCGCTTCACCGGTAAGGGTGGTGACGCGTGAGATGAGCGGCTTGCCTAACAGCACGGCATCATGAATGGCCACGCAGGTGCCAACGTTCTGGCAAAGCATGCCGATGTCGGCCGGCAAGCCGCCGCTGGGCACCTCTTCGCCGGTGAGAATCTGGATAAGCTGCTTTTCGCCCCCCGAGGGGTACTTGGTAGGAAATACCTTGACCAGGAATCCACGGTCGCCCACTGCCGTGCGAACGGCTTCGATCGCCTCGGGTTTGTTGTCCTCGATGCCGATTAGGACGTGCTCTGGCTGAATCAGATGAACGAGTATCTCAATCCCCGCGACAAGCTCATGGGCTTTCTTCCGCATCAACATGTCGTCGGCAGTGATGTAGGGCTCGCATTCGGTTCCATTGATGATCAGAGCACGAATTTTTCCGGGGGGCGGGCCGTTCAGCTTAACGGCCGTAGGGAAGCCAGCGCCCCCGAGGCCACTGATGCCTGCCTGGCGGATTTGCTCCAGCAGCTGGTCGGGCTGCATTGTCCGGTAGTCCGGTTGCGGCTGCAGTTCGATCCATTCGTCTTGACCATCGCTGTCAATCGCAATGGCAGCGCTGAGCATTCCCGACACGTGAGGGTAGGGCTGGGGACCGATGAAACTCACTGTGCCAGACGTCGGGGCATGTACCGGCACACTGACGAAGCCTGCGGCCTCGGCGATCTTCTGCCCCTTGAGCACACGCTCACCCAGCACAACGCATGGCTCGGCAGGCGCACCGATATGTTGGGCCAGCGGAACAACCAGCCGAGCAGGGAGCGGCGGCAGCTGGATCGGCGTGCGGTTGGATAGATCCTTACACTCCGGCGGGTGTATGCCGCCATGGATATCCCAGACGTTCAGCGAGGTCATGCGGCCTGCTCCCGATCACTGGCGATCAATTGGCCTGGCATCAAGGGTTGGTCCCACTTCCAGCTCTGCAGGTTGCTGCCCAGTTCAATCATGTCTATGCAATCCACCGGGCATGGCTCCACACAGAGGTCGCAGCCGGTGCACTCAGAGACGATGACGGTATGCATCTGCTTGGCGGCCCCGACGATGGCATCCACTGGGCAAGCCTGAATGCACTTGGTGCAGCCGATGCACTCGGCTTCGCGGATATAGGCGACACGCGGCGGCACTTCACCCTCGACGGCATCCAGCGGCTCGGGCTCGACATCAAGCAGGTCGGCCAATGCCTGGATGGTCGATTCGCCACCGGGTGGGCACTTGTTGATCTTGTCGCCGCCTGCAATCGCCTCGGCGTAAGGCTTGCAGCCTGGATAGCCGCACTGGCCGCACTGGGTCTGCGGAAGCAGTGCATTGATCTGTTCGGCGATCGGGTCGCCTTCGACGCGAAAACGCACCGCGGCGAAGCCGAGAATGGCTCCGCACACCAGGCACAGCGCGAGGAGCGCAAGCACGGCGATCACGACCAGACTCATAGTTTGATCAACCCACTGAAGCCCATGAACGCCAGCGACATCAACCCGGCCGTGACCATGCCGATGGCTGCGCCCTGGAACGACCGGGGTACATCGGCGATGGCGATGCGCTCACGCATGGCCGCAAACAGCACCAGCACCAGAGAAAAGCCCAGGCCTGCGGCAAATCCGTTCGCCGTAGCGGTTAGAAAGGTGAACTCGGATTTGTTGGCATTCAGCAGCGCGACGCCGAGCACGATGCAGTTGGTAGTGATCAACGGCAGGAAGATGCCCAGCACGCGGTACAGCAGGGGACTGGTCTTGTTCACCACCATCTCGGTGAACTGCACCACCACAGCGATCACGAGGATGAAGCTGATGGTTCGGAGGAACTCGAGATCTAGCGGCTTCAGGACGTACTGCTGAACGATGTAACTGCACATGGCTGCCAACGTCAGCACGAAGGTTGTGGCCAGCGAAAGACCAATGGCCGTTTCGATTTTCTTCGAAACGCCCATGAACGGACACAGACCGAGAAACTGCACCAGTACGAAGTTATTGACCAGAATGGCGCTAACCATGATCAGAGCGAGTTCGGTCATCGCGGATTCCTGTGCGCTCTGCATGAGCCGAGGCTAAAAGGCCGCTATTATCGGGAAGCGGCGGCAGCCGTACAAGGCCGCGACGTGATCAGGCTTCGACTCTGCCCTCGGTTCGGTGACACATATGGAAATGCATCAACCGTCCGTTTGGATGCCAGCCTAAGATTTGCTGTGGTCTGATTAATTGAGGCCGCAACTCCCAGGCGGGGCGGTCCATGGAGGTGCTCGATGAAGTTGCGAATAGCGGTTTTGCTGCTGGGGCTCGGTTTTGGCGCCCAAGCATGTGCTGAGTCTCGGGGCGGCGTGTGGGTCTATCAACCTGATGGCGGCAGTTATCGCGTCGAAAGTCGCGCATACCAGTACGACCCGCGCAGTCCATACCCTCAACACAGGCAATATCCCCAGAACCTGCCGCCTCGCTATCAGGGGCAGCTTCCACCGCAGTACTACGATCGGCACCGCGGGTCGGATCGGCATCGCTGGGACCATGGGCGACGGAGCGAGATTCGCCAGCCGCAGCGGTGGAAAGATGATCGGCGATCCAGATTCGATAACCCATCGCGTTGGGAGCGTGATCACTCGAGAAACTTTGGCCGGCCACCGCTAGTCCGCGATGGGCGCGACTACCGGATGCATCAGCGGCGCGATTTCGACGGTCGACACTACCGTCGCCAATAAGCACGGCGCCGCTGCACGTGATCTTCACACGCGGCGCTGGTCGATACTTGCTGGCTAGTCGCCTCAATCTGCCTCTGTGTCATTAGGTCGAGGTCAGCGGTTTCTCCAGCGAGGATCACGTTTTTCCAGAAAGGCATTGACCCCTTCGAGCGTGTCGTCGGCGTCGAACAAATCGACAAAGGCTTCACGTTCTGCGGCTGCGAAGTGTGCTGGGCCGCGACTGTGCATCGAGTCAATCAGCGGTTTAATGGCGCGAACGGCAACCGGGCTCTGACGCGCCACGCGAGAGGCGAGCAGAAGTGCGTGCCCACGCGCCTCTCCGGATTCCACTACCTGCTCTACCAGGCCGATCCGCTGAGCCGTATCCGCCGTAACGCGTTCACCGCAGAGAATTATCCGCTTAGCCCAGCCTTCGCCCACTAGCCATGCGAGTGCCTGCGTACCACCCGCGCAGGGCAGCAGGCCAACCGATGCTTCCGGTAGCCCCAGTTGGGCCTGTTGTTCAACGATGCGGATGTCGCATGCCAGTGCACATTCCAGCCCCCCGCCAAGCGCGAAACCGTTGATGGCAGCTATGGATACCCCACGAAAGCTCCGAAGGGCCTCGAAGGCTTCGCCGAAACGCTTCGCCATTTCCCGTGCGCGGGTGCGGTCGCCATCGGCAAACAGCTTGAGGTCGGCGCCAGCGCTGAAGAATTTTTCGCCCTGGCCGGTGATCACCAGTGCATAGACCTCGTCGTCATGGTTCAGGTGCTCGACGACTTGCTTGAGGCCGATCAACGACTCACGGTCCCAGGTATTGGCGGGGGGATGGTTGATAGTGATCAGCGCGGTGTGCCCGTGCTTTTCCACGGTTAGCTTGTGGGTCAGGTCAAAAAATCCAGACTTGTAGGGTTCGACTGCATTGCTCATGGTGATGGTCATCCTCGTCGGTATCGAATGCCTGCGACTCGTCTGCATTTAATGCCTGGGCTGGCATGCACTGCAGGCCAAACATCGGCAACAGGGCTCGCCCTTCAGCCAAGTCTAGTTGCAATCGTTTCGATCTGGCGAGGCGTTCGAGCGGCGTGACAGCCACCGGTCTGGGAGGAGGATGTCGCTGATGCGGCGCAAAGCGAGAGAGGTGCGCGTGACGAGGGCTGGAGCGGCCTGGCTTTCCAGAGCCGCTCCTTTTTGCCTGTTTACTGGAGGGCCAGAGCCTGTCCGCCAGCCCGGCGCTCAGCCTGCCATTCGGCAAGCGACGGGGCAGCCTGCTCCCCGGTAAGGCGGTGGACAATCTCGAAGTAGTCTTGCTTGAAGCGGTCCTTGAGCACCTCTTCGCGAGGCTTGACCTTCACCGCGTATACCGTCTGTACGTTCTGATGATCGAAGGTGCGCCACTCTTGTTCGCCCTTGAGCAAGCTGTAGCGATGACCCTCGAGCGCTGCGATGATCCGCTCGCTGTCGAGGCTGCGGGCACGCGTCGCCGCGTCGGCCCATTGATAGACGATGCTGTAGGCGGAGGCGGCCGAACTCGACGGGTGGGTCTGGTATCGCTCGTCGTAGTTCTGCACAAACTGTTTGCCGGCGACGGAGCCTTCCAGTTCTGGGACGCGCCAAGTCCAGGGTTCGGTACCCAATACGCCACGCATGATGTCAGGACCTGCTGTTTCAACCATGCTTAGCGTCAGGTTGGGGACCGCGACCTGCATTCTCTTGTTCAGGCCGAGCTCGTCGGCGATCCGCATCGCACGGACCAGGTCTTCGCCGAACAGCACCAGCACCAAGACTTCGGCGTCGCTACTGGCGACCTGGGTCAGGGCTTCACGATAGTCGGAGAGGCGGGCGCCGGGAAAAGCCGTTTTGATGCCGGGGTGCGCACTGCTGTTCTGCGTGCCGGTGGCCTGGCGTAGCGAGCTTTCGCTGGTATGGCCCCAGGTGTAGTCAGAGGTGATGTAGAAGTAGCGTTTGTTCGGCAAATGCTTGTTCAGATACTGGCCCAGCACCTGCGCGCTCATCCAGGCGTTGTTGCATTCGCGAAACATATAGCGATGGGCATCTTTGCCCGTGGTGTCATTGGAATAAGTGAGGGTGCCGAAATAGAGCAACCCGCGCTCCTTGGCGCGCTTGCCTGCGGCGATAGCGACCGCGCTAGAGGCGCCACCGAACAACATAACGGCGCCCTCATCGGCCAGCTTGTCGACGTTGGCAACGGCTTTCTCGGGTCTTGATGCGGAGTTGCGGGTGGCTAGCTGGAGCGGCCTGCCCAGTACGCCGCCTCTGGCGTTGATTTCGTCGACCGCCAGGAGTGCCCCACGCATCTGCGAAAGCCCTTCTTCTTTGTAGCTGCCGGTGCGAGGGTAGTTGAGGCCGAGGGTGATCGGATCGGCAGCTTCAACTGCCAGACAGAACCCCAGCCCTAGAGCAAGGAGCGTAGTCCGTTTCATTGCAGATTCCTTGTTGTATTTTTTATTGGCGAGAGGCTTTTTTACTGCGCGCTGCGGCTACACGTCACGCACTCATTGGTCGTAGCGGGCCAGTCTTTCGCGTAGCTGTGAGGTAGCCGACATTTTCTAAGCCTGATTGGCGGTATGAGGCGGTTCAGGTGGACGCATTGACTCTGCCGGAACCTTTGCTTAGGGTTCGGCGCCTCGGCAGATCAGGGCAACGCTATGAATCCAGGTGATCGCGTCAAACTTGAAAATAGCTGGAAAGCGGTTCTGCAGGACGAGTTCGAGCAGCCGTATATGAAGCAGCTGGGAGAGTTTCTGCGTCGTGAGAAGGCGGCTGGAAAGGTGATCTATCCGCCGGGCCCCATGATTTTTCAGGCTTTGAACTCCACTCCGTTGGAGCGTGTTCGCGTTGTGATTCTGGGGCAGGACCCCTATCACGGCGCCGGTCAGGCGCACGGGTTGTGTTTTTCAGTGCAGCCAGGCGTCGCGCCGCCGCCGTCATTGCAGAACATCTTCAAGGAACTCAAGCGAGATCTGAACCTGGACATACCCAGCCACGGCTATCTTCAGCATTGGGCGGATCAAGGCGTGCTGATGCTCAACACCTCATTGACCGTGGAACAGGGAGTGGCCGGATCGCACGCGAAGATGGGCTGGCAGCGCCTGACCGATCGGATTATCGAAGTGATAAGCGAAAAGCGGTCGGACGTGGTTTTCTTGCTGTGGGGCGCCCATGCCCAGAGCAAAGCGAAGCTGATTGATCCGACCCGGCATCTGTTGCTGAAGTCAGTCCATCCCTCGCCGCTCTCGGCGCATCGGGGATTCATCGGCAACGGCCATTTCAGCCGGGTCAATCAATTCCTCAAGCAGCGGGGCTTGGAGCCAATTGATTGGAAGTTGCCAGAGTCAGTCTGAGCGGCGCTCAAGGCGCCGCCGACAGGATAGGTTTACTGTTGTTCGCCGTGCTTTGAGGCCAGCTCCTGAGCCTTGTTCAGGTGCTGCTCCAGTGTGTTCAAAGTCGACTCGGCGTACTTCTTGAGCTCGGGGTTCTCACCGTTTTTGGCATATTCACGATAAAGCTCGATGGTTTGCTCATGCGCTACGACCTGATTGTTCGCATAGGCCTCATCGAAATTTTCGCCTTCGCGCAGTTCAAGAATCATGGCCTTTGCCTGATCCATCAATGTGGCATCGTCAGACATTTCCAGGTCTTCGTGCTGGCGGGCTAACTCGGCGAGTTTCTGGTTCGACTTGGTGTGATCATCGATCATTTTCTGGGCGAAGGTCTTGATGTCCTCAGACTTGCTTTCGCTCATGGCCAGCTTAGCGGCTTCGATTTCGGCGATGCCTTTTGCCGATGCTTCGTCTACGAAGTTTTCACCCTCTGCGGCGAGGGCGAAGTTTGCAGCTACGCTGAAAAGCAGCGCCGCGGTACCCGAAAAGAACGTCTTGGTCGTGCGGTTCATCGTTAGTCTCCTTCAAGCTGACAAGCTCGTAGCGTCGAGGCATAGGCCAAGAGCGCAAGCAAGATGCGGCAAGAGCGCCGTCTATTTAATGACTAGGAGCCGCGGTAGCGGTTCCTTGCGTCAGGCGAGCGGTCGGTCGGTGAGGCTACGCTGGAGCGGAGACCAGGAAGTGCAGGTGCCGGACGGCACCCGCGCGCTATTTACTGAAGCATGCTCATCGCGGCGTCCATCGCAGCTGAGAGATCTTCGTCCTCTTGCAACAATGTGCTGGGATCAAGACCGAGCTTGGCGAATGCGGGAATCTGGTTCCAGTCGAGCTGCGTAAAGGGGTGCGAGGTGCCGATGTAGCTCTGCAGCGTCGCGACCTGGACTATGTCGACGTAATCTACCTTGGCTGAGGCTCGGGAAAAATCGAGGTACTGCGCGGGGACCGTGGCGATCGGATCGGGGAACTCCCAGGCACGAAGAATCTTTTCACCGATAATTGGATGAATCCGATCGATAACATGGTTGAGGCTGATCGAATCGCTGAGCAGCGCGCTGTGCTCTTCTGCGTAGGTCAGGATCGGCAGGACTCCGATCTGGTGAACCAGGCCAGCCAACGTCGCCTGGTCGGCTGGGAGGCGTGTGAAGTTACGGCAAAGCACATGGCTGATAGCTGCAATCTCTGTGCTCTTGTTCCAGACCTCACGCATCTTGCGATCCACAACGTCCGTAGTCGCTTGGAACATCTGCTCCATCGCCAGGCCGGTCGCCAGGTTCGACGTGTAGTTGATACCGAGGCGGCTGATCGCCATCTGCAGATCGTTTATTTCCCTGTTGGTACGCAGCAACGGGCTGTTTACCACTTTAATGATGCGTGCAGTGAGGGCAGTGTCATTGCCGATCACCTTGGCCAGCGTGGGAATGCTTACGTCCGGATCCTCTGCAGCTTCTCGCACGCGCAATGCAACTTCCGGAAGCGTCGGCAGGACCAGTTCGTCGTTTTCGATCGCCTGTGTAAGTGCCTGCTGGACCTTGTCGGCAAGAGTGCTCATGTCTTTCCTTACTTATAATTCGGTGTGGAATGTGGCTGGCAATGGTTAACGCTGGATTTCACGGTCCGCGTCTAGCGTATAAGGCAACTGCAGCAGAGTCAGTGGAGGGCCGTCCGGGGAGCCGAGAAATAGTCGGCCATCCGCCGCGGCATCTTCCTGTAGCACGGCTAGCAGCTCTAGAGCGCCCTCGGCGCTTGCTGCCATGACGACTTCACCTACGCTTGAACCATGCACCGGGGAATAGACTTCAAGCCCCGGAGCCGGCACTTCTACGTCGTGATTTTGCGCGGCAAGGCGATGCAGGCGGCGCTTCAGTTTGCCGAGGTATTGCATTCGCGCGACGATTTCCTGGCCGGTATAGCAGCCTTTTTTGAAACTGACGCCGCCTAATGCCTGAAGGTTGATCATCTGCGGGATGAACAGCTCGCGAGTGGCCGCAACTACCTGACCGATGCCGGCGCGAATCTGAGCGAGCTGCCAACGATCGAGCGAGGCTTCGGGAAGCTGGGACGCCAGTCGGAGTTGGGTGGTCCCGGCGTCTTTCGCATGGGTCCAGAGTTCGGCGCGGCCATCGTTAAGGCGTACGGCGATCAATCCATGCGCGGCGACCATGACGTCGGCCGTCTGGGGAAGATCTAGGCCGAGGCTGACAAGTGCGCCATCACCTCCGCTGAGCCCGAAGCGAACCCACTCAGCGCTCTCGTCATGCAGTTTGGACTTCGAGAAGGCAGCGAACTTTGCGAGGTCGGCGAGTTGTGGCTGGACCAGCCCGCGATCCATCGCCAGCAGATAGCCGTCGCCCTCCGGCACGATGCGGAAGCTGGACTGCATTCGTCCCTTGGGTGTGCAGCGTGCACCGAGGCTGGAATGCTGGTCATCAAGGTAATTGAGGTTGCAGGTCAGTTGCCCTTGTAGAAATTTACTGGCGTCCGCGCCGCGTACGGCCAGGATGCCCTCATGCGACAGAACGCAGAAAAAAGCAGTGTCAGTCATGACGAGTCGCCGTGGAGAAATCCGGATCGGCATCATAACAGGCCATCGGCGAAATACAGTGTGCACCAGCTGCCACTCCGTAGGCCTACTAATGCTTGTGCCGCCCGTTCACGGCAGTCGCTATAATGCCGAGCTTCAACTCAGGAGCATTTGCATGGTCGAACAATCCGAACTCAATCGTCTGTTCTGGCAGAGCCGCCGCGGCATGCTCGAACTGGATGTACTGCTGGTGCCTTTCGTCAAGGAGGTCTATCCGCAGCTCGATGAAGAAGACCAGCGCCGCTATCGCAAGCTGCTGAGCTGTGAAGATCAGGACATGTTTGGCTGGTTCATGGAGCGCGCCGTGCCCGATGACGAGGATCTACGCTGCATAGTCCGTATGATTCTTGACCGTGTCCAACCAAAGTAGCCAGGCATTCGAATGCCGCTGGCGGGCATCTGGCCCGCTGTTAGCTATATACCTGGTGATGCTGCTGCTGGCCGTAAGCGCGCTATTGATACTGCCTGTACCATTCTGGCTGCGCATGTTCGGGTTGCTGCTTTGCGTGTTTCACGCTGCCTGGGCGATACCGTCTCGCCTCTTGTTTTGTCGTCGTTGTTCCTGGCTTGGTCTGCGCCATGATCAAAACGGGTGGTCGCTCTGGAGCCGGGAGAGGGGTTGGGAGCCCGTGCAGGTGCTGCCTGACAGTATCGCGCTGCCGCTGGTCGTAGTGCTGCGATTCAAGCAGCCAGATGACTGGTTCGCCCGAGGGCTCTGCATTCCGCAAGGGGTAATGACGGCGGAGCAGCACCGGCGTCTGCGGCTCAGGTTGAAGTTCAGTCGTCGTAGGTGGGCGGTACCAGGATAGTGTCCGTCGCTTCCGGCAGCTGGTCAGGGTAGTCCAGCGTGAAATGCAGGCCTCGGCTTTCCTTGCGTTGCATGGCCGAACCGATCATCAGCTCTGCAACCGTTGCTAGATTCCGCAGCTCGATGAGGTCCCGGCTGACTTTGTAATTACTGTAGAACTCATCGATTTCTCCAAGCAACAAGCGAACCCGGTGTTGCGCGCGCATCAGTCGCTTGGTGGTGCGAACGATGCCTACGTAGTCCCACATGAACCGTCGAAGCTCGTCCCAATTGTGCGCAATGATCACGTCCTCGTCCGAGTCGGTCACTTGAGTTGCGTCCCACGTGGGTAAAGCTATGGAAGCGGTGACGCCGGGTAGCTCGCGAAGCATGTCTTGAGCGGCGGCGCGGGCGTAAACAAAACACTCTAGGAGCGAATTGCTGGCCATACGGTTGGCGCCGTGCAAGCCGGTGAAGCTGGTTTCGCCGATCGCGTACAGCCCTGGTATGTCGGTTCTACCAGTCTGGTTGACCAGCACTCCGCCGCAGGTGTAGTGGGCCGCTGGCACCACTGGGATCGGCTCGCACGTAATGTCGATACCGAATTCCAGGCAGCGCTCATAAACGGTCGGGAAATGCGCTTTGATGAATTCTGTAGGTTTATCGCTGATATCCAGATAGACGCAGTCGATGCCGAGGCGCTTCATCTCATGATCGATCGCACGGGCTACGATGTCGCGGGGCGCCAGTTCCGCGCGCGGGTCGAAGCGTGGCATGAAGCGTTCGCCGCTGGGCAGTCTCAGCACGGCGCCCTCGCCGCGCAATGCCTCGGTAATCAGAAAGCTCTTGGCTTTTGGATGGTACAGGCAGGTTGGATGAAATTGGTTGAACTCTAGATTGCCCACCCTGCATCCCGCGCGCCAAGCCATTGCGATGCCGTCGCCGCATGCTCCGTCGGGGTTACTGGTATACAGGTACACCTTTGCGGCGCCACCCGTCGCCAATACGGTAAATTTTGCCCGGAAGGTGTCCACTTCTCCGTTGGTTCGATCAAGCACATAAGCGCCAAGGCAACGCTTACCGGTCAGGCCTAGCTTGCGTTCGGTGATCAGGTCTACGGCAACGCGCTGGTGCAGTAGATCGATGTTTTCCCGATCGTGAGCACGGGAAAGCAGGGTGTTGAAAATCGCGGCGCCGGTCGCATCGGCAGCATGGATGATGCGTCTGTGGCTATGTCCGCCTTCTCGCGTCAGGTGGTATTCGAAGCCGTCAGCTTCGCGCTCGGCGTCGTCCCGGGTGAAGGGCACGCCTTGCTCGATCAGCCACTGGATGGCTTCGCGGCTGTGCTCCACTGTAAAGCGTACCGCTTCTTCCTTGCATAGCCCGCCACCGGCAACGAGGGTGTCGGCGACGTGGGATTCGATTGTGTCGGTAGTGTCCAGCACTGCAGCCACACCGCCTTGAGCCCAATACGTGGAGCCATTGGCCAGGTCGCCCTTGCTCAGTACTGCAACCCGGAGTGAGGGCGGCAGGTTGAGCGCTAGGGTCAAGCCGGCTGCGCCGCTGCCTATCACAAGAACGTCGTATTGATAATGTCGGCTCATTTCGAATCTCACGTTGAGGCGAGCCCTAGTATATAGGTGCGTCCCCCTGCAAAATAGCGGGCCTTGTTGGACTTGGCGGGATGCTTTGGAACTTTTCTTGCAGGCTTGTCTCTATAGACAGTTGTGGATGCAGACCGGCTGGCCATCGTTCGGTGGGCGGCGGGGTTTTGCTGTGGATACCAGGGTGGCGCCATCGGAACGGTTCGTTTTGAGGCGTCGCTCGCCAATGCCGTCAGGTGTGTTGCAGGAATGCTTGCTTGGAGGGGGAGAACTTTTGTGTAAAGCCCGGGTCTATTCTGGCAGGTCAGCTCGTAGGCGAGCGCAGCACCCCTTCCGGGTCATGGAGGAGTGTTTATGCTAACCCAGGAGCAGGACCAGCAACTGGTCGAGCGAGTGCAGCGAGGAGATAAACGGGCTTTCGATTTGCTGGTATTGAAATATCAGCACAAAATCTTAGGGTTGATCGTTCGCTTTGTACATGATTCTCACGAAGCTCAGGATGTTGCGCAAGAAGCCTTTATTAAAGCCTATCGTGCGCTTGCGAACTTCCGCGGAGACAGTGCTTTTTATACGTGGCTGTACCGCATTGCCATTAACACGGCAAAGAATCATTTGGTGGCTCGTGGGAGAAGGCCGCCTGACAGCGATGTCAGTTCCGAGGATGCGGAGTTCTATGAGGGAGATCATGCTCTCAAGGACATTGAGTCGCCGGAGCGCGCTCTCCTCAGGGATGAAATTGAGGACACCGTTCACAGAACTATCCAACAACTTCCTGAAGATTTACGCACGGCTCTAACACTGCGTGAATTTGATGGTCTTAGTTATGAAGACATTGCAAATGTTATGCAGTGTCCGGTGGGTACGGTCCGCTCACGGATATTCCGGGCGCGGGAAGCCATCGATAAAGCATTGCAACCCCTGTTGCATGAATCCTGAGACAGCGGCGATAGCCAAGAGAGGAACCGCCATGAGTCGTGAAGCCCTGCATGAATCGCTGTCCGCGGTGATGGATAACGAAGCGGACGAGTTGGAATTACGTCGAGTGCTCTCCGCTGAGAGCGACAGTGAAATGCGATCGACTTGGTCGCGTTATCAGATCGCCCGTGCCGCAATGCACAAGGAGCTGATTGAGCCTCGTTTGGATATTGCGTCGGCAGTTTCGGCGGCGTTGGCTGAAGAGCCTGAAATTACTGCGGTTAAGCCACAGCGCTTCGCTTGGCGTAATGTCGGCCGTCTTGCTGTCGCGGCATCGGTTACAGTCGCTGTGTTGGCAGGCGTACGCCTCTACAATCAGAGCGAAGTTGCTGGGCCTCAGATTGCTCAGCAGGCTGCGCAGCCTAGTATCGCAGTGCCGCAAGCTAGCCAGGGGCCCGCCGTGCTGGCAGGCTATAGTGAGGGTACGGTTGCTCCCGGTGCCCAAGTGACTGGGGCGGAAGGTTCGCCTGAAAGTTGGCATGAAAAGAGATTGCCGGCTTATGTTCGTCAGCACGCTCAGCAGGCCGCTTTCGGTAGCGGTTCGGAAAGTGCGCTGCCCTACGCTCGCGCAGCCAGCATGGAAGATCGTTAAGGAACAACATGCGTGTGATACCGCTGTTTGTGGTGCTCGGAGGCTGGCTATCGATGCCGGCCTTTGCTGCTGAAGCCGATCTCATGATGCAGCGACTTGCAGATGCTGAGAAAAAGCAAAGCTATCAAGGCGCTTTCGTCTATGAGCGCAACGGAAGCTTTTCCAGTCATGCTGTCTGGCAGTTGGTAGATGGTCAACAGTCGCGTGAGCGACTGTTGCAGCTAGACGGTCCCGCTGCAGAGGTTGTGATCCTCAACGGAAAGATCCAGTGTGCGACCGAAGATATGGCGTCCCAAGTGCGGGAAGCCACGCCTTGGCGCCAGCATCAGCTGGAGCCGGAGGCGCTTTCCAAGTGGTACAGCTTTCAGGTGATCGGCGAATCCCGAGTCGCAGGGCGGCCCACGGTTGCGCTAGCCGTGCGTCCTAGGGACCAGCACCGCTATGGCTTCGAGCTGCATCTCGATAGAGAGACATCCCTACCGCTTAAATCACTGTTGCTTGATGAAAGCGGGCAACTGCTTGAGCGCTTTCAGTTCACGCATTTCACGCCAGGCTCAGTGGAGCCAGCAGATGTGGAAGGGGGGGCGGATTGCGAACCGGTCTCGCTTGCTGTCGAGCAAAAAGAACTTACATCAACGAAATGGCGCTCTGATTGGTTGCCAGATGGGTTTCAGCTGATCGACTCAGATGTGCGTCCGAGTCCCGCCTCAAAAGAGCCGGTCACTTGGTTGTCTTATAGTGATGGTATCGCTCGCGTATCGGTATTTATCGAGCCGCTGGACGGTGCTGTAGTTGAAGACGCGCGCAGCCAAATGGGGCCTACGGTGGCTGTTTCGAAGCGTATTTCTACGGCTGGCGGCGATGTCATGGTTACTGTAATTGGGGAAATCCCTCTAGGCACGGCGGAGCGAATTGCATTGTCCATGCGCGCCGGGGCTGATCAGGCGTCGCAATGATCGAGGAAGCAGGTCGCGTAGTTGCATTGGCGCCCGGCGCTGTTTGGGTTGAGACGGAGCGCAGTAGTACCTGTTCCGGTTGTTCCGTGAGGAGTGGCTGTGGGCAGGGCCTGGTTGAGAGGCTTGGTGTTCGCGAGCGTCGTGGTTTGATACTGGCGTTATGTGATCTTCGGCTTAGCGTGGGGGATACCGTTGTGGTCGGTATCCGTGAAAGCGTATTGCTACACGGCGCCGTGCTTGTCTACCTTTTTCCGCTGATCATGCTTTTCATCTTTGCGCTCGTCGCTTCCCAGCTTTCGGCTCCCGAGCCTTACGTGATGCTTGCTGGGCTAGGCGGCTTTCTGGTCGCCTGGCTCGTGGTACGCAAGCGCAGCCAGCAGACCTCAGCCGATCCGGCGTTGCAGCCGGTCGTGTTGCGTGCGGCTTTGGCAGCTAAGGCTGGGTAGTCGGGCGGTTTATTCCGTCTCGCAAGCGGGCTGTCAGCATAATAGGCTGCACCTCGATGAGATCATCATCCACTTGGCCACCGAGTGATCGGTTCTGCCTCAGCCTCAGGTCGGGCCATCCGCAATTTCAGTAGAACTGTTCAGTTTCACCACGCGTATGGCGCGATGAGCGGGCAAGTTCCGCTGTCTTCAAGCTCGCCGAACAGTATTCTCCAACTTCAGAAATAGCGGGCTCTTCGGCCGCTTTTCTGCATCGGCCTATCAGCAGTAGTGTTCACGTTGCCGTGGCGGAAGGCTGATCATGCACGTCCTAGGCTCCGGCGTGGCACTGAATAGACCTATCAGGTACACTTTGCGGCTATTTTCGGCGGGCAATCGGCTCGCGACGTATTAGAGTGTTGAGCTGTGAGCGACCTGAGTCATATCCGCAATTTTTCTATCATCGCGCACATCGATCATGGCAAGTCGACCCTGGCTGACCGTTTCATTCAAATGTGTGGCGGTTTGACCGAGCGTGAAATGAACGCCCAGGTGCTGGATTCGATGGACCTCGAGCGTGAACGAGGCATCACCATCAAGGCGCACAGCGTCACGCTTTACTACAAGGCGAAGGACGGCAAGACCTATCAGCTGAACTTCATCGACACCCCAGGCCACGTAGATTTCACCTACGAGGTCAGCCGCTCGCTCGCCGCTTGCGAAGGTGCGTTGCTGGTGGTCGATGCTGGGCAGGGCGTTGAAGCGCAATCGGTAGCCAACTGCTATACAGCCATCGAGCAGGGCTTGGAAGTAATGCCCGTGCTGAACAAGATGGATTTGCCGCAGGCCGACCCCGATAAGGTCAAGGGCGAAATCGAGCATATTATCGGTATCGATGCGACCGATGCTGTGGCGTGTAGCGCCAAGAGCGGCATGGGTGTAGACGATGTGCTTGAGCGTCTGGTGTCTGTCATCCCCGCTCCGACGGGAGAAATCGATGCGCCCCTGCAGGCGCTGATTATCGACTCTTGGTTCGACAACTATCTCGGTGTCGTCTCGCTGGTGCGAGTTCGCCATGGTCGGATCAAAAAGGGCGACAAGGTCCTGGTCAAGTCCACCGGCAAGGTACATCAGGTCGACAGCGTGGGTGTGTTCAACCCGAAACACACGAGTACGGTCGACCTCAAGGCTGGCGAAGTAGGCTTTATTATTGCCGGCATCAAGGATATTCACGGTGCTCCGGTTGGTGACACCCTGACACTCTCGAATACGCCTGACGTTGAAATGTTGCCCGGTTTCAAACGGGTCAAGCCGCAGGTCTATGCGGGTCTGTTTCCGGTTAGCTCGGACGATTTCGAAGACTTCCGTGAGGCGTTGCAAAAGTTGACGCTCAACGATGCCGCGCTGCAGTACGAGCCGGAAAGCTCGGATGCGCTTGGATTCGGCTTCCGCATCGGCTTCCTCGGCATGCTGCATATGGAGATCATCCAGGAGCGCCTCGAACGCGAGTACGACCTGGATCTGATCACCACGGCGCCGACAGTGGTCTATGAACTATTGTTGAAAAACGGCGAGACTATCTATGTCGATAGCCCGTCCAAGCTACCCGATCTTTCCTCGATCGAGGATATGCGTGAGCCCATTGTGCGGGCCAACATTCTCGTACCCCAGGAGCATTTGGGTAGCGTTATTACGCTTTGCGTGGAAAAGCGTGGCGTTCAGCGTGACCTTCAGTTTCTCGGAACGCAGGTCCAGGTGCGCTATGACCTGCCCATGAGCGAAGTGGTGCTCGACTTCTTCGACCGTCTCAAATCGGTCAGCCGGGGCTATGCCTCGCTGGATTACAGCTTCGAGTGCTTCCAGTCCGCCAATCTCACCCGTCTGGATATCCTGATCAACGGCGACAAGGTCGACGCGCTAGCGTTGATCGTGCACCGCGACAATGCGCATTACAAAGGGCGGATCCTTGTCGAGAAGATGAAGGAGCTAATCCCCAGGCAGATGTTCGACGTCGCCATCCAGGCTGCGCTGGGCGGTCAGATCGTCGCGCGAAGCACTGTGAAAGCGTTGCGTAAGAACGTTCTGGCGAAGTGCTACGGCGGTGACGTAAGTCGTAAACGCAAACTCCTTGAAAAGCAGAAGGCCGGTAAGAAGCGGATGAAGCAGGTCGGCAACGTTGAGATTCCACAGGAAGCCTTCCTTGCCGTGCTCAAGGTAGATAGCTGACATGTCGATCAATTTCCCGCTGTTGCTGGTCATCGCCGTTGCGGTATGTGGATTTTTGGCACTACTCGATCTACTGATCTTCGCGCCACGTCGCCGGGCTGCGATAGCCAACTATGAAGGCCAGGCTGGGGAGCTTGACCAATCGACGTTGGACGCTTTGAACAAAGAGCCGGTTCTTATTGAGTACGGCAAGTCCTTTTTCCCGGTTCTTGCGATCGTTCTGGTGCTGCGCTCGTTTCTTATCGAACCATTCCAGATTCCATCCGGTTCGATGATTCCGACGCTTGAGGTCGGCGACTTCATACTGGTAAACAAATTCGCCTATGGTATTCGGCTACCCGTGGTAGATACCAAGATCATCGATGTCAGTGATCCGAAACGTGGGGATGTGATGGTATTTAGATATCCCAGCGATCCCAACATTAACTACATCAAGCGTGTTATAGGCCTGCCTGGCGATGTAATCCGCTACAGCAGCGACAAACGTCTGAGTATCAATGGAGAGTTGGTTCCCGAAATACTGATTGGCGAGGAACCTGGCAGCTTGGGCAGCGCGAAGCTTTACCAAGAGAAGCTCGGTGAGGTAGAGCACCTCATTCGCAAGGAGATGGCCCGCTATCGAATCGAGCCCAACCGGGAGTGGCGCGTTCCGCAAGGCCATTACTTCATGATGGGCGACAACCGCGATAATTCCAACGACAGCCGCTATTGGCAAGATGCGGCGATTCCAGCCGAACTGGCCGGCATGGTTCCAGACCGCAACATCGTCGGCAAAGCCTTCGCCGTATGGATGAGCTGGCCTGATCCGAAGTTCAGCAACTTACCGCATTTTTCGCGGGTAGGATTGATTCACTGAGTCTGTGAATCAGGGCCCGGTTCCGGCGAGCCGGCCCGCTATATTTGAACAGCCCCAATCCGCGGGTAACGTACGACATAGAGGTCGACATGAGTTTCGCTCGTTCGCAAAAAGGCCTGTCCATGCTGAGCTGGATCATGGTGCTGGCGTTGGTGGCGTTTTTTGCCAGCACCGCATTCAAGATGCTGCCGCATTATTTCGACTATATGTCCATGGACAAGATCATCTCTGGGGTTGAAAGTGACAAGGCGGCAGACATCCGCACCGTGGGAGATTTTTTTAGCCATGTGCGCAAGGGCATGGATGTGAATGGTATTCGCGACCTGAACCTCGAAGAGGCGATGAAGGTCGTGATTGAAAATAACGAGTTCAAGGTTCACTTGGACTATGAAAAACGCGAGCCCCTGATCCGCAATCTCGATCTGGTGGCGAACTTCGATAAAGAATATCGCCTAAGGATGCCGTGAGCACTTCGTTAGCCCGTCTCGAGCGTAGGCTCGGATATCAATTCAAAGACCAGGAGCTGATGCTCCTGGCTCTGACACATCGCAGCTATGCCGGACGCAATAACGAGCGTCTGGAGTTTCTTGGCGATGCCATCCTCAACTTTATCGCCGGCGAGGCGTTGTTCAACCACTTTCCGCAAGCCAAGGAAGGGCAGCTCTCTCGGCTGCGCGCGCGACTGGTTAAAGGCGAAACGCTTGCCGTGCTCGCACGCGGTTTCGAGCTCGGAGAATACCTGCGGCTTGGTTCTGGCGAGTTAAAAAGCGGTGGCTTTCGCCGTGAATCGATCCTTGCTGATACGCTCGAAGCTTTGATTGGCGCCATATATCTTGATGCGGGCATGGAGGCGGCGCGTGACCGCGTGCTGGCTTGGCTTGCCAACGAGCTGGAAGGGCTTACGCTCGTTGATACGAACAAAGATCCAAAGACCCGCCTGCAGGAATTTCTGCAATCGCGGGCATGCGAACTACCGAAGTACGAAGTGGTTGCGATTCAGGGCGAACCGCATTGCCGGACGTTCTTCGTCGAGTGCCAGGTATCGTTGCTCAATGAGAAGACTCAGGGGCACGGTGCTAGCAGGCGTATTGCCGAACAGGTTGCCGCTGCCTCGGCATTGATAGCGCTCGGCGTGGAGAACGGGAATGACTGATGAACGAATTGAAGGCGAAGACGTCAGCCGCTGCGGCTATGTAGCCATAGTTGGAAGGCCCAATGTGGGTAAGTCAACGCTCCTCAATCACGTCTTGGGGCAGAAGCTCGCGATCACGTCGCGCAAGCCGCAGACGACACGACACAATATGCTCGGAATCAAGACCGAGGGCACCGTTCAGGCGGTCTATGTCGACACCCCTGGCCTGCACAAGAATGGTGAGACGGCACTCAACCGTTATATGAACCGCACCGCTTCTTCAGCCTTGAAGGACGTCGACGTTGTCGTCTTCGTTGTTGATCGTACGCGCTGGACCGATGAGGATCAGCTGGTGCTCGAGCGTGTCCAGTATGTTGAAGGGCCGGTCATCGTGGCGGTCAACAAGACTGATCGCGTCGAGGACAAAGGCGAATTGCTGCCACATTTCGAATGGTTGGCTCAGCAGCTTCCTAACGCTGAAATCGTACCGATCTCCGCCCAGCACGGGCAAAATCTCGATGTGTTTGAAAAGCTGGTTGCCTCGCATCTTCCAGAGAACGAGCATTTTTTCCCCGAGGATCAGATCACCGATCGCAGCAGCCGTTTTCTGGCAGCTGAACTGGTGCGGGAAAAGATCATGCGTCAGCTAGGTGCCGAGGTGCCCTATCAGATCACCGTCGAAATCGAAGATTTCAAGCAACAAGGGCGCGTGCTGCATATTCATGCATTGATTCTCGTCGAGCGAGACGGGCAGAAGAAGATCATCATTGGCGACAAGGGCGAGCGCATCAAGCGCATCGGCCAGGAAGCGCGCAAGGACATGGAGGTGCTGTTTGACTCCAAGGTCATGCTCAACCTCTGGGTCAAGGTGAAGAGCGGTTGGTCCGACGACGAGCGCGCACTGCACTCGCTCGGCTACAGCTGACGCTAAGGCCGCGACACCGGTCCGACTGCCGCAGCCTTGGCGGTCGGACAAAGGCATTCGCTCCGTTTCTGCCTACGACCAAGATCCCATGACCGCTCAAACCGCCTTTGTGCTGCACAGCCGGCCCTATCGCGAAAGCAGCGCGCTGGTGGACTTCTTTACGCCGCAAGGGCGGCTGCGGGCAGTGTTGCGTGGGGCGCGGGGTAAGGCGGGCAATCTGGCGCGTCCCTTCGTCCCGCTGGAGGTCGAGTTTCGAGGTCGCGGGGAGCTGAAGAGCGTCGGGCGGCTCGAAGGCGCCGGGCTGGCCTACTGGCTTGACGGCAACGCGCTCTTCAGCGGTATGTACCTTAACGAATTGCTGATCCGTCTGCTCCCCGCCGAAGACGCCCATCCCGCCATGTTCGATCACTACGCAGCGACCTTACCGGCGCTTGCCGCCAAACGACCCCTCGAGCCAATCCTGCGCTCCTTCGAATGGCGGCTGCTTACCGAGCTCGGCTATGGGTTTGCCCTGGACCGGGACATTGCCGACCAGCCGATCGCAAGTCAGGGGCTCTATCGGCTGTTGCCCGACACTGGGCTTGAACCGGTAGGGCAGTTTCAGCCGGGCCTCTTCAATGGGGCGGAACTCCTGGCCATGGCTGAGGCCGACTGGAGTGTGCCGGGTGCGCTGGCCGCGGCGAAAAGATTGATGCGGCAGGCTCTGGCACCGCACCTGGGCGGCCGGCCACTGGTCAGCCGTGAACTGTTCATGAATATTAGGGAGGTCCCGCGTGACTGAAGCCAATCGAATCCTGCTCGGCGTTAATGTCGATCATGTCGCCACCCTGCGCCAGGCGCGTGGCACTCGTTACCCGGATCCGGTCAAGGCCGCGTTAGATGCGGAGGAGGCAGGGGCCGATGGCATCACGGTGCACCTGCGCGAAGATCGTCGGCACATTCAGGAGCGTGACGTGCTGATGATGAAAGACGCGCTGCAGACCCGGATGAACTTCGAAATGGGCGTGACTGAGGCCATGCTGGTTTTTGCCGAGCAGTTGCGCCCGGAGCATGTGTGTCTGGTTCCCGAAACGCGCCAGGAATTGACCACTGAAGGCGGCCTCGACGTGGCTGGCCAGGAATCCCGCATCCGCGACGCCGTCATGCGTCTGGCTGCCTGTGGCGCGGAAGTGTCGCTGTTCATTGATGCTGATCCACGGCAGATCGAAGCCGCCGCGCGTATTGGCGCCCCGGCTATCGAACTGCATACCGGGCGCTACGCCGATGCCCACTCCGTGGCCGAGCGGGCCTGCGAGCTGGCGAGAATCCGTGACGGAGTCGAGTCCGGTCTGAGTCATGGGCTGATCGTCAACGCCGGTCATGGCTTGCACTATCACAACGCTGAGGCCATCGCCGCGATCCGCGGGGTCAATGAGCTGAACATCGGACACGCCATCGTTGCTCACGCGCTGTTCGTTGGCTTCAAACAGGCCGTCAAGGAAATGAAGCATCTCATTCTCACCGCAGCGGCGCGCGGCTGATGCGCTGAGCGGTTGCGTTTGCTACAGATTGCTTTCGCTGGTTAGCGTCGGAAGAAGATATTCAGCAGAACCGTCAGTACTACGCTCAGGATGATCATTGAGGTGATGGGTATGAAGGTTCTGCTGCGCTCCGATTCGATACGAATATCGCCGGGCAGTTTGCCGAACCAGCTCAATAATCCCGGCGCGTAATGAAGTAGCACGCCCAGCATAAGCAGGAGCAACCCTGCGATGATCAACCATTTCGCCATATCGCCTCCTGTTCTGGTCAGTGATAAGCGGCAAAAGCTGCCACGACGTGCCGGGCCAGGACTTGTACGGGATCACTGCAGCCGGGGGCGCACAATAGCTTGATCCGGTACACACCCAACGACGGTAGATTTTCGCCTTCGTCCATGCGTTTTAGCGGTGGCTTGACCAGGCTCAAGGGATAGGGAGCTACCGCTAGATCGGCGATCATCGCGGCTTCCTGACCCGCGCACTGCTCGCTGGAGTAAGCAATTCGATACGACCGTCCCGCTCTGTCGAGCGCATCTAGCGCTTGGCGGCGCCACGCGCATTCTGGAGTAGACAACGCCAAGGGCAACGGATCGCGCTCGACCGCGACGCCCCCGGCGCGTCCGGCCCAGACCAGCTGCTCGCTATGGATGACCTCGCCACGAGAATCATCCTGACCAAGGTTGCCGACGCTGATGAGCGCTACGTCCAGCTCACCGGCGTCAATGCGTTGAATCATGTCGACGCTCCGCCCAACCGATACGTTCACCTCGATGCCCGGATGGGTCCGTGCAAACAGAGACAGCAGGCCCGGCAAGATATGAGTGCCAATATCGGCGGGCGTACCGAAACGTACCTGGCCGTTTAGCTGCGGTGTTACAAACGCGCTCACCGCTTCTTCGTTGAGTTTCAGCAGCCGACGGGCATAGCCCAGCAGCCGCTCACCCTCAGTGGTCAGGGTGATGCGCCGAGCTTCTCTGACAAAGAGAGCACAGCCGAGCATGGTTTCGAGGCGCTTGATCTGCATGCTGACGGCCGACGTGGTCCGGAAGATCTGGCCTGCCGCGCGCGTGAAACTGCCGCTTTCGGCGATCGAGACGAAGGTACGGAGCACATCGATTTCCAATAGCGGCATCGCAGATTGGAGAAGCTGTTCAGGCATTCCGGGCATTGGCTAGCCTTCAATTTTGTTTAACTGGTCGTTCTATTCTAGTCGTTTGTTTGAATCGTAAAGCGCGCTCAGTCTTACTTCACCGGCCATATCGGTCGGCAGGCACTGGGTGCGCCGACGCACCTTGCACGTAGGGGGCGCAATGAAGTGTTCAGACAGACGAGTGACAGATGCACCAAAAGGTCCGCGGCAAGAGCCCGCGAGGCCGGATTTCTATATGCCGGCAATGTGGCCCATCGGACTGCAAGAGTGGGCGCTCGACTGGTTCGCGGCCTGGCGCAAGCGTCGCCTCTATCGGCGGCTACTCACGCTCAGCGACCGGCAATTGCGGATGCGTGATTTGAGCCGCCCGCGTTTGATGGAGAAAGCACAGGCGTCGCTGCGTCAGCTGGTTGAAGAACAGCGAAGTGCGCGCGTCCAGCGTTAGGGTTTGCGCGCGATCAACACGGCGCGCATCGGCGCGGGCAGGCCTTCGATGGTCTTGCTGTGATCCTGCGGGTCCAGGAACTCCGGCAGCGACTGATAGCGCATCCAATCGGTGCTGCGCTGCTCCTCGATGCTGGTAATGCTGACATCGACGCAGCGCACGTCAACGAAGCCAGCGCGCCGCAGCCAGCATTCCAGCGCCGCCACCGAGGGCAGGAACCAGACATTACGCATCTGCGCGTAGCGGTCTTCCGGGACCAGAGCGGTGTGTTCGTTGCCCTCGATCACCAAGGTTTCCAGGACCAGCTGGCCGCCCTTGATCAGGCAATCCTTCAGGTCCAACAGATGATCGACAGGCGAGCGTCGGTGGTAGAGCACGCCCATGGAAAAGACAGTATCGAAGCCCTCGAGCTTGGGCGGCAACTCCTCCAGCGCCATGGGCAGATGCCAGACCGGCAGCTCCGCCAAGTAGCGCTTCATCGCGTGAAACTGGCAGAAGAACAGCCAGTTCGGGTCGATGCCGACGACCGAGTCGGCACCGGCGCCGAGCATGCGCCACATGTAATAGCCGTTGCCGCAACCGACGTCGAGGATGCGCTTGCCGCTCAAATCCAAATGCGGCGAAACCCGGTCCCACTTCCAATCCGAGCGCCATTCGGTGTCGACATGTACGCCGAACACCTCGAAAGGACCCTTGCGCCAGGGCGACAGGCCGAACAAGGCGTCTTGGGTAGCCGCACGGGTGTCCTCGTCGCACTCCGCTTCCAGGCGGAAAGCCGCTTGCAGTTCGACAGCGGCGGGCTTGATATCAGGCAGCGCATCGACGGCGCGACGCCAGCGCGGCAAGTCACCGTGGCCGATGGCGAGTTTGGCATCGAGTTGTGCCTGCAAGCCGTTGGCCCAGGCGGCCAGTGGGGTGCCGGCCAGGCGCCAGGCGAGGGGTGTCAGGTCAAGGTTCATGGCAGCGCAATCAACGAGGCGAAGTTCAGGCATTGAAACCAGGGCACCACCTTGGTGAATCCGGCCTCCAGCAAGCGCTGACGGTGGGTTTCCAGGCTATCGGGCTTCATCACGTTCTCGATGGCGCTGCGTTTCTGCGCGATTTCCAGTTCGCTGTAGCCGTTGGCGCGCTTGAATGCGACATGCAGGTCGGTCAGCAGGTCATGCTCCTGCTCGTCTTCGAAGCGCAACTTTTCCGACAGAATCAGCGCGCCCCCAGGTACCAGCGCCTGGCGGATGGCGCCTAGCAGAGCGGGCCGCTTTTCAGGCGGGATGAACTGCAGAGTGAAGTTGAGTGCGATCAGCGAGGCGGGCTGGAACTGCAGGGCAAGCACGTCGGCTTCGATCACCTCAACCGGGAGCAACTCTTGAAACATCGAGTCCTGCCCGTGCAGGTATTCACGGCAGCGCTCGACCATGGCAGTAGAGTTATCGACGGCGATCACCTGGCAATTATCCGCCTTGACGTGCCGGCGCAACGCTTGCGTCACCGCGCCCAGCGAACATCCCAGGTCATAGAGGCAGGTGTTCGGCTGGGCGAACTGCGCGGCCAGCACGCCGATGTTCTCGACGATGGTGGGATAGCCCGGAACCGAGCGTTTGATCATGTCGGGAAAGACCCGCACGACGTCCTCGTTGAAGACGAAGTCTTGGGGTTGGGCGAGGGGCTTGGCGAACAGGCGATCGGGTTCGTGGCTCACGGCGGTGTCTGGGCAGGCTGAAAACAGGGGCGGCATTGTAGCGGAAAGCCATGCCGATGGCCGTCGCGAAGTGGACGGTCGGTCCTCGTGCCCCGGCTACTCCACGTCTTATGGCACGTCTTATTGCACTTCGATTCGGCAGTCGAACAGCCCGGCCGGCTCGGTGTCGGTTTCCCAAGGGCGTTGATAGGCGAGATAGAGGCGGCCGCTGCCGGCCTCGGCTGCCTCGAAGCGCCAGGTGGACAGACCATCGCCGCCGATGACGTCGGACTTCGGTGAGCTGAATACTTCCGGGCCAAGGCTTTTCAGCTGCTCGGCCGAAACCTCGCGCAGGTTCCAGCGATAGCCTGTGGTGGGGTTGCTTGGCAGGCTCACGATCAGCATCTGACCGGGCTGTAAGGTCAGCGGGCAGTCCGCATCGTCGTTCAGCGCGATACTGCTCGGCGGCGTACTGGCGCAACCGGCCAGCAGGAACAACGGGGCGAACGACAGCAAACGGGCAAGAGGCATGGGCGACCGGCTCCAGAGGGAAGAAAGAAAACGCTCGGGCGTCGGTGGAAACCATAAGGCGCCAGGGCCGGTGGGTAAAGCCATTCGCAACGGCGACCGGCTATACGCAAGCGGAAGGGGCCGTGCCGCCGGTTCACGGCCCTGATTCCAGTATCAGAACAAGACCTTGACCACGTCACTGAAGCGCTTGGCGAAGTGCATCGTCAGGCCTTCTTTCAGATAGTCCGGCAACTCCTCGAAATCCCCACGATTCAGCTCCGGGATGATCAGTTCGTACAGTTTCAAGCGCCGCGCCGCGATGACCTTCTCTCGCAATCCACCGATCGGCAGCACCAGCCCGGTCAGGGTCAGCTCGCCGGTCATGGCCACGCCTTTCTTGGGCGCCTGGTTACGTGCCAACGACAGCAGTGCGCTGGCCATGCTGATGCCGGCACTCGGGCCATCCTTTGGCGTAGCGCCTTCCGGCACGTGCATATGCACGAAGGCCTGATCAAAGAACTTCGGATCGCCTTTGAATTCCTTCAGGTGCGAATTGACGTAACTGAAAGCGATTTCAGCCGACTCCTTCATGACATCACCCAGCTTGCCGGTGAGCTTAAAGCCACGGTTGAGCGTATGAATCCGCGTAGCCTCGATCGGCAGTGTTGCGCCGCCCATGCTGTTCCAGGCCAACCCGGTGACCACGCCGACTCCAGTGAGCAGCTGTTCAGGGTGCCAATACGCCATGCCCAGGTAGCTTTCGATATCTTTCGGCCCGATCTTGATCTTGCTCTCAGGTTCATCGAGCAGCTTGACCACGGCCTTACGCACCACCTTGCCGAGCTGCTTGTCGAGCTGTCGAACACCGGCCTCGCGCGCGTAGCCTTCGATGAGGTTGCGCAACGCACTGTCGTTGATCGCCAACCGGTTCTTCGGCACCCCGGCGCGCTGCAACTGCCGCGGCCAGAGGTGGCGCTTGGCGATCGCCAGTTTCTCTTCGGTGATGTAACCCGACAGCCGGATGATCTCCATGCGGTCGAGCAGCGGGCCCGGGATCGAATAAAGGCTGTTGGCGGTGCAGACGAACAGGACCTTGGACAGGTCCAGGCGCAAATCAAGGTAATGATCGAGGAAACCGACGTTCTGTTCCGGATCCAGCGTTTCCAACAGCGCCGAGGCCGGATCGCCCTGATGGCTATTGCCGAGCTTGTCGACCTCGTCGAGCATGATCACCGGGTTCATCACTTCGACTTCCTTCAGTGCCTGGACCAGTTTGCCGGGCAGGGCGCCGATGTAGGTGCGGCGATGGCCCTTGATCTCGGCCTCGTCTCGCATGCCGCCAACGCTGAAGCGGTAGAAGGGGCGGCCCAGCGATTCGGCAATGGACTTGCCAATGCTGGTCTTGCCGACGCCTGGCGGGCCCACAAGGAGCACGATGGAGCCGGAGATTTCACCGCGGAATGCGCCGACGGCGAGGAACTCGATGATCCGGCTTTTGATATCGTCGAGCCCGGCATGGTGCGCGTTGAGCACCTTGCGGGCGTGCTCCAGATCGAGCTTGTCTTCGCTGTACAGGCCCCAGGGCATTGAGGTCGCCCAGTCCAGATAGTTACGGGTTACCGCATACTCCGGCGAACCGGTTTCCAGCACCGAGAGCTTGGTCAGCTCGTCGTCGATCCGCTTCTGGGCGGCTGGTGGTACTACCTTGCCCTCAAGGCGGGAACGAAACTCGTCGGCATCAGCGCTGCGGTCGTCCTTGGTGATCCCCAGTTCTTGCTGGATGATCTTCAGCTGTTCCTTTAGGAAGAACTCACGCTGACGTTCGCCGATCTTGCGGTTCACTTCGCCGGTCAGTTCTTTCTGCAGCTTGGCGACTTCGACTTCCTTGCGCAGCAGGGGCAGCACCTTCTCCATACGCTTGAGCACGGGCACGGTGTCCAGGACCTCTTGCAGCTCGATGCCTGGCGCCGTGGTCAGCGCCGCAGCGAAGTCGGTTAACGGCGACGGCGCGTTCGGGCTAAAGCGGTTGAGGTAGTTCTTCAGCTCCTCGCTGTACAGTGGATTGAGCGGCAGCAGCTCCTTGATCGCATTGATCAACGCCATGCCGTAGGCCTTCACCTCGTCGCGGGGATCTTCATCGCTCTGCGGGTATTCGACTTCCACCAAATAGGGCGGTTTACGGCGCAGCCACCCTTTGATTCGAACGCGGGCCATGCCCTGGGCGACGAATTGCAACCTGCCGCTTTCCTTCGATGCGTGGTGCACGCGAACCATGGTGCCGTGTTCGGGCAGGCTGTCCGGATCGAAGCTGGCGGCATCCTGTGCTGGGCTGTCCATATAGAAGAGTGCCAGACGCTGATGCGGCGTCTTGGAAACCAGCTCCAGAGTCTCAGCCCAGGGCTCTTCGTTGACGATAATCGGCAGCACCTGTGCGGGAAAGAAAGGCCGATTGTGGATCGGGACGATGTACAGCTTGTCGGGCAGGTCCTGATCCGGCAGCACCAGACCCGTGGAAGAGGCGTTTTGCTCGAATTCTTGATGGATGTCGTCGTTCATGCGGCACCTGTGGCGAGTACGTGCTCTTTAGATGGGTATCTGGCGAATGATTTCAATCCAATCGTTGCCTGGCTGTTTTTGCCCACGGCTATAAAAACCGCCAAGCCTCCGGTAGAGTGCGGCCCATACCCCAGGTGCCCCTCCATGCTCAATGCCCGTCTGCTGCGCCTTGATGATCAGGCCCACGAACATGCTCACGACTACCACCAGTTGGTGCTGTCGCTCTCGGGCAGTGCCGCGTTTGAGGTCGACGGCGCGGGCGGTGAGGTGTGCCGTATGCGTGCCTGCCTGGTGCCGGGATACGCCGAACACGAGTTCGCCGGCAAGGGTGATAACCGCATGCTCATCATCGACCTCGATGAGCAGGACCTCAGCGCCGACGATCCGCGCCTGCTGGCGCAGTTGTTCGAAACGCCTCGTTATCCGGCGCTGGATGCCGACTTTCACAACCTGCTGAACTACGCGGGCGCCGAACTGGCCCGCTATGGCAGCGACCCGTTGCTGGCACGGGCGCTGGGCGGTGTGCTGTTGCGTGCGTTGCACTTGCGGGTGTTTGGCGAAGCGACATACCAGCCGAAAGGGCCGCTGGACATCGCGCGCCTGGATGCGCATATCGAAAGCAATCTCGCGCGCCGGATCACGGTAGCCGAGCTGGCGCAGGTGGTGTGCCTGAGCCCCAGCCACTTCCACGTGCAGTTCAAAGACAGCGTCGGCCTTACCCCGCATCAATACCTGCTGAAGAGTCGCCTCGATCGCGCCGCCAGGCTGCTGCGCGAAAGCCCGCTGCCCCTGGTGCGGATCGCTGAAGAGTGTGGCTTCTCCAGCCAGAGCGCCTTGACTACCGCCACCCGTCGTTACCTCGGGCTGACGCCGAAACGGCTGCGACGCAGCGACGAGTGACCGACCCTAAACGCACCGAGACGGTGCGTTTCGCGTTCTACCGCCCCCGCTATGCACCGCTTTAGCGACTTTTCATGACAGGGTTTTGACGCTCATCAAAACCCATAGGTTTTTGAAAAAGTTCCGTAGTTTTGCGCAACAACCGAAAACGCCCCCGCCTTAGATTCGCCTACCCGTTTGGCGAACCGCCCGCGCATTGCTGCCCGCGCGTCGCCGTCGAACCAGATCCAAACACAACAACACTCCACGAGAGGAGCGGCGCGATGTTCAAAGCCGGTCAAGTCTTGCAGGGCGATTTCGCCAACCTGAAAGCCGCCGAATTCTTCCCCGCCATCAGCGCCAATTACAGCGTTGACGAGGCGGCCTACCTGAACGAGCTGTTGCAACTGGCCGATCCTGGCGAGGCGGGCATCGAAGCCATTCGCCGCGAAGCGCGCAGCCTGATCGAAGCGGTGCGCGGTCGTGATAACGCCGTCGACACCCTCGACGCACTGCTGCGCCAGTACAGCCTGGATACGCATGAAGGCCTGATGCTCATGTGCCTGGCCGAAGCCCTGCTGCGTGTGCCGGATTCGGCCACGGCCGACGCGCTGATCCGCGACAAGCTCAACGCCGCCGAGTGGGAACGCCATTTAGGCCAGAGCGACAACGTGCTGGTCAATTTCGCGGCCTGGGGTCTGGTGATGACTGGCAAGGTGGTCGACCCGGACAATTCCGACGGCCGCCCGAAGAATGTCATTGGCCGGCTGGTCAAGCGCTCCGGCGAGCCGGTCATCCGCGCCGCGATGAATCAGGCGATGAAGCTGATGGGCAAGCAGTTCGTGCTTGGCCGGACCATATCCGAAGCCTTGAAGAACGGCCGTCCCGAGCGCGAGAAGGGCTACACCTATTCTTTCGACATGCTCGGCGAAGCGGCGCTGACTACCGAAGACGCGCGCAAGTACATGGCTGACTACCGGCAGGCTGTAGAAACCGTCGGCGCCGAGCCGCAGGTCGGTCCGGGACCGCGCCCGTCGGTGTCGATCAAGCTGTCCGCGTTGCACCCGCGTTATGAAGTGGCTCAACGTGAGCGCGTGCTCACCGAACTGTTCGAAAGCGTTCGCGAGCTGGCGATCCTGGCGCGCCGCCTGGATGTCGGTATCACCATCGATGCCGAGGAGGCCGATCGCCTCGAGCTCTCGCTGGAACTCTACGAAAAACTGATGCGCGACCCGGCTATTGCCGGCTGGGGCGAGTTCGGCCTGGTGATTCAGGCGTATTCCAAGCGCTGCCTGCCGGTCCTGGTCTGGCTGACCCTGTTGGGTAAAGAGCTGAACGCGCGCATCCCGCTGCGTCTGGTGAAGGGCGCCTATTGGGACAGCGAAATCAAGCAGTGTCAGGTTCAGGGCCTGGACGGGTATCCGGTATTCACCCGCAAGGAAGGTACCGATACCTCCTATCTGGCCTGCGCGCGCTACCTGTTGTCCGAGCACACCCGCGGCGTGATCTACCCGCAGTTCGCCAGCCACAACGCGCACACCGTGAGCTGCATCCTGTCGATGGTCGGCCAGTTGAAGACGCCGCGCGAGTTCGAATTCCAGCGCCTGCACGGCATGGGCGACGCGCTCTACGACACCGTGATCGAAAAGTACCGCAAGAACGTACGCATCTATGCGCCGGTCGGTGCCCACAAGGACCTGCTGCCGTATCTGGTGCGTCGTCTGCTGGAAAACGGCGCCAACTCATCGTTCGTTCACCAGCTGGTCGACCCGCGTGTGCCGGTCGAAACCCTGATAGACCACCCGGTCACCCAGCTGCGTCAGTTCAAGACCCTCGGCAACCATCGCATCCCGCTTCCGCCGGCGCTGTACGGCAACCGGACCAACTCGCAAGGCATCAACATGAACATCCAGACTCAGTGGAACGAACTGTCCAGCGCCTACCAGACTTTCCTTGACCGCCAGTGGCAAGCCGCGCCGGTGATCGCCGGCCAGAAGCTCACTGGGACGCCGCACAAGGTGCATTGCCCGTATCAGCTCAGCCAGGAAGTAGGTACCGCGCAGTTCGCCACTGCCGAGCAAGCCAAGCAGGCCATCGATGGTCTGGCCGCTTTCTGGCCGCACTGGAACGCGACGCCGATCGAGCAACGTGCGCAGATCCTCGAGCGTCTTGGTGACCTGCTGGAGGCCAACCGCGCCGAGCTGATGGCCATGTGCACGCTGGAAGCCGGCAAGACGCTGCAGGACGGCATCGACGAAGTCCGCGAGGCGGTCGATTTCTGCCGTTACTACGCGCTGCAAGCCCGCCTGAAACTTGGCCGCGAAGAACTCAAAGGTCCGACCGGCGAGCGTAACGAGCTGTTCCATGAAGGGCGCGGCGTGTTCGTCTGCATCAGCCCTTGGAACTTCCCGCTGGCGATTTACCTCGGCCAGATCACCGCGGCTCTGGTCGCCGGTAATACCGTGCTCGCCAAGCCGGCCGAGCAGACCAGCCTGATCGCCGCCCGTGCGCTGGAGCTGATGTTCGAAGCTGGCCTGCCGAAGGAGGCGATTGCCTTCCTGCCGGGCGAGGGCGCGACCCTGGGCGGTGTGTTCTGCCGCGACCCGCGTGTGGTCGGTGTGTGCTTTACCGGTTCGACCGACACGGCGCGCATCATCAACCGCCAGCTGGCCGAGAAGGAGGGCGCCATCGCCGCCCTGATCGCCGAAACCGGCGGCCAGAACGCGATGATCGTCGACTCCACCGCGTTGCCCGAGCAGGTGGTCAAGGATGCGGTCGGTTCCGCCTTCACCAGCGCTGGTCAGCGCTGCTCGGCGCTGCGCGTGCTCTACGTTCAGCGCGACATCGCCGATCGTGTCATCGAGTTGATCAAGGGGGCGATGGATCAGTTGAAAGTGGGCCCGACCCACCTGCGCGAAAATGACCTGGGCCCGGTGATTGACGCCGAAGCCCGCGAAGGCCTGTTGGCGCATATCCAGCAACTCAAGGCCGAAGGCAAGCTGATCGCCGAAGCCAAGCTGCCGGGCAGCCTCAACGGTCACTTCGTCGCGCCCGTGGCGTTCGAAATCGGCGGGATTCACGAGCTGAAAAAAGAGCAATTCGGCCCTGTATTGCACGTGGTGCGCTTCGACGCGGCGGAGCTGGAGAAGGTCGTCGCTGACATCAACGCCACCGGTTATGGCCTGACCCTCGGTATCCACAGCCGCAACGAGGAAACCGCAGCCCGCATCGAAGCGCTGGCGCGGGTCGGCAACCTCTACGTCAACCGTAACCAGGTCGGCGCGGTGGTTGGCGTGCAGCCGTTCGGTGGCTGTGGCCTGTCCGGTACTGGCCCGAAAGCCGGTGGCCCGAGCTACTTGCTGCGCTTCGTCAACGAACGCACGACTTCCACCAACACCACGGCTGTAGGCGGTAACGCGTCCCTGCTGTCGCTGGGCGACGATTGAGGGGCCTGGCGGCCTGCATTCGCCGCGAGGGCGCGCCTCCCACAAAGGCAGCGGTGTACACCTGCCGCTTTCGTGGGAGGCCCGCCTCGGGGCGAAGCTTTTAAGCTCAAGCTTTGTATGCCGCACTGGTTTCACTCCGGCCGCCCCGGCGATCGGATCACAACAACAACCAGAACAGTTGGCGGATCGCTCTTCCGCCTCTGATGGGCTCAGGTGAGCCCGTCCCGGTGATGGCGCGAACCGCCATCGCCCTCTGCCAGGTGGGATCGGGAATACCCTCGCGCCCATCAACAACAACTAACGAGGGAACAAAATGAGCATCAGTACTCCCACTTTGATCACGTTCGTGATCTACATCGGCGCCATGCTGTTGATCGGCTTCGTCGCCTACCGTGCCACCAAGAACTTCGATGACTACATCCTGGGGGGACGTAGCCTGGGAAGTTTCGTCACCGCACTGTCGGCAGGCGCTTCGGATATGAGCGGCTGGCTGCTGATGGGCCTGCCAGGGGCCATCTTCGTCGCGGGGCTTTCCGAAAGCTGGATCGCCATCGGCCTGATTGCCGGTGCCTGGCTGAACTGGCTGTTCGTCGCCGGGCGCCTGCGTGTGCACACCGAGCGCAACAAGAACGCACTAACCCTGCCTGACTACTTCTCCCACCGCTTCGAAGATGAAAGCCGCACGTTGCGGATCTTCTCGGCTTTGGTCGTACTGGTGTTCTTCACCATCTACTGCGCCTCCGGTGTGGTCGCCGGCGCGCGTCTGTTCGAGAGCAGCTTCGGCATCCCGTATGATCTGGCGCTGTGGATCGGTGCTGCTGCAACCATCCTCTACGTATTCATCGGCGGTTTCCTCGCGGTCAGCTGGACCGACACGGTGCAAGCTACGCTGATGATCTTCGCGCTGCTGATCACCCCGGTGTTCGTAATCCTGGCGCTGGGGGACATGGGCGCTGCGATGGACACCATTGCTACGCAGAACCCGGCTGCGTTCGACATGTTCAACGGCCTGTCCTTTGTCGCCATCGTGTCCTTGCTGGCTTGGGGCCTGGGCTACTTCGGTCAGCCGCACATTCTGGTGCGCTTCATGGCCGCCGATTCGGTCAAGACCATCCCCAACGCCCGCCGCATCGGTATGGCCTGGATGATCCTGACGCTGGCCGGCGCCGTCGCGGTGGGCTTCTTCGGCATCGCCTATTTTGCAGGCCATCCGGAATTGGCCGGTCCGGTCAGCGAGAACGGTGAGCGGGTGTTCATGGAGCTGGTGAAGATCCTGTTCAACCCCTGGGTTGCCGGCATCATCCTTTCCGGTGTTCTGGCTGCCGTGATGAGTACGCTCAGCGCACAGCTGCTGGTCAGCTCCAGCGCGCTGACGCAGGACTTCTACAAAGCCATGCTGCGCAAGAACGCCTCGCAGACCGAGCTGGTCTGGGTGGGTCGGGCAATGGTCCTGCTGATCGCCTTTATCGCCCTTGGCATCGCTTCCAACCCGGACAGCAAGGTGCTGGGCCTGGTCTCCTACGCTTGGGCGGGCTTTGGTGCTGCCTTTGGTCCGGTGGTGCTGATTTCGCTGCTGTGGAAGAACATGACGCGCAACGGCGCGCTGGCTGGCATGGTCGTCGGTGCGGTGACCGTGGTGGTGTGGAAGGAATTCATCGGCATGGGTCTTTACGAGATCATCCCGGGCTTCATCCTCGCCAGCCTTGCCATCGTGATCTTCAGCAAGGTCGGAGCCGGTGCTTCACCGAGCATGATCAAGCGCTTCGAGGACGCCGAGCGCGAATATCAAGGCCGCTGATTGAGTAGCTGACGTAACCAAAAACCCCGCTGCCGGCATTCCGGCAGCGGGGTTTTCTTTTGTATCCGCGATCAACCATTAACCGCTGGTCGGCGATGGCTCATGTGGCGTGGTTAGTCGTCGACAACAAGGTTCTTGCGATCGTCCTTAGCGCCTGCTGCGATCAGATGCTCAGCCATGTCTTCGGTCACGTGAACGCTATGGCCGCTGATATGAGCCATGGACATCCGAGCTGCTGGATCTGTCGAGACTCGGACGTCCTTGATGGCGCAGGTCTGGGTGGCGTTTTCGAGTGTGGTTGAACAGGTGCCGTTTGCAGTATCGATGTTGACTGTCATGGCGGGTCTCCTCGGGTGTGCGATGGAGCCGCACTGAAAGGTGCAGCTACTCAGAGTGAGACCGTAGCCAGGACGATCTGTTTGTGCGTAGCGGTAATTGAATCCGACAACGGCGTAGGTAGAAGCGAAAATTATGCTGATCAACTGATGGCAATAGGCTAGCCTGATCAGGCCAGCAGGTTGCCAAGGAAGGCGGTAGTCCCACGGTAATCGTCAAGGTGGCGGAGTCAGCCAGATGTTCAATCGTGTTGTGTGGTCCAGTTGTTTTCTGCTGCTTTGCGCCCTCACCAAATCAGCGCAGGCCCAGCCGTTCAGCGCGTTTGTGTTCGACGCGCAGGGGCGTCCGGTGGAGGGCTCCGTGCTCAGCCTGGCGGGGCAGGCGCAAGCCAAACCCGTCGCCGTGGCGGTCATGGATCAGATCGACAAACAGTTCTCACCGGCCGTGCTGGCCGTTGCGACCGGCACCGCGGTGAGCTTTCCCAATGGCGATGACATTCGCCATCAGGTCTACTCGTTTTCAGCGGCAAAGCGGTTCGAGCTGCGCCTCTACGAAGGCACGCCGAGCGAGCCTGTTATCTTCGATCAACCGGGGCTGGTGGTGCTGGGCTGCAACATCCATGACTGGATGCTCGGCTACGTCTATATCACCGATGACCCATGGTTCGCCGTCAGCGACGAGCAGGGTCGCATCCATTTGGACGTGCCGGCCGGCCAGTATCCCTCTACGCTCTGGCACCCGGCGTTGGTTGATATGCCGCCTATCCAGGCGGGGCGGCTGGAAGTGGGGGCTGTGCCGATCAAGCTGAAGCTGCCGATTGCTATTGCCGCTGCGCTGCAACCCTCGGCGCCGCCACCCACACCCTTTGCCGACGCGTTCAGAAAAGCCGCCCATGACGCGCACCCTTAGTTTTCACGCACGTCTTTCGTGGATCCTCGCCGCCTTTCTGCTGGTGGTGATCGGCGCTCTGTATTTCTCTGTGCGTCTGGTGACCGAAGCGGCCGTGAGCCGGCAGGCCGCCGAGCGGCTCGATTCCGGGTTACGAGTATTCGAGCGTTTGATCGACATTCGCAGTCGTCAGCTGCGTGACGGCGTACAGGTGCTGGTCGCGGATTTCGGCTTCAAGGAGGCGGTGGCCACCGGCGATACCCTGACCTTGCAATCGGCGATGGCCAATCAGGCCGCCCGGATCAATGCCAGCGAAGCCATGCTGATCGGCCTGGACGGTCGGGTGCTGGCCTCGAGCCTGTCCAGTGCCGTACCCGGCGATACCTTCCGCTACGCCGCCGAACTGCGAGACGCGCGAGGGCAGGGGCCGACCCTGCTCATCGTAGTGCTCGATCAACAGGCGCACCTGTTGGTCGAGGCCGAAGTCCGCGCGCCTTTGCCCATTGCGCGGGTGGTGATGGGATTCGCCATGGACGAAGCGCTTGCGCACGAGCTCAAGGAACTAACGGGCCTGGACGTGTCCTTTCTGGCCAAGGCGGAGGGCAACAGCGAACAGCTGGCGACCACACTCAAGTCCGAGGCCCATGCCGAACTGATCGATGGTTGGAGTCGTCATGATCATGCCAACGGCATCGAAGAGCTGACACTCGATGGTGAGCGCTATCTCAACGAGGACGTGGTGCTGTCGCAGGGTGACGGCTATCGCGTGATTGCCCTGGCCCACAGCTCGCTGGACGACGCGCTGGCGGGCTTTCATCAGTTAGATACGCGGATCCTGCTGATTACGCTCGTTGGCCTGATTGCCTCCTTGTTGGGGGCGCTGATGTTGGCGCGTAGCCTTTCAGGACCGGTGAACGCGCTGGCTCAAGCCGCCCAGCGGGTCGGTCGCGGTGACTACCACACGCCCATCGAACTGGACCGCGATGATGAACTCGGCAGCCTGGCCAAAGCACTGAACCAGATGCAGCGCGGCATCGCCGAACGTGAGCAACTGATTGCACACAACATGCTGCACGACGATGTGACGGGCCTGCCCAATCGATCCCTGGCCGCCGAATTGCTTTCCCGCGCTGTCGAGGCCGGCCGGATCACGGCGGTGTTGCACATTGGTATCGGCAACCTCGACGCTGTGCAGGACAGCGGCGGCTCCGAAGGCGTAGACCAGGCGCTGCGCGAGCTGACCCAGCGCCTGCAGGCAGGCTTGCAGCCCGGTGATCACCTGGCGAGGATGCTCTCCGATGAATTCCTGCTGATCGTCAGCGATACCTCCGCTGACAACGCCTTCAGCGCAGCGGTGGCGGTGCAGCAGGCATTGGCCCTGCCAGTGCGCGTCGCCGAGCTTGAAATGCGCATCGAAGCGCACATCGGCGTGGCCGGTTATCCGGACGATGCCGGCAGCGTCGACGAGTTGCTGCGCCGCGCCAGGATCGCCATGCAGGACGCGGCGCAGATGCCGGACGGTCTGCAGCTCTACCAGCATGGGCGTGACGATGCCCATCAGCGGCAGATCAGCCTGATTCGCGACCTACGGCATGCCGCAAACGGAGGTGGTCTACATCTGCATTTTCAGCCCAAGGTTGATCTCGAACACGGTCGGGTCTACCAAGCCGAGGCGCTGCTGCGCTGGAATCACCCGATCTATGGCCTGGTGTCGCCCGGCGAATTCATTCCGTTGGCTGAACGCACGGGCAGCATCCAGCTGCTTACCGCCTGGGTGATCGAGGCGGTGCTGCGGCAGCTACATATCTGGAACGGTCGCGGTCTGTACATGGAGGTGTCGTTGAACATTTCCGCCGAGGACCTCAGCAGCCTGACCCTGGAGCAACGGGTGACCGAGTTGCTGCAGCGCTACGTGATTCCGGGGGACCAGCTGGTATTCGAGATTACCGAAAGCGCCATGATGCGCGATCCAGAGCGCGCGCTGACGATGCTTCATCGGTTGCGTGCGTTGGGTATTCGGTTGTCGGTGGACGACTTCGGTACCGGCTTCTCCTCGCTCGCTCAACTGCGGCGCATGCCGGTACAGGAGTTGAAGATCGATCAGTCGTTCATTCGCGAGCTGGACGACACCTGTGGCGATGCGGTGATTGTCCGTTCGACCATCGACATGAGCCATGCGCTGGGCCTCAAGGTCGTCGCCGAAGGCGTCGAACATGGCGAAACGCGTGATCTTTTGCGGGCTTGGGGGTGCGACACCTTGCAGGGGTATTTTTTCAGCCGACCGTTGCCTGCTGATGCCTTCGAGGCCTGGTTGAAACAGCAACCCCACCTGGCTGCGCGACCGCTCAAGGAGCCTTCATGACAGCCCTGCGAACACTGCTGCTGGCCGTGTGCTGCGTGCCGATGATCGCCAGTGCCGATGCGGGGCGTTTATTGGCTACCGGTGGCGCGACGGGGATCGAAGGTGCTGCAGGCGGCGGGATCACGCCATGGGCTGTGCTGGCGGGGTACGGCGAGCGAGGCGAGTGGGGCGGCGATGTCTTCGCGACTCGTGTCGAAACGGGCGACTACCGGCTAGATGTCGCCGGTGTGGCGTTTGCCTTCGATAATCGCCTTGAGCTGTCTTTTGCGCGGCAGCGTTTCGATCTCGGCAATCTGGCGCGGGACCTGTCGCTCCCGGAAAACAGCCTCAGCCAGGACATCTTCGGCGTCAAACTGCGGTTATTCGGCGATCTTCTCTATGACCGGTTGCCGCAGGTTTCGCTAGGCGCACAGCATAAACGTCAGAAGGACTTCCTGATCCCGTCGTTGATCGGTGCTCAGCGCGACGAAGACACCGAGGCCTACCTCACCGCGAGTCGGCTTATCCTCGGCGGTGCCTTTGGTTACAACCTGCTGCTCAACGGCGGCGTCCGTTACAGCCGCGCCAACGAACTCGGCCTGCTCGGCTTCGGCGGTGACCGTCGAGACAGCCGCAGCCTGCTCAAGGAAGGCTCAGCCGCTGTGTTGTTCAATCCGAACTGGGTGCTCGGCGTCGAATACCGGGAGAAGCCCGACAACCTGTCGTTCGCCGGCGAAAGCGATTGGGCGGATTTGTTTCTCGGCTATTTCCCCAACAAGCGCCTTGCCGTGGTGCTGGCTTATGCGCGGCTCGGTGAAATTGCCACGCTGGACAATCAGGATGGCGCTTACCTGTCCGTACAAGGGAGCTTTTGATGCATCGGCTCGTCCTGCTGTTCTGTTTGTGGCTTGCTGCCTGCACCCAGCAAGCGATCAAGGATGACAGCCTGTACCGGCAGCTGGGTGGCGAGCCCGGTATTACCCGCATCGTGGAAGGGATGCTGCTGCGCATTGCCCGGGACCCGCGCATCGTCGAACACTTTCAAGCTGTCGACATCCAGCGTGTGCGCGACAAGCTGATCGAGCGGTTCTGCGTCGAGGCGGGCGGCCCGTGCACTTACACCGGCGACAGCATGGAGGAAAGCCACAAGGGCCTGGCGCTGACACCCAGCGACTTCAATGCGTTGGTGGAAGATCTGCAGGCGGCGATGACCGATGAGGGTGTCTCGATGCCCGCGCAGAACCGTTTGCTGGCGCGCCTGGCGCCCATGCGCGGGCAAGTCATCGACCGCTGAAAGCGCTAGCGGTGACGATCAAAACAAACCGCTGCATGACCGGTCCGCCAGCCTGGTCAGGCAAAGACGGCCATAGGTCGTTCCGTTCGCACCTTTCCCGGTCAAAACTGTCCGGTCACGAGCGCAGCGTGCATCGAGACGCTATGCTTTCGTTCTAACCCGACCCATCCGTTGCCAACGCTGCGCCACAAGCGTTCGCGTTTCGTCAGTGGAGGCGGGGGCCTGGCCCCTGCAGCACAAGGAAAACAAAACCAATGAATGTGAGTACCCCCACTCTGATCACCTTCGTGATCTACATCGCGGCGATGATCCTTATCGGTTTCACTGCCTACCGCGCTACCAAGAACTTCGACGACTACATCCTCGGCGGCCGCAGCCTCGGCAGTTTCGTCACCGCATTGTCGGCGGGCGCGTCCGACATGAGCGGCTGGTTGCTGATGGGTCTGCCGGGCGCCATCTTCGTTGCGGGCCTGTCCGAAAGCTGGATCGCCATCGGCCTGATTGCTGGCGCCTGGCTCAACTGGATCTTCGTCGCTGGCCGTCTGCGCGTGCACACCGAGCACAATCACAACGCCCTGACACTGCCGGACTATTTCTCTCATCGCTTCGAGGACACCAGTCGCCTGCTGCGCATCTTTTCGGCGCTGGTGATTCTTGTGTTCTTCACCATTTACTGCGCCTCCGGCGTGGTGGCGGGCGCCCGCCTGTTCGAGTCGACCTTTGGGATGGAATACGGTACCGCGCTGTGGGTAGGTGCAGCGGCAACCATTCTTTACGTGTTCATCGGCGGCTTCCTCGCGGTGAGCTGGACCGACACCGTGCAGGCCACACTGATGATCTTCGCGCTGTTGATCACACCGGTCTTCGTGATTCTGGCACTGGGCGACATGGGCACTGCCATGGACACGATCGCGGCGCAGGATCCGTCGAATTTCGACATGTTCAAGGGACTGTCCTTCATCGCCATCATTTCGCTGCTCGGCTGGGGTCTTGGCTACTTCGGTCAGCCTCACATCCTGGTGCGCTTCATGGCGGCCGATTCGGTGAAGACCATTCCCAACGCCCGCCGCATCGGTATGACCTGGATGATCCTGACGCTCGCAGGCGCTGTAACCGTAGGCTTCCTCGGTATCGCTTACTTCGCCGACAACCCCGCGCTGGCCGGTCCGGTCACTGAGAACGGCGAGCGGGTGTTCATGGAACTGGTCAAGCTGATGTTCAACCCCTGGGTGGCCGGCATCATCCTCTCCGGCGTACTGGCTGCCGTCATGAGTACTCTCAGCGCGCAGCTGCTGGTCAGCTCCAGCGCACTGACCCAGGACTTCTACAAAGCCTTCCTGCGCAAGGGCGCGTCGCAGACCGAACTGGTCTGGGTCGGTCGCGGCATGGTGCTGCTGATTGCCTTGATCGCCATCGGCATTGCGTCAAACCCGGACAGCAAGGTGCTGGGATTGGTGTCCTACGCCTGGGCAGGCTTCGGCGCTGCATTCGGGCCAGTGGTGTTGATCTCGCTGGTGTGGAAGCGCATGACGCGCAACGGTGCGCTGGCGGGCATGTTGGTCGGCGCTATCACCGTGGTGGTGTGGAAGGAGTTCATTGGGCTCGGACTGTACGAAATCATCCCAGGCTTCATCCTCGCCAGCATCGCCATCTACGTGGTGAGCATCATGGGCAAGGAGCCGGCGGCTTCCATTCAGCAGCGTTTCGAAGTGGCTGACGCGGAGTACCGTGCCGGCTGATCGCACCGCGTCGGGATCATCGTCACAGCGGCGATGATCCTCGCGCTTCGCTTCTCGCTTGAATCTCCTGTCGTTACTCCCCGCCGCAGAGGATACTGGTCCTCAGGCGCCAGCCCTTGGCGCCCAAAGGAAATTCAGGAGTATTCCAATGAAAGCGCAATCCGTGATGACTCGCGCCGCAGCCGTCGTGCTGGCGGCTCTGTTGATGACTGGCTGCAGCCTGCGCTTGCCAGGCGTCGGTATCGACATCGGTGATGGCGGTGGCGGTGGCGGTGGCGGTGGCCACGGCGGCAATCACTGCCCGCCGGGCCAGGCCAAGAAGGGTAACTGCTGACCCAGGCGAAACCCCTCGCACCAACTGAATGGCGACTGCCATTCAGTACCCCTCCAAGTGACGCCAGGATCTTCTCCTGCTTGATTCGGTTTCCTTGTTCGCCTCGCTTACCCGTGCTCACCCATCATAACCACGACGACAGTCCTGATATTTACGAGACGACATAGCCGCTCATCCCCTGAGCCGCCGAACGGTTTGACAGGTCTAACCTTTCTGCCACGGTTAGTCTGGAGTGCGCGTACCGCTTGCGCTTGGCAAGCCCGGCAAAGCTCGCATCGCTAAAACAAAAACAATAAACATCTGAGGAACCTCTCATGCTTCCAAGCAAGTTGGCTTTAGCCTGCACGCGTGCCATCGCCGGTGTGGTGCTGGTCGGTACTATCGGAATAGCTGCCGATGTTCAGGCACGGTCCAAGCCGATCAAGCCCCCGGTCTCCCACAGCGAATCACGTGAACAGGATTCGCGCGCCTTCGTTCCGATTGTCTCGCCGTTGGCCGCATTTCCCGGTCTGCCCAGCGAGCGCTGGACCGGCGTTTACGAGGGCGCGTCCTACCAGATCGAAGTGCCACCTAATTGGAACGGCATGCTCGTCATGTATGCGCACGGCTATCGCGGTACCGGACCCGAACTGACCGTTGGACCGCCGCCGATCCGTCCATGGCTACTGCAACAGGGATACGCCTGGGCAGCCTCCAGCTACAGCAAGAATTACTACGATGTGCGCGCCGGCATTGAAGACACCAACGCGCTGGCGCTGGCCTTCAGCGAGCTGACCGGCAAAGCCCAGCCGAGCAAGACCTACATAACCGGGCATTCCATGGGCGGCCACGTCGCGGCGGCCGCGGTGGAAGCCGAGACCTACGCCACCGCTAACAATCCGGTGCGCTACAGCGGCTCGGTGCCGATGTGCGGCGTCACGGGTGACGTCTATGAATTTGAATACTTGATGAACTTCACCCTGGCCGCACAGCACTTGGCCGGGCAGGGCCCGACCACCTTCCCGGCGGCAGATTTCCAGGCCAAATTGCCGCAGATTATCGGAACGCTGTGGGACAGCTACCCGACCGACCCGTCGCCGCAGGGTGAGAAGCTGGAAGGCATCGTTCGTGACCTCAGCGGTGGTGAACGCCCCATCTTTGCTGAAGGCTTCCGCACCAGCCTGCAAAGTGTCGTGTTGGGCACCGGAGGCCAAGACGGTTCGGTAAACGGTATTCTGGCCGACTCGCTCAGTGGCAACCTCGCCACCCGCTACCAGTTCGACACGAACAAAGCGATGTCCCGCGAAGAACGCGAGTTCAACGACTCGATCATCCGCGTGGTCGGCCATCCACCGGCCAACAGCATCCGTCCGGACGGGCTGCGCTGGATTCCGGTCGTGAACGGCCAGTTCAACGTCCCGGTGGTCAGCATCCACACCCTCGGCGACCTCTACGTGCCGTTCAAGCACCAGCAGATCTATCGCCGCAACGCCGAAGCCAACGGCAACGGGGACTTGCTGGTGCAGCGTGCCATTCGCGCGCCCAGCCACTGTGACTTCACGTATCAGGAACAGGTTGAAGCGATGGCCGCGATGCTCCAGTGGGAGCAGCAAGGCATCAAGCCGGCGGGCGATAACGTCCTCAACCCGCGTGTAGTCGCCAATCCCGCCTACGGCTGCGAGTTCACCCGTAACGACGGCACGCAGAATCGGACGGCACTGCCGGCCTGCCCAGGGAGTTGAAACACTAGCGCCTGAGTCCAGAAAGCCCTGCTCAAACAGGGCTTTTTGTTATCCGATAGCGGGTCAGGCTTTCCCTCGGGACGACCCGCCATGCAGGCTCGCGTTACCCCAACTCCGAAGCGCATCCTGTTTGATGCTCGAAATGTTCCAGTCTCCCTCGCTGTTCTCGAAGCCAAATTCATAGCTGCCGCACGAGTGAAAGAAGTCGTCGTCCGAGCCGGCAGGGTCAAAGCGAAGAATCAAGTAATTGCACCGCGCACTGACAGCGCGCTCGTCTGCGCCGGGCGTAATTAGCAAATTGGAAAAGCTGTGGTGCTTGGCCAGCGTGTCTACGGCGTTCTGCCTGCGGCTGACGAAGTCCTGCCCACTCATCGTCGTGGGCTGCTCCCGCCCCGAGGACGAGTAATCAATCGCGACCTGTGGCGCCAGGCACTCGACCATGGCAGGCCAATCCCGCCGATCAAAGGACAGGAAGAACCGGCAGAGCAGGTCGTTAATCTGCATGAAGACGGCTGGGTCGACTGTTTTCAAAATACGCTCCCTTGGCGTGGCTAATACTCGATGGATTAAAGCACCGCGTGGCCATCCAGGCGAAAGCCGCACGCCAGTGAAGGCCTCGCGCCTGCAGCGGCCGGCCTCCCCACCGATCGCTCACCGATCGCTCATCGTGATCGGGGAAAGCTGCGCTGCTGGAGCAAGCCGTCCTCTCTCTTATTTTGACCCCGCACGTCCGGTCTGATTGACCCGGCCCTCGGCTCTGAATACTGTATGCACATACAGTAATGAGGTCTGTGCCATGCCCGTGCATTTCCTGGGGCCCGCCGCTCCGTCCGCCATCGTCCTGCCGCTTTTCAGCTTCTGCATACCCGCTGGCTTCCCCAGCCCCGCGCAGGACCACATGGAAGGCACGCTCTCGCTCGATGACCTGATGAACATCCGCGCGCCACACACCTACCTGGCGCGAGCGGACGGCGACAGCATGATCGACGTTGGCATCTTCGACCGGGACATCCTGGTCATCGATCGAGGGCGTGAGGCGGAGAAAGGGGAGGTTGTCATCGCTGCGCTTAACAACGAGCCGCTGGTGAAGATCTTTGATCGGCAGGGCGACCGGATCGTCCTGCGCTCGGCCAATCCCAAATTCCCCCCACGTTATCTGCTCGAAAGCGAAGAACTCTACGTCTGGGGCGTGGTGCCCTTCAGTGTGCGCACCCATGGCAAATACTGACCGCGTACTGGCCCTGATCGACTGCAACTCGTTTTACGCCGCCTGCGAGCGCGTCTTCCGGCCCGATCTGCTGCGTAAACCAATCGTTGTGTTGTCCAACAACGACGGCTGCGTAATCGCCCGCTCGGCCGAGGCCAAGGCCCTCGGCATCAAGATGGCCGCCCCGTACTTCCAGATCCGAGATGACCTGAGGCGCTGGGGCGTGGTGGTGTTCTCCAGCAACTACGCGCTTTACGGCGACATAAGCGAGCGGGTGATGACCGTCATCGAAGGGATGGTGCCAGCGGTGGAGGTTTACTCTATTGACGAGGCCTTCGCCGACATGACCGGCGTGCCCGATGTGGAATCCCTCGGCCGTCGCATCCAAACCAACGTGTTGCGCCTCGGCATACCGGTCGGCGTGGGCATCGCCAACACCAAGACTCTTGCCAAACTGGCCAACCATTCGGCCAAGCGCTGGATGAAGCAAACCGGCGGCGTTGTAGACCTGCTCGACCCCGAGCGGCGCGACAAGGTGCTGCGCATAACCAGCGTGAGCGACGTATGGGGCATCGGCCGGCGCATGACCGAACACCTCAATAGCATGGGCATTCGCAGCGCCTGGGACCTGGCCAACGCCGACGCCTGGACCCTGCGTAAACAATTCAGCGTGGTGGTCGAGAAAACCGCCCGCGAATTGCGCGGCACGCCCTGCCTCGAACTGGAAGACGTGACCCCACTCAAGCAGGAAATCTGCTGCTCACGCATGTTCGGCGACCGCCTGCGTAACATCGCCCCGATTCGCGAAGCCGTCGCCACCTACGCCGCCCGCGCCTGCGAAAAACTGCGCGCCCAACACTCTATGTGCAAACGCGTACGCGTCAGCATCCGCACCGGCATGTTCAACCCCGACGAGCCCAGGTTCGCCAAAGGCATTGTCTGCGAACTGCCATACCCCACCGACGACACCCGTTACATCACCCGCGCCGCCATCGCCGGGCTGGAGCTTGTTTATCGAGAGGGCTTCGCCTTCAGCAAAGCCGAAGTGCTGTTGATGGACCTCTGCCAACGCGGCGAATACACCGACGACCTCTTCACCGAAACCCAACCCGCCGCCGCGGAGCGCGTCATGGGCGTGCTCGATGCTGTAAATGCGAAGTGGGGGCGCAATACTCTCAGGCCAGGGCGAATACCTACTGCGCCTGATTGGGGCATGCGAAGGGAGATGATGAGCCAGAGTTTTACGACGCGGTTGGATCAGTTGTGGGAGGTGGGGTGTCGGTAAAAGACCAGCAAACAGAAAGCCCTGTAGAACAGGGCTTTTCTAGTTTTGGAGCGGCGAAGGGAATCGAACCCTTTTGCTTAGTGTGTCGTTCCGTCTCAAAGCGTGTCGTTATGCTGGTTCCGGCTCACTTGCTTGCTCGTTTCGGCACAGTACGTCACAGTGATTTCGACACTTTGTCGACACCCATCTTAAGGGGTTGTAGTTTTTGCAGGGAACAGCGGACCTAATCGCTGATTCCTACCTATTAATTGAGTATCAGATAGGCTTGCTAGCTCTATTTCCCCAGTAAGGGTGCGTTCCTTCTTTTGACTATTAAAGTGAGCCAATACAACCTTGTTGCCATAGATCTCAACAAGCACTCTATTTTGATTAATCACGAAATACTTAACTTTGTCCGATGCAATATTGTACCCGGCACTAAAGCTCAATCCTGCAACGATAAAAGAGAAGAAAAGAAACTCCTTTATTTTTCCAGCCAAAACATGATCTTCACTTTTTGGAAGATTCTCATCAGTAGGGCGATCACGACGCAACTCGAGCATCACAATCAGATAGAACAAAGCCACGGCTCCGGCAGCAATCCAGAAAAGAAAATAGAACTTAAAAAGAATAGCAAATAAGCTAATTAGAACGCCGGGAATTAGCGAAACTAAAAAGGCTCCTACAAATTTATTGGATTTTCGTGCCAGGCCAAATATAAGCGAAAAAGCCTCGATTACAGAGTAAAATAGCACGATCAGGCATACGCAAGAAACAATAACCTTATAAACATCAACTTCGATAACAGCTAATGGTGCGCCGTAAAAGCTTAAGTAGCCCATTTCAAAAATAAATGTCACGGCAATTGCGGCGGCAGGAATCGCACTGAGTACAAAAGCCTCTGCTTTTAAAAAAATCACAAAATCTGAAATTTTCATAAGGTTATCCCATCGGGTTGAAACTGCTCGATGCCGAGCAATACCGTGTCTTCATTCGATCACTATGGGTCTTGCGGTCATTGTCATAGCGGGCACGCCAGGTTCTGCACTGCTCATGAAAGTGCTGTTTGGCAGCCTTGCGGCATTCACGGTAGTCGATTGAGCCTCGGCGGTGATTGCCGCACACGCTCGTTCCGTCAATAAAGTTATTCACGGCCGTCCACTCGGCCTGATAGTTGGTGCCGCCATTCCAGCTTTTGATCCATCTGGAGGTGCGTTCGCGGTTGACCGTGCGCGACTTGCGTTCGTTAGTAGTGGGCGTGGCTGCGGTGACCCGATGACCTGTCGGTGGTGTATAGGTGCTGGCGGGCTGCCTAGGCATGTAGTTATTGTCATTGAATGATGTTTGGCGAGGTTGGGACGCGCGTGCGGCGGCTTGTTTAAGCCATACGATTTCTTCCTGGCTCAGCTGACGCTGCCGGGGCGCTGGTGTCGGCTCTACTGCTGGGGCTTCGTAGTTTGCAAAGGACGGCCCGCTAATCGGCTGCGTGTGCTGTGGCTGTGCTGGCTCTGTTTTGAATAGAGGCTTGCCGCCGATATGGATGCCTTGCTTGATCTGGTTCATGTCCAGGCCTATCGGCTTTCCGAACGTCAATGCCAGTGCCGTAATGACCGCTGAACCGATCCCTAGTATCGCTAGGAGTCGCCATGGCCCATGCTGCTTCCTGCTGCGTAGATGCTCGGGCGCATCTTCCCAGTCTGATCTCATGTCGCCTCCTTGCGTTAGTCCATGGAGCAAATATATGGCTCAAGTCGGGGCTGTAGCTTTCAATGCCGCTGCTATCACGAGTATCAATAACAACAGTAGCACTATGCATAGAAAGCCGACGAAGGTAGGTAAAAAATACAAATAGCTATTAGTGTCCTTGTAGCGACCGAAGGTCAGTACCATCAGTACCCAAAGGCCTAGCCCCCTAAGCGCAACCTCGAATATAAGTCCGACAATCGTTTCCATGTTATATGCGGCTTCCTTGCCCTAGAAGAACGCTAAATAAATCTATACCTTTTATCTTCTTTTATAAAGCATTCAATGTTGCTGGGAAATGTGCCTGTGCTATATGTCTTTAAAGCTTTGCGCTAGAGGCTTTGATAGTATCTCAACAACCGATTTCTGACTGGATATGTCCGTATCTGACGGAGCGTATCCAGTTGATTGAGGCGAAAAAATGCAGCTTGCGGCTTGAATTAAAACTGCATCACGGACGCCTGCCTCACCCGATGCTTCGACTAGGGCTGCGTGGGTCATTAGAGCATTTTGCCTGTGCTTGTTAATAATTGCGTTGTGCTTGTGATTAAGGAAATTTTTGGCCGCAAGAAATAGCATGTATGAAATGACGAAAAATATTAAGAACTTGCTAATAGATAGTTGGACGGCATCGTAAGTGTTGCTTGGCACTAGAAATGGAATTTTGTGTATGAAAAGAGACAGAAAAGCAAATAAGCCAAGCCCAATGGCTAGATAAACCGAATAGCTCTGCCATTTTTTTGCTTCAGCCGTATGGTGTTCGAACTCTGCGTGGAAGTGTGCTGCTTGTTTAGTCACGCCTTCTTCGGCGGCGACTTTTCGAATTTCAAGAAGCACCGCCTTTGCGTCTTCCTCGTATCCGGCCAATTTTACTGATATCTCTGTAGCTTTGTCTTCAATGGATTGGAATGTCGCTCGGGCCTGAGAGTCTAGACGCTGAAAATCTGCCGACCTATGTAGAGAGTAGGATATATACGGATGCATCGCCTGAAATGCGGCAGGGTACGAGGACTTAATTCTCTCGACAATGGTGTTTCTAGTGGCGCTGGGATTGGTTTGTTCAACGTCAAATTCTAGTACTTGGTTAAACAAGTTGTATATGTTGTTTGAGTTGTCTTGGATCGTCTTCAATATAGGGTCTGGAAAATCTTCTAACGCTACTACACTGAGGCGCTTGAAAATATCAACCAAAAGCTGAGCAGGTTCCTGTGCTTCTTCGAAGTTGATTCGACTTCCTAGGTCGGCTGTTCGTGGAAGAGAACTGGTGTCGAATTGCTGGACTCGCTCTAATGCCTTTTTGGTATCTTCATAGATACCCTCGCTTCCTACGATCATTATTCGTTCCTTGGTGTGTGTTTGGCTTTCTAGTTGGTTTTTTGGAAAAGGGGATAGATTTATTTTTTTCCGCCAAGCTTGCCTGGACCCTTGCCGAAACAAGCCAAACCCTAAACGAAAAAGCCCTGCGATTGCAGGGCTTTTTTAATCTGGAGCGGGCGAAGGGAATCGAACCCTCGTCATGAGCTTGGGAAGCTCAGGTAATGCCATTATACGACGCCCGCGTAGGCAGCCTTTGTACCAGAAGGGCGAGGGAAGGAGAAGCGGGTGCGGCGTTTGGGCGGATAAATGCTTTTTAGATCTGCGCAATTTCAACGGGCGTTAGGCTGCGGTATTGGCCGGGGGCGAGGGCGGGGTCGAGCAGCAGCGGGCCCATGCGTTCGCGGTGCAGGCCGGTGACCTTGTTGTTGAAGTGGCCGAACATGCGTTTGACTTGGTGGTAGCGGCCTTCATGCAGGGTCAGGCGGGCCTGGTGCAAGCCGAGTAGTTCGAGTTCGGCGGGCCGGGTGGTGAGGTTTTCGAAGCGAAAGTAGAGGCCTTGGGCGAAGTGGTCGACGCAGATGGGGTCGATCGGGTCTTCGGTTTCGACGAGATAGGTTTTGCCCAGCAGGCTTTCCGGTTGGGTGAGGCGGCGGGACCAGAGGCCGTCGTTGGTGATGATCATCAACCCGGTGGTGTTGAAGTCCAGCCGCCCGGCAATGTGCAACTCGTCCTTGTCCGGTTCGTTCAGCAGAGCCAGCACCGTGGGGTGTTGCGGATCGGCGGTGGCGCTGACGCAGCCGACCGGTTTGTTCAGCATAAAGAAGCGTGCGGGTTTGCCTGCCTGCAGTAGCTCGCCATCCAGTTCGATACGATCGAAGATGCGAACGTCATGGGTGCCGTCGCAGACTGTCTTCCCGTTCACCGCAGCACGGCCCGAGGCCAGCAGCAGGCGCGCTTGGCGATGGCTGCAGTGGGGCAGATTGGCGAGGAAACGGTCGAGGCGCATCAGGGTTTTGCAGGCAACTCGCCGCGCGCGCAACGCGGGCAGATGCAGGCTTTATTGAGCGCGTCATCAGGAATCTGTTCGCGGGCTTCGGGCGCTATCTCAACGCTGAAGCACCAGCAGGGCCGTGTCGCAGTGGCTGGATTAGCCAGGCCACAGCTGTTGGGCTCGCCACAAATCGGGCATCTATTAGGTTCGGGTGTATCGGTCATAACCGCCTCCGGGCAGTGGCAGCGCGTGATGCAGTGGAGCGGTTAGTTCGTATCAAAATCAGGCACTCGGCATTGCACCGAGCGCCTGTGCTATGGCTTCGTCACTTGACGCGTTGACCGGGCTTGGCGCCGCTGTCCGGGCTGAGCAGGTAGATATCTTCACCGCCAGGGCCGGCGGCCAGTACCATGCCTTCGGAGACGCCGAACTTCATCTTGCGTGCGGCAAGGTTGGCGACATAAAGCGTCAGGCGACCTTCAAGTTTGCTTGGGTCCGGGTAGGCGCTCTTGATGCCGGAGAACACGTTGCGCTTGGCGTCGCCGATGTCGAGGGTCAGGCGCAGCAGCTTGTCGGCGCCTTCGACGAACTCGCACTTCTCGATCAGCGCGATGCGCAGGTCCACGGCGGCAAAGGCGTCGAAGGCGATTTCGGCGGCGATGGGCTCCTTGGTCAGCTCTCCATTGCCGCTTGGCTGGGCGGCGGTTTCGGTGGAGGCGAGGTCTTCCTTGGATGCTTCGATCATGGCTTCGATTTTGGCAGGCTCGATACGGGTCAATAGCGGAGTGAAAGCGTTCAGCTGATGGTTGGTCAGCAGCGTTTGCAGGTCGGTCCAGCCAAGAGGCTCGACGTTCAGGAAGCGCTCGGCGTCGGCGGCCAGGTTCGGCAGCACCGGCTTGATGAAGATCATCAGTTGGCGGAACAGGTTGATGCCGGTTGCGCAGATGGCCTGCACTTCATCCTGCATGCCTTCTTGCTTGTTCAGTGCCCAGGGCGCCTTGTCGGCGATCCAGGCATTGGCTCGGTCGGCCAGGGCCATGACCTCGCGCATGGCGCGGGCGAAATCGCGGTTCTCGTAAGCGTCAGCAATGGCCGGTGCGGCGGTCTGGAAGGCGTCGGTCAGTTCCGGCGCAGCGTTGCGCTCGACCATCAGGCCGCCGTTGCCCTTGTGGATGAACCCTGCGCAACGGCTGGCGATGTTGACGACCTTGCCGACCAGATCCGAATTGACCTTCTGCACGAAGTCTTCGAGGTTCAGGTCCAGGTCATCCACGCCGCGGCCGAGCTTGGCGGCGTAGTAGTAGCGCAGGTATTCGGGGTTCAGGTGGTCGAGGTAGGTGCGCGCCTTGATAAAGGTGCCGCGCGACTTGGACATCTTCTGCCCGTTCACCGTCAGGTAGCCATGCACGGCGACGGCGGTGGGCTTGCGCAGGCCGGCGCCTTCGAGCATGGCGGGCCAGAACAGGGTGTGGAAGTTGATGATGTCCTTGCCGATAAAATGATAGAGCTCGGTGGTGGAATCCTTCTTCCAGAACGCATCGAAGTCCAATTCCGGGCGGCGTGCGCAGAGGTTCTTGAAGCTCGCCATGTAGCCGATCGGCGCGTCCAGCCAGACGTAGAAGTACTTGCCGGGCTCATCGGGGATCTCGAAGCCGAAGTAGGGCGCATCGCGGGAGATGTCCCACTCGTGCAGACCGCCATCGAGCCATTCGGCGATCTTGTTGGCGACCGAGTCCTGCAGGCTGCCGCTACGAGTCCATTCCTTCAGCATCGCCTCGAAGTCGGGCAGCTTGAAGAAGAAGTGCTTGGAGTCGCGCAGCACTGGGGTGGCGCCGGAGATGGCGGAGCGCGGGTTCTTCAGCTCGGTGGGTTCGTAGGTCGCACCGCACTTTTCGCAGTTGTCGCCGTACTGGTCTTCTGCCGCGCACTTCGGGCAGGTGCCCTTGATGAAGCGGTCGGCGAGGAACATACCTTTCTCGGGATCGAAGTACTGGGTCACCGAGCGGGTTGCGATGTGCCCAGCGTCGCGCAGACGGGTGTAGATCATCTCCGATAGCTCGCGATTCTCTTCCGAATGGGTCGAGTGGAAGTTGTCGAAGTTGACCAGAAAGTCGGCGAAGTCCGCACTGTGCTCGGCCTGCACGTTGGCGATCAGCTGCTCGGGCGTGATGCCTTCCTTTTCGGCGCGCAGCATGATGGCCGAGCCATGGGCGTCATCGGCGCAAACGTAGATGCACTGGTTGCCGCGCAGCTTCTGAAAGCGCACCCACATGTCCGTCTGGATGTACTCGAGCATATGGCCAAGGTGTATCGAACCGTTGGCGTAGGGCAGGGCACTGGTAACGAGGATCTGACGGGCTTCGGACATGGGGGAAATCTGCAGTCGGGGTTGCGAAGTGAGCTGGTCACTATAAAGGTGCGACGTTTTTTTTTCACCCGCACTGGCGCGGCTGGTGCCGGTCAGATGCCGAGTGCCGCGCCATGTTGACGCGGTTGATGAGCCCATACGGCACCACGGGGTAAGATGCCCGTCTGTTTTACTAGGTTTTCTTGGGAGTAGTCATGACCGTCACACGCGAAGCTGTGGAAGCCGTACTGCGTCAGTACACCGACCCTAACCTGAACCAGGACCCGGTCACTGCCGGTTGCGTGCGTTCCATTGATGTTCAGGACGATCGCGTCAGCGTGCAGATTGAACTCGGCTACGCCGCCGGACTGTTTCGCAGCGGCTGGGCACAGATGTTGGCGATGGCCATTGAGCAGTTGCAAGGCGTCACTCGAGCGGACGTGCAGGTCGAGTGCGTGATCCGCTCGCACAAGGCGCAGGACCAGCTCGAGTCGATGGCCAATGTAAAGAACATCATCGCCGTCGCTTCCGGCAAGGGCGGCGTGGGGAAATCCACCACGGCCGCCAATCTGGCACTGGCGCTGGCTCGCGAAGGCGCACGGGTGGGTGTGCTGGACGCGGATATCTATGGCCCGAGCCAGGGCATTATGTTCGGCATTCCCGAAGGCACTCGTCCGGAAATCCGTGATAACAAGGCCTTTATCCCGCTGGAAGCGCATGGCGTACAGATTATGTCGATGGCTTTCCTGGCCGATGACAAGACACCGATGGTCTGGCGCGGCCCGATGGTTTCCGGCGCTTTGCTGCAGCTGATCACTCAGACGGCCTGGAAGGATCTGGACTATCTGATCGTGGACATGCCGCCGGGCACAGGCGATATCCAACTGACCCTGGCGCAAAAGGTGCCTGTGGTTGGGGCGGTCATCGTGACCACGCCGCAGGATCTGGCGCTGCTGGATGCCAAGAAAGGCGTTGAGATGTTCCGCAAGGTGAACATTCCGGTGCTGGGTGTGGTGGAGAACATGGCCATCCATATCTGCTCGAACTGCGGTCATGCCGAGCATCTGTTTGGCGAAGGCGGTGGTGAGAAGCTGGCAGAGCAGTACAACGTGGAGCTGCTGGCCTCGCTACCGCTGTCGATGGCAATTCGCAGCCAGGCCGATGCCGGCAAGCCGACCACCATTGCCGATCCTGAAAGCCAGATCGCGATGATCTATCAGCAAATGGCGCGCAGTGTGGGCGCACGGATTTCGCTGAGCGGGCAGATCATTGCGCAGTCGATGCCGAACATCGTCGTAACCGACGACTAATTTCAATGCGGGTGGCGCTTCGCGCTGCCCGTGGCTGATCGGTCATCAGTAAATCGCAGGCATAAAAAAGCCCCGCCGAAGCGGGGCTTTTTCAGCAAAGAAGCTTCAGGTTAGATAACCTGAACTTCCTCAGCTTGCATGCCCTTCTGGCCGCGAGTAGCGACGAAGGAAACTTGCTGGCCTTCTTTCAGGCTCTTGAAACCGTCGCCTTGGATGGCGCGGAAGTGTACGAAAAGGTCGTCACCGGATTGCGGAGTGATGAAGCCGAAGCCTTTCTCATCGTTGAACCACTTAACGGTACCGGTTTGGCGATTGGACATTTGAAATGTCTCCTTGAACAAGGTGTAGAGATAATTTGAACGGGCAAATACCCCGAACGGTGACTGTGTGCAAGGAGTTAGGAGTCGTAGCAATGATCGGATCGAAATCTAAACATGTAGCGATTCACGGTGACACATGCAGCAGCAGCCAATGAAAGATACTCCATTTCTGTCGCAATGCGAGCATTATTTTCAGTTTCCGGCCAAAGCGTCAGAGATGCGACGCATGGACCCGGTTCGTGGGCTTTGAACCGGCTCCGTGGGGTCGGTAAGATGCACACCCTTATATGAACGCCCACCAGCCCAGTCAGGACGCCCGCCATGAGCATCAAATCGGATAAATGGATTCGTCGGATGGCCCAGGAGCACGGCATGATCGAGCCCTATGTCGAACGCCAGATGCGCGGCGAGGGCAGCGAGCGCTTGATCTCTTACGGCGTGTCCAGCTATGGCTACGACGTGCGCTGCGCCGATGAATTCAAGATTTTCACCAACATCAATTCGGCAATCGTCGATCCGAAGAATTTCGACGAGAAGAGCTTCGTCGACATCAAGAGCGACGTTTGCATCATCCCTCCCAATTCTTTTGCACTGGCGCGCACGGTCGAGTACTTCCGCATTCCACGCAACGTGCTGACCATCTGCCTGGGCAAGAGCACCTATGCGCGCTGCGGCATCATCGTCAACGTGACGCCGCTGGAGCCAGAGTGGGAAGGGCACGTGACCCTGGAGTTCTCCAACACCACCACCCTGCCAGCGAAGATCTACGCCAACGAAGGCGTGGCGCAGATGCTGTTCTTGGAATCGGATGAAGAGTGCGAGACCTCTTACCGTGATCGCGGCGGTAAGTATCAGGGGCAGCGTGGCGTGACCTTGCCGAAGGCGTGATTCGATCAGCCGAGTTGGCTGCCAACTCAAGCGGGTGGCGGCAACTGCCGCACGCGTGTCTCATCCTTTAACTGTCCAGGTGCAGTGGGGCGGCTGTCCAATTGGTCTAACCGCCTTCTAGAGCGCGTCTCCGAGGTGAGCAGCGGTCCTTCGGCAGACGGGCTTCTTGTCGAAGCTGTCACTGTTCCGCTGCTTCTGTTTCGTTTGAATAAAAAATGCCCGCACAATGCGGGCATTTTTGGTGCCTGGATGATGAGGCGACAGGCGCCCCATCAAGCAGACGGGACTCAGGCGAAGTTCTTCGCGACGAAGTCCCAGTTGACCACGTTCCAGAACGCTTCCACGAATTTCGGGCGGGCGTTGCGGTAGTCGATGTAGTAGGCATGTTCCCAGACGTCGCAGGTCAGCAGTGGCTTGTCGCCAGCGGTCATCGGGTTACCGGCACCAATGGTGCTGGCCAGGCCGACGCTACCGTCAGACTTCTTCACCAGCCAGGCCCAGCCGGAGCCAAAGGTGCCGATAGCGGTCTTGGTGAACTCTTCCTTGAACTTGTCGAAGGAGCCGAACGCAGCGTTGATGGCATCAGCCAGGGCACCGGTCGGCTGGCCGCCGGCGTTCGGAGCCATGCAGTTCCAGAAGAAGGTGTGGTTCCAGACCTGAGCGGCATTGTTGAAGATGCCACCGGAAGAGGTCTTGATGATGGTTTCCAGGTCCTTGCCTTCGAACTCGGTGCCCGGAACCAGATTGTTTAGGTTGGTCACGTAGGCCTGGTGATGCTTGCCATGGTGATACTCGAAAGTTTCGGCGGAAATGTGCGGCTCGAGGGCGTTCTTTTCAAACGGAAGCGGCGGCAATTCGAAAGCCATGGTGTATCTCCTGCTCAGGTGTCGAGAATAGATGCGGCTCGGAAGGAGGCAGTCTGCGCTGGTGGCCAGCGCCTCGCGGAACGGAGAAAACTACTGCACTGATGTTCGTCCGTTTACGCCTGTCTTTCCCTTCGCTCGCTACATAGGTGCGCATTCTTCGGCCGATCACGGGCGGCCGCAATGGCGGGCTGAAGCGTTCCACTCCATGCCCGCGGACCAAGGATCATAGCACTCAGCCTGTGGCAAAACCACGCATCAACTGTGTGGAGAAGCCGGAGCCAGAGCCTCTTAATCGAGATCTGGCAAAAGGTGCGAGGATACCGAGGCCCTCTGCGTGGACCTCCGATTGACGGGGGCGTTCCTTAGGCGAGGACAACAAGCTGCGCGGCCACCGCGAACATCATGGTCGCGACACCCAGGTCGATTAGTCGCCAGGTCAGCGGTCGTGCTAGCCACGGTGCAAGCCAGGCTCCGCCCAGGGCAAGGATCAGGAACCATAGCGTCGACGCGCTTGCGGCGCCTAGCGTATAGGCCCCTGGCTCGGGTTGCTGCGCCCCGAGTGAGCCAATCAGTAATACCGTATCGAGATACACGTGCGGGTTCAGCAGGGTGACGGCCAGCGCGGCGAGCAATACGCTCCGCAGCGAGCGCGGACCGCGTTGGGTGTCTTCCAGCAGGGCTTTCGGGCGCGCTGCGCGGCGCAACGCAATGACGCCATAGAGCAGCAAGAACAGCACGCCACCCCATCGGGTGATTTTCAGCAGCAAAGGGTTTTCCGCCAGCACGGCGGCGAGGCCAAAGACGCCGACACTGACCAACAGAATGTCGCAGAGAATGCAGAGTGCGGCTACGGGCAGATGGTGCTCGCGGCGCAAGCTCTGCGCCAGCACGAACGCGTTTTGCGCGCCGATAGCAACGATCAGGCCGGCGGTGACCAATAGTCCGTTGAAGTAGCTCTGCCACATGATGCGCTGCCTGTGTTTGTTGAAAGGTGCTCGCAGTGTCAGGGCTGTTGCATTATAAGAAAAACGAAATTAGGTAATGCCCCATAAGGAAATCGAATGTTCGATTACAAGCTGCTGGTCGCTTTGGCGGCGGTGGTTGAGCAGGCCGGCTTCGATCGCGCTGCGCAGTCGTTGGGGCTGTCGCAATCGGCCGTGTCGCAGCGCATCAAGTTGCTCGAAGCGCGTTTGGGGCAGCCGGTGTTGTTGCGCGCTTCGCCACCGCAGCCCACCGAGGTTGGCCGGCGTTTGCTCAACCACGTGCAACAGGTGCGACTGCTTGAGCGGGATCTTCAAGGGCAGGTGCCGGAGCTGGACGAGAGTCGGCTACCGGAGCGGCTGCGTATTGCGCTGAACTCCGACAGCCTGGCTACCTGGTGGCCAGGTGCGATTGCACCGTTCTGCACACGGCATGGCGTGGTGCTCGATCATGTGCTGGAGGATCAGGATGTTGGGCTCAAGCGCATGCGCGCCGGGGAGGTGGCAGCGTGCGTGTGTGCAGTCGAACGGCCCTTGGCCGGTGCGCGAAGCGAATTTCTCGGGGCCATGCGCTACCGCGCTCTTGCCAGTCCTGCCTATGTCGCCCGCCACCTTAAGCCGGGCGCGCCAGCGGAGGCTTTGCTGAAGGCGCCGGCAATTGTCTTCGGTCCTGACGACCAGCTGCAGCATCGCTATCTCGCTGCGTTGGGCCTGAAGGGGGCTTTCAGCCATCACTTGTGCCCCTCGTCAGAAGGGTTTGTTCGCCTGCTGCAGAGCGATCTGGGTTGGGGGTTAGTGCCTGAACTGCAGGTGGGCGCGGAGCTGGCCAGCGGAGCGCTGGTGGATGTGTATCCGGGTGATCCGATCGATGTGCCGTTGTACTGGCATCATTGGCGCAACGGCGGTGAGTTGCTCGCCGAGCTTACGCGGCAGCTGTCGCGCTCGGTTAGGCAGTGGTTGATCTATTGAGCCGGTTCAGTTCAGAACTCGCTGGCCGCGGTAGATGCGCACCGAGGGCCCGCTGCGGCTCGCTGTTGGTGATGGCGTTCGGTCGGGAGCTGGCATGTCGCTATACGTGGCCAGCTGTTTGCCCAGGTCCCGTGTCATCTCGTCGCCAGAACAGAGGCAGGCGGTCAGCATGGCCTGGATCGCGTCCGGTTGGCTAAGGCGAATATCCAGCTGTTGTTCATCGCGCAGCCGGCGGCGTAGGTGCTGCATGCAATCCAATACGGCCTTGTTGAACTCCATAATGAAACATCCTCCAATCTAGCGACCATTCGACGTTCTTGGCCCGACATCCGTGTCGGAAAGCGCTATCCGCTGGCATCAAAACCCAAAGCAACAGGCGTACCAGTTCCTGTTCGGGCTGACTTCTTTCGATGTGCAATGCTGGATGAAGCCCACCGCGGTTAACCTTGCCGCTTGGATGCTGTCTTCCCAACATGGCGCAGTGACGAGCTGATTGCTTGCCCGTTATGTCGGTTTGCACGGTCTTGATACACCGCGGTGCGGGGCGCCTGTTCCGGGTGCAGTTTATGGGTGGTGTTCGCGCTGAAGTGCCTGTGCTGAATCGTTATACTGCGCGCTGTCTTTCGCTTCGCGCCATTAAAGGTATCCCATGCGCAACGATGCTCACGACGAACTGGACAACATACCCAGCCTGACCGCAGGCCGCGATCGAGATCCGTATCCTGCGCCTGAGCTCGAGCCGATCGGCCAGTCTGCCAGCAGCGCACCCGACGATGCGCGCCCTCGCCAGAAGCGCCGTACCGTCAGCACCGCACCGTTGTGGTTCCTGGTCCTGGTGTTGTTCGGCTTGCTGATAGCGTTGGGTTGGTGGGGCATGCAGCAGGTATCGAGGCTCGAGGCTCAGTTGGTTGCAACTCAGGAAAGTTTCGCGCGCATCAGCGAAGACGCGAGCGGTCGTCTGCAGGACATTTCCGGCAAGATTGTGGCAACGGAATCCAGCGTCACTACAGAAGGCGAGGCGCTTAAACTGCGCATCAAGCAGCTGGAAAAGCAGGCATTGGACCTGGCCGAACAAAAGCGCGCCATCACCACCCAGCAGCAAAGCCTGACCGGTAAACAGGGCAATCAGGATAAGCGCCTGGACGAGCAGGGCAGCCAGATCGAGCGAATCGCTACTGACGTACGTGGCCATCAGTCTGCTACGGCCGCGCTTGCCGAGTCCGTGAAAAAGGTCGCCGGTGAGCAGGCGGCGCTGACCTCATCGATGGCGGGGCTAAAGGGCACGGTGGGCGAGCTAGACAAGATGTCTGCTCGAATCGACGGACTGAGCAAGGACATCGCAGCGTTGAAACAACGGGGCGACGCCAGTCAGGCGATCAGTCGCTTGGAGCAGGATGTACTTGTCTTGCGCAGTGAAGTGGATAACCGACCTGCGGCTACGCCAGGCGTAGTGACGTCCGAGTTCGACGCATTCCGGGCCCAGATGACCCGCAGCATCAACACGTTGCAGGGACAGATCGCCAACTTGCAGCAGCAGATTGACCAGCGCTAGTTGCCGTTTAAGAAAAAAGCCGCTGCGTATATGCGCAGCGGCCGGGCGAGTCAGCCAAACGAGGAGTAGCGGTTTACAGGTCCAGCGCCAGAGATAAACCAACTCCCTGGTTGCGGTTGTCATTGCCCTGGTAGTTGTAATTAGCGCGAATGCTGACCCCGGCCGTCAGCTGATGAGCGATACCGATACTGAAGCGGGTTTGGTCGCCAGTCGGGGTCGCACCCGGTAGCTCGAAGCTATTAGTTGTTACGCTATTCAATGACATGCGCAGATCCTCGCGCTTCTCATCCTCTCGCTCGACCTCGCGTGCAACCTCGCCAAACAGTCGAGTGCGCTCCGTCAATGCGTAATTGCCAAACATGCCAACCGCCAAACGAAGTGAATCGAGCTCCTGATCTTCATAGGTCAAAGCGGTCGAGCTGGCGCCCTGTTCGCTATAACCGTCCACGTCGATTTTCTGATAGCTGGCACCGATGAACGGGCCGAACTGTAGCGGATCACCCATTTGCATCAGGTTGAAGCCGGTCTTGGCCGAAACGCCCCAGACCACACCTTCCGTACTACCCTTCTCAGAGCGCTCCGCTATACCCAAAGAGAAGTTCCGGTCCAGTGAGTCGTAATCGAGATACCCAGCGCTGGCATTGAGGTCGGCAAAAAAACGGTCCTGTTGATAGCTGGCGAAGGCAGTCGCTAAATAGCTGCGCATGTCAAAGTCCGAGTCTCCTTCACCAAGGCTCAGGGAGTTTTGCGCCAGGCCTAGGCTGAGGCCCGCCAGCCAGTGTTCGCTGACACGGTTGGTCATGCCGATTGCCAGAGTCGGACTGTCGCCATCGCCGCCACCGAAGCCATCGTACTCCGGCCGGTTGTAACCGCCTTGGACGAAAGTTCGCCATCCACCTACCGACTGCCAGTTGCCGTGCTGGGCAGCTAGCTCGTTGCCCAGTAGCTGCAAGTGGTTGCGCAGCGCGGAGCGGCCCATTTCGGGCAGCAGTGATACCTCTGCCGGTGCGGAAAGAATCGAATAGACATAGTCGGCGCTTATTTGGTGGACTGCGGTAGTTGGATGCACCTGATCGTTGAATAGCAGGCGACTCGGGTCAGCGTTGGCGCTACCCAGGCCGTAAGTCGGGTCGAGCGGGCAATTGCCTCCATCAAAGCAGACCGAAGTTTGATTGATGGTCGGATCGAATCCGTAGCGAGCGAGGTCGGCGCGAACTTCCGAGAGCAACAGCCGATTGTTCAACAGGACGTAGTTACCGCCCTGCGCCTGGAGTCCAGCAGCAAGTTCAGCGTTGAACGCGTCGCTTAGGTTGTTCAATACATTGCTAAAGCCCGGCAGGCTGTTACCTAACGGGGTGTTGCCCACATCCGGCAGGTCGGAGATGACGATATAGCGTGCACCGGCCGCCTGCAGTGCGCCGACAGCCGCAACCATATTTCCAGCAGCCTGCGCCATGGTTACAGGATTGGTTTGAAGCTGGAAAATGTCGTTGGCACCACCGTTGAGGTAGTACAGGCCATTCGGGTCGACTCGTGGGTTTTCCACCAGATATCCCGGGCGACTGCGTGATAGTCCACCGCCAGCGTCGACGGTCGAGGTACCGATGAGCGAGTCAAGAATCTGATCCGTACGGTAACCACCTACCGCGTAGTTGGTACCGTCAGGATTGCCTGTTAGAAGGCGCGGCAGGATCGGCGTCGATGGCAACGCCTGCAGTCCGAGGCGATTAGCGAGTAGCTGGGTAACAACCTGTCCCGCATATTCGGTGTTTTTCGCCGCGTAGGTCGGGCCAGTGCGATTGGTAAAGCGCAAACCACCTGTTGGGTTTCCTCCTAATAGGGGGCTACCAACGTCTGGAAAGTTGCCGGCATCGCTCAGCGAGTCGCCGAAGTTAACGAATTGGCTATATGGGCTGGTATCCGCATTTGCTGCAACGGATACGCCCGCCAGCAAAATGGCGAGGGCGAGGGGCTTAAGAGCGCTCTGCACTGGGTGTCTCCTTATTGTTCTTGTTTGGCAGCCGAAGTCGTAGCTCCGACACTAGCCAAGCTAGTCGGCAATGCAGGAAGACATAAGCGCTCTAAAGCGTCATTTAGCGGGCGATTTGCTGTCGCTCGAACGGATTACTGGCGTAAAGGAGCTGCCAAACGGTTTGTTACAAATTTTAAGACAGTATTGCTATAGAGCGCTCGGCAAAGGCCGCTAACCATCAAAGCCGCATAAAACATGAGGATTTTATGCGGCGTTGTCATTTGGCGGGCCCTTCGGTTGACAGCGGGGTTAGCAAAGGTCTTCGGATGATGCGGCGCTTTAATGGCTAAGTGCTACTATTCGGCGCGGCTGGCACGAGGACGTGGATGGCCGCTCCAATGTTCTGTCGGGTGATTATAAAAAATGCCGTCCTTGATCGATCTTCTGTTGAACCGCCTGGCTACACTGCTGCCCAGTGAGCTCAGGTCCACTGAGTTCATGAAGCTGGTCATTCCACACCGCCATTCCATGCTGATGAGCGAGCGTCGCGCGACCATGATCGTCAACCGGGTCAGGCTTTTCGCGTTTCTTTTCGCGGTACTGACGCCGGTGTGGGGGATCATCGATCTGATGGTTTTTACCTATCCACTTTGGCTCGGACTGGCAACTTTTCGCTTGCTCGCCTGCGCCGCCTTTGCCTGTCTGCTGCTGTTCTATCGGCCCAGCGGCAATCTGTTTGATGCGTATCGGGCAGTTGCGCTGCTGTTCGCCATTCCCACCGTGTTTTATATCGCTTCGCATACGTTGCTCGGGGGTTATCAGCTCACCCAGGTCTCGGCAGTGGTAGCCACTGGGTATGCGTTCCTGCCGTTCGTGCTGATGGCCGGGCTGGCCATATTCCCGCTGACCTTGTTAGAGAACCTTGTCATGGCGTCCGTCCTGCTTCTGGCGCACGCACTGGCCGGTTATCTGTCGTGGACGACGCTCAACTGGCCTTCCTACGCGGGCGGATTCTGGTTGCTGATACTGATCGCCGGGGTCACGTCACTGGCGAGTCTTAGCCAGCTGGCCTTCATGATCGCGCTGGTGCGCCAGGCCATTCGAGACCCGCTCACCGGCGTCTTTTCTCGCGGCAGCGGGCAGGAGATTCTGAAACTGCAATGGGACACCGCACGACGTCACGACACCGGCCTTGCCGTTGCCTTCATCGATCTCGACCACTTCAAGCAGATCAATGACTGCTTCGGCCATGAGGCCGGCGACCAGGTGCTGCGCGATTGTACCCAGCAGATGCTGGCCAGCTTGCGCAGCACCGACAGCTTGCTGCGCTGGGGGGGCGAGGAGTTCGTCGTGATCATGCCTGACACCGACCGCGAACAGGCGCGTTTGGCGCTCGCTCGCATGGTCAAGGACGGTCTTGGCGCGCGTCCTGACGGCAGCCCTGTCACTGCCAGTATTGGCTTGGCTGAGCGCTGCGTTGACTTTGCCGAAAGCGCGGACGAATTGTTGGACCTGGCCGACAAACGGATGTACCTGGCTAAAACGTCCGGGCGCAACCGCTTATGTTTCGAGACGCCAGGCGAGCTATCCGAAGAGCCTCTATCAGCCGCTTGAGCGGGTCAGCGATTCACCCCAAACACATGCTTGAGGTAGCTAACGAAGGCTTCGTCCCGGCACATGGTCTTGCCCGGTGAATCTGAGATCTTGGCTACGGGTTGACCGTTGCAGCTGGTCATCTTGATCACCATGTTGGTCGGTTCGACCCCGGGTATGTCACAGGTCAGCTGAGTGCCGATGCCATAACTGGTGTTACTGCGCCCGACCAAGGCGCGATAGATACTAAGCGCCTTTGGGAAATCCAGTCCGTCGGAAAACACCAATTGCCGCGTCATCGGATCGATGCCCAGCTGTCGGTAGTGGGCGATGGCTTTTTCCGCCCACTCGACCGGATCGCCCGAGTCATGGCGCAGGCCATCGAACAGCTTCGCCAGATACAGATCGAAATCCGCCGTGAAGGCGTCCATGGTGATGCAGTCGGTAATGGCGATGCCCAGCGCACCGCGATATTCACGTGCCCAGCAGTCCAATGCCGCGCTCTGGCTATCGATCAGTCGGGGGCCGAGTTGCTGGTGGGCCATGATCCATTCATGCGCCATGGTGCCCATGGGTTTGAGGCCCAGGGTATGTGCCAGATGCACGTTGCTGGTGCCGACGAAGTGACCGGGGAATGCCTCGCTCAGCCGTTTGACCACCGCAGCCTGGACGCCGAACGAGAAGCGCCGACGCGTGCCGAAGTCGGCCAGTTTGAAACCGGCCAGTTCTGCGGGCGTGGCTTCGTCGCGCAGCCACTGCAGCTTCTCTTCCAGACGGTCGGTGGCCTGCTCCAGCGTCACCTGCGGATAGCGGGCACGGTTGCGGACCTCGCTGATGATGGCCAGCAGTGGCACCTCAAAAAGGATCACGTGCAGCCAGGGGCCGCGCAGGTAGACCACCAGCTCGCCGTCTTCAAGCTCCACCCGCACGTAGCGGGGGTCAAAGCGGAACAGCCCGAGAAACCGGATGAAATCCGGCTGCATGTAGGGAATGCGTTCAAGGAACGCCAGTTCTGGCGGTTCGAATCGCAGCTCCGCCAATGCTTCCAGCTGTTCTCGGATGGCGCCCAGATAAGGTGTCAGGTCTTCTTCGGATCGACTGCGAAAAGCCCACTCCACTTCGGCGTTTGGGTAGTGGTGCAGCACCGCCTGCATCATGGTCAGCTTGTAATAGTCGGTGTCCAGCAGGCTCTGGATGATTCGTTCGGAGAAGGCGCTGACACGCATGGGCTGTTTCCTGGTTGCGGAGGCGGGATCAGGCTCCGCCGATGCCTTCGATCACCTTACCGGTGCCGCCGCAATTTTTACATTCTCCTGTATCGGTACGGCCATTACCGTTGCATACAGGGCAGATATTTTCACCGGTGCCCGGCGTCCCTGGCGCTGCTTCATCGCCGGGGTTGGTTGACGAGGTGCCATGATTAGAAGTGTTCATATCGCTAGTTCCTCGGTTGATAGCTTTTTCTTTGTTGAAGCTGAATGAAGATTCAAGCAAATGGAAGTTTTGGTGCCGGTTTATTGTCGTGAAAAAAAACACCATTTCAACTTCGAGTAGTTGCGAATAAAAAAGCAGCGGGCAACAAAAAAGGGCAAAGGTTTTACCTTTGCCCTTTGGTGCCTATAGCATCAGCTGTTGCTGTTGCGACCACCGCCGTGGCTATTCTGTCCGCCTTTGCGGCCGGCTTCGGAGGCCTTTTCACGATCATTGGCGAAGTTGCCACCGCTGTTATGGCCGCCCTTCTTGCCTGCTTCAGACGCTTTTTCGCGGTCATTTGCAAAGTTGCCAGGATTTTTGTTTGCCATGTCTTACTCTCCTCAATGGACAAGACTTTCTGCGGGGCTGAACAACTTCATCAGCCTTCAATATTTCAGAGCCGAGGAGCAGGCCAGTAGTTTCCGTTTTTTAACGAACTGCGGACGAGTGGTTGCCCCTGACGGTTCATGGCTAAGTGCAACTACAACGAAGCGGTAAAGGGCAGTGACATTATTTAACATGCAGCAATTTCGATGCCCCCATTCGCCAGGCTAGGCCACCAATGCAAGTTGGCGTTGTGCCAGCAGACGCATCACGTAACCGATCTTCAGCGCGGTCGGGCCCAGAATCACCAATGCATGGCTGGCCACCACCGCACCGAGCAGCAGGTGGTCATCAAATACATAAGCGCCGGCGATGCCCAACAGAAGCAGCAGCACTCCCAGTGCCATCGACAAGTTGGCGACAGTCAGCAGACGGTGCGAGTCGAGTGGTTGCATGAACATGGGAAACTCCTCGTGTCGGTGATGGGAGTGGACCAGCCCTCGGACCGGCCCGTCCGGGTTTACTCCAGTGCGCTTGCCGGTCCGAAGAACTCATGCCGCGCCTGCTGAGCCGGCACCCCGAGTGCGTGCAGTTGCCGACGCACCGCTGCCATGAAGGGTTTTGGCCCGAGGAAGTACGCGTCCAGGTCGCGTTCGGCCGGCAACCAGGCGTCCAGTCGTGCTTCGGTCAGCAGCCCGATGGCGTCTGGTTGCTGCTCCTCGCCGCTATGTTCGTCATAGCAGTAGAAGCGCTTGAGCTGACCGTGCTGCTCGGCGAGCTGGTCGATGGTTTCGCGGAAGGCATGCGCTTCGGCGTTGCGTGCGCAGTGGATGAAGTGAATCGGCCTGCGGGTGCCTATCGCGGCTTCGAGCATTGCCAACGTCGGGGTGATACCAACGCCGCCGCTGATCAGTACCAGCGGCTTGTCACCGGGCTGCAAGGTGAAGTCGCCAGCGGGCGCGAACAGCTCCAGCGTCTCGCCAGGCTGCATCCTGTGCAGTGCGGTGGAAGCCACCCCGCCGGGTTCGCGTTTGACGCTGATCCGGTAGTCCCGGCCGTTGCTCGCGGCCGAAAGCGAATAGTTACGGCGGATCTCCTGCCCATCGATTAGCAGACGCAAGCCGATGTATTGCCCTGGCTTGTGCTCAACCACCGGGCCGCCGTCTTCCGGCTCCAGATAGAAAGAGGTGATTTCGCTGCTCTCGGTTACCTTGCGCGCGATTCGGAAGCGACGCGCTCCACGCCAGCCACCAGGCGCCTCGGCTGTCGCGTTGTAGAGCGCCTCTTCAGTTCCGATGAGAATATCGGCGAGCTGCTCGTAGGCCGCACCCCAGGCCTCGATGACCGGGTCCGTGGCGACATCGGCGCCAAGTACCTCGCGAATGGCTCGCAGCAGGCACGAACCGACGATGGGGTAGTGCTCTGGCAGCACCTGCAAGGCGACGTGCTTGTTGACCACCTGCGAGACGAGGCCGCCGAGCTGATCGAGGCGGTCGATGTGTTTGGCGTACATCAGCACACCATTGGCCAGCGCACGCGGTTGGTCACCACTGGCCTGATGCGCCTGGTTAAACAGCGGGCGGACCTCTGGGTATTCGGCCAGCATCAGTTTGTAGAAATGATCGGTGAGGGCTTCGCCGCCGCTTTCCAACAACGGGACGGTGGCGGTGATAAGGGCACGGTGTTCGGCGCAAAGCATGGAAGGCTCCAGTCATCGATAAGGCTGTCTCTCATAAGGCGACGTGGTGACCACGCAACCGGGACAGGTATCCATGCTGTTTCAATAATCGTTCCAGGCTGAAATTGACCGGAATCAAGGGCCATAGGGCAGTGATGGTTGTTTTTACCCCGATTATCTGGGTTTATCGAACCCGGTGGGGTAAATTGAACCCAGTATTCAGGTGCCAGCAGCGACCGATCGAACGGTCAGCAACCGCAGCGTTCTATAACCTCGACTATCGATGAACGACGGAGGGCAACATGGAGAACTACCACATCACGCATGATGACGATCGCTGGGTATTGCGCGAGGAGGGCGACAAGCGCGCGCTGCTCGAGGCGGCGACCAAGGAAGACATCATCAACGAGACCCGCGACTACATGAAGTTGCGCACCGCCTCGGTGAAGATCCACACCCTAGAAGGCAAAATCGAAGAGGAACGGACCTACCCGCGGGACCAGGACCCTCGCGCCACCAAGGGTTAAGGTTCAGCTCGGCTGCAACCCGCCTCGGCCCTGATGCTGGCGTTTGCCCAGCGTGACTGCCCAGCAGGCGAGGATGAAGGGCATGGTCAGCGGCGGCAGGCCGAGCTGATCGAAAAACAGTCGGAAGATGATCGCCAAGCCGATGCCCAGCGCTGGCACCAGTGGCGAGCGGTGGACCTGGCTCAACGCCAAGGCTGCCAGCGCCGGGTTATAGCCAGCCAGCCCGGCCAGGGCCGTTGGCTCGGAGGCGCCAGTCAGCAAGGCTACGTAAATGCCAACCGCCGAGCCGCATAGCGCCCACGCTGCAGCGCGTCGATCAGCCAGCAGCAACGCCGCAAACAGGCACAGTCCCGCAAGCGGATCTGCAAGAAATAGCACCTGACCCAGCCCTTTCACTATGCCGCCCAGCGCACCCCATCCACCCAGTTGGTGTTCGGGGACGCGCGCCTCAATGACGCCGTCCAGAACACCACAGACTCCCATCGCCAACCAACCCAACAGTACGAAGGACAGGGTGAAGCCCGGCAGGCTACGCCGCTCGCGCATACGTCTGAGCAGGTGGTGCTGCACGGGAGTCGCCAGAGCGCCAGACAGGATGGTCAGCAGACAGGCCAGCGGCACAGGACCAAGCATCAGGGTGATCAACAGCCCCAGCAGCGCCGCGTTGTAGCCGTACAAGCCGCTTTCGATATCGTCACGCGGATACCCGAGTCGCCATGCCATGCAGGTGCCGCTGAGTAGCCCGAGCAGGGCGCCGGCCAGCAGCGCGCGATCATGCAGGCCGATCGCAACGAGGATCAGCAGGCCGCAGCCCAGATGGCGCTGCAAAAAGACTTGGCTGATGCCGTTGAGTGTCGAGCGGATCAGATAAGTGAGATGAAGGTGCATGGGCACGTCGGAAGGGGGCGCAGGCCTGCGCCGATGGAATGCGACTCCACCGGCGCAAGCTTCGCTGGGCGGGTTAGTTGAGCGTTTCGATACGTAGCGAGTTGGTCGTGCCAGATTGGCCGAGCGGCACGCCCGCGGTGATCACGACGGTATCGCCGGTGCCCGCCATGCCCTGGGCACGCGCCAGTTCGAGCGCGTTGAGGCAGACCTGCTCCATGTCGTACATGCGCGCGTCGATCACCGAATAAACGCCCCAGGCCACGGTCAGCTTGCGTGCGGTCGTCAGATTCGGCGTCAGGCTGAGGATTGGCGTGGCCGGTCGCTCCCGCGAAGCGCGCAAGCTGGAGCGGCCTGATTCCGTGTAATTGACCAGCACCGCAACCGGCAGGATGCCGCTGATACGGCGGATGGCGCAGCTGATCGCATCGGGCAGGGTGGCCTCGGCGCTTGGCCGATTGACGTCCAGCTGAGCCTGGTAATCCGGGCCGCTTTCCACCTGGCGGATGATCTTGCTCATCATGCTCACCGCTTCCAGCGGGTACTCGCCGGATGCGGTTTCCGCCGAGAGCATCACCGCGTCGGCGCCTTCGGCCACGGCGTTGGCCACGTCAGTGACTTCGGCACGGGTCGGGGCGGGTGAGAAGCGCATCGATTCGAGCATCTGCGTCGCGACCACCACCGGCCGGCCCAGCTGGCGGCAGGTGCGGACGATGTTGCGCTGGATACGCGGGACATTTTCGGCCGGCACTTCGACGCCCAGATCGCCACGTGCCACCATGATCGCGTCGCAGAGCCGCGCGATTTCTCGCAGGTGCTGTACCGCTGAGGGCTTCTCGATCTTGGCCATGAGGAAGGCGCGGTCGCCGATCAGCTCGCGGGCTTCGTGAATATCCTGCGGACGCTGGACGAAGGACAACGCCACCCAGTCGACGCCCAGCTCAAGACCAAACGTCAGGTCGCGACGATCCTTTTCGGTCAAGGGACTCAGCTCCAGCACCGCTTCGGGCACGTTTACACCCTTGCGATCGGACAGCTCGCCGCCAGCCACCACCCGCGTGTCGATCGCGTCGGCGTGCTTGGCAGTTACCGTCAGGCGCAGCCGGCCGTCATCCACCAGCAGGCTCATGCCGGGCTGCAACGCATCGATGATCTCAGGATGCGGCAAGTTGACCCGACTGCTGTCGCCCGGCGTCGGGTCGAGGTCGAGGCGCAGCGCCTGACCGCGCTTGAGCTGCACCTTACCCTCGGCAAAACGACCGACGCGCAGCTTGGGGCCCTGCAGGTCCATGAGAATGGCGATCGGCTGATTCATCTGACGTTCGACTTCGCGAATCCAGCCGAAGCGCTCGGCATGGTCGGCGTGCTCGCCATGGCTGAAGTTGAGGCGGAACAGATTGACCCCGTTTTCCACGAGCTCGCGCACATCATCGATGCTGCGCGTGGCAGGGCCCAGGGTGGCGAGAATCTTGACCTTCTTGTCGGGTGTCATGGCAGGCTCTATCGGCAGTTGTGGTTATGGACCGTGCATGCCGGTGCCCCGCTAGCGGGACGACGGCAGGATCAGGATGGCGCGAAAATCGTTGACGTTGGTCCGTGTCGGCCCGGTCATCAGCAGCGCATCGAGCGCCTGGAAATAACCATAGCCGTTGTTATCCGCCAGCTCGTCGGCGGCTTTGAGGCCCAGGGCTTCGGCGCGGCCATAGCTGTCCGGGGTCATCAGGGCGCCGGCGTTGTCTTCCGAACCGTCGATGCCATCGGTGTCGCCGGCCAGTGCATACACGCCCGGCAAACCCTGAAGGTTTTCCGTCAGGCTCAGGAGAAACTCGGCGTTGCGGCCGCCACGACCGTTGCCGCGCACCGTCACGGTGGTCTCGCCGCCGGACAGGATCACGCAGGGCGGGGTTATCGGCTGATCATGCAGCACGACCTGACGGGCAATGCCGCCATGGACCTTGGCCACCTCGCGTGACTCACCTTCCAGATCACCTAGGATCAGCGGCGTGATGCCGGCGGCGCGGGCTTTTTCAGCTGCTGCTTCGAGGGACTGCTGCGGCTTGGCGATCAGCTGGAAGTGGCTGCGCGACAGGCACGGGTCGTCTGCCTTGACCGTCTCGGAATGTGGATCTTCCAGCCACGCGCGAACGTTCTCGGGGATCTCGATGTGGTAGCGCGCCAGAATCGCCAGCGCCTGGGCTGAGGTGGTTGGGTCCGCCACGGTCGGGCCGGAGGCGATCACCGTGGCCTCATCGCCCGGCACGTCAGAAATCGCATAGGTGTACACACTCGCCGGCCAGCAGGCCTTGGCCAGGCGGCCGCCTTTGATCGCCGATAGGTGCTTGCGCACGCAGTTCATTTCGCCGATGTGGGCGCCGGAACGCAGCAGCGCCTTGTTGATCGCCTGCTTGTCGGCAAGGCTGATGCCTTCGGCTGGCAGTGCCAGGAGTGAAGAACCGCCGCCGGAAAGCAGAAAGATCACTCGGTCGCTTTCCTCCAGGTTGCTGACCATCTTCAACACGCGACGGGCAACGCGCTCGCCAGCGTCGTCCGGCACCGGGTGCGCGGCCTCGACCACCTCGATCTTGCGGCAATTGGCACCATGACCATAACGCGTCACCACCACGCCGGAGAGCTCGCCTTCCCAAGCCGCTTCGATGGCTTCGGCCATGGCGGCTGCCGCTTTGCCTGCACCGATGACGATGGCACGGCCGCCGCGGTCCGCCGGCAAATGGTCGGCCAGCACCTGGCGTGGATGGGCGGCATCGATGGCGGCGGTGAACAGGTCGCGCAGCAGGGCTTGCGGGTCGAGGCTCATGTACTGCTCCTTCTCTATTAGGTCTGGGGCCGATTCCAGACCTTAGGGCTCGGTTATGCAAGTACAAAAGGCAAGTCCTAAGGTTTGGAATCGACCCACCCGGCAGTCAGGCCGTGACTCCTCGTGCCGAGCAGGTCGAAAGGGTGCCGCCCGAGGGCAGCGATCGGATCGCAGATGCGCAGGGCTGAGGTTGTGGGGGACGCTGTGATTCCGACCCCATGCAACTCCAATCCGACCCTTTGAGCATCGCTGCGCCAAGTGTTGCGGTTCCCACCACCTGGTCTGTCTGTCCCTGAAGGTGGGGCGCTTGGCTCGGCGCAACGTGCTCGAAGGCTGAGGTTTCTGTTTAGTCCTTGCGGATCGAGAAGTTGGCCATGTGCTCCAGGCCCTTGATCAGCGCCGAATGGTCCCAGCCGCTACCGCCGATGGCCGCGCAGGTGCTGAAGACCTGCTGGGCGTTGGCGGTGTTGGGCAGGTTCAGGCCCAGCTCGCGGGCGCCGGCCAAGGCCAGGTTAAGGTCCTTCTGGTGCAGGCTGATGCGGAAGCCCGGATCAAAGGTGCCCTTGATCATGCGTTCGCCGTGCACTTCCAGGATCTTGGAGCCGGCAAAACCGCCCATCAGCGCTTCGCGGACACGGGCCGGGTCGGCGCCGTTCTTCGCGGCGAACAGCAGGGCTTCGCCCACTGCCTGAATGTTCAGCGCAACGATGATCTGGTTGGCCACCTTGGCGGTCTGGCCGTCGCCGTTGCCACCGACCAGGGTGATGTTCTTGCCCATCGCCTGGAACAGCGGCAGGGCGCGTGCAAAACTTTCCTCGCTGCCGCCGACCATGATCGACAGCGTCGCGGCCTTGGCGCCGACTTCACCGCCCGATACTGGCGCGTCGAGGTACTGGGCGCCGGTGGCGTTGATCTTCTCGGCGAACGCCTTGGTGGCGCTGGGGGAGATCGAGCTCATGTCGATCACCAGCTTGTTCGGGCCGACGCCCTCGACGATGCCGTTTTCACGGAACAGCACGTCTTCTACATGCGGGGTGTCCGGCACCATGACGATGATGAACTCGGCTTCCTGGGCCACTTCCTTCGGGTTGGCCAGGCCAACGGCGCCCGCTTCGAGCAGAGCTGCTGGCGCCGCATCGTGGTGAGTCGAAACGAAAAGGCTGTGGCCCGCCTTCTGCAGGTTCTGAGCCATGGGCAGGCCCATGATGCCGGTGCCGATAAATCCAATCTTAGCCATGATAATTCTCCTCAAATTCGTTCTAGTTGCTGAAAAACTACCTGCGTTGGCAATACTTCGTTGAACTCGGCCTGGGGCGTCAGCCCGGTCAGAATGCTCATTTAGAAAACTAAACTCGCACGCGAGCCCGGTCCGCTTCTTCGGCCTCCTTCGCCTCGTCTTGCCTGCCTCGCTTACGTTTTTTCGGCTATTTATTAGATCGCGTTGTGGCTCTTCAGCCAGCCGAGGCCGGCCGCAGTGGTGGTGGCGGGCTTGTACTCGCAGCCGACCCAGCCCTGGTAACCGGTTCGGTCCAGGTGCTCGAACAAGAAGCGGTAGTTGATCTCGCCGGTGCCTGGCTCGTTGCGGCCAGGGTTGTCCGCCAACTGCACGTGGTTGATCACTGCCAGGTTGTTCTCGATGGTGCGCGCCAGGTCTCCTTCCATGATCTGCATGTGGTAGATGTCGTACTGCAGGAACAGGTTGGTGCTGCCGACCTTGTCGCGGATCTCCAACGCCTGCGAGGTGTTGTTGAGGAAGAAGCGCGGGATGTCTCGGGTATTGATCATCTCCATGACCAGGCGGATGCCTTCTGCTTCGAGCTTCTTCGCCGCGTAGCGCAGGTTTTCGATAAAGGTCATTTCCAGCTTGCCCAGATCGGCGCCGCGAGGCGCGATGCCGGCCAGGCAGTTGATCTGGGTGTTGCCCAGCACTTTTGCGTAGGCAATAGCCGTGTCGACACCAACGCGGAAGTCCTCGACGCGCTCGGGATCGCAGGCAATACCGCGATCACCGCCCGCCCAATCACCGGCCGGCAGGTTGAAAAGAACCTGGGTCAGCTTGTTGGCATCCAGCCGAGCCTTGATCTCTTCGGCGGGATAGTCGTACGGGAACAGGTACTCGACACCGCTGAAGCCGGCTTCGGCTGCGGCGGCAAAGCGGTCGAGAAAGTCCAGCTCGGTAAACAACATGGACAGGTTGGCGGCGAAACGGGGCATAGGTATCTCCTTGTGATCTGTAGGGATCGGTTCGGTACGTCGGTGCTACGTTTTTGGTGGATATGCTTCGCGATATCCACCCTACGGGTCTGCTTTTCGTAGGAGCCAGCTTGCTGGCGATCAGTCGGGCATGGCGCTCGGGATCGCCAGCAAGCTGGCTCCTACGGGCGGTGCGTCTTCCATCAATCCAGCAACGCGACCGCGGTCGGTGCGTCTTCTCGGCCCTCGGCCAGCGGCTCGAATTCGTTGATGGCGTCGATCTCGGTGCCCATGGCGATGTTGGTTACACGTTCGAGGATCACCTCGATCACGACCGGCACCTGGTGCTCAGCCATCCAGGCCTGGGCCTGATCGATGGCAGGGCGCAGGTCTTCCTGCTTGAACACGCGGATCGCCTTGCAGCCCAGGCCCTCGACCACCGCGACGTGATCCACGCCGTAGCCTTCCATGCCGCTGTGGTCGGCATTGATGTTCTCGAAGCCCAGCTGCACGCAGTAATCCATCTCGAAGCCGCGTTGCGCCTGGCGGATCAGGCCGAGGTAGGCGTTGTTCACCAGGATGTGGATGTAGGGCAGCTTGAACTGCGCCCCCACGGCCAATTCCTCGATCATGAACTGGAAGTCGTAGTCGCCCGAAAGCGCTACCACCTTGCGGGTCGGGTCCGCTGCGACCACGCCCAGCGCTGCGGGAATCGTCCAGCCAAGCGGGCCGGCTTGACCGCAGTTGATCCAATGGCGCGGCTTGTACACATGCAGGAACTGCGCGGCAGCGATCTGCGACAAGCCAATGGTGCTGACGTAGCAGGCGTCGCGGCCGAACGCGTTGTTCATGCACTGATATACGCGCTGCGGCTTCATCGGGACCGAGTCGAAGTGCGTCTTGCGCAGCAGGGTGCGCTTGCGTTCCTGGCAATCGGCCGCCCAGGCATTACGATCCGGCAGCTTGCCCGCGGCCTTGCGTTCCTTGGCGACTTCAACGAACAGTTCGAGCGCAGCACCTGCGTCCGAGGTGATACCGAAGTCCGGTGAGAACACCCGGCCGATCTGGGTCGGTTCGATATCCACGTGCACGAAGGTGCGGTCCTTGGTGTAGACCTCCACCGAACCGGTGTGGCGGTTGGCCCACCGATTGCCAATGCCGAGCACGAAATCCGAGGCGAGCATGGTGGCGTTGCCGTAGCGGTGGCTGGTCTGCAAGCCGCACATGCCCGCCATCAGCGGATGGTCGTCAGGGATCGAACCCCAGCCCATCAGCGTCGGGATCACCGGCACGCCAACAGTCTCGGCGAATTCAACCAGCAGGGCTTCTGCACCGGCGTTGTAGATGCCGCCACCTGCCACGATCAGCGGGCGCTCGGCGGCGCAGAGCATGTCGATGGCCTTCTCGATCTGCTTGCGAGTCGCGGCCGGCTTGTACACGGACAGCGGCTCGTAGGTCTCGACGTCGAATTCAATCTCGGCCATCTGCACGTCGAACGGCAGGTCGATCAAAACCGGGCCCGGGCGACCCGAGCGCATCACGTGGAAGGCTTGTTGGAACACGCGCGGCACCAGCGCTGGCTCACGCACGGTCACGGCCCACTTGGTGACCGGCTTGGCGATGGATTCGATGTCCACGGCCTGGAAGTCTTCCTTGTACAGGCGAGCACGTGGCGCCTGGCCGGTGATGCAGAGAATCGGTATCGAATCGGCCCAGGCGGAATAGAGGCCGGTAATCATGTCGGTACCGGCCGGGCCCGAGGTGCCGATGCACACGCCGATGTTGCCGGCCTTGGTGCGGGTGTAACCCTCAGCCATGTGCGAGGCGCCTTCGACGTGGCGAGCCAGAATGTGACGGATGCTGCCGTCGGCGCGCAGGGCGGAATACAGCGGATTGATCGCGGCACCGGGGATGCCGAAGGCGGTGTCGATGCCTTCCTTGCGCAATACCGCCACTGCGGCATCGATTGCTCTCATTCGGGCCATCTGTCGTTCCTCTTGGCTTAGAACCTGTTCACGATCTGCTGCGCGTCGGCCCTGCTGCGTTAAAACCAGGCTCGGAATGCTCATTTGCAACAGCAAACCCCGCTTCCTCGCCTGCTTTTGCCTTGCAGGTCTCTAGCTCGCAAGATCGTGAACGGCTCTGTTTCGATAGTTTTTATACGTGGCCCAAGCATGAAGGGCTGGCCGGAACGAGGGAATTGGCCGAAACTTCAGTTCTGTCGATATCAGGAGTATCGAATGGATCGCTATACAACCCTGCACAGCTTCGTGCTGGTCGCTGAAAACGGCAGCTTTGCCGCCGCTGCGCTGAAGGAAGGCGTGACGCCAGTGGTAATGGGCCGCCGACTCGATGCGCTGGAGCGACACCTGGGCGTGAAGCTGATGCACCGCTCCACGCGCGGGCTGGCGCTGACCGATCTTGGCGAGCAGTACCTGGAGCGCGCCCGCGGGCTGCTCAAGGATTTCGAGGAAGCCGATGCCAGCATCAGCCACCACGGCACCTCGGTGCGTGGGCATCTGGTGGTCTCGGCGCCGGCGGCGTTCGGTCGCCGGCATATCGGGCCGCACGCGCCAGCCTTTCAGGCGCGCTACCCGGACCTGCAGCTGTCGTTCAACTTCACCGACAGCGTGGTCGATCTGGTGCGCCACGGTTACGACATGGGCATCCGCATCGGCGAGGTGACCGATCCCAACTATGTCGCCATCAAGCTGTTTCCCAACCGCCGCGTGGTCTGCGGCGCGCCGGACTACTTCGAGCGACAGGGCGTGCCGCGCACCCTGGAAGACCTGGCGCGACACAACTGCCTGGCGTTCAACCTGCAAGGCGGGCAGCAGCGCGGTTGGACCTTTTTGCGTGACGGCAAGCAGGTAGCGGTGCGAGTAGACGGTAACCTCGACTGCAATGACGGCGAGCTCTTATTCGACTGGGTCAAGCAAGGGTTGGGGATCGGCTGGCGCTCGACTTGGGAGATCCAGGCGGAGCTCAAGCGCGGCGAGCTGGTAACGGTGCTCGACGAGTTTGCGTTGTCGGCCTATGACATCCAGGCAGTGTATCCGCAGCAGCGCTACCTGCCGGCCAAGGTCCGTTTCTTCATCGATTATCTGAAGCAGATCTACAACGCGCCAGGCTACTGGGAAGTGCGTTGAGTCAAACCTCCACGCACCGTCTGGTGGGCTAAAGCCCACCCTACGTGTGTCGATCTATGGCTGGGGCGGGTTTCGTATCACTGCGATCTGTAGGGTGGGCTTCAGCCCACCGAGGGTCCACACGCATGTTTTGGTGGGCTAAAGCCCACCCTACGTGTGCCGATCTATGGCTGGGGCGGGTTTCGTATCACTGCGATCTGTAGGGTGGGCTTCAGCCCACCGGGACACCGGGAGTCCACACGCATGTCACGGGTGTAGGGGTAATTGAACACGGCGAACCCCGCTGCCCCGTGACGAGTCACAACAAGGGTCATGAATCGGCGCGAGGCTACCCGTGGACTCCCTGAAAATTGCCACCTTCAACATCAACGGCATCCGTGCCCGTCGGACCAACTTGCTCGAATGGCTGGAGCGCGAACAGCCGGACGTGGTCTGCCTGCAGGAGCTGAAGGCGCAGGACGCCGATTTCCCCATCGATGACATCCGTGCGGCCGGCTACGGCGCCATCTGGCACGGGCAGAAGTCATGGAACGGCGTGGCGATTCTGTCCAAGGGCGACGACCCGCTGGAAATCCGCCGCGGCCTGCCGGGCGATCCGGACGATACACACAGCCGCTACCTTGAGGCTGCCGCCCACGGGGTGATCGTCGCCTGTCTCTATCTGCCCAACGGCAACCCGCAGCCGGGGCCTAAGTTCGAGTACAAACTCGCTTGGTTTGAGCGCTTCATCGAACACGCCGCTGGGCTGTTCGACAGTGGCCATCCTGTGGTCCTGGCCGGCGACTACAACGTCGTGCCCACTGACGAAGACATCTACAATCCTCGCTCCTGGACCAAGGACGCGCTGCTGCAGCCCGAGAGCCGTGAATGCTACGAGCGGCTGCTGGCTCAGGGCTGGACTGACGCGTTGCGCGCCAAATATCCGAATGAGCGGATCTACACCTTCTGGGATTATTTCCGCCAGCACTGGCAGAAGAATTCCGGGCTGCGCATCGATCATCTGTTGCTGAGCGCTGATCTGGCGCCGCGGCTTGTCGATGCCGGGGTGGACCGCTGGGTGCGGGATCAGGAACACGCCAGCGACCACGCGCCGACCTGGATCACGTTAACAGGCGAGGCGAGCGCCAAGGCGGTGCAGGAAAAGCCAGCCAAACGCAGCAAAGCCAAGACAACCAAGTAAACTCGCTGCGCCAGCGCTCAACGCGCCTGGCGCTTTCCGCTTCTGCTGGAGCTTGCCCGTCATGCGTCGCCCTAGTCGTGCGCCTATCTGGATAGCGGCCTTTGCCGTTCTGCTGCATCTGTTCGCGATGCCGCTGATGGCCGCGCATATGCAAGGAATGGACGGTACGGGCGGGCATTGCCCAATGGCCGAGGCCAGCCAGCATCACACCGGCCACGTCCAGCACGCCCACGTCGATGAATCTACGCCCAAGCCCAGTCATCACCAGGGGATGCCCTGCTGCTGTGCGGCGGGTTCGGAATCTCTCGCTGCGATTACGACCGGCTCGCCGGTGCTCCATCAACCTCATCTGGTACGGGTCGGCAGCCTGCGCACAGCAACCGCGCCGCAGCTGTCGCCGCGTTACCGTTGGCCTGCACTGAATCCCCGCGCATCCCCGCTCGCCTGATCGATAACCCCTGATCTGACCGGTAGCCATCGGCGGTCGCGTATGCGTGCCGCCGCTAATTGCTGGCCCTTGCTGCAGGCCTGCGTCCCGGCCGGCAGCGCGAAAATACGGTCCCGCCTTTGTAGGAGCGAGCTTGCTCGCGATCCCGATCCATTACAGTGCCATTGATCGCCAGCAAGCTGGCTCCTACAGAGAAGCTGCTGCCGTTTTGATCGAGTAAATAGTCATGACTTCAAGTACCACTGGCGCCCGCCCCGAGGCGCCACCCCTGGTTTCCCACACGCAGCACCCGTTGCTGGCGCTGTTGATTCGTCTCCACCTGTATGTCGGGCTGCTGGTCGGCCCTTTTATCTTCGTTGCTGCGCTGAGCGGCCTGGTCTACGCGCTGACACCGCAACTGGAAGATCGGCTCTATGCCGAGCAGCTGTACACCGACAGCACCGGCACGCCGCAACCCTTGGCCCGACAGATCGAGATTGCCCAGGCCCATGTCGGCGAAGCGGCGACGCTGTCGGCGGTGCGCCCGGCGCCGGAACCGGGCACCACCACACGGGTGATGTTCAAATCGTCAGAGCTGGGCGAGTCAGAGAGTCGCGCGGTGTTCATCGACCCCGTGACTGTTGAAGTCCGCGGTGACTTGCTCGTCTACGGCACCAGTGGCGTGCTGCCGTTGCGTACCTGGCTCGACCAGTTCCATCGCAGTCTGCTGCTCGGCGAACCGGGGAGGCTGTACAGCGAACTGGCGGCGTCCTGGTTGTGGGTGGCGGCGCTGGGCGGTTTCGCGTTGTGGATCATCAGGCGGCGGCGCGCCTCGGGTACGCGCTCAAAAGGGTTGAGGCACTGGCACTCCACACTGGGGCTGTGCCTGTTGATCGGGCTGCTGTTTTTCTCCGCCACGGGGCTGACCTGGTCGCGCTGGGCGGGCGACAACATCGGCGTCGCGCGGGCGGCGCTGGGCATGTCGACGCCGAGCGTGTCCACGGCGCTGGATGGTGAAGCGGTAAAAGCTGCGGGTGAACACGCGCACCACACCGGGATGGCCATGCCGGTGACACGAACCGCTGAACGGAAATGTTCGATAGCGTGCTGCGCGCTGCACGTGAGGGCGGCATAGACGCTGGCAAGGTCGAAATCATGCCCGCCGCCGGGCCGAATCGTGCCTGGACGGTGACCGAGATCGACCGCAGCTGGCCCACCCAGGTCGATGCCGTGGCCATCGATCCGCGCACGCTGCAGATCACCGATCGCACCGATTTCGCGAGCTTTCCTGTCGCCGCGAAGCTGACGCGTTGGGGGATCGATGCGCATATGGGGTCGCTGTTCGGTCTGGCCAATCAGCTGTTGCTGGCCGCTACCGCGCTCGGCTTGGCGGTGCTGGTGGCTTTCGGTTATCTGATGTGGTGGCGACGTCGTATGCCACGTCGAGTCGGCGGGCAGGGGATAGTCCAGGCGATGCATAAGCTGTCACCCCGTGCTCGCTGGGTCACGGCCACCGTAGCGCTGTTGTTCGGCTACTGCCTGCCGGTGCTGGGCGGCAGTCTTCTGCTGTTTCTAGTGGTTGATCTGGTGGCTGTGGTTGGCCGGCGTACAGGGCCCGGTGTGGTCCGGCGGGATGCCTGAGCATAGCGGTAGAGCAACAGGCGCGGTCTAGAGCCGGCCGTCGCCGAAAACACAGCATGGCCATTTGTATCAGTAGTATCTGGCCAACTGTTCAGGGTCCGCACCCGCAAGGCGCGGATCCAGGCAGGGCTATCTGCTTGGACGTCCGGCGTCGATCACTGCGCCGGTCTCCAACGCATTTGACGGGTCGATCCTCAACCGCTGAGCCCTCAGCTCAGTGCCTCTGATCAGGGTTCGGCTTGCCAGCCACCGCCCAATGCCTGGTAAAGGCTGATCAGCGCATTGAGCCGGCTCTCGCGCAGCTGTACGGCCGCCAGTTCTGTATTGAACAGGTTGCGTTGGGCATCGAGGGTCTCCAGGTAGGACGAATAGCCCGCGCGGTAGCGGTCCTCAGCGTAGGTCAGGGAGCGCTCGAGTACCGCGCGGCGAGCCGCGACGCGTGCTAGCTGCTGGCGCAGATTACTGACCGCCGAAAGGCTGTTCTCCACTTCCCTGAAAGCGTCCAGCGCCGCGGCGCGGTAGGCAAAGGCCGCCTGGTTGCGCTGGGCGACCGCGATGTTCACGCCTGCCTCCAGGCGGCCAGCATCGAATATCGGTGCCAGCACGCTGGCGCCGAGATCCCAGACACGCACCGGGTCGTAATCGAGTGAGTTGACGAATAGCCGACCGAGACTGGCAGACAGCTGTACCTGCGGCAGGAATCGGTCACGCTGGGCTTGCAGGTTCAGGCTGCTGGCCGCGAGCAGCAGCTCGGCCTGCTGGATGTCCGGGCGGCGGCGCAGCAGCTCTGAAGGCAGCACGCCCGGCACCGGAGACGGCTCGATGGCCAGCAGCCCGGCGCCGCGCTCCACGTTCCCTGGGAAGCGGCCGGTGAGCAGGCGCAGGGCATTTTCCTGCTCCCGGATGGCCTGCTGCAGCTGCGGCAGCAATTCGGCGGCGGCTTCGTATTCCGATTGCGCCTGGGTCAGCTCCAGCTGCGAGGTGTAGCCGAGGGCTGCGCGGTCCTCGGCGACGCGCAGCGCCTCTCGGCGGGAGTCGACGGTTTCACGCGTGACGTACAGCTGGCGGTCCAACGACAGCAGCGACACATACGCTCGGGCGGTGGTGCTTGCCACTGCCAAGCTGACGGCGTCGCGCTCGGCCTCGGTCGCGCGATATTCAAGTTGCGCCGCATCCTTCAAGCGCCGGAGCCGTCCCCAGAGGTCGACCTCGTAGGACACCTGCAATGCCGGCTGCACGGCCGTTGTATGGGTCATGCCCAGAACGCTGAGTTCGCGGGTGCGTTGCGCTCCCAGCGCCGCGTCGAGCGATGGCAGCAGCGCGGCCCGCGATAGCTGGATCTGTTCACGTGCCTGTTCCACGCGAGAAGCGGCGCTCAGCACCTCGGTGTTGTACGCCAGTGCCGCCTCGACCAGCGCCGTCAGCTGAGGATCACCGAACGCCTGCCACCAGGTCGCGGACACGTCGGCCATGTTCGATCCCGGTTCCCGCCAGTCTGCCGGTGGGGTGAACGCGGCTTCAGGCGGAAGCGGCTGCCGAGGCGGCATGCAGCCGGCCAGCGTAACCAGCAGCAGACCTGGCATCAGCCGGCGCAGGGCGCGGACCAGGCCGCTCATTGCGTACTGTCCGCGGTGGATCGCTCCGCTGCCTCTGTGGCGCCGGTATCCACATGAGTCACCACCGACAGACCGGGGCGCAGCCGCTTGGCGAGTGGCTGATCCGGGGCGATGGAGATGCGTACTGGCACGCGCTGAACCACTTTGGTGAAGTTGCCGGTGGCGTTGTCCGGGCGTAGCACGCTGAATTCAGAACCGGTGGCAGGGGCCAGGCGCTGTACATGGCCGCGGAGCCGCGCGCCGTCCAAGGCATCGACTTCAATCTCGACCGGCTGGCCGGGACGCATGGCGAACGTCTGGGTCTCCTTGTAGTTGGCGATTATCCAGAGCTGCTCCGGCACCAGGTACAGCAGCTGCGAGCCGGCCGTCACGTATTGGCCCTGGCGCACCGTGACCTCGCTGACCTGCCCGTCACGCGGCGCCTCGATTACCGTATTGTCCAGATCGATCTGCGCGCGCTTGAGCGCCGACTCTGCGATTTCTACCTGTGCCTGCAACCCGCCGCGTGAGACTTCGCTGGCCTTCAGCGTTTGTTCGGCGATGTCGATGGCCGCCCGCGCCTGTTGCACCTGGGCCGAGTCGGCGCGAGCGGTTGCACGGATCTGATCGCGCTCGCGGATCGAGACTGAACCCCGTTCGGCCAGCTCGTTGACACGCTTCTCATCCGCCAGGCCCCGTTTCAGCTCCGCTTCGGCGGCGGCCAGTTCGGCGCGGCGGGCGGCCAGCGTCGCCCGGTTGGAGGCCAGGGTCTGCGCCAGGTTCTCGAGCTCGAAGCGGCGCGCTGCGAGCTCGGCCCTGCGCTGTTCGACCAGCTGGCGGTACTGACGATCATCGATGCGCACCAATGGCTGGCCTTGCTCGACCTCTTCGAAGTCCTGCACCAGCACCTCGGTCACATAGCCGCTGACCTGTGGCGCCAGCACGGTGATCTGCCCGCGCACATAGGCATTCTCGGTGACCGCCACGCGGCCGGTGAACGGCCACAGCTGCCAGGCATAAAGGATCGCCAGGACGCCGATGAGCGCTACCAGCACCATCAGGATCACCGATCGGCGGCTCGGTTTGATGGTTTTCGGCGGATCGTCCGGGGTCGGTCCCGCGTCGGTCGCAGCCGCAGAAGGCTGCGTGGGTTGGGCCGGCTGCAGGCTTTGCTGTTCCTCGGGTTGGGTGCGTTCGCTCATGGAGAGGCGGAATTCCTGTTCTGCTGCGCAATGCGCAGGGTGCGATAGAGCGTCCAGCCGAACACGCCGATGGAAAGCATGCCGATCAGCCGGAATACATCATTGAAGGCCAGCACGTTGGCTTCTCGTGTGGCCGCTTGGCTCAGCTGCGCCGCGCTCTGTGCCTGGCGAAGCCGAGGGTCGCTCTGGCGCGGTATCAGCGCCTGGCTCTGGGCCTGCAAGCGTCCGGCAACCCGCGGGTCGCCGGCCACCACCTGTTCGGTGAGGTGGCTGGAATGGTACTTCTCACGCATCACCTGATAGGTACCGAACAGCGCTGGCGCGGCCAGGCCGCCGAGGCTCTGGGTCATGGTGAACAAGACGATGAACGTCACCAGATAGTTCGGACCGTTACGCAGCGCCCGGCCGATACCGGTGATCAGCAGCGGACCGAGGAACATGCCACTGGCGAAGGCCAGCAGGCCCTGGCTGAGAAACATGTCGTGTGGACGGGTCAGGTTGGTGGCATCGATATCGAGAAAGCTGGCGATGGCAATCAGCACGATCGACAACAGAATCTGCGGAAAGGCCCGGGTCGGGCTGAAGGTCATCGCGCTGCCGGCAATGCCCATGACCAGGCCCAGCAGGATCACCGCGTACAACGGCTGCAGCTGTTCGGTGCCCATGCCGAGGGTCTGCAGCAGGCCCACCGCGCCATAGGTCTGTTCGGACAACAGCAGCCGCAACGCCAGCGCGCCGAAGGCGAAGCGCAGCATCTCGGCAGTGCCCAGCCAGCGTGTGTGCAACAACGGGTTGCGCCGGTGATGCTCGATCATGAAGGCGGCGCAGAACAGCAGCAGCGCGGCAATCAGGGCGTAGCCCAGCCAGGGCTCCTCCGTCCACCAGAGGATGCGACCCTGGGCCAGCACCGCCGCGATCAACGCCAGCGCGGGAGCCAACAGGGCGAAGGTGAGGAAATCCAGCGGTTCGAACACCTTGATGCGCTCGCCCAGCGGTAGCTTGAGTACCACCACGGCGGCCAGCGAGCAGAGCGCCAGGCCGCTTTCGAACACATACAGGCGATGCCATTCGCCCATCACCAGCAGCGCAGGGGACATCAGCCAGGCCAGGGGTGTGCCCAGCTGGGAAATGCCGAAGCCGAGGATCACCGCCTTGGGCAGATCGACCTTGCGAAACGCCTGCAGCATGTAGAACAGGCCCAGGGAGGAGGTGGTCGCAGCGGCCAGGCCACTGGCTGCGCGAACGAACACGGCCATCTCAAAGCCTTCGACGAAAACATGCGCGATGCTCAGCAATGCGTAGAGCGTCAGGCCGATCTCGGCAAAGCGACGCAGGCCGTATTGCTGGCGAAACTTGATCATTAGCAGGTTGGCCGACACGCTGACCATGAAATAGGCCGCCGGAAGCCAGGCCGCCTGGGACGGCGTCAGGCCCAGATCGCCCTGGATGCTCGGCAGGTTGGCGATGAACAGGGCGTTGCCCAGCCCGCCGGTGATGCCGACCAGTACGGCAACACAGGCATAGGCGATGCGCAGCGGCATGGGATGCAGCAGGATCGCCGGCGAGCCCGGCATCGAGGGGCGTTCTTCGGGTTCCCAGCGAGGAACGGGGGCGAGGTATTGCGGCATCGTAAGCAAGGCTCGAAGGGCGGTTTCAACTGATCGGAGCGCCGCATCGAGGCGGCGGCTACTCCCTTGGGACAATCTTTAGCGTGAAATGATTGGTCACATTTGGCAAAGCATGGTGCCGCTGCTCTCGGCGACGGCCGTGCAGCTGGTCCGTTACATGAACGAACGGGGACGGCAACTTGGCTATGTTTGTGGGTCTCTTCGAGTTTGGCGGCTGCGGGCTGCTATGGCGTGGCTGCTTGTGATCAACAGCTATTCAGCCAATCGATGGAGCCGCCAGGATGCAGGCCAGACCGGTTCAGGACGTTCAGCGCCAGGCAAATCGACGTTAGAAGCACGCAGCGGGGGACCCTTCGTCCGGAAAACTCAGGCGAGTCGCCAGAAACCAACAACACTGGCCAAAGGTCTCAATGATGCAGCGGGGCGCACTTGTGCTCGCCGCTGGATAAGGACCGTCAACCCGAGCCGTCGAAAACGAAACGGCTATTTCACCGGAGGTGTGAATGCTGCAGAACGTTCGGTTGGGACCCGAGGCATTCGAGCGAGGCGGCGACCCGGCGGCCATGCTGCGGGACCTGGAAACAGCGGGCCATACGGTAGGCGACATGCTCTGCGAAGCGTTGCGTTCAGTGCGCTCGCACCTGGGCATGGATGTCGCGTTCGTCGCCGAGATGGTGCAGGGCTTTCGCGTGTTCCGCCATGTGAGCGGCCGTAGCGATCCGCCGCCGATATGTGTGGGCGGCTCCGATCGTCTTTCAGACAGCTACTGCCAGCGGGTGGTGGATGGCCGGCTGCCACAGCTGATCCCCGACACCAGCAAACTGCCCGAAGCGGTGGCGCTGCCCATCACCGAGATATTGTCGATCGGCGCCTATATCAGCGTGCCGATCCGTTTCAGCGATGGTCGCTTGTACGGCACCTTCTGCTGCTTCAGTTCCAAGCCTGACGGCACCTTGAACGAACGTGATCTGGATACCCTGCGGTTGTTCGCCGATTTTGCCGGCCGGTTGCTCGAGACCCAGGCCAAGGAGCAGCGCGAACAGGAGGAGCGGCTCGCGCGCATCAACAGCGTGCTGAGTGAACAGGCGTACAACGTCGTGTATCAGCCGATCGTCGATGTGAGGCAGAACGACGTGGTGGGCTACGAAGCGCTGGCACGATTCTCCGGCGAACCACAACGTACCCCGGATCTCTGGTTCGGCGAGGCCGAGCAGGTCGGTCTGCAATGCGAACTGGAAATGGCGCTCGTCCAGGAAGCCCTGAAATGCCTGGGTGGCATTCGCCAGGATCGCTATCTGTCGCTAAACGTCTCGCCGGAAACGATCCTGGCCGGGGCACTCGGAACCCTGCTGGACGGCCAGCCTCTGGACAGGCTGATGCTCGAGGTGACCGAGCACGCGTCGGTGCGCGACTATGACCTGATCGCCGAAGCGCTCGAACCCATGCGCGCGCAGGGCCTGCTGCTGGCGGTGGATGATGCAGGTGCCGGCTATGCGAGTTTTCGCCACATCCTCAAGCTCAAGCCGGACGTGATCAAACTCGACGGCAGCCTGATCCGCAACATCGACAGCAACCGCGACTGCCGGGCGCTGGCGTCGGCATTGATCCGCTTCGGTCAGGAGACCGACTGCAAGATCGTCGCCGAATGCGTCGAGACAGAGGCCGAACTGGAAATCCTGCGCGAGCTTCAGGTGACCAAGGCGCAGGGCTATCTGCTCGGCCGCCCTGGGCCGCTGGGTGGCAGCCAGCAGACCTAGACGAGGCCGCGACTGACAGGTGTAAACCGTCTGGTGTCCTGTCAGTCGGCCCTTTCTGATGGCTCAGTTGCCCCGATAGGTCGAGAAGCCGTATGGGTTGAGCAGCAGCGGGATGTGGTAGTGCGGCACGGTGCCGTCCACCTCGAAGATCACCGGGACTTCCGGAAAGAAACTCGCCGTATCGTGCGCCTCGAACCAGTCACCGGTCTTGAAGGTGACGCGGTAGGTGCCTTTTTCCAGCGCCTTGTCCTGCGGATAGAGCGCGGTGATGCGGCCTTGCTGGTTGGTCACGCCATCGTTCAGGGCAGTCCACTGCTTACCGTTTTGCTTTTCCAGCGTGACCCTCACATCAGGCGAGGGCAGGCCGTCGTTGAGGTTGAGCACATGCACGCTGAGCGGGTTGTCGGCAGCCATGGCGAGGCTGGAAAGGCTGGCAAGAGCGAGGCTGGCGCAAAGGGTTTTCAGGTTAGTCATGTTGAGCTCCGGTTAACGGGTGGAAGGAAGCAGTTTTGCGATTGCCTGAGTGGCGCAGGCCTCGTCGGTCTCGGCGCCGCCGGCACCGGCTACGCCAATGGCGCCGATGACTTCATCGCCGACCCGCAGCGGAACGCCGCCGCCGAGCAGTAACAGTTCATCGAAAGTGTTGAGGTTGGCGGCGTCCGGGTTGTTGCGGGCGCGCTCGCCGAACAGGCGGGTCGGTGTCTTGCTGGACAACGCGGTGTAGGCCTTGCGCTGGGCGGCGATGGTGTTGTGCGGGCCGACATTGTCGTCACGCTGCAGCGCGATCAAGTTGCCGCCACGATCGACCACTGCCACCGCGGCGGTACGGCCCTCGGCATGGCAGGCCGCCATGGTCGAGTCGAGCAAGGCATTGGCCAGTTGCAGCGAGACGTTCTGCTGGGTAACAGGCTGCGGCGTGGTGGCCATGGCCATGGCCTGGGCACTGGCAAGGGCCAGGCCGACCAACGAAAGGGGGACAATGCGCATCGGTTTCTCCTCAATGGGCTCCGTGGAGCAGGTGGCGCCATCCTGCGCGGTCGGCCCCGTCAAACCCATTGCCTGCGCATTACGTATTTGTAATGGGATAAACGCTCGTGGGCGCCTAGCCTATGCGCCTCGCCCGGAGGAAGCAGATGCGCATACTGGTAGTAGAAGACGAGTTCAAGACAGCTGATTACCTGCGCAAGGGGTTGAGCGAGTCGGGCTATCTGGTGGAGGTCGCGCTCAACGGCCTGGACGGTCAGCACCTGATTCAGGAAAGCGAGTTCGACCTGATCATCCTCGACGTCATGTTGCCGGGCATCGACGGCTGGCAGCTGCTGCAGATCGTGCGGCGCAAGGCGCAGACGCCGGTGTTGTTCCTCACCGCGCGCGATGCCGTGGAGGACCGGGTCAAGGGCCTTGAGCTGGGCGCCGACGATTATCTGGTCAAGCCGTTTTCCTACGCTGAGCTGCTGGCGCGGGTGCGCACCTTGCTGCGCCGCGGGCCGCCGCGCGAAGTCGAGCAGTTCAAGGTCGCCGATCTTGAGCTGGACCTGCTGCGCCGTCGGGTGACGCGTCAGGGTGAGCGGTTGACGCTGACCAACAAGGAGTTCGCCCTGTTGCATCTGCTGCTGAGCCGCGAAGGCGAAGTGCTGTCGCGGGCGCAGATCGCCTCGCAGGTCTGGCAGATGAATTTCGACAGCGATACCAATGTCGTCGACGTCGCGATCCGCCGGCTGCGGGCGAAGGTGGACGACCCTTACCAGCCCAAGCTGATCCACACCGTGCGCGGCATGGGCTACCTGTTGGAAGTGCCGGAATGAAGCTGCTGCCACGCTCGCTGAGCCTGCGTCTGGCACTGATGTTTGCGCTGGTCAGCACGGCGCTGCTGGGTGCGATTGGCTTCTACCTCTATCAATCGCTGGAGCGCGAGATCGCCTGGCGCGACGACCAGGCGCTGCTCGGGCGGCTGGAGCGCATGGCGGCCTTGCTCGATGACAGTGACAGCATCGAGGTGCTGCGCGAGCGACCTCAGCTCTACGCCAACATGCTCGGCAATCGCGACAGTCTGCTGTGGGTGCTGGGGGAGAGTGGGGCGCCGCTGATCGAGATCAATCCCGTTCAGTTGCCGATCCCGCAGTTGCCGCCGTCGGATCACCCACGGCTGGAGGATCTGGGTGATCAGGCGCGGCTGGCCTGGATACAGATCGAACGACCAAGCGGCGACCTGACGTTGATCGCCGGCAAATTGCTGGGCGAGCGTGAGCAGATGCTTGCCGCGTACCGCCTGAAACTCTGGCTGGCCCTGGCAACCGGTGCGCTACTGGCGTTTCTGCTGGGCTGGCTGGTGAGTGAACGAGGACTGCGGCCGGTTCGTCAGCTGACCCGCCGGGCGCTGGCGATCGACGTCCAGCACCTGCATCTGCGCATCGAGGACAGTGCCGAGCTGAGCGAGTTGCGGGCCTTGAGCGAGGCACTGAACCAGATGCTGGCGCGGCTGGAGGCCGGTTTTGCCCAGCTGTCGCGGTTTTCCGAGGATCTGGCGCATGAGATGCGCACCCCGCTCAGCAACCTGATGGGCCAGACCCAGCAAACCTTGCGGCGGGTGCGTTCGCTGGAGGATTACCAGAGCCTGCTGGCTTCCAATCAGGAGGAATACGAGCGTCTGGCCAGGATGATCAACAACATGTTGTTTTTAGCCCGCACCGAGCAGGTCGATGCTGCAATTCACCGGCAGGACATCGACCTGGCCGAAACGGTGGAACAGCTCGGTGATTATTTCGAGGGCGTTGCCGAAGAGCACCAGATGCGGGTAGTGAACGAGGCGAGCGGCAGCCTGCACGCCGATCCGGATCTGCTGCGCAGGGCGCTGGCCAACCTCATCGCCAATGCGCTGCGCTATGGCGCGACGGGAACGGAGGTCCGCGTGAGCTGCGAGCGTACCGCTGATAACGTGGTGATCACTGTCGAAAACAGCGGCGAGCCGATTGCAGCCGAACACCTGCCGCGGCTGTTCGACCGCTTCTATCGCTGCGATCCGTCACGTGCCCAACCGGGCGACTCTGGCGGGTTGGGGCTGGCAATTGTGCGCTCGATCATGCAGCTGCATGGCGGTGAAGTGCGGGTGACCAGCGACGCGTCGGTTACCTGCTTCAGCCTGTCCTTTCCTCGCTGAACGTTGCGGTCCCACCGGGCAGACGGGCTGAACCTTTATCGAAACGGCACAGTCGACTTAACAGGTTGGCCGTGTTTGTTCCGGCCGTTCATAAGCTCTTAGGAGGACTTTTCATGGATACCAAAGACACGATTTCCGTACTTAACGATCTGATCGAAACCAGTAAAGACGGTGAGAAGGGCTTCCGCGAATGCGCTGATGACCTGAAGAATCCGCAGCTGAAGACCACCATGAATCAACGTGCCCAGGATTGCGCCACGGCAGCCGCTGAGCTGCAGCAATTGGTCCGCACCATGGGCGGCGATCCGGAAACCTCCACCAGCACTGCCGGTGATATGCACCGTCGCTGGGTCGACCTGAAGACCAAGGTCACCGGCAAGGATGACGAGTCCATCCTCAACGAGTGCGAGCGTGGCGAAGACGTTGCCCTCAAGAGCTACCGCAAAGCGCTCGAGAAGGACCTGCCAATGGATGTGCGTTCGGTGGTCGAGCGTCAGATGCAGGGCGTGCAGCGCAACCATGATGAGGTCAAGGCACTGCGCGACGCCGAGCGCGCCCGTAGCTGATCGATCCTTGTTGCGAAAACGCCGGCCTCAGTGCCGGCGTTTTTTTGTCAATGCTAGACCCGTGATGCGGGCTGCTGCGTCATCCACAAACGGGTTCCGCCGTTCGGGTGAACGGAGCGTATTGATAGAGCTGTTCGGCTGACATGGGGCGGCTGAAATGATAGCCCTGGGCAATGTCGCAGCCCGCCAGCTTCAGGTAGACGAGCTGATCCCGTGTTTCCACGCCCTCGGCCACCACCGTCAAACCCAGGCGCTTCGCCAGCGTGATGGTGGACGAGACGATGGGGTTGTCGTCATAGCTGTTCGACAGTGGGGCGATCAACGCCCGGTCTATCTTCAGGGTATTGAGCGGCATCGAGTGCAGGTGGGCGAAGCCCGCATAGCCTTTCCCGAAATCGTCAAGGCTGATATTCAGCCCGGCCACGCGCAGCCGTTCGAGATGTTCGACCGCCATCCCTTCATCATCGAGTACGACCGTTTCGGTAACCTCTAGCTCGAATTGCCAGGCTTCTATGCCACGCTGCGCCAGCTCGCCCAGCAAGCGCTCGCTGAAATCGGCTTGTCGAAGCTGGATGGCCGAGACGTTGACGGCTAAACGCGAGGAACGACCTTGTGCCCGCCAGTGCTTGAGCTCCTCGAGCGCGAGACGTATCACTTCCCAGCCGAGCGCGACGATGAACCCGCTGCGCTCGGCCAGCGAAATGAAGCGATCCGGGTAGAGCAGGCCGAATTGCGGGTGTTCCCAGCGCACCAGCGCCTCATATCCGCAGACCTGCATCGAATCCAGCTGGATTTGCGGTTGATAGTGCAGGACGAATTGCCGCTCGCTCAACGCGGCAACCAGCGACTGCTCCAGAGAGAATTCATTGATATCCGTAAGGTTCAGGGAGGGGTCGAAGAACCGATACTGGCCGCGGCCGGACTGCTTGGCCGAGTACATCGCGGCGTCAGCGCAGCGGATCAAACCGTCGACCTCCTGACCATCACGGGGACAGATGCTGACACCGATGCTCGGGCTGGTGTTGACCTCATGTTCATCGAGGGCATAGACGGCGGTGAGCTTGTTCACCAGATCGCGGACCCAGGTATCGATCTGCTCTTCACTTCGGTCGCCGGCGAGCAGCACGACGAATTCATCACCACCGAAGCGAGCCGCCTGATCACCGGGCTCCAGCGTGCGGCTGATCCGGCCCGCCACGGCCTGCAGTAGCAGATCCCCGACCTTGTGCCCCAGCGAATCGTTGATCGATTTGAAGCGATCCATGTCGATGAAGAGTATCGCCATCAAACGTCGCAGATTGCGCTGGCGAGCCAGGGTTTCAGCGCAGATATCCAGGAATTGCCGGCGATTGTGCAGGCCGCTCAGGTGGTCGGTAGCGGCTGCATGGGTGCTGCGCCGATGTTCGTCCTCCAGACGACTGATCCGCTCTTGGTCGATCCGATGGGCCTGCTCCAGCGCGCAGAATGCCTCGTGACGCCTCTGCAACAGCCGCATCGCCCAGATTGCCCCGCCGAGGATGAGCAGCGTCATGCCCAGATTCATCCACAACTGACGGCTGAAATTGCGCTGGTGGGCCGCGAGAATGTCGTCGATCTGCTGGCTGACGACCACACTGAAGCCACTATCACGAGCGCGGCTGTAAAGGCTCTGATATTCCTGATCAGTGCTGTATTGGATGGTCATGCCGACATCCGACGCCGCAGGCAGACCGGGTCTGAGGCGTTTGCCTGCGGCGGTCATGCCACCGTTTGTGAAGTGGAGCCGTCCCTCGTCAGCACTGTCCAGTAATCGCACCAGCCCGGTAGCGCCCAGGTCGGCGTGATTGAGTAGAACGGCGAGTGGGCTGACGTCCAGCTGCACCAGTAGGATGCGCTTCAACTCAATCGAGTCGGGGCCGGTCAGCGGTATCAGAAAAGGCAACTGCCAGCTTGCAGGCGCTGCGGCCTGCTGCAACGCCATAAGTCGTGGCAGGAGGGGCTTGTTACCGTGTTGCGCAATATGGGCGTGGAGTTCCGCGAGCCATTGTTCTGGCAGTGGCGGGGAGTCAGACGTGCTGGCGAGCAGGCGTCCGTTCAGATCGTAGAGATTCAAGCGTTTGAGAGTAGGATCCTCGGCAAGCATGCGAACGAGGCTTTGATCGTCGGAGCTGAAGCCGTCGCTCAACATCAGGTGACCGATGACCCGCACCCGGTCGACGCGTTGTTGCAAGTTCTCCACGGCACTACGGGCCAGGCTGAGATGCTCGGCGCCCTTGGCTTGCAACGCCGCCCTTCGCGACGTCTGTCCGTGGTGCCAATACGTTCCCCACAGGAATGCCAGCGTGGCTATACAGAGCGATAGCAACAGCGCTTGAGGAAACGTGGGGGAGGACAGGAACCGTCGAATCACGGCAGGGCACTCAATGCGTAGTGGTGGCAAAATATCATCACGTTATGTCATGGCGATGACAGCGCTCGGAGACGCACATTGGCTGGCTGCGGATGCTCCGCCGCGAATCGCCGGGTTCTGCACACAAAGGTCCTCATCGCTCAGGCAAAATCAAACGAACTGCTAAGCTGTTTCATCCGTTTCCGGAACCCGCTGCTCATGAATTCCTTCATTTCCCCATCGAGTGACGAGACCAGCGCACAGCGCGCCGAGCTGGCGCGGCTGGTCGAAGGCGCGGTCAGCGGCGACGGTATGCACCCGACCGCCATCGAGCCGCTGCATCTGATCCGCTGCGCAACGCCTGGCGAGATGACTTATGGCCTGCATAAGCCGGCCTTGTGCGTCATCGTTCAGGGCGGCAAGGAAGTGCGCCTGGCTGACGAGCTGTATCGGTACGACCCGCTGCACTATCTGGTGGTATCGGTGACGCTGCCTGTTGCCGGCTGCGTGATCCGGGCGTCCAGCGAGGAGCCTTACATCTGCATTCGGCTGGACATCGACCCATCACTGATTGCCGGGCTGGTTGCCGACGCCAACCCGGCGCCAGCGCCGGAAGATACCGCGGGGCGTGGCCTCTATCTGGACCGTATCGACGCGCCGCTGCTGGACGCCACCCTGCGGCTGGTGCGCCTGCTAAACAACCCCAAGGACATCCCGGTCCTCGCGCCATTGGCAGTGCGCGAGATTTTCTACCGACTGCTCTGCGGGCCGCAGGGACACCACCTTCAGGCGGTGGCGCTGCAAGGCAGTCAGTCGCACCGGGTCAACGATGCGATCGAGTGGCTCAACCGCAACTACGTCGAGCCGCTGCGCATCGATGAGTTAGCACGACGGGTCAATCTCAGCAGCTCCAGCCTGCATCATCGATTCAAGGCACTGACGGCCATGAGTCCGTTGCAGTACCAGAAGCAGCTTCGCCTGCAGGAAGCCCGCCGGTTGCTGGTGGCCGAAGGGTTGGAAGTGTCGGCAGCGGGATACCGGGTGGGCTATGAAAGTCCCTCGCAATTCAGCCGGGAATACAGCCGCTTATTCGGCGCCTCCCCGGTCAAGGACCTGGCCCGCCTGCGCAGCACGGCCTGACTCAGCGCGGCGAGTCATGCCCTTGGCTGGGCTTGAGTTCGAAGGCAATGGACCAGTTGTAGAGCGGGTAGGGCTTGCCGACCAGCGCCTCGATGTTTGCCTCTTCCGGCATGCCTTCGTCGGGCAGGTATTCATAGGTGGCGTCCGCTACGGTCGGGTCACTGTCATGCAGCTCACCGGCGCCGCCTGTTGCATGGCTGGCGTAGCGGATGGTCGGGATGCCCACCAGATCGCGACCGACAACCAGCCGCAACACGGTATCGGCAGCGGCTTCGATGTTTTCCACGGGCACCTTGCCCTTGTCATCGGTGATGACGAAACCATAGTTCTCGATCATCTGCGCCTTGTGCCCGAGATAGGGCTCGCTGAACGCCAGCGGCGGATGTGGCACGTGGAAGTCCATCAGGATTTCACGACCTTCGACGGTCGCGCGCAGCGGTGACAGCGGTTGCCAACCACGTTGCTCGATCACCACTTGATGGAACACCTTGCCGAGCATCTGGCCGAACCAGCGATAGCCATTGGCGGATAGATGCGTGCCTTTGTCGACGTAGGGATAGACCGGGCCGGCGAGGTACCAGTTGGGTTCTTCCTTCGCCAGTTCCCACTGCGCAAGACCGATGTCCAGGCTGCCATCGACGACCGACGTCTTGGCGTCGGTCTGGTAGCTGATGAACGCAGGCATCCGCTGCTGGCCGATGGCCTTGGCGGTGTCCTCGTTCAGGTCGTTGCGTAACTGACGCAGCATCTTCTTGTAGGTGGCCTTGTCGTTGATGCCGCCCTGGACTTCGGCATAGTCATATTCGCCCTGCAACCAGAACAGCGCGCTGAGGGTGTAGCTGGCGTCATCGGCTTGCGCGACCTGCCGGGCCTGATCCACCACCTGGAGTACTCGCTTGTATTCGTGAGTGCCGCCGACCTTGGATAGTTGTGCGATGGAACGGCCGGAGGTGGCGGCGTTGCTGGCGACGAGCAAATGCTCTGGGTCGGCCTTGATGCCTTTGCTGTCGAGATAGAGCCGTCGGGCCATGTTCAATGCGCCCACCTCGACCGACTCGCCTTCTTCCTGCGCCTGTTCTTCCAACTGCGCGACGGCCTGCGGGTGGAGCAGAACCTTGGGGTCACGTTTGAGCTGCACCACCGCCTGCAGCGGCTTGAACGCGGCACCACCGACCGGCACGAAACGATCACCACTGAAGGTCGCCGAGCGCGTCGCGTCGCCCAGCATCAGGTTGTCGTAGCCCGGCTTTTTCGACAGCGCGGGCCAGCCCTCGGCTGCCGAGGCCAGCGACTGACCGAAGGTGATGATGTGGTTGTACTTCGCGTCGAGCGCTGGCGGCTGATGCTTGGGTTGCTCGATCATCTGCTGGCTCCAGCGCTTGTTCTGCGCGTCGCGCGCCGCGATAGCCTGTTCATCGGCATGGGCGAGCAGTGCGGCGCCTGATAAAAGCAGGCCGCTGAAGGCATAAGCAATCGGGGTGCGAGGGGCCAGGAAGGTTCGGCGGGACTGGTTGTCAGCAGTGAGCATCGATCGGTTCCTTGTGATTGAGGCGCAGACGAGCGCGATGCAAGAGGAGGCGGCCGGATGCGGCGTACCGCAAGCGTAGGGCTGGCGTTTCGACGGCCTGGGATGCGCTTAGTTCTGGTGGAGTGCGCGCGACGGGCCCTAGCCATCAAGGCGATGCACATCGCGAGCGGCAAGGCTGTGGGGGGCCAAGATGGTTTCGACCACGCCCTTGAGGGCCGCTGCCAATTCTTCCAGCCGGTAGGGTTTGGCCAGCACCTGTACGCCTTCGGCTTCGGCCGTTTGCTTGATTGCCTCGGCGTAGCCACTGGTGAGCAGAACCGGCACACCGAACTGGCGCGCCCGGATTTCCCGTGCCAGCTCCAGGCCGTTCATGCCGCCGGGCATCATCACGTCGGAGAACACGACATCGACTTCCCGCTCATTGGCGAGCGCACCCAGCGCTGCCGCGGCGCTGGCGGCATAGGTCACCTCATAGCCGAGGTGTTCGAGCATCTCGCCCACCAGTGCGGCCACTTCGTCATCGTCATCAACCAGCAATACGTTGCCCACCGAGCGCCGGGCCGGCTCGTTCACCAGCGGTTGGTCTTTCGCCGGGCTCGGCAAGTTGGCCGAGCGCGGCAGCAACATCACCACGCTGGTGCCCTGGCCGCATTCGGTATCGATCCACACCGTGCCGCCGGATTGCCGCGCAAAGCCGTAAACCTGAGCGAGGCCGAGCCCGGATCCCTTGCCGATTTCCTTGGTCGTGAAGAAGGGATCGAAGACCCGATTGCGAACATCAGCAGGGATGCCGACGCCGGAATCGATGACCGCCAGGCGAACAAAGTCGCCCCGGCGACCCAGCACCTGCTCGCCGGGAGCGTTACAGGCCTGCAGAAGAATCGAGCCACCTTCAGGCATGGCATCGCGCGCATTGACCGCGAGGTTGAGGATGACCAGCTCGAGTTCGCCTGGATCCACCTCGACGGGCCAAAGGTCCGACGCAAATTCTTCTTTCACGTGCACATCGCCGCGCAAGCTGCGGTCGAGCAGTTCGCGCATCTGGCTGATCCGCTGAGCCAGGTCGACGGCTTCCGGCGCCAATGACTGACGGCGGGAAAACGCGAGCAGCTGACGGGTCAGTGCCGAGCCGCGCTGGGCGGCTTGTCGCATGCCGTCCATGAGGCGCTTGCGGCGCTCTGGATCGGCGCGGCGATCAAGCATGTCGAGCCCGCCAGAGATCACCATCAGCAGGTTGTTGAAGTCGTGGGCGATGCCGCCGGTAAGCTGGCCGATGGCTTCGATCTTCTGCGTTTGCCGCAGGGTTTCTTCGATGTGCGCACGCTCGGCCATCTGCGTGCGCAATTCGAGGTTGGTGCGTTCCAGTTCGCTGGTGCGCTCCACCACCAGCGCTTCGAGCTCTTGTGAGGCCCGTTCGCGCGCGTCGATCAGTGCGCGCACTTCGTACTGACGCAGGCGACCCCGTACGGCGGCCTGAACGGCGCTGGTCAGGGTGATGCTCTGCACCGGCCGCTCCAGCAGCGAGACGTTGCGCAGCGCCGCCACCATGCGCTGACGCCAGGCGGCAACGGCGGGCTGTTGGTGCTTGCTGGTGAGGACCACAAACGGAAAGTCCGACCAGGGCGGTTGCTGATCGACCCAGTCGGACAAGGCCTGTAGATCATGGCCAAAAAGGCCTTCTTCGGCGATGAACACCGCCGCGGCATCGGTTTCGGCGCGTTGCAGCACTTCATCGACGCCATGACAGACCACCGCATCCATGCCGCTGCGGCGCAGCAGTTCGGCTGTGGCCGGGCCATCCCGGCCGATGGGGGCGTAGACGACGATCAGCGGATGCTCTGGTTTAGTGGGCGTCGTCATGCTCGTCTGTCAGTAGCTCAGTCGCATCACCGGTGTATTCCGGTGTGCCCGATAGAATCCCGCTGAAGTGACTCAGCGGTGGCCCGACCTCGACGCCGGTAGTGCTGAGCCGGTATTCGCGAACGGTGTTCTCGTGCCGCCCGCTGCGCTTCTTGACCACGGACAAGGCCCTGCGGACGATGCCGGCGTGCTCGAAGTAGCGCAGCATGATAACCGCATCGCTGAGGTAGCTGATATCGATTGGCGTATCCATTGGGCCCACTAGTCCATGCTGGGCCAGCACCATGATGCTGATCACGCCTTTCTGCCCCAGATAGCTCAGCAGCTCGTGCATCTGCAGAATCAGAAAGCGGCCATCCGGCATCGCATGCAGGTAGCCATTGAGGCTGTCCAGGATTACCAGCTTCGAGCCTTGCTCTTCAACGCTGCGACGCACGGCTGCGGTGAATTCACCGGGTGACAACTCAGCCGGATCAACCTGTTGCAGATGCAGCAGGCCCTGTTCGATCCAGGGCTCCATGGCAAGCCCTAGCGACCGTCCGCGCGCCAGCAGCGTGGCGATGTTTTCGTCGAAGACGAAGAATGAGACCTGCTCGCCGCGCTTGCATGCGGCTACCGCAAAACTCAATGCCATCGACGACTTGCCGACGCCCGCTGCCCCGACGAACAGCGCGTTGGTACCGCGCTCCAGACCGCCGCCAAGCATGATATCCAGTGCGGCATTGCCGGATGAGGCCGCCTCGCCAATGTAGCGGGAGTGATGCTCGGCCGCGATCAGGCGAGGGAAGATCTGCAGCCCGCCTTTGCGGATGACGAAGTCGTGATAGCCGCCGCGAAACTGGATGCCGCGCATCTTCACCACGCGCAAACGCCGCCGCTCGGCGCCGTAGTCGATGGCCAGCTGCTCCAGCATGACCACGCCGTGGGAGATCGAGTGCAGCTGCAGGTCGCCCAGTTCCGAGGTCTGGTCGTCCAGCAGGATCACGGTACAGCGGCGGGTGGTGAAGAAGTGCTTGAGCGCCAAAACCTGACGCCGATAGCGCAGCGGGCTTTGCGCCAGCAGTCGCATTTCCGAGAGGCTGTCGAAGATTACCCGGGTCGGGTTGGTTTGTGTCACGCGGTCGAAGACTTGCTGAGTGGTTTCGCTCAGCTCCATCTCTGCCGGATGCAGGACGGTCAGTTCTAGCTCGGGGTCGAGGCTGGCCTCGGGGGTTACCAGCTCGAACACGTCGATGCCTTCGAGCGACCACCCGTGCCGCTTGGCGACCAGTTCCAGTTCTTGCTTGGTTTCCGACAAGGTCACATAAAGGACCTGTTCGCCCTGACGAACGCCCTCCAGCAGAAATTGCATGGCGATGGTGGTTTTACCGGCGCCCGGGCTGCCTTCGTAGAGGTACATCCGGTTCGGGTCCAGGCCGCCGCCGAGGATGTCGTCCAGTCCTTCGCTGCCTGTGGAAATACGAGGGAAGTCTTCGTCCGGGTTGAAGGAAGGATCAATGTGATCGGTCATTCCGTACTCCTTACGCAGGCTTCTGTATGAATGAAGCCGCGCTCATCGTTCCTGCCGGCCGAGTCCATGCATTCAGAACAAGGGCCATGCGGAACACGCCCGTAAAGTGCCTATTCGGCGGGTCGGGCTAAAACCCTCTCGAACAATCGTCAGAGGCATACCGAGCGAGCTTATTGCAGGCGTTCGGCGGACGATAGCCGAGGGGCGCAGTCAGATATTCCGACTCGTTTTTCCCTGGCCCGTTCCGTGTCAGCCTGTTTGCCAGACGCGCTCAGCCGGCTTTATGGGGGGCTTGATAGCCCGCCAAGACGTTTCGCTTGTTGTGTCGAACAGGCTACTGACGAGATGACGACGCAACAGGTTGCAACCATTGACCCTTGGTTCATCTGGTCAGCTGCCCCATGATCAGGCTTTGCCTGCCGCGGGTAACCTGCATGTCTCGTTTCTCTCGCCCATCGGCGTCTGCACTGGGGCGCTTCCTCAATCTCGGCGGCACCGGCGCGCGTATCGCCGGGAATCTGCTGGTGCAGCGCATCACCCCCGGCAAGGCACGCATCGACTGGGCGCCGATCGGGGCCTTGCTGGGGGATACGCTGGGGCAGATGAAAGGCCCGGTGCTCAAGCTCGGCCAGCAAGCCTCGCAGTGGCAGGACGTTCTGCCCCCACCGGTCAGTGCGGCATTGTCTCGTCTGCAGAATCAGGTGCCGTCGCTGCCGTTCGCCTCTCTCGAATCACACCTGCAGCGTCGCTATGACGGACGCTTGTACGAACTGTTCGACACCATCGAAGCGCAACCCGCCGCGGCGGCGTCCCTGGGGCAGGTGCACCGGGCGCGTGATCAGCAGGGGCGGGCGTTGATCATGAAAATCCAGTATCCGGGCATCCGCGCCATCTGCGACGCCGACCTGCGTCAGCTGCGCCGGCTGATGCCGCTGGGGCGATTGTTAGGCACGCCCTCGGCGCGACTCGAATCCGTCTACCGTGAGTTGCAACGCGGCATCGACCAGGAACTCGACTACGACGCCGAGCGCCAAAACCTGGAGTGCTTCCGTCAGCACTTTGCGGATTGGCCAGGTGTGCATATTCCCTTTGCCGCAACGGAACTGTGCCGCCCAGGTGTGCTGGTGCTGGAGGAGCGGCCGGGGCGCTCAATGAACGAGGTTGAGCAGGCGCCTACCGAAATTCGCCAACGACTGGCCGAAGCGCTGTGCGACTGGCTTGCCGAGCAGGCGTTCGGCCTCGGGCAGCTGCACGCCGATCCGCACCCGGGCAATCTGGCCTGGACCGAGACGGGGGAGCTGGTGGTCTACGATTTTGGCAGTGTGGTGCCACTGCCGGAGCGTTTGCTGCGTGCTTATGTGCAGATCTTCGATGCCCTGCGCGGCCCCTCCAGCGAGGCGCTGGAGGCGGGCTTCCAGGCACTCGGCGGTCGCCAGCCTGGGAGCGCGCCACCGCATAGCCTGTATCGCCGCATCCATCTGCTGCTGCACCCGTTGCTGCAACCGGGCGCGCAATGGGATTTCCGCGGCGCATCGCTGCATCAGCAACTGATCGAGCTCTCGCCGCTGTTGATGTCCGCGCTCGGCAGTCTGCAGCCGGCGTCCGGTACGCTGCTGGTCAACCGCACGCTGGAAGGGCATTACTGGAATCTCTACCGACTCGGCGCATGCCTGCCGGTGGCCGACCTGCTGGCGAACCATATCGAGCAATGGCGCGCCGGCCTGCAAACCAACAAACCGGGCTAAGCGCTCGATCTGAACCGAGCCCGACCCACCCAACCAGGCCGGATCTTGGCCAGAGGCAACCATGATGCAGATGGAATCGTTCCCCGAGGGCTATCGCGCGCTGATCATTGGTGCCTCCGGCGGCATCGGGGCTGCGCTGGTCGACGCGTTGCGCACGGACCCGCGCTGCTCATCAGTAACGGAACTGGGGCGCTCGACTTCGCCGCCGCTGGACTTGTCTGATCCGGTCAGCATCGAGCAGGCTGCGGCAGAGCTAGCCAGGCATGGGCCGTTCCACCTGATCATAAACGCCGCCGGCGTGCTGCACAGCGATGCGTTCATGCCGGAAAAACGCCTCGCTGACCTCGACCATCAGCAGCTACTCGAAACCTTTCAAGTCAACACCTTTGGCCCCGCGCTGCTGCTGCGGTATTTCTCCGGATTGCTCGACCGTCAGCGGGGCGTACTGGCGATGCTCTCAGCCAAAGTCGGCAGCATCGGCGACAACCGCCTCGGTGGCTGGTACAGCTATCGCGCCTCCAAGGCCGCGCTGAACATGCTGATCAAGACCGCCTCCATCGAAATCAAGCGCAGCCAGCCGAATGCCGTACTGCTGGCGTTGCATCCAGGCACGGTCAGCTCGAATCTATCCCAGCCCTTCCGCGGCGCCGAGATTGGCCGGCCTGCCGCCGATGCAGCGGATGATCTGCTGCGTGTTATCGACGGGGTGGGACCCGAGGCGAGCGGCGGGTTTTACGCCTATAGCGGTGAAGCGTTGCCCTGGTAGAAGCGGGCGATGAACTGGGGAGGGCAGGGACTGCTGATTTTCAGCTACATAGGGTGTGTCGTTTCTAATTGCTGGTGGCGCGGCAGCTTGAGGTAACCCGGTTCGACTGATCCTGAACTAAATAGCCTTCAGGAAACGGTTCCACAACCGAGCGCAACGGGACTTACGTCGAGCCGTCCGCGAGGGGAAAGTATGCTCGAATAGTCTTCCCTGCCACTGACCCCTAGCATCTGTCAGGCGCGCTCCCTCTATGTTCATGATTTCACAATGGGAGTGATGGTCCGTTTTGCGTATATTCCATTAAAGAACCGCAGCGCTACGTATGACCCGGGCACACGCGAACATAAGACAGGCTTTGGCAGATGGATCTATATAAGCAGGTATTGTTCGCGTTTATTGTGCTGCTGGCAGCGGCGCAGACACGGGCAGCACCAGAGGTAGTAATTGGCGAGCACCCGATCAAACAGACCGATTTTCGGATGGGCTATTTTGTCGATGCCTCGCACAACCTGACGTTTGATCAGGCCAGAGCCCAGCCATTTAACGAAACTGGCAACCGGACCTCTCTTGGCGCTGATGCAAGGGTCGCCTGGTACCGGCTTATTCTGCGCAACGCATCGGATACGGATCAGAAGCTGTTTATTCACCTTCCGCATGCATACCATCTGCGCTCTGTTGAAATTTATGAAGAACGGGACGGCAAGCTGCGGCAACGCGAACAGCTTAATATGAACCAAGCTGCTGATTCCGACTTGATGTTTCGCGGAACTTTAGTTTTCCCGCTGGCGCTTCCCGCGCAGCAGTCCACCACGCTGTACTTGCGCAGCGTATCTTATTCTCACCAATGGTTCGCGATCGATATTTATAACGAACGAGCGTCGCGTCTGGCATTGGTAAGTGTTAATACCGATATCGCTCTTATGGTCGGCATGCTGCTCGCTCTCGTGTTCTACAATGCGCTGCTGTATTTCGCCACCAGTAACAAGGAGAACATCTACTATTCGCTTTATCTTATCTCAGGGCTGGTCTGGATCGCGCTCTCCTACGGCCTGATTGCCAGCGTGTTTAATGGGTATGGTGACGCAGTTTTCCAGCTGAACATGTCGCTGATTACGATGCCCATCTTCTTGCTGCTGTTCATGATGTCAATCTTCGAGACGAAGTTGTTATACCCCACCGAGCACCGCTTTCTGCAAGCACTGATTGCGCTCCTGGCGGCCACCTTCATATGGTCCTTTTTCGATATTTCTGCTGCGCTCAAACCGGCAAGCACTCTGGCAGCGCTGATGATGCTGGTCACCTTTTCGGTCAGCATCTCGCTGTATCGCAAAGGTCATCCGCTCGTAAAGTATTTCCTGGTTGGCCACAGCTTCTTCGTACTATTCAATATTCTTGCCGTGCTTACTTATAAAGGCATCCTTTCACCGACCTATGTAAGCAGTCATGGGGTTGGCATCGGTATCGTGCTCGAAGCGCTGACGCTAGCATTTATCATCTCGCACCGAATCAAGCTGCTAGAGGATATGCGTGCCGCTCAAGAGGATTTGAAAAAGCAGGCGGACACTGACCCGCTGACCAAGCTGTATAACCGACGGTACTTCTTTCCAGAATCAGATTACTTACTCAAGCTGGCCAGAAGCTCCCGCACTTCGATATCGATCGTGACGCTCGATATTGATCATTTCAAACGCATTAACGACTCCCACGGCCACGCCAGTGGCGACCAGGTCATCAGGCTCTTGGCGAAAACTCTGAAAGAAGAAAGTCGCACTATTGACCTGGTTGCTCGTTTGGGCGGCGAGGAGTTTGTCGTTCTGCTGCCAGGGGCTAACCTCTTGGAGGCTGGCCAATTTGCCGAGCGCATCCGTTGCGCCGTGCAGGTGCTGGAAGTTACGTCCAGCATAGGCGAGAACATTCAGGTCACCGTAAGTATCGGTGTCGCAGAGATCGATACCACCCAAGAGAGCATCGAGTCCGCACTGGCGCGCGCCGACGGGGCGCTGTACGAGGCTAAGGAAAGCGGTCGCAACCGCGTGTGCCAAGCAGAGCCCGCTATGGTTTCTAGCATCGAAGCGTTGGCTGATTGCGTAAGCGATTGAACCGATTGGTGTGCCCGTTGTGACCCAACCGCCTGACCATCGGCGGGACGGATTGGGCAACTCTCTATATAGCCATATGGATGGGTCTTGCCTGGCGCGTCGCTGCTGATGCGCTGCGGCATCGCATAGGTCCCGTGACGACCTGATGCGGTTGTTTCTTTGCGACCAACTCCTCCACGCCAAGGGCATTGCCCAGGTGCTCGATCCACACGGCGTTGCGTTGCGAGCTGGCCGAGCACTGTCCCCATCCTTATTGATCGACACAGCTGCCGAAGCGACCGCAAATGCGTGTCAGACGGCAGCGCTGCAGGTTGATCGCCACGGGCGCGTCAAAGCCAGCTGTTCGCCGTCCGGTTCCTCGCCGCTTGGCTCGAACCTCTGCATTCGATCGGGTTCAGTTTAAGAACAATGCAAGCTTCAGCGGCGTTTAATGCTGGCTGAGCTTGAATGCACCCCTATGCGATGCCCTATGTTTGACGAGGAGACAGCGTTTTGCAAAAGCTTTTGGGACCCAAGGAGCCCCATGCAGACGAGCGACCGTCCAGTTGCAACAGACAAAGCACAGTAAGAGGGTTCGATATCGAGTTCTATGACGGATCGAATGCTGAACTCATCGCCCACATCATCGAGGCGAGCAACCGCGAGTTCAGCTATATCGTCACCCCTAACGTCAACCATGTGGTCCGGCTCGAAGACGATCCCGAACTGCGCCGCGCCTATGCCAACGCCAGTCACAGGATTTGCGACAGCCAGGTGTTGAAAGGCTTGATGACACTGCTGCGCATCCCTGTCCCGGACGTTATCCCTGGCAGCGACCTGACCGCGGAACTGATGTATGTCGCCGAGGCGAAAAGGTGGCGGGTAACGGTGGTTGGCAGCGACGCATCGGGCGTACGAACGATGCGTCAGCTATACCCGAATGTGACCTTTTTCCACCACAACCCGCCCATGGGGTTCGACGACAACCCGCAGGACGTTCAGAGGTGCATGGACTTCGTCATCGGTCATCCTGCCGAGCTCGTGGTACTTGCCGTAGGTTGCCCTCGCCAGGAAGTTCTGGGGCGACTGATTCGAGCAGATGGCCGAGCAAGAGGGGTCGGACTTTGCGTCGGGGCGTCAATCGACTTCCTCTCCGGCAAGGTTAAGCGAGCGCCGAGATGGATGCAGCGCATGTCGCTCGAATGGTTGCACCGTATGTGCACCGAACCGCGACGCCTGGCAAAGCGCTACGCCAAAGATGCGGTTCGCATCATGCCTATCGTGTACCGGCAATTTCGGTGATGGCCGGAGCGTGACGGCCGTCGTTCCCTTTTACGACTGCCGTCCGACCCGACGCTGTCGTTGATCTGGTTGTAATCGAAAGAATTTCGCCAGCCCAACCCATGGCGGCGCAGCCGCCACCCACCCTCGATCGGGATAGGTCCACCGAGTAACGCACATCCCGACGAGCGGCGAGATATTGGCGTTACTAAATTGACTTGGGTCAGGGGTGGCTGAGGCTCAAACTGAAAAAATACCGCCGGTCAAAAACGGATTCCGCGCAGCCTGTTCGGTATACGTCGGCCTCTGTATTGGGCATCCACGAAAAGCTTCTGAGCATCTACGAAAAGCTTCGACCGCCCAAACAGACATAAAAAAAACCGCTCTCACGCATCGGATGCATTGCATCCAGGTGCAGCGGAGCGAGAAATGCCCATGCCTGCGCCGCTCCGTGAAAACGGAGCATGAGGTTCCTATGCTGAAAAATATTCCCCTGAGCGCGAAGCTCGTTCTCATTCTTGCGTGCCCGGTACTCGGTTTCCTTTGGCTGGCCAGCCTGTACATCGCTAACAGCTACAGCACGCTGAAACAGATGGAGGACACTGTAGAGGCCAGCGTGGCCGCGCAGACCGTCAGCCGTCTGATCACCGCATTGCAGCGTGAGCGCGGCGCCAGTGGCGTCTACCTGGGGAGCCAGGGACGCACCATGGCGAATCGCCTGCCAGGCATGCGTCAAGCTACCGATGAAGCGTTGAGCGCCGTGAGGGAACTTGCCGCACGTGATAGCTCGCACATAGGCAGTGTTCTAAAGGGCCTTGATGAACTTCCGGCAACACGTTCACAGGTCGACACGTTTGCGATCACCAATGTGGAGTCGGGTGCGCGCTTCACCGGACACATCAGATCCCTGATCGGTTTCACACATGCGGTGGAACGCGGCGTGCAGGACGCCACGCTCGCACGAGCGCTAGGCGGCCTCAATCAGTTCATCGAAATGAAGGAGCGTGCAGGCCGCGAGCGCGCGATGCTGGGTGTTGTCTTCGCTCAGGATCGCTTCGACGCGCCTTTGCTTGCATCCTTCAGCCGAAACCTCGGTGAATTCTCTGCCTATATGGAAGGCTTCCGTCGAGCGGCGGCGGAGGGTTTTACCCGTGCGCTGGACGAAAAGCTGCAGCAGCCGAGCGCGCTCGAAGTGGCGCGGCTGCAACGGTTGGCTTTTGAGGTGCCGATTGGTCAAAGCCTGGGCGTTGACAGTGAAAAGTGGTTCGAGACAGCCACCAACCGGATCGATCTTATGGGTGAGCTGGAACAGACACTGGCTCAGGACGTCGGGACCTTGGCCGCTCACGCGCGCGACGAGGCACAGAGCGCTTTGTGGATGACCGTCTCCGCGGTGGTCATCGCGCTGTTGGTAGTGGTTGGCCTGTCCTTGCTGATCATTCGCAACATCAAACTAGCCGTTCGAGAGGTCAATCAGGCGCTGCTGGCGCTGTCGGCGCGGGATCTAACGGCCAAGTCGTGCTACGAGGGCAAGGACGAGTTCGGCGAGATCTCACGCAACCTCAACCTCATGGCGATGGAACTGCAGCAGGTCGTTCAAGAGATCAGTACCGCAACGGCGCAGGTGGCGACCGCCGCCGAGGAGTCATCCGCAGTCACCGTACAAACGAGCGAGAGTATCGATCGGCAGCGTCAGGGAACCGAGCTGGTGGTGACCGCCATCAACGAAATGAGCGCGACTGTGCGCGATGTGGCCAGAAGCACAAACGATGCGGCCGAACTGTCGCAGCAGCTCAACACCAATACCGCTCAAGGGCGAGCCGAGGTTGAAAGCACCATTGGCGTCATTCGTGAGCTTTCTGACCAAGCTGACCAGACGGCAAGCATCATCGCGGACCTGAAGCGTGAGAGCGATTCCATCTCGTCTGTGCTGGATGTGATCCGTGGGATTGCCGACCAGACGAACCTGCTGGCGCTCAACGCGGCCATCGAAGCTGCACGAGCAGGGGAGCACGGGCGTGGGTTTGCCGTCGTCGCGTCTGAGGTACGGACGCTTGCGCAGAAGACACAGGAATCAACCGGCAGCATTCAGGAGATGATCGCCAACCTCCAGGGCGGGGCTGACCGGGCAGCTCGCTCGATGCAGGAAACACTGGTCAAAGCGCAGAACGGCTCCAGCAACATTGGCCGGGCGGGTGAGTTGCTCGCAGAGATTGCCGAAGGTGTGTCGGCGATCAGTGATCGCAACCTGCAGATCGCCACGGCAGCGGAGGAGCAGAGTGCGGTGGCCGAAGACATCAACCGGAACATTGTTGAAATCAACGATGTCGCGATTCAGGTGAGCGCGGGCGCAGAACAGACGGCCACGACCAGTCTGGAACTCGCCCGCCTGGCTGAGCAACAGCAACAGCTGGTGGGCCGGTTCAAGGTTGCTTGAGCCGCGACACTGCGGTGCGAGGCCACTGCCGCAAAGCAGCCGCTCGCTACGTTAGTGGAGCCGTACCGCAGGCGGAGCTATCCGTTACGCGCTGCAGTGCGGTCCACCCACGGTAGTTACCGCTTTTTGTTGATGAGGTGGAGAAGGGATCTAATCTAATACTCTAAATTCGCCACTGTCAGATACTAGGCTTGTCAGTCCCCAGCCTTCCTCACTATAGATAGATGCCCTGTTACCACCCAAGGCTTCAAAAGCGCTTGCAAGCTCTTCACAGGAGAAATCATCAAATCTGTAGAAGCCCGAGCTAAGGTAGGAACTCTCTACGGTGACAGTGATGCCATCTGCACGATCATCTATGCTGCAAAATGGCGCATGGCTGTATGCCAGAGATCTCTCTACAGCCCTCGCAACCAACTCTAAATATTGCTGATAGTGAAGTTCGTATGCTTCATATTTCGAAAAAAGACTGGAGTAAACCTCTGACAGTACCCCCATATCGAATACCGCCAGCAATCCTATTTGGCCGATCTTAAGCTTTAGGCACATGCTACTCCATGTGTCGAAATAGTTAAAATCAGGGCCAGTGCCGTCCTTGACTTTATATATAAATATCGAGGCAGGAACTTCGGAGCTATTACACCTAAAGTCGATTGGTTTTGATACTCCTTTGAGGATAGCCTGAAGGACTCTGTATGGAAATAGTTCATCTGGCTCAAGAATATTTCTAGAGCCTGGGAAAGATCTATTCAAGTTCAATGCAGTCTCTTTTCTTAACATCCCCAGATAAATCTTTATCAACCAAAGAGCAAGCCGCCCCTTGTCTAGTTTGCAAAAAGCCTCATAGCCATCTGTGAAAGCATTTTTTACCTCTAGCTCGATTGAGGATAGGTGCACATTATTGCAGAGCTTGCAGCATGGAATTTTAATATCCTTGTATCTAATTCTGCTGCCATTCAAAAGAATTATGCTTTCATTCCAAAGGGAGAATTTATTTAATAACCATTTAGGAAATACGTGTTCTTGTGAGTAATTGTGTTGTTTTTCATGAAGTTCCTCGCCACACACAAAGCAGCATTTGGGATCGAATATCTTTGTAAGATTGCTGTGCTGAGTAATGTCCATATAGTCTCGTTAATATCGCCAACGTAGTGACTATACTATTGCGAGGCAAGAATAATTTCCAGAAGATATCTGGATATGTATTTGTTCAAAGATTGACATGACATTTATTATCCATCGGCCGGCTGCTCTTGCCGAAAGCAGACCTTCGTCATTCCCATCCACGCTGGATTTCACCGTCATCAGCAATTCGGATCTGTATATCCATACAGATAATTCTTGCCTGCCGTGTCGTCGCTGCGCATGCTAGTCAGCATGGCAAATGACCCAGTGACAACGTGATGCGGCTGTTTCTCTGCGAAAAACCTTCTCAAGCCAAAGATATCGCTCAGGTGCTCGGCGCCACGCGGCGTGGCGATGGTTGCTGGCTTGGTGCTGGCGTCACTGTGACCTGGTGCATCGGCCATTTGCTGGAAACCGCACCGCCGGACAGTTATGACGCGCGTTACAAGCGCTGGGTGCTGGCTGATCTGCCGATCGTGCCCGAGCGCTGGAAGATGCTGGTCAAGCCCAAGACCGCCAGCCAGTACAAGGCCGTGAAACGGCTGCTGGGCGAAGCCAGTGAACTGGTGATCGCCACCGACGCCGACCGCGAGGGCGAGATGATTGCCCGCGAACTGGTGGAGCATTGTCGTTATCGAGGGCCGATTCAGCGGCTGTGGCTGTCGGCGCTGGACGATGCTTCGATTCGCAAGGCGCTCGGCGGTCTGCGCGCGGGTGCCAAGACATACAATCTCTATCAGTCGGCTTTGGGGCGCTCCCGAGCCGATTGGCTGATTGGTATGAACATGAGCCGACTGTTCACGCTGCTTGGTCGGCAGTCCGGCTATCAGGGTGTACTACCGGTTGGTCGGGTGCAGACGCCGACGCTGCGGCTGGTGGTCGACCGTGACCGCAGCATTGCGGACTTCGTGCCGCAGCCATTCTGGGCCATCGAGGTGCAGCTTTTGGGTGACGATCCGGTGCCCTTTAGCGCGCAGTGGCGCGCGCCGGAGGCACACAGCGATGATCAGGGGCGTTGTCTCGACCAGGCGCTGGCGCAGCGAGCGGCCGAGGCCATGCGCGCGGCGAGCAGCGCTCGGTTGCAACGACTCAAGACCGAACGCATGCGCGAAGCGGCGCCGTTGCCGTTCGATCTGGGCACCCTGCAGGAAATCTGCTCGAAGAAGCTCGGCCTGGGTGCTCAGGAAACGCTGGATATCGCTCAGGCGCTCTACGAAACCCACAAGCTCATCACCTATCCGCGCAGCGATTGTGGCTACCTGCCGTTGAGTCAGCACAGCGAAGCACCGGGCATTCTGGCCGCGTTGGCGCAGGCCGATCCATCCCTCGGCGAGCTCGCGCCGCGCCTCGAACCCCGGCGCAAGTCGCGCGCTTGGAATGACGCCAAGGTCGGCGCGCACCACGGCATCATTCCCACGGCGGCAGCTCGCGCCTTCGAACGACTGTCGGGCAAACCGCGGGCGGTCTATACGTTGATCCGGGCGCGTTACCTGGCGCAGTTTCTGCCCGCGCATGAATACGATCGCACCCAGGCCGATTTCGACTGTGCTGGCCAGGCGCTGCGGGCCGTCGGCAAGCAGATCGTCGAGCCGGGCTGGAAGCGCGCCTTGCCCGATGCGCTGGCGGCCAATCGCGGCCGTGAGGCGCCAGGGCCGCAGACACTTCCGACGTTGCGTGAGGGGCAGATATGCCCGATCCACGACCTGACCTTCAAGGACCTTTGGACCCAGCCGCCCAAGCCCTTCACCGAAGGTGATCTGATCAAGGCGATGAAGAACGTGGCCAAGTTGGTAAACGATCCCAAGCTGAAGCAGAAACTCAAGGACACCACGGGCATCGGTACCGAGGCGACGCGCGCCGGGATCATTCAGGGTCTGCTCGACCGCGGCTACCTAACCAAACAGGGCAAGGCATTGGCGGCGACGCCGGCGGCCTTCAGCCTGATCGATGCAGTGCCGCGCGCCATTGCCGACCCCGGCACCACGGCGATCTGGGAACAGGCACTGGACATGGTGCAAAGCGGCGAAATGAGCCTGGACGAATTCGTCAGCAAGCAATCGATGTGGATGAGCAAGCAGGTCGAGCGCTGTAAGGGCGTTCGCCTGGCTATCAGCGGGCCCGCCGCGCCTGCCGGTCGCGGCGCACCCTGGAAAAAGCGCAAGGGCGCGGGCCGCAAAGCTGCACCTAAGACGCGCCGCGCTGCGAAGTCACCCAGCCCCGCATGACGGTCTGCTATCCGGCAAACCAGCCCTGCAAGAGGTAATAGCAGGCGCAACCCAGCACCGCCGTGACGATCAGCCCCAGCCGTGTCGCCACAGCGATGCCCGCCACCAGCGCCAATGCAACGGTGGCGGCGAGCGGTGCCTTGGCGGCCTCGCTGTAGAGGATGTACACCGCGAAGTTGATGAACACGGCGGTCGGCAGCACGCGCTCAAGAATGCGCCGGGTCGCGTCGCTCAGGTCGAGCGTGACGAACACCGGCAGAATGCGCACCAGGCAGCTGGTGGCGAACAGCGCCGCAATGGCCAGCAGCACGGATGTGTTCATGAGCGCACCCGCGCCAGTACGAAGGTGGCGAGCAGCACGCTGGGAATCCAGAAATACAGCGGCCCGAGCAGCATGATCAGCGCCACGGCGATTAGCGTGCAGAGCGCGACGGCCAGCGACAAACGAACGTGGCTGACGCTGAGTTGGGGCAGGCGCGAGCGGAGCTGGCTGGCAGAGAGGAACATCAACACGACGCTTGCCGGGAAGCCCAGGTTCAGGTCGGCGGCGAGCCAGGTCGCCGGGATCAGATTGCCGATTACCGCACCTGCCACGCCGGCAAGCACCCAGGTGAGGAACAGCGTGGCGCGGATCACGGCCAGCGATGCCCAGTTGTCCTGTTCACTTTCGGTGGCGTAGGCCTCGTCACCTAGCATATGGGCAAGGAGCGCGCGTAGCCCCCTGGTTCGCGGCAGCCGTGAGGCCGATACATAGGCGATTGGCAAATAGCGACTGTTGATCGAAGCGGTGAGCAGCAACATGGTGATGAACCCGGCGCCGGAATCGGCCAGCGGCAGCACGGCAAACTGACCGCTGCCGGTGAACCCCAACAGGCCTATCAGGGCGACTTCTAGCGGGCTCCAGTCCGAGCGGCCGGCCAGCACGCCAAACAACAGGCTGACCGGGATGATCGCCAGCGCGGCGGGTGCGACCCGGCGCAGGGCGTCGAAGGGTCGGTATGCGGTGGCTTCCATCTGTCGCTGTCCTTAATGGCTCGAAGGGTGCGCTCATCGCACCGGGCCGAACAGTCTAGACCGGGCGCTGTTTTGCTGTCTCGGCTGCGGTAGCCAGCAAGCGAGAGTCCGCCTAGTTGTCCATTGCCCCGCAGGTGTGCCCATTCGCGTTTAGAATGCGCGCGCCTTTTTCGAGACGATTGAACATGCAACCAGATGCCCTCGCGACCCTCCAGCAGCACCTCAGCCAAGCCTTGTCCCAGGTGCCGGACGAAACCCGCCGGTTCTTTCATGGGCGCGGGCGCTGCTGGGCTGGGCTCGAGCACGTCACGGTGGATTGGCTGCAGGGCGTGGTGCTGGTTTCGCTGTTCCGGGAGCCAGCTGCCGAAGAACTGGAGGCGCTGATCGGGATGCTGTTGGCGCTGACCGAGGCACAGCCTTGGCAATCGAGCGGGGCGCATACCCTACTGCTGCAGCACCGCTACCTGCCTGACAGCCGTATGCAGCCGCTGCTTGGAGAGCCGCCCGAGGAGTGGGTGATCACCGAGGATGGCCTTCGCTACAAGCTCGACCTGGGCATCAAACAGAACAATGGGTTGTTTCTCGACATGCGCTACGGCCGGCGCTGGGTCCGCCAGCAGGCGGGCGGCAAGCGTGTACTCAACCTGTTCGCTTACACCTGCGGCTTCTCCGTGGCGGCTATCGCCGGCGGTGCTGAGCATGTGGTCAACCTGGACATGGCGCGCGCTGCACTGAGCCGCGGGCGTGATAACCATCGGCTCAACGAGCATGACCTCAGTCGGGTCAGCTTTCTTGGCCACGAGCTGTTCAAGTCCTGGGGTAAGGTCAAGAAGACCGGCCCTTACGATCTGGTCATCATCGACCCGCCGTCTTTCCAGAGGGGCAGCTTTGCGCTGAGCCGCGATTACCAGAAGATCCTCAGGCGTCTGCCCGAGTTGCTCACCGAAAGCGGGACGGTGCTGGCCTGCATCAATGACCCGGACACCGGTCCAGATTTTCTTATCCAGGGGATGGCGACCGAAGCGCCGGAACTGGTGTTTCAGGAGCGCCTGGAGAACCCGCCGGAGTTCCCCGACATTAGCCCCGACAGTGGTCTCAAGGCTTTGTTTTTCACTCGTCGCTCTTTTTAGACGGAGCGATCCGAGTCTAGGGCTGAAGCAAGGCCAACAGACATACCTTCAGACAGGCGCTGGCGTACTGGTTTGGCGAATAGCTCCGGTGGCGCCTATAGCCGGATTAGGCGATGTGAGATGGAAACGAAACTGCCGGCACACGGCCGGCAGTTTTGGCTGCTGCGATATCAGTGTTGGCTGACGATAGCCATGTTGTTGAGGCCTGCCTGGCTGATCAACGCGGTGTTGCCGATACCGCTCTGCATGACGTCTGCGGTGTGGTTGCTACCGCTCTGCATGACCGTAGCGGCATGGCTCTGGCCGTTCTGGACCAGGTCTGCCTCGTTGAAGAAACCGTTCTGGCTGACGCTGGCCATGTTGAAATCGCCGGCCTGGTCGATGTCGACGTTGTTGTTGACACCCGTGCTAGAGCCGGTGATGCGGTTGCTGTCGCCTTCCTGATGCGCCACCAGGATGTTGCCGACGTCCGACTGGGTGAAGTTCAGCTCGTTGTATTTGCCTTGCTGCTCGACTTTGGCTTGGTTATAGCCGCCGTGCTGGTCAACCTTGGCGATCTGGCCGCGTCCGTTCTGGTCGATTGTGGCTGCGTTATCGAGGCCAGTCTGGTTAGCGGTAGCTGTGTTGCCATTACCGCGCTGATCCAGAAATGCCTTGTGCAGGTTGCCCTGCTGGAACACGAAGCCGTTCTGATTGCTGCCGCGCTGAGCGACATCCACCATGTTGTATTTGCCGCTTGAGTAGGTGTAGGCCTCTTGATTGCGTCCGGTTTGATACGCATCGGCATTGTTCGCCGTGCCGATTTGCTCAACCTCGGCTACCGAGCCATTGCTCCAGGTCTGCGTCACGTCAGCCATGTTCTGGTCGCCCAGCTGATCGATCAGGGCGCTATCACCGGAGCTCAAAGTCTGGCTAACGGTAGCCTCATTGAGGTTGCCGTCCTGATACAGCGAACTCTTGCTGCCATTGACTGCGTACTGGTAGCTGGTCGCTGAGTTGCCGTTTCCTTCCTGCTTGGTGAACGCTTCGGCGCCATAGCTGGCGCCCTGCTCAGTATTGGCAGTGTTGTCCTGGCCGCGCTGGCGCTGTTCGGCGCTGCTGCCCCAGGTGCCGCTCTGACTGACGCTGGCTTCATTCGAGTGCCCGTACTGCCATTGCACGGAGCGGCTGTTGATGGCCAGGGTCTGGTTGACGTTTGCCTCATTGAAATTGGCGGTCTGGGTCTGCAGGGCAGAGGAAGACAAGGAGCCGGTCTGCTCGACCATCGCGTCGTTGCCCCAACCGCTCTGCACCTGTTTGGCTGCGTTGGAGCTGCCGTAGCTCTGGATGACCTCGGCGACATTGTTGACGCCGTTCTGGCGTTGTTCGGACGTGTGATCGGCTGCCATAGCCTGAGCGGCGGCAACGGTCAGCAGGGCAGCTACTAGGGGTTTGATCTTGAACATTGTTGTCTCTCCATGAAATGTTTTCAGCGGTACTTCCTGGTGGTGCTTTTAGCGGTACTGGCGGACCAGCACGCTCAGACCCCGGCCATGCTGCGTGACGCTGCTGCTATGCCCAGTGCCGGTCTGTTCGATCTGCGCGTCGTTGTACGCGCCGTACTGTTCAATGCGGGCCTGGTTGTAGCTGCCCGACTGAACAATCAATCCCTGGTTATGGCTGCCGTACTGCTCGATGGATGCTTCGAGCGCATAGCCGCTCTGGAGGATCAAGGCTTCCAGTGCATGGCCTGTCTGACTGATATTTCCGCTCAGGCTGCCCCCAGCCTGGGTGAGGAACGCCAGGTTACGGGTTGGGGAGCCGGTTTCGGATAGTGTCGGTGCGATCGCGTGAGACCGACCGGAGGCGATTTCGTCAGGGGCGAGATCGAGCGAGTTCGGAATGCTGGCGGCGAGCAGGGTGGGGCTGCCTAGTGCTGCTATGAGCAGCGGTAGCACTGCTCTGCAAGCAATCCGTTGCGCGTCGATCATCAGTCATCCCTGGTTAAGTCGCGGTAGGTCATCCTGACCTAAACCGCGATCTGGCAAATCCATCGAACGGCTGAAACCGCTTCGTTTGCTATGGATTGATTGACGTGCCGAGGTATTTCGCCAATTGAGCGTCGACCGCCGGAGAGCTGTCGGCGGTCTGCCACAGGCGGCGATCGACGCCTTGGGCGATGAGGTGTGCAACCGCCGCCTCGATGGCGGACAGCACACAAAGCTGCGCCGGCTCGTTGGTCGTGTAGCCGGCCTCGGCTTCGAGCAGCTCCTTGAATTCGATGAACTTGTAGACGTTGGCGCTGCGTCCGATGGAATAGATCGTCTTGGTGGTCATCACGTTGGACAGCACCTGGCCGCTGCGTACGTCGATGGCGCGCAGGTTGACCGTGACCTGATCGACCCGATATTCCTGCGATATGCCGATGCCCAGATAACGAGCACCTTGCCCACCACTGCGCACGTTGGTTTCGTAGGCGACGATGGCGCCTTCCATGATGATGTTTGCGGCCAGCAGCGACGGCAGTTCGGATTGGATGTTCGGGGCCACATCCGGTTTGGCTTGTGATGCACGAATGATCTTGCGCTCGGTCAGCACGTTCTGCAGACCTTCACGCTCGAGCACGATGAACCAGCCGCTCGCCTGCATGGCGTCGACCAACATGCTCGCTGCGCCCTGGGTTACCGCCGTGGAAAAGGAACTGGCGGGGCTGGGCTTGTACTGCCCGGTCTGGTCGCGAAAGCCATAGACCGCCGCTACCAGCGGGCCTCGAGGGCGAGGCAGCTCAAGCAGGTCCTGATAGGTCGATGTGCGCGGTGTCAGTGTTGGGGTTTCCTGGTCCGCCGACATTGGCTCGCGTACCGCGCAGCCCTGTAGAACGGCCATCATCCCGATGGCTACGAATAGGCTTCTCATGGCCTTTGCTCTCCCTGACTAGATATTGCCGAGAATGATTTCTGAAAGTTCGCCGGTCAGTCGGTCGGTGATTTTCACGACCGTATTGCCAACTTCGTCTTTGCGGATGTCGACGATAAAATCATCCGTCGTGATCGAACCTGTCTTGCCATCTTTGACGTTGCCCAGCAGGTCCGACAACAATCGCGACTCCAGCTGACTGGTGAAACGGTCAAGCGCTGAGGTGCCGGCCAGCGAGCCGCGATCAAAGGCATCTGGGTCCTTGGTGTCGTTCTGCGCCTGGGCACTGCCCAGAAGCCATGCACCGTTGAGGGGGCTGCCGCCAAATGATGGATTGACTGGGGTGTACACCAGTTCGGTGGCACTGAGGCCGGAGCTAAGCAGCAATCCGGCCAGGAAGACGCCGGTGATTTTTTGTTGTGGCCGGTTCATAACTCATCCTTCGCGAGGTCAATGGTGTCTTCGAATAGTGCTTCGACTTTCCTACGGTTTATCTCTTGCAGCACGAAATCCGCCGCTTCATAGGCGGTCTGTTCCATGTCGCTGACGTTCGGTTGCAGAAAGCGGCGATACAGCGGCTGGTTGTTCTGCTCCACCCAGACCAGAATCCCCCAGCGCGCCGAGGGGCGCTCTTTGACGGCCAGGTTGAAATCCAATGCGCTGGTGTCGTTGAGACGTTCACAAAATTTGCGGTAGAACTCCTGGCCGGAGCGTGAAACCGTATTGTTGGTGATGAATCCCTTGAGCTCGGCCTCGTCGGCGCAGGCCTCGATGCTGAGCAGCAGCATCAGACCCAGGCAGGCCATCTTCATATCCCGGCCTCGCCGACATGCCCCAACACGAGCGATGCGCCCTGTGCGCGGTTGGAGGCACCCAACTTGCCCAAGGCGTTATGGATATGACTCTTGATGGTGTGGGTGCTCAGATGCAGGGACTCGGCGATTTCGGAATTGGAAAGACCTTTGCCGGCAAGTGCCAGGATCTGTTTTTCCCGTACCGACAGGTCGTCGATGGCACGCGAGGCATGGGTGATTTGGCGGTAGCGGCCCAGCAGCTTTTCCATCAGCGCACGTGGCAGCCAATCGCCGCCGTCGAGCATGACGCTGATGCCGCGGCTAAAATTAGCGCGGCTGGTGTTCGGGTAGAACACGCCCTTGATCCACGGGTGCTGTACCAGCAGACCGCGCGCCTGGTCAGCTTGGGCATTGATCAACGCGGTTGGGGTGTCGCGCAGTTGCCGGAGCAGGCGCAAACAATCAGCTTCCGTGAAGCTGCCAACGTCGAGCAGAACCAGGTCCGCGTCGTTTACGCCTGGACGAAATGTGCTACTGCGCGTCAGACGCAACTGTGGTCCACCGTGGAGATGTTGATGGAGCAAGCCGTCCAGCAATTCGCTATTGGACAGCAGGACAAGACGAGAAGAAGCGACGACCGCAGGGGATTCATCGAGCATATGCATATCCTTTGCAGAAGTGACTGGGGAGTAGCGCCCGTGATCCTTGCCGGGACTGGCGCTTTGACATTGCTCGGGAAAAGATAGTTCAGAGCGGTGACAATAAAAAGTCATTGTTGCGAAATAGTGACTGTTTTCCGACGAGCCACATCACTCTGGCGAACGCGGGTGGTGGCAGACAGACGCATGCTGAACTACATTTATTGGTCTTTTTTCGCGGGCAATAGGAGCAGGTGATGTCCGATCCAACGTTCTGGCTGGTGTTTTTCTCGGCCGCGCTGGCACTGAATCTCTCGCCAGGGCCAGATCTGTTGTTCGTGCTGTCGCGCACCCTGTCCGGCGGGCGCCGGGTCGGTGTGGCCTCAGTGTGCGGCGTTTGCAGCGGTGCCTTGGTTCACGTCGCAGCGGCTGCGCTGGGAATATCCGCCATTCTCGCCACCTCGGCGCTGGCCTTCGCTGTGGTCAAGTATGTGGGCGCGGTCTATTTGCTGTATCTCGGCGTTCAGGCATTGCGCTCTGCCGGGTCGGCTGCGGCGCTGAACCTCAAAGCAGCTCCGAAGGTCACCCTATGGCAAGCTTATCGCCAAGGCATTCTCGTCGACGTGCTCAATCCGAAAGCGGCCATTTTCTTTATGGCGTTTCTGCCACAGTTCGTACGGCCCGACCAAGGCGCCATAGCGCTGCAGCTTCTGGTATTAGGCGTGTTGGTTGTGCTGGTGGCGGTCGTTGTGGAATGCGCCATGGTCTTTCTGGCGGCTCGGGCTAGCTCGGCGTTGCGTGGTAACCGTCGCTTGAGTCAATGGATCGACCGCGTGCTCGGCTCGGTCTTGATCGGTCTGGGGATTCGTCTCGGCTTGGCTGAGCGTACATAAGCGTCCAGACCTAAGTATGGGAACGTCAGCCCCGGTTTCGGTCTGAAGGGTATGCGGTACGCTGTTTATAGGCGCAGCCGCGGCAACCGAAAGGAGCGCTCATGTCTCTGTACAGCAAGAACACCACCTCCAATCTGATTCCCTGTCTGCGCTATCGGGATGTGCCCGCGGCGCTGAAATGGCTTTGCCAGGTTTTTGATTTCGAGCAGCAGCGCGTAGTCGAAGACACGCAAGTCGGGGTCATCCACGCGCAGCTCAGTTTCGGCAGCGGCATGCTGATGCTGGGGCCGGTGGCCGATTCGGACTACGGTCGCCAGGTCAAGCAGCCGGACGAGGTCGGTGGCGTCTCGACCCAAAGCATCTATGTGATCGTCAACAGTGCCGACGCCCTCTATACCAAGGCCAAGGCAGCCGGCGCGGAGATCGTTGTCGAACTGAAGGACGAAGACTATGGCGGTCGTGGTTTCAGTTGTCGCGACCTTGAGGGGCATCTGTGGAACTTCGGCACCTACGATCCGTGGGCCAAGCCGGTTGCTGAGCAGAACGCACCGCGGGGGGACTGCTGATGCGTAACCTCAAATTCGCCGACGGCGCTAGCGTTCCCGTGGTGGGGCAAGGCACCTGGCACATGGGCGAGAACCCGGCCGAGCGCAGCAATCAGGTAGCCGCCCTGCAACTGGGCATCGAGCTGGGCATGACGCTGATCGATACCGCAGAGATGTACGGCGAAGGCGGTGCTGAAGAGGTGGTCGGCGAGGCGGTCCGCAATTGCCGTGATCAGGTCTTTCTGGTCAGCAAGGTCTATCCGCACAACGCCAGCCGCAAAGGCGTGCCCGAAGCCTGTGAGCGCAGTCTGCGGCGGCTGGGGACCGAGTGCATCGATCTATATCTGCTGCATTGGCGCGGGCAGTATCCGCTGGCGGAAACGGTCGAAGCGTTCGAGCGATTGAAAGACGCGGGCAAGATTCGCCGTTGGGGTGTATCCAACCTGGATCTGGACGACATGCGCGAGCTGGATGCGCCGGACTGTGCTGTCAATCAGGTGCTCTACAACCCGCAGGAGCGAGGCATCGAATTCGATCTGCTGCCCTGGTGTCAGGCGCAGGGAATGCCCGTCATGGCCTACTGCCCGATAGGACAGGGCGGGGATCTGTTGCGCCACCAGACGATGCTGGAAGTGGCCCAGCGGTATAACGCACAGCCCGCCCAGATTGCACTGGCATGGGCGCTGCGTCAGCCCAACGTGCTGGTGATTCCAAAGTCATCAAACCCGGCCCATCTTCGAGCAAACGCCAGCGCGGCGGAGTTGACGTTGCACACCGATGACCTGGCCCTGCTCGACGAGGCCTTTCCGCCCCCGTCGCGTCCACGCCCATTGCAGATGGTCTGAAACTCCGCTTGCTGGACGAGGCGGGGGAATGTTTGTCTCACGGTAGCTGTCAGCTTATGACTGACAGCAAACCGGAGAAGCGAACATGAGCGAGTCCAGACTCGACGGCGTGGTAGTGGTCATCACTGGCGCCTCCAGCGGTATCGGCCGCGCCGCAGCGCAGGCGTTTGCGCGTGAGCAGGCCCGAGTGGTTCTGGCAGCGCGCGACGAGGAAGCGCTGCACGAAGTGGCCAATGAATGCCGCGCTTTGGGCGCCGAGGCGCTGGTGGTGCCGACCGACGTGACGCTCAGCGATTCGGTCGAGCAACTGGCCAGCGCGGCGGCCGAGTTTGGTCGCGGGCGTATCGATATCTGGATCAATAACGCCGGGGTCGGTGCTGTCGGGGCCTTCGACGAGACGCCAATGGATGCGCACGAGCAGGTGGTGCAGACGGATCTGATCGGTTATCTGCGCGGGGCCCATGTCGTCCTACCGTATTTCAAACAGCAGCACGGCGGCGTGCTGATCAATACGCAGTCGGTGGGTAGCTGGGTACCGCAGCCTTACGCGGTGGCGTACTCGGCGAGCAAATTCGGGCTGCGCGGGTTTTCCCATGCGCTGCGTGGCGAGCTGGCGCAGTGGCCGGGCATTCATGTCTGCGATGTGTACCCCTCGATGGTGGATACCCCCGGTTTCCGGGACGGCGGCAATTTCGCCGGTCGCTCGCTGCAGCCGCCACCGCCACTGTGCGATCCCCGTCAGGTGGCCGACGCGATGGTCAGTCTCGCCCTGCATCCGCGGCATACGACATCCGTTGGGCTGACGGCGACGCTGCTTCGTTTCGCCCATTTCATTACGCCAGGCTTCGACCGCTTGTCCGGCCTGCTGACCGGTGCTGCCTTGGGCCGTGCCGACCGTGTCGCGCCGTCCTCGGGCAACCTGTTCCATCCGGCGTTGGGCGAGCGTCGAATCGATGGTGGCTGGCGCAGTGATGAAAAGCCGCAGCGCAGTTTGTTACTAGCGGGGGGAATTGCCGCAGCGGGCGTAGTCGGGCTGCTACTGGCTCGCCGGCGCCGTTAGCGTTTCATATGCCGGCGGCGGCTGGTCAGCGAGTCGCCGGCAGGCAATCCAACGAGCTGAGGTCGCGCCTCATATCCTGCAGACGCTCATCAAGATGACGACGCTGGGTCGCGTCAGCCATGTCGTACAGGTCGATCACCAGGTCGATTGTGGCCTGTTCGACGGCCGGAAAGGCGGCGCGATAGGGCGCCGTCCAATAGACCTCACGATCTTGAAGCAGCCGGGCGATGCGCTCGTCAAAATTTGCCTGTTCCCGATTGCGAACGGCGTCGACCAGTGATCGCTGCCACTGGGCGCGGTTATCGAGCCAGAGCTGATTCTGCTCGCTAAGCGCTCTAGCCCACTCCTGGATGCGTTGGCGTTGAGCGGCGCTGGCTTTGCCTAACCATTGCTCGACGCGTTCTTGCATACGGTCGGCTCGCTTACGGATTTGCTGGTCCACCGGTGGTTCCAAGTATTTCTTCTCGCGCTCTTGGAGGTCTTTCTCAAACTGTTCGTCCAGTTCACGCACCTGGCGGTCTTCAAGGTCACGAAGCAGTTGAACGGTCGTTGGGGTGATTTCCAGCGCGATCGTTTGAATCGCCTCTTGGGCTTTCTCATAGTGCGCTCGTAGCGCGGACTCATTCAGCGAGCCCCGGCGGACCTGAGCCTGCACGCGCTCGATGAGATCCAGATAGCCGGGTAGCTGAGTACGGCAGTGCCAGCTGATGTGCTCCCGCAGCTGCGCACGAAAGCGCGTCTGCTGGTCACGATTCATGTCCAGGTAATCGTTGAGCGACCAGGGGATCAGCAGATCCAGGTTTCGGTAGGCCAGATTCATGCGGCTGCAGCCGGACAGCACAACGGCACACGCCAGCAGGACCAGAATCGATTTACGCCCAAGCACCTGGCTGATCTGCATTGCAGTCCTCGTCGGGTTGTCGATGCGGGTTTCGGTTGCGTTGTTCTGTAGAGCCGCAAGTACCTCGTCAGTTCGAGGCGAAACAGCAACGGCTTGTTTCTGCGAGAAAACGCCGGCGGTTGTGGTCCTAGTTCAAGAGAGCGCCGCAAGCGCGACGCTCGGAAGCTGACAGCAAATAGCGGAGGTGAATATGCAACGCAGGATCAAGCATCTGACCGGAGATGAAGTACCTCAGGGTTGGCGGCCAACCTGGGTCACTTGTTGGGTGGTCGAGATTGATGGGCAAACGATTGCCGGCCCGTACGCCACCGAAGCGGAAGCGCAGGCAGTGCTGGATGGGGAGCAAGACCCCAAGGTCTCGCAGACACCTACGCCGCAGTGATGGCCGTCAGAGGCATTGATTAGCGCAGGGATCGCCTCTTTCCGGGAGCGGCGGAGGCGGCTCGACGAGCTGGGAAATCAGCTCCAAGGCTTTCTCGAACGAAGGATAGCCACTCTGCGCAACGTCCAGCCCGGCATAGGCCTGGCGATATTCTTCGGCCTTGACAGCGTTGCGCTCATCCAGCAGGTAGGGTTCCTGGTAGATTTTGTATAGCAGCGCTACGGCGTGCGGGTGGCCCTTGGTGCTGGCCTGTTCGAGCAGGCGCAGGACCTGTTCCGGTTGTGGGCCCTGACGGATCAACAGTAGCGCCTGGTAGAACTCTGTCTCGCCTCGTTCATCGAGGCGAGCGCTGCGCTCGAGCAGCGCATCGGCCAGTTCATAGCCGTTTTCGTCGCCGATGGAAATGAGGATCTTGGCCTGTAGCAAATCGTTCTGATAGAGCAGCCGCTCTGCGCGACAACTGCCGTCGCTGCCATATTGGTCACATGGCTGAGAGGCGCAGCCGCCCAGCACAACGAGCAGTCCGATCACCAGTGCGTTCTTCATTGCTGCCTTGTTCTCTCTATTATTTAGTGTGTCAGCGCGTGTTCTGACCCGCGTATGGCATAACTGTTCAGCCTGTTTTACTGCGCAGTGGCAATGGGCTGCAGTCCGTAATGGAACAGGAGGATCTGCCACTTGGGGTTCTCTGGCAAGTTCTCCACGAATCGGGCGAGATACTGGGTGGCAGCCTGGCCAAGCGCATCGGCGACCCATAGATGCCGAGTGAACTGGTACAGCGGCGTATTCGAGACGTACAAATCCTGGAGCTTTTTCTCTTTACGGTAGTAGAGCCAGGTGGAGCGTGGAATCAGCAAAGTGCCGATGCGACCTGAGAGCAGCTTCTCGAGGTTTTGCAGGTCGCCTTGGGCGTTCTGGCGCTTGATTGCACCGCTGGCGATATCCGCTTCGAGCCCTTCGTATCGGTGCCCGAGCACGCCTCCCAAGACAAGGTTGTGTAGCGATTCGGGGTTTTCATATTCAAAGGGGGCATCGGGCAGCGAAACAAAGTCCTGTTGATCGATCAGTAGCGGCCTTGACCATTTACCGTTGGCTGCTTGCTCGGCAGTGAAGAAGTTCGGAGTGGCCCAGAGCAAAACGCCAGGTCGCTCTCGTGCTAGCCGTATATCGACGCGCTTGCGCGGCAATTTGACCAGCTCGAAGCGAAAGCGCTGGTTGTTAGCGGCGTCGTTGTTGAGCAGGTCGACGAAGGCATGCGAAAGTCCCTCGCCGTCTTCGAGAATGAATGGTGGTGAAAAATGATACGTCCACACCTCGACTCGTTGTTGAGCCCCGCTGATCGAGGGCAACAGAACGAACGTCAGCAACAGGACGAATCTGTGCATGGTGATCCTGTATCTCGGAATAGCGAAATGCGGCAATCAGGGCCTGGCGCGGCGGCCGGCAGCTGATGTTTGTATCCGGTACATTGGCACCAGCATAGTCCAGCGATCGCCAGGTGCGAGCCGTCAGGGGTTATGCAAGAGACGTCGCTAGGCTAGAAGCGTTCATGCTCGCCGAGAAAACGCCACTCTCCGACCGGCAGCTTGGCCATCGACAGGCGGCCGATCCGTATTCGCTTGCAGTTGAGCATTTCCAAGCCGATGGCTTCGCAGAGCTGACGCATATCGCCGGCCTGGGGATTCTTAAGCACGACGCGCAGGCGGGTCTCGTTCTGCCAACTGGCCTTCGCTTTGGGCAGAACCCTGCCGCGATGGCCGATCCCTTTGCCCAGCAACGCCAGGCCGCCTTCCTCCGGTTCGCCAGCGACTTCGACGATGTACTCCTGCTCTAGCATGTCGCGTGGATCGGCCAGTTTCCGAATCACGTCGCGTTGCTGGCTGAATATCACCAGCCCGCTGATGTCCTGCTCCAGCGGCAGCAGGGCGGTCTGGCGCGCGAAATGGCGCCCGCGAGGTGCCAGGCGCGAGCTGTCGCCGCTCCAATGGCCGGCCTCGGCAAGTTGCCTCAGCGCGTCGGCAGGTTCTGTAGTGGTGGGCTGGCCGGCGGGTTTGTGCAACATCAGCGTGACCGGCGGCTGTTCAGTCGCGGTGGCGCCGGGCAGCAGTTCGATGTGCTGCTCGTCGACCTTGAAATAGGGCGCTTCGATGATATGCCCGTCGACACTGACCCAGCCTCCCTCGATATACAGTTCGGCCTCGCGCCGGGAACAACCGATCTGCTCGGCGAGGCGTTTGGACAAGCGTATCGGGTCTGTCATGGCGGGCTCGGTGTTTCGGAAGGGGAAACCTGGCGAGCCACTGCAAACGGCTAAAGCAGTGGGGCTCGCTTACTAGGTTAGGTGTTGCGGAGGTTACTTCTTGCTGATGGTGATCTGGCGCGAAGGGCCCTGAGTCTGGCCGCTGACCCCGTTGGGGATCTTCTGGACTTCGCCGCCGGCCTTGAGGAAGGCTGCCATCTGGCTGGCTAGTGATGCGCTGGTTTCACTGGCGGGTTCGGGTTTACGCTTGGCGGTGGTGGTCTTGGAGGCCATCGTCATCTGGTTCCTTTGGTCAGTCGAACCGGACATTATACAGATCTGGCTAATTTTTGTTCGATTTTTCGCCGGCCTTGAATACTGCGTGCGTTTCTTCTTTGCACCTGTTCACCCGGCTCGTTGCCACTGTCGTTGCCTGGGACTCAAAAGATGGGCAGCGCGTGCGGTAGCAGGCGTAGGCCGTCAATAAAACGCGTCTGCGATTTTTCGCCTGGATGGGGGAGCATTCTCGCCCACCGCCGGTCCACTCAATATCGGGTCTGGCGAAGCGATCGTCTGCCCCGGCACAAATACAGGCAGGGGACGCTCGCGGCAAAGTTATTTGTTTCGTCATCTCCAGCCCCGGAAAAATGGAAAAGGAGCGGAGAGTGGCGGTCGTCATTAGTGCAATTCTGTGCATCATCCTGGGCCTGGCGCTTGCAGTCGGGGGCTGGAAAGTCATCGCGCTCGGCGGTACCTGGTATTTTGCAATCCTCGCGGTCGGTTTTCTGCTTACGGGCGCTTTGCTGTTAGCTCGGCGCCGCGCGGCGCTTTGGGTCTACGCGCTAATGATGCTTGGCGCGCTGGGCTGGGCAATTTACGAGGTCGGCTTCGACTGGTGGCAACTGGCACCGCGCGCCAGCATTATTGGCCCGCTTGGGCTGTGGTTCCTGACGCCCTGGGTCGCCCAGCGACTGGGTTGGCAGCACTTCGGTGCGCGCGCCTGGGGCGGTAGCGCAATCCCGCTGATGATAGCCGTGGCACTATGGGGCGCGACGGCTCTGCACGCCTTGACCTCCGACAGCAGTGACATCAAAGGCATGCTGCCGCCGCCTTTGGCTGCTGCGCCAGCGGCTGAGGTGAACACCGCTGATAACGTGCCGGCCAGCGATTGGCATGCTTACGGTCGCACCCAGCACGGCATGCGCTACTCACCGCTCGCGCAAATCACGCCAAGCAACGTCGAGCGGTTGGAAAAGGTCTGGCATTACCACACCGGCGACATGCGACGTCCAAGCGATCCCAACGAGACCACCTACGAAGTCACGCCGCTCAAGATCGATGACAGCCTGTTCATCTGCACGCCGCACAACTTCGTGATCGCGTTGGATGCCGAGACCGGGGAAGAGCGCTGGCGCTTCGACCCTGAGGTTCCGGATTCAACCAATCGGCAGCATCTGACGTGTCGCGGGCTTTCCTATCACACCAGTCAGACCCCCATGGAGGGACAGGCCTGTCAGCAGCGCCTGTTCATGCCCACAGCGGATGCGCGCCTGATCGCCTTGGACCCAGAGACCGGCAAGGTCTGCGAATCATTTGGCGAAAACGGCGCGGTGAATTTGTGGAAGAACATGCCGAACGTCAAGGAGGGTTTCTACTACTCCACCTCGCCACCGGTTGTGGCTAATGACCTGGTTATCGTCGGCGGGGCGGTCAACGACAACGTCTCGACCACCGAGCCATCTGGCGTTATCCGCGCGTATGACGCGATCACTGGTGAACTGAAGTGGAACTGGGACCCGGGCAATCCCGAGCAGACCGCACCCATCGCGCCAGGCGAAACCTACAGCGAGAGCACGCCGAACAGCTGGAGCATCTCCAGCGCTGACGAGGAGCTGGGGCTGGTTTTCGTGCCGATGGGCAATCAGGTTCCGGATCAGTGGGGCGGCAACCGCAGCGAGAATACCGAGCGCTTCGCTTCGTCTATTGTCGCGCTGGATCTGGAAACTGGGCAGCTGCGCTGGGTGTTTCAGACCGTGCACCATGATCTCTGGGATATGGATGTGCCGGCACAGCCAAGTCTGGTCGACATCCAGACCGAGTCGGGCATGGTCCCCGCACTCGTTCAGCCGACCAAACAAGGCGACATCTATGTACTGGATCGCCGCACGGGCGAGCCAGTGCTGCCGGTGCGCGAGGTGCCCGCGCCGCAAGGTGCCGCGAAGGGCGATTATGCCGCTGCTACTCAACCTGTGTCGGCACTGTCGTACGAGCCGCCGAAGCTGCAGGATTCCGATTTGTGGGGTGCGACCTTCATTGATCAGATGATGTGTCACATCCAGTTTAATTCGTTGCGTTATGAAGGGCGTTACACGCCGCCTTCGACCCAGGGTTCGCTGGTCTACCCTGGCAATTTCGGGGTGTTCAACTGGGGAGGGGTAGCTGTCGATCCGGTCCGGCAGATGGTGTTTAGCGCACCGTCCTACCTGGCTTTCACCTCAACGTTGATTCCGCGCGAGAACGACGAGAAGGCTTACGTCTCCGACAGCGAACCGCACCTGAACGAAAACTTCGGCGCGCCGTTTGCGGTGGACCTGAAGCCATTCGTGTCGCCGATTGGTCTGCCGTGCACTGCGCCGCCATGGGGTTACGTGGCGGGCGCCGACCTGCGCACGGGTAAAACCCATTGGCTGCGCAAGAACGGTACGGTGCGTGACCGGGCACCGGTGCCGCTGCCTTTCGAAATGGGTGTGCCGAGTCTGGGCGGGCCGGTGATCACTGCGGGCGGGGTGGCGTTCCTCTCCAGTACGCTGGATTACTACGTGCGTGCCTATGACGTCACCACCGGTAAGCAGCTTTGGCGGGCACGGTTGCCAGCGGGAGGCCAGGCGACGCCGATGACCTATCAGAGCCGTTCGGGGCGCCAGATGGTCGTGGTCGTTGCCGGCGGTCACGGGTCGCTCGGCACCAAGGCCGGGGATTCGGTCATCGCCTACGCACTGCCGCGATAACGGCGTTGCTGCGCGCGCGCCGCAGTGGTGCGCACGCGGCAAGCGGGTGGCCTGCTAGAATCGCCGCCTTCGACCCAGAGGAATCGCTACATGGCCGCAATCGGGCGCTTCAACAGCCTGCAAATCGTCAAGCACACCGGTTTCGGTCTTTATCTGGATGGCGGTCCGGATGGCGAAATCCTGCTGCCCAACCGCTACATTCCGAAAAACACGCCGACGGAAGTCGATGACTGGCTGAACGTCTTCATCTACCTCGACAGTGAAGACAAGCTCATCGCGACCACCGAGAAACCCAAGGTGCAAGTCGGCGAATTCGCTAGCCTCAAGGTCGTCGAGATCAACCGGATCGGGCTGTTTCTCGACTGGGGGCTGCCCAAGGATCTGCTGCTGCCTCACTCTGAAGAAAAGCGGCCGCTCAACGAGGGCGATTATTGTGTCGTTCACGTCTACCTCGACAAACACACCCGTCGCATCACCGCTACCGCACGGTTGGACCGTTACCTGGACAAGACGCCCGCGCGCTACAAGGTTGGCGAAGCCGTTGACCTGTTGGTGGTGGAGCCCACTGACCTGGGGCACAAGGCGATCATCAACGGCAAACACTGGGGCCTGATCCACAAGAACGAGGCTTTCAAGTTCCTGCGTGGCGGCATCCGCGAGAAGGGCTACATCAAGGAAGTTCGCGCGGACGGCAAGATCAGTCTGAGCCTTCAGCCGGTGGGCAGCGAGGCGGCTGATGCATTGCAGGCGCTGATTCTGCAGAAGCTGCAGGAAAACCAGGGCAGCCTGCCCGTCAGCGACAAGACCGCCGCAGACGAAATCGCACGCCTGTTCGGGGTCAGCAAGGGCAACTTCAAGAAAGCCATCGGCGGCCTGTACAAGCAGGGGCGCATCGTTATCCATCCTGATCGTATCGAGCTCGCCTGAGCAGGCCGGGCGATACCGTTGCCTGCCCTTGGCATCGCTGCAGTTAGCAGTGTGTTCGTTCGGCGCCGGATGGCGAGTCGATGCATCGGCTCGCTGCCCCTAGTGCTAAGGGTTGTAGCGTCTCGTCCATCTGATCGAGGCCGTTGCAGCCCTGTCTCGTCCCATCAAGCGGCAGCCTGCTGACCGCTGATCCTCGGCTAATCTTATTCAGGCTCACGACACGGAACTCGCTGCTCTCACGCCGGGTCCAGAGAGGGTCCCTGATGTATCTAGGCGTGTGGGAGCCTAGCGGAAAGGCCGCTCTGGATGCTGGCAGGGATGTGTATCGCATTGTCTTGCAGGTTCAGAGCTTAACCATCTGTTCTGTTCTGGACGCCTGTTTTCTTCGTGTATGACATCGGCGCTGTCCCGCGCCGCACGGCACGATGCTGCCGCGCTAATAACAAGACCTAAGCCAACGCTACGTTTCGCCAGCGCTCGATCCAGTGATCGAGCGCTGAGCGCAGCTTGGTTGTGGGCAAGTGGTCACCGGATGTTCCGTCACAGGCGCCGTGCCTGGAGCGGTAGCGTATTTGAAATGGCTGTATCAGGCCTGCTGCAACAGAAAAGCGGTTGACGACCGAAAAGAGGCCCGCTGATCGAATGTGCAACTGTCGGGGATATTTGCGGTCTGTTGCGTGTCTATGCCTCCTCACAGCAGCCAGGCGACGCGGCCAGAGGGCGGGTATGTACAACAATTTATCTCCGAGAAGGGATTCCATATGAGGAAGATCACGCTTCCATGCTTAACGCTGCTGTGCCTTGCAGCTACCCAGAGTTGGGCGCAGAGCGAGCGAGAGCCCCGTTACATTCAGCTGGGTGGGTTCGAGTTCACCCCGACGCTGGTGGTTCGAGAAAGTTATGACGACAACTATCGTGGCCTGTCGGACAACGAACAGGCGTCCTGGGTCACCGGCATTAATCCAACGTTCGTGCTTGGGACAGGTAATCGCAACAGCGAATACGAACTCGAATACTCGTTCAACAGCGACATCTTCCATTCGGATTCCGAAGCCAGCAACACCGACCACCATTTGCGGCTCAGAAGCGCCATGGAATTCACCTCCCGGCATCGCCTGACCTGGGGGCTTGCCTATCACCGTGTGGAAGAGACCGCCGACACGGAGGTCAACACCGAGAACGACAAGTACAGCACTGCCGTTGCCCAGGCAGCTTATCGTTTCGGTGCCCGCACTGCTCGCAACCAGCTGGAGTTCGGCACGCACTACGAGCAGCGTCGTTACCACAACAGCGGCAACATCAATGCGTCGGAAGAACGCGACAGCCTGATGTTCAACTCCATCTGGTTCCATCGGCTGGGTTCCAAGACCCGTTCGCTGGTTGAAGTTCGCCATACCGACCACGACTACAAGCTCTCCAGCGCGTTGCGCGACAGCACCAACGTGGCATTGCTTGGCGGTGCTACCTGGGACGCGACCTCGAAGACCTCCGGCACGTTCAAGCTGGGCGCCGAGCGCAAGGACTTCGACAGCGATCAGCGTGAGGACTTCACCAGCCCCATGTGGGAAGTCGGTGTCACCTACAAGCCGCGTAGCTATTCGGCGTTCACCATTAATTCTCGCCGCGCCTTCGACGAAGGCGATGACGGGGCCAGCACCATCAACGACTGGACGACTATCGCCTCTTGGGATCACGAGTGGACGTCGCGGATCTCGACCGAGCTGCTCTACCGCTTTTCGGATCGCGAGTACGAAGGGATTAACCGGGACGACGAACGCACGGGCTATGGCGCCGGTGTTACCTGGTCTCCGGATCGCTGGGTCGACGTAACCCTTTCCTACCTCAGGACGGAAAACGACTCCAGCCTGAGCTCGGAAACCTACGACCGTAACGTTTACCTGCTGAGTTTCGACCTGAGCCTCTGAGCCCAGGTAGGACGTTAACCAGTGCCTAAGGAGGAGCCGCCAATGCGCATCCCGAACATGTTCAAACTTTTTTCACTGCTGCTGATGCTGGCGTTCAGCGCCGGCGCCGCCGCTGCGCAATACCAGTTGGGCTCGGGTGATGTCATTCGCATCAATGTGCATGGCGAGCCGGACCTGACCTTCGAAGAGCTACGTCTGACCGATGCCGGCACGTTCACCTTCCCCTTCATTGGCGAGGTAGATGCCAATGGCAAAACACCGGGCGAAGTTCGCAATCTACTGGTCGAGAAGCTGAAGGATGGCTATCTGGTTGACCCCCGCGTGTCGGTATCGGTTGCCAACTATCGCGAGTTCTACATCGCGGGTGAGGTAAAGCTTCCAGGTGGTTATCCATTCCAGCCCGGCCTGACGCTCGATCGCGCCATCGCGCTGGCGGGCGGTCTGACCGAGCGTGCCTCGACCAAACGCATGACTATCGTGCGCGGCTCGCAAGGCAGCCGCGAGGAAGAGAAAGCCACCATGAATACCCTGGTTCGCCCTGGCGACACGATCAACATCGATGAAGGATTCTTCTGATGAACAGCCCAGTTCGCCCGGATCGACCATGGCAGCGCCCCGCTGGGCCCGCGGCTGATAGCGACTTCATAGATCTGAAAAAGATCTGGCATGCAATCTGGTCGCGCAAGTGGGGAATCATCCTGCTCGTTGCGGTCGTTGCGGTATTAACCCTGTTCCTGCTGTCGCGCATGACTCCGATCTACAAGGCTGTCGCTACGGTGCTCATCGAGTCCAAGGGAACACCGGTTCTATCGTTCCAGCCGGCAGCCGATACCCCCGTCGAGCTTAGCGAGTATCTGCAGACGCAGCTCAGCCTGATGCAAAGCCGGGGCGTTGCCGAGCGTGTCGTGCGCGACCTGAATCTGACCGAGCACCCCGAGTTCGATCTGCGTCAGCAGCCGGGCCCGCTGGTTGATATTGGTGGTCTCATCGATACGCTGACGGGCGAAGAACCCGAGCCGATCACTGAAGCGGAGGTCATGGATTACGCCACGCAGAAGTTCATGGAGCGCACTTCGGTCTGGGTTGAAGGCAAGAGCCAGCTGGTTTATCTGGCAGTGTCCATGGCCGATAACCTGACCGCTGCACAGGCCACCAACCAGTTGGCGCAGGCCTATATCGAAGCGCAGTTGGAAGCCAAGGTCGACATGTCGATGACGGCGGCCAGCTGGATGAATGAACGCCTGGTTTCCCTGCGTGAGAATCTTCAGGCCTCGGAAGATCGCCTGCAGGCATATCTCGACGCGGAAGGGCTGGTCGACCTCAATGGCGTCGGCACCATCAGCGCCAACGAGCTGTCGCTCACCGGTGATCGCATGATCGATGCACGTCGCCAGCGTGCCGAGGCAGAAAGCCAGTACCGCCAGGTCCAGTCCATGCGCAGCCAAGGCTGGGAGCGTCTGGCCAGCGTACCGGCTGTTCTGGGTCACCCGCTGATCCAGCAGTTCAAGGCTGACCAGGCCCATGCCCGTTCGCGCGTCGAAGATCTTTCGCGTCGCTACGGCAATCGTCACCCGGCGATGGTTTCGGCTCGCTCGGATTTGAACGCCGCTACCGCGAGCTTGAAGCAGCAGGTCGAGCAGGTCGTCGCCAGCATCGAGCGCAACTATCAGTTGGCCGTCGCCAACGAGAGTTCGTTGAAGGCGTCTTTCGACGAGAACAAGGACCGGATCCAGGACATCTCCCGCAAAGAGTTCAAAGTGCGTGATCTTCAGCGTGAGGTCGAAAGTGACCGCGCGCTCTACGACACCTTCATGACTCGCCTGCAGGAAACCACCGCGACCTCCGATCTGAGTTCGACCAATGCTCGCGTGGTCGATGCGGCCATCCCGCCAACCGAACCCAGCGCGCCGAACAAGAAGCTAATTCTGGTGGTGGCGTTGTTCCTGGCGCTGGTGCTGGGTATTGCTCAGGCAATCATCCGCGAAATTCTCGACAACACCTTCAAGAGCTCCGAAGAGGTTGAGGCCAAGCTGGGTCTGCCAGTGATGGGTATCGTCCCGCAGGTGCCGCGCAAGCTGCGTAAGGAAGTCAGCCATCTGTTCGAGCGCAGCGGCGACAAGCGTTTTTGCGAAGCGGTACGGACCATCCGTACCAACCTGCTGCTGACCGAGGCCAGCCAGCCTCGTCAGGTTCTGGTCATCACTTCGACCGCGCCGGGGGAAGGTAAGAGTTCGGTCTCCGCCAACCTCGCGTTTGCCATGGGGCAGTTGCATCGCGTGCTACTGATCGATGCCGACCTGCGCCGCGCAACCCTCGACAAGGCGTTCGACTTCAAGCCGGGCACGCCTGGCCTGGTTAACCTGATCGGTGGCAATGCCAAGCTCGAAGATTGCATCCATACGGTCGGCAACGTGGACATGATCGCCGCCGGTGCGGTGCCATCCAATCCGCTGGAACTGCTGTCTTCGCCGCGCTTCGCCAAACTGCTTGAAGTGGTCAAAGGCCGTTACGACCGCATCATCATTGATTCGCCGCCGAGCCAGGCGGTCAGCGATGCCGCCGTTCTGTCGACGCTCGCCGACGCGGTGATCTACGTCGTTAAGTCCGACAGCACGCTGATACCTCACGTGCAGAAAGGCGTGAGCCAGCTGCAGAACAGCAACGCGCCGGTCACTGGCGTAGTGCTCAACCACGTCGATATCGAGAAAGCCAAGAAGAACGGCCAGTTCCGTGGCTACTACGACCATTACGGATACAGCGAGCCACAAACGGTGTGATCCGGCTCGTTTAATCCTTTACCGGGGTGTGTCCAGCCATGCGATTGGCCCGCCCCGGATTGACTGTCTGCCCAAGCAATAAAATTGCGCCAACGGCCACCGAAAAGGGTCGCGCCGAGGCACGCCTGTATCAATGTCTGAATCGAGGATCCTGCTATGAATATCACCGTCGTTGGAAGCGGCTACGTCGGGTTGGTTACCGGAGCCTGTATCGCGGAGATGGGTAACACGGTCTACTGCGTCGACGTCGACAAGACCAAGATCGATAACCTGAAGCAGGGCATTCTGCCGATCTACGAGCCGGGCCTCGAAGAGATCGTCACCGAAAACCATCAGTCTGGCCGTTTGCATTTCACCACCTCGCTGTCCGAGGCGGTCGAGCAATCCGAGGTGTTCTTCATCGCGGTAGGCACTCCGCCGGGCGAGGATGGTTCCGCCGATTTGCGCTACGTGCTGGAAGTCGCCAAGCAGATTGGTGACATGTTGACTGCCCCGGCGATCGTGGTGAACAAATCGACCGTCCCGGTGGGCACGGCGGATCTGGTGCGCGCAGCGATCACCGAGCGGCTTGTGGCGCGTGGCGTCGAGATCGAATTTTCAGTCGTCTCGAACCCCGAGTTCCTCAAGGAAGGTGCGGCGGTCAACGACTTCATGCACCCGGACCGCATCGTTATCGGTGCTGACAATGAGCACGCCCGCCAGGTAATGAGCGCGCTCTATGCACCCTTTATCCGCAATCGTCCACGCACCATGTTCATGGGGATTCGCGACGCGGAGATGACCAAGTACGCCGCCAATGCGATGCTCGCCACCAAGATTTCGTTCATGAACGAGATCGCCAGCCTGTGCGAGCGTCTCGATGTGGACGTCGAGAACGTGCGCCTGGGCATCGGCTCGGACGAGCGTATCGGCTACCACTTTATTTATGCCGGCTGCGGCTACGGCGGCTCCTGCTTCCCGAAAGACGTCAAGGCGCTGATCAATATCGCGCACCAGAACGATTTCGAGCCCAAGCTACTGCAGGCCGTCGAGGCGCGTAACGACCAGCAGAAACATTCGCTGTTCAACAAGCTGTCCACCCACTTCAAAGGCGACCTGAGCGGCCGCACCTTTGCGGTCTGGGGACTGGCGTTCAAACCCGGTACCGACGACATGCGCGAGGCGCCAAGCGTCGTACTGATCAACAGCCTGATCAATGCCGGCGCCAAGGTCCGCGCGTTCGACCCGGTCGCCCGTGAAACGGCCCGTCGCGAATTCCCCGAGAGCTGGTTCACCGACGGCCTTTTGCAGATCGTTGAAGGCCAATACGAAGCGGCCATCGATGCTGACGCGCTGTGCCTGGTCACCGAATGGAAGCCGTTCCGCCGTCCCGATTTCCGGGCGCTCAAGAAGCTGTTGAATACACCGCTGATCATCGACGGGCGTAACCAGTACGACCGCGAGCAGGTCAAGCGTGAAGGCTTCAGCTATTACGGCATTGGCCGTCAGCCGGTTCACGCCTGAGCGAGGGGCTGCGAGTGAGCGCCATCGATCAGTCCAGCATGCGGCGCGGTTCGTCTCCAATGAGGGAACGTCTGGCCGCACTGCTGCGCGCGAGCATGCGCAGCAAGCTGCTGCGCAATATCCTGACTGTGGTGACCGGCACAGCCGGTGCGCAGGCGATCACCCTGGCCTTCATGCCGGTGATCACGCGCATTTACGGTCCGGAAGCGTACGGGGTACTCGGTACCTTTCTCAGCGTCACGATGATGTTGATCCCGGTCGCTGCGCTTACCTATCCCATCGCGATCGTGCTGCCCAAGCGCGATGGCGATGCGCGGGGGTTGGTGCGATTGGCGCTGGCGATAGCCTTGTCGCTAGCGACGGTGGTTGCGCTGGCATTGCAGTTCTTTGGCGATCAGCTTGCTCGAACCCTCGAGATCGAGATCATCCAGCCGTACCTGATGCTCATCCCGTTCGTGATGTTCTGTGGCGCGGCGCTCGAGATCTGTCAGCAGTGGCTGTTCCGCACCCAGCGCTTCCGTATCACGGCGAGCGTGGCGGTGGGGCACTCGTTGCTGTTCAATTCGATGCGGACCCTGGCCGGTCTGGTGCAGTCGTCTGCGCTGGTGCTGGTCTGCACCACCGCTCTGCAACAAGCGCTGCACGCAGCGATGTTGGGGCTGGCGATGCTGCGGGCCAAGCCTCATGCGGACAATCATATAGATGAAGTCGAGCAGGGCCGCCCCGGCATGCTCGAACTGGCTCGCAGGCACAGCGACTTCCCAAGGTTTCGCGCGCCGGTGATGTTGATCAATGCCGTGTCGCAGCATTTGCCGACGTTGGTGCTCGCCGCCTACTTTGGCCCGGCGGCTGCCGGTTTCTTCGCCCTGTGCAAGCAGGCGCTGACGATGCCGACCAACTTGATTGGCAAATCAGTAGCCGACGTCTATTACCCGCGCATCAGCCGCGCCATCCATGACCGCGAGCCGGTCGCGGCGATGCTGCTGAAGGCAACCGCCGCACTGGGTCTGGTCGGCTTGGTGCCGTTTTCCCTGGTGGCCGTGTTCGGCCCATGGCTGTTTGCACTGGTATTCGGTGAACAGTGGCATGTGGCGGGCGAATACGCCCGCTGGCTGGCCCTGGCCGAATACGTGATCTTCGTCTCGCGCCCTTGCGTGGTCGCGGTTCCGGCACTGTCGCTGCAAGCCCGTTTCCTGCTGTTCGAGATCTTCAGCACCAGCTTGCGTGTGCTCTCGCTGTTTGGCGGTGCGCTGTTGATCGGCACCGCGCTGGCCACCGTTCAGGCCTTCGCCGTTGCCAGCATCATCATCTATTCGTCGCTGATGGTGATCGTGTTGATTGCGTCGCGCAGGTGGTATGCGGCTCAGCAGAACGCGCAGCATCCAGAAGAGAGTTTCGATTGATATGAAAGTATTACATTTGGTCGCTGGCGAATTGACCGGCGGCGCCGCGCGCGGTGCCTACTGGCTGCATCAGGGGTTGCGATCGCTGGGTGTGGATTCCCTCGTCTACACCAATAGCCAGGAAACCCACGGCGACACCTCTGTGGTGTCCGTCAGCCGTAGCAAAAAAGACAAAATCATCAGCATCGCCAGAAGCCAGGCCGACCAAGCGTTCGCCAGCGTCTATCGCAAGCGCCAGTCGGGCATGTTCAGCGCAGGCGTCATGGGCGCCGATTTCACTGACAGCGCCGAGTGTCGCGAGGCGGACGTGGTGCATTTGCACTGGGTCAATGGTGGCTTCGTCGACATGAAGCATCTCGCCAAACTGCGTAAGCCTATTGTCTGGACCATGCGTGACATGTGGCCAATGACCGGCGGCTGCCATTACGCCATGGGCTGCGAAAAATTCACCACGGGCTGCGGCAGTTGCGATCAGCTGGGTAGCCAATCCGACAAAGACCTGTCGCGCTTCGTACTCAACCGCAAGCGCAAGTACCTGCCCGAATCGATGAAGATGATTGGCATCAGCGACTGGGTGTCCGAACAGGCCAGGCAAAGCCTGCTGTTCCGCGAATTCGATGTGCGCACCATCCACAACAATGTGGATGCCAGCGAGTTCTTCCCGCTGGACAAGGCCCTTGCCCGGCAATTGCTGGGACTGACCACCGAGAAAAAGATCATCCTCACCGGCTGCACCAGCGCCAAAGACACCTACAAGGGCTTCGGCAAGTACCTGGAGATGCTGACGCACCTGGATCCGGCCAAGTACCACCTGTGTTTTTTCGGCAGGTTAGACCAGTCCATTGCCGACGCCTTGGGCTTCGACTACACCTCGTTCGGCTACATGCACGACAGCATCTCGCTGCGCCTGCTGTATTCGGCCGCGGACGTGTTCATCGCACCGAGCCTGATGGAAGCATTCGGCAAAACCTTGGCCGAAGCCATGGGCTGCGGAACGCCCGTGGTGTGCTTCGACGCCACCGGCCCCAAAGACATCGTGACCCACAAGCAAGACGGCTATAAGGCCGCGCCCTTCGAAGCCCAGGGTTTAGCCGAAGGCGTCGAGTGGGTCACCGGCGAGGCGGACTATCAGCAGCTCGCGCTCAATGCGCGGGACAAGATCACCAGCACCTTCGACAGCCCTGTCATTGCCCGCCAATACCAGGCGCTGTACGAGGAAATGCTCGCATGAACGGTCCGTTCGTCCGCGCCGGGCAGGGCGGTAACGCCCCGTTAACGTCAACGGCCAACTATCGACTCAATCAGCTGCAAGGCGGGGCAGAGCGCTTGGTCGCCTCTGCGCTGTCTGCCCAGCATCAACTCAATACCCCTCTCGTCATCTGGAACCTACAGGTACTCTGAAATGGAAAAGAAACGCGCGCTGATCACCGGAATTACTGGCCAGGACGGTTCCTATCTCGCTGAGTTTCTGCTGGAAAAGGGCTACGAGGTACATGGCATCAAACGCCGTGCGTCGTCGTTCAATACGCAGCGGGTCGACCACATCTATCAGGACCGTCACGTTGAAGACCAGAACTTCGTGCTGCACTACGGCGACCTGACCGATTCGTCGAACCTGACCCGCATCATCCAGGAAGTCCAGCCGGACGAGGTCTACAACCTCGGCGCGCAGTCCCACGTCGCGGTCAGCTTCGAGTCGCCTGAATACACCGCCGATGTCGATGGGATGGGCGCTTTGCGCATCCTTGAAGCCATTCGCCTGCTGGGCCTGGAAAAGAAGACACGCTTCTACCAGGCCTCGACTTCCGAGCTCTATGGCCTGGTCCAGGAGATCCCGCAGAAGGAAACCACGCCGTTCTACCCGCGTTCTCCTTATGCGGTGGCCAAGCTCTATGCCTACTGGATCACCGTGAACTACCGCGAAGCCTACGGTATGTACGCCTGCAACGGGATTCTCTTCAACCACGAGTCGCCACGCCGTGGCGAGACCTTCGTGACGCGCAAGATCACCCGGGGCCTGGCGAACATCGCCCAGGGGCTCGAGACGTGCCTGCACATGGGCAACCTCGATGCGCTACGCGACTGGGGACATGCCAAAGACTACGTGCGCATGCAGTGGATGATGCTGCAGCAGGATCAGGCCGAAGACTTCGTCATCGCGACCGGCGTGCAGTACTCGGTGCGTGAGTTCATCAAGTGGTCGGCTGCCGAGCTGGGCGTTGAGCTGCGCTTCGAAGGGAGCGGCGTCGAAGAACGCGCCATCATTGCCGGTATCGAAGGGGACAAGGCGCCGGCACTGAAGGTCGGTGACGTTGTTGTCCGTATCGACCCGCGCTACTTCCGTCCCGCGGAAGTGGAAACCCTGCTCGGCGATCCGAGCAATGCCAAGAACAAACTGGGCTGGACGCCTGAGATCAGCGTGCAGGAAATGTGCGCCGAAATGGTTCGTGAGGACCTCAAGGTCGCCCAGCGCCATGCCCTGCTCAAAGAGCACGGTTTCGAAATTCCAGTGAGTGTGGAGAACTGAATATGAATCGTGACGCACGTATTTTCGTTGCTGGACATCGTGGCATGGTGGGTTCTGCGATTGTCCGCCGCTTGCAAGCGCTGGGATACACCAACCTCATCACGCGCGGTCGTGAAGAGCTGGATCTGGTCGATCAGGCGGCGGTCAATGCCTTCTTTGCTGAAAACAAAATCGATCAGGTGTACATGGCCTCGGCCAAGGTCGGCGGTATCCACGCCAACAACACCTATCCGGCCGAGTTCATCTATCAGAACCTGATGGTCGAGGCGAACATCATCCACGCGGCGCACGTCAACGATGTGAACAAGCTGTTGTTCCTTGGCTCGTCCTGCATCTATCCAAAGCATGCCGAGCAGCCGATGAAAGAAGAGGCGCTGGTGACCGGCGTGCTGGAACCGACCAATGAGCCTTACGCGGTTGCGAAAATCGCCGGCATCAAGCTCTGTGAAAGCTACAACCGCCAGTATGGGCGGGACTATCGCAGCGTCATGCCGACCAATCTCTACGGTCCCAACGACAACTTCCATCCGGAAAACAGCCACGTGGTGCCAGCGCTGCTCAAGCGCTTTCACGAAGCGACCCAGCGTGGCGACAACGAAGTGGTGATCTGGGGCAGTGGCAAGCCTCAGCGTGAATTTCTCCATGTCGACGACATGGCCGCCGCCAGTGTGCATGTGATGGAACTGGACGACGAAACCTATCAGGCCCACACCCAGCCGATGCTTTCGCACATCAACGTCGGTACTGGCGTGGACTGCAGCATCCGCGAACTGGCGGAAACCATTGCGCGGGTCACCGAATACCAGGGTGAGTTGAAGTTCGACAGCAGCAAGCCGGATGGCACGCCGCGCAAGCTGATGGATGTCTCGCGCCTCAAGGCGCTGGGCTGGCAGTCGAGCATCAGTCTGGAAGACGGTCTGCGCGACGCCTATCGCTGGTTCGTCGAAAACCAGCACCAGGCGCGTCACTGACCGAAAGAGCTGCCGCCAGGGATGCATCTTGCAGCAGCGGACCTTTCGTCCGCTGCTGTTGTCCATCCATGGCGCACGTTTTCCTCGCCGCAGTGGGCCGCCTCATCCAAGTCATCAGGATGGGCTGCTCGGTTCTATGTTTCGCCCGTCAATCGGATACTGGAGAGAGCGCTTGTTAAGGAAAGTTCTGGCGTACAAGAATCTGTTGTTCATCCTGTTACTGCTGAACTCGACCTGCTTCTTCCTGACGGATGACAAACGGGCCGGGATCGCGTACTTCCAAGAGCTGTTCCTGCTGCTGGTGGTTGCGGCAACGGCCTGTCTGTTCGTAGCGTGGAAATGGGTCTATCAGTCCAAGACGAGCCTGTGGATCATTTTCATGGGCTGCCTGTTACCGGTGATATCGGCGGTACTCGCCAACCTGAACTTCGGTCAGCCGCTGGCGTATGGCTTGCTGGAAGAACGTCGTTTCTTCCAGTACCTGGTGTTCTTTCCGACGCTGTTCTTGTTGATCAAGGCATCTCCCACCCAGGAAGAGCTGGCGAAGTACTTTCTCTATGTCGCACTGTTTTGCGCGACGCTGGGCTTTGCCTACTACTTAGGGATCATTCCCCAGAACCAGATCGCCGCGTTCACCGTCGATGACTGGACGCAGTATGAAGACCTGCTGCGCCCGAATCGTTTTCGTATCGGCTCGCCGTTCGTGACCGTTGCCGTGTTCATGGTGATGTACAGCATGAAGGACCGCGTCACTCTTGGGCGGCTGGCCATTCTTCTCTATTTCGTCGCCTACCTTTGGTTGGTCATGCAAACACGCCAGACCATGCTCGTCTGGGCGCTGGCCGGGGTATGGGTTTTCCGCAAGCGTATCGACTCGTTAATGAAGCTGAGTGCGCTGGGTGTGATAGTTCTGGTGGTGTCGTATCTGCTGGTTCCGGAGTTTTATCACGAGCAGTTCGCACGCTTCGACGCCTTGCTGTTCGATGCGACATCCGGGCCTGGGGTGCGTGACACAACTGTTTCGGTGATTCTCGACGCCATCAGCGCGAACAATTATTTCGGTATGGGCGCGCTGTCCCTGCAATGGAATGGCGGGTTCTCAAGGATCTATAACTCGCACTTCTATCTGGCGGATGTCGGAATATTCGGCGTCTATCACCGCTACGGTTTCCTGACGCCAGTCGTAGTCCTGATGTTCTATGGCGGCTTCATCTGGGTCATGCGCCAGTGTTCGGACAAGGGCAACCTTCTTGCCGCATTACAGCTTTCGTTCGTGGTGAGCATGCTGAATATCACTCTGTCCAACGCGCTGACGTTCTCGGGCGACGTGTATGGAATGGCGGCTGCGTTCTTTCTCTATTACGCCAAGTTGCAGATGGCGGATGCTCCTCTCAATGCAAGTCTAGAACAGGTGAATTATGGTCAGTTTCAGTATCGTAACTATAAACTGGAATAATTTTGATGGCCTGAAGGAAACCTATCGGAGCCTGGCCAGCCAGACTCACCGGAACTTTCGCTGGATCGTAATTGACGGTGCGTCAAAAGATGGCAGTGGTGAGTGGTTAAGAAGCCTGGATGACAGTCAGGCAGAAATAACGATAGAGCCGGACAAAGGCATCTACGATGCAATGGAAAAAGGGCGCCAAAGAGCCGTTGAGACCCCCGGCTATACCCTGTTTCTAAACAGTGGCGATTCCTTTGCTGATCCGAATGTACTTGAGCGGATCAATGAAGAATTAACGAATGCCACCGTCGCACCAAAATTCATTTACGGCGATTTTTATCGCAAAGAAGCTAGCGGCGAGTTGAAGCTTACCGCCGCTCGGCCCATTGAGCGCGCACCGCTCGGTTTGCCGGCTAGCCATCAAACGATGTACTTCGAGAACGAGCGGCTGCAGCGGTTCAAGTTCCGGTTGGATTACAAGTTGTCGGCCGATTACTGCTTGCTGCTCGAGTTTCTCCAAGGGCTGGACCTGCAGGCTGAAGTTCTTCAGTTGCCTTTCCCGCTGTGCATTTTCGATACAACCGGTGTTTCACATAAACGACGCTTCGAGGCGATTCGTGAAGACATGGATATCAGGCAGCGCTTTCTGAATTTTTCCAAACCTAATGCGTTAGCGCTCTATGCGCTGCATTACGTGCATACGCACTCCAAGCAATTGCGCGCCTCGTTGGGGCGCTGAGCAACAGGTAACCGACCTAAGAAAATGGACTGTCAAAAGAACAGGGTGCAGGAGAGAGTTCGATGAATTACCGAAGCCTGAATGATCTGTCGCGGCTGAGTACAGAATGTGCCGGCAAAATTCCCAACGATGTCGATCTGGTTGTCGGCATACCAAGAAGTGGGATGTTGGTCGCCAGCATCATTGCGCTGAAACAGAATCTTCCGTTGACGGATCTCTACTCATTCCTGCGCAACGACGACCTGAAGAAGGGCAGTACCCGCACCTACAAGCATGCTGAACTGGTCAAACCAAGGGAGGCGAAAAAGATTCTGCTGGTCGACGACAGTATTTCATCGGCTAAGTCCATGCGTGCCGCGGAAGAACAGGTTCGTGCGAGCTATGACGGCCATGTGGTGACCATGGCGGTATTTGCCGAGAAACATAATCGGCACCATGTCGACTTTCACCTCGAGCTCGTCGAACAGCCTCGGGTCTTCGAATGGAACGTCATGCACCATCCTTACCTGGCGCAAGCGTGCCTGGATATCGACGGTGTGCTCTGTATCGACCCGACCAACGAAGAGAACGATGACGGCCCGAACTATCGGGAATTTCTCAGCTGCACGCGCCCTTTATTCATTCCCTCGGTCAAGGTCGCGCACTTGGTGACCAGTCGGCTGGAGAAGTATCGCGCCGAAACGGAAGAATGGCTGGAACGCAACGGCGTGCAGTACGGAACGCTGCACATGCTGGATCTGCCCACCGCCGAAGAACGCCGGCGCTTGAACATCCATCACAAGTTCAAGGCGGAGGTGTATGCCAAGCAACCGCTGACACGATTGTTCGTCGAAAGCGAAGTTAGGCAGGCCGTCGAGATCATGAAGCTCAGCCGCAAGCCGGTCTACTGCATCGAGACCAATGAGATGTATGTGCCTGGGCAGGTCTACAACCTCAAGGCCAATACGCTGCGGAAAACTCACAGTCTCAAAGCGAAACTGATTGGGAAGGCCAAGTCGATATTGAGCAGGTGGGCGCCCGTAGCGCCATCATCGAAGAGTTGAAGGCGAGGTTGGTTGTGTATCCAAGGTTTGCAACCAACCTGCCGTCCGCATGAATACAGTCAGTGGTTAGGTCCGATGCGAGTGCATTCGCCCTGGCCGACGTATTTGCTGAGTACATCCCACTGAGGGCGGTCTCGGCCGTCCTTGGTGGGCTCGACGGATAGTTTGTATTTGCCCCAGGAAGAGCCCGCCGCCCAGTAGGTAATCGGGATGCAGTGCTCCTGCAGATAAGCCAACAAGTTATCCATGGCTTCGAGGTAGCGAGGTTCATCGGCGGGAATGCCGAACTCGCCAATATGGCCTTGTTTGTCGTGCTCGATCAGCCAGTCGATAAAGGGTTTGACGCGCTTGACGCCTAGCATGGTGTCGAAGTTTTTCTCCAGCGGCTCCTTGTAATGTCCGCTGCCATGTTTATCGATGTACAGGTGAGCTGAAAATATCAACTTGTCGGAGGGGTCATTCAGTTGCAACAACGGATCATTGAATTTCGGCCAGCGATAACTGCTGGACCAGAAGTTGCCCTCGATAAGCAGGGGCCGCTTCTGGTCATGTTTTCTGATGGCGTCGATACCGGCCTGAGCGGCAGCCGGCCAGTATTCATCGGCGCCATGTGGCTCGTTCATGATGTCGTAGGCATAAAGGCCTTTTTCATCTTTCCAACGCTTGGCCACACGTTCGAGCAGATCGGCATATGCCGATATCGGCACGGCCTCAGTGCCGATTATCTGCTTGCGATAACGGGCATAGTTATGAATATCGAGGATGACGCGCATGTCGTATTGAGCGGCCTGTTGCAGAGTCTGGTCGATCAGTTCCGCATAGTCCTCGTCAAGTTCGGCATTCAATGCTGGTTGCAGGCGCTCCCACATAATGGGGAAGCGGATGGTCTCGATACCCTTGGCTTTCCACTGGGCAAGGTAGCCGGGCGCAGGGAAGAAATAATTTGTTTTATATTTTCCGGGGATGACATTACCGGAAAATGCGGCTCCGCCAATATTCAATCCAACCAGATCGATATTTTCTGCGTAGCTAGCGGCACTCGAGAGGGCAAGCGTGAGTCCGAGGAGTATTCCTTTTGACCGGTCCGAAGCGCTGCGTGTCCTTAACATCTCACTACCTCATTCTGCTCTTTGGGACGATACCGCGGCTGCGGCTGCTTCGTTTGTCCGGTGACGGCAGGCATTGTTCATTTTTGACAGGCGAATCTTTCCGCCTGGCGGCGCACGACCACCAAGATTGCTGTCGGACGCCAACAACTTTTTTCACGGGTTACAAACAGAGAATCTATTTATGAAAAATCCCCTCACCAAAAGGATGGATCCTTTGATAGGGAAGCTGAAACTACTGGAAGAAGCCGATACAGGTCCTTTCATCTCTGAACTGAAAAAGCGTGACTCACCGACGATTCTTGGCTTTCTCAATCAGCACGGCTACAACATTGCGCAGCGTCAGCCGGCGGTGTTGGATAGCTTTCTGCAGGTCAACTACCTCCTGCGCGACGGGATAGGCATCAAGATGGCCTGCTCATTCAATGGGCGGGATCCCAAGGCCAACCTCAATGGGTCAGACTTCATTCCTGAGCTGATCGAGGATCTGGTAGGCGAGTCCAAAGACCGCTACGAGCTGTTTGCCATGGGCACCCGTGAACCCTGGCTCAGCGAGGGTGCGCGCAACCTGTTCGGAAACAGGCATTTCCATGCCATCGATGGCTTCAAGGCGCCCGAGGATTATCTGGCGTTCTACCAGAAGCAACACGTGCCTGGTCGCTATCCAATCATCGTGCTGGCCATGGGTATGCCCAAGCAGGAGCGCGTTGCGCTGCACCTGCAGAAGGCCATGGATACCCGTGCGCTGCTGATTTGCGGCGGCGCCATTCTGGACTTTTCGGCGCAACGTTTCCCCCGTGCACCCATTGTCTTTCGTCGCCTGGGGCTGGAGTGGGCATTCCGCATGCTCATCGAGCCGCGCCGGCTGTTCAAGCGTTATGCCATCGGTATTCCCGTCTTCTTCTATTACCTGTCGCGTAACGCACTCTCCAGTGCTCGCCGTGTAGGTGACTGGAACGCGCTAAAGCGCGAGCCCTGAGCCATCTCCGCTGTCTGTCGCATGGCCATGGAGGGTCACGGCAGAAAGGCGGTGATGACTATCGTGGAATCACGCGTAACGACATCAGCAGGCTGAACAGGTAATGCGCCGAGAGCGTGATGGCGTAAACCAGCAAAACCGAAGTAATCGGCAGCTCAAGCAGGTAACCGCTGGCGAAGCAGGCGAGGGTGAGCACAGCCCGTTGTATGTTCAATGCCAACAGCAGCCGCTGCCCCTGGAAGACCGAAAGCAGATGCGAAGCGGGCGCATGCATGAATTGGAACAACAGATAAATCGCCAATAACGACGCCATTTCGCCCGCCATCGTCCATTCAGTGCCAAACGCCAACGCAAATATTCGCTCACCGAAGAGCAGCAGTAGTAGCGTCGGCGCGAGCGCGAGGGCGAGCAACCGCTTGATCACCGAATAGGTCAGCGTACGAATTTCCGTGGGGCGCTTACGCCCAATAGTGGCGATTTCAGCGTAATAGGCCTTGCTGGTCGAATGCCCGAGCAGATTCATCGGTAAAGCCAGCGTCATCATGGCCAGCCCGAGTTGGCCCGTCGTCCGCGGGTCGTAGAGCGCGGCGGTTAGCAGCAAAGGCGCCTGGCTGGAGAATATCTGCAGCAACTGTGAAGGCAGGCGGTAGATAGGAAAGCTTCGGTAATGCCGCATTAGCCGCCAGGCCCGTAACAATGTGACGTGGCGCCAGTAGCGCTTCACATCAGCATCGAACAACCGCATCAGCCTGATTGTTCCCGTGCCAGCCCCCAACACCTGGCCAGCCAGTAGCCCGACCGGCTTTAGTCCCAGCAATCCCAGCGCCACCTTGGCAATCGAACCCACAACGCTCTGCTGCAGCTGGGTGCGTGCGATGGCCGGATAGGCGCGTCGGCGTACGGCCCAGATCAACAGCACCTCATAGATACCCGCGCTCGTCAATGCGACCCCTAGCATCCAGCGATACGGCATCAGCGCTTCCATTGAGACCAGGGTCAGCAAAGCGGGGCCGGCGAGCCACAACAGGACGCTCACCGTTACTGTTGCCACGGTTACGAAGATCGCGGACAGAACCATCAGCGTCATCGCAGTGCCGTCCCTGCTAGGCAGCGGAACCGCGAGCTCGTAGCGCAGCGTCATCATGGGGGTAAGAATCAGCAGCAGCGCGGTAAAGACCGACAGGACAGCGAAATGCTCGGGGCTGTAGATGCGAGTGAGGAGCGGGATAGATGCGAGGCCAACAATCCGGGCCAAGCCGTTGCCGACGGCCAGCGTCGCCATGCCCTTGAACACCTTGGCGGAGGCGTTTCCGGCCAGTTGTTGTCGGGCTGCGAGCAGTTTGCCCATAAGGAGGCTATTCACTCGAACTCCCTTCCCGGTGGGCGAGCCGCCTGTGCGACACGCGTGGTTCCCAGCGGAGCACCATTCTTAGAGTGGGTTATGCCGCACGATGCTTGAAGTACATCTGGCAATAAGAAGCTGCTCCCCTGAAAAAGTTTCTGCGGCGGGTAGGCAGTTTTGTCGCATGGACGGTATCGACGCCTTCTGATCAGCGCCGAAGGTCTTTTCGCATAGGGAGCTGACAGATGCGGTCGGAGCATCTGCAGGCACGCCACGACCTGGTTGCTCTTGCGATGGAATCGGCGCTAGCCAATGCCTGGTTCGGATGTCTTAAGCGGCTGCCCGATGCCCTCGTCATAAACCAACTCACCGTGGTTGAGTCTTGCTGGCGAGGTATAGGGGTGGCGTGTCAGGCGTTGTTCGTCCTGGATATGCAGCACTTCGACGCCGCGCAACTTCAGAACATCCGACACCATGGAGCGGTGGCATCGCCACCAGAGCACTTCGGCACACATGATCGCGGTGGGTTTCTCGGCTGCCAAGCGCAAGAGCTGTTGTATCCCGCAGGCGAACTCGTCGGTGTGCAGGTGTTCGGCGTAGCCACGAAAGGAGCTATTGCGCCATGCGCTCGCGCTCGCGCTCGGTCCCGGCGTGGCCCGCCGCCGGCCCCCAAGCGCTTCGATCCACTCATAGGCGATCCCATGCTCGGCGAGCGAGGCTTCGAGGGTTGCCGACATGAATTGCGGTAACCGCCTTGAGCCCGGAAAACGCCGCACATCGGCGATGGCCTGGATGCCGTAGTGCTCCAGTAAGGCGATGAAGGTCTCGGTTGTTCGGGTGGAATGGCCGACGGTCCAGATCTGCTGGGGCTGAACCGGGCTCATTTAATCCGGCTCAGCGCGCCGCCCTTGTGCATTGCAACGTGATCGGTCTTGTCGCTTTCGATCTCGTATTGAGGTTCTTCAGGGCTGGCGTGTCGCGTGTGGCCTTTGTAGTCGGTGTCTCGGGTATGCACTTTGACGATGCGCCCCGTGACGTGCCCGGCTTCAGAATTCCAGCGTACGTGGTCACCCTTTTCGAATCGTTCTTGCGACATAGATCGTTTCTCCATCTTCGATTTCGCCATAGCCACGCCTTCTTTCATGAGTGGAAGCGATGCTTCCTCCTCTATCAGCGACCGGAAATCAGGTTTCCTTACGTCTACCGTTTGTCGGGTTAATTAATAGGCCTGTGCTTAGCGACCGCTCTAGGGATTCAAAAAAATGACGCTGTAGCTGGTGTAACCGCAACGGGCTAAAGCGGATTAAACCCTATTTGCAGTGATGGCACTAAGCCACGTAATAATAGCGGATTAATGGCCGGTCAAAATTGTGACGTAGGATTGGCGATCTAAACCCGTCAAATAAATTTTGAATCGTTTTGGAAACCTATTATAAAGACGCCACGCAACGGATTGCCGGGTTTCACTACTGGTGATCCGGTGTCGTTGCAACGCGGTTCGTCCGGTTGCGCAAGTGATGCATCTGCCCCAAGCGCCTGTACGACTTAATTACAACTCCCGCTACTTTTTTAAAGGCTCCGGCCTTTAGAAGTATTAAGTTTCGGAGAGACTAAATGTCTACCAATGTATTTATGGGCGCCCCTAAGGCACTCGTTCGTTCTATCGCGCTCGCTGCAGTATTCAGTGCTGTTACCTTTACAGGCGAAGTGGCTGCTGCCGTCACAGCAAGTACCTCTTCCTCGACCGCTTTCACGTCTTCGATCAACAAGTTCACCAGTAACGATTTCCTTAACGGCGTATGGCGTCGCACCGCCGCGTTGTCCGTGCCGGCCACTTCGGCTTCGATCGCTGCATTCAAGCCGGGCGTTCAGATCAAGTTCGCTGACGGCCAGGTACGCAAGATTTCCAAGGTCTTCAAGGTTGGAAGCAATCTAAGCATCTACGTACATGGTGGTCTGTTGGATGGCGGAAAAGTCGGCGCCCCGCGCACCGTAAGCACCGTGGTTGCGACTGCAGCCCCTAGCGCGCCAGCTGCCCCGGCTCCGGTTGTAACCGCCCCCAGTGCACCTAGCAGCACTTACACCGCTTCGATGAACAGCTTCACCAACTCCGATTGGGAGAGCGGCATCTATCGCAAGTCCGCCGGCTTCTCGATCCCGGACACCGGTGCAAACAAGGCCGCGTTCGCAGTCGGTTCATCGGTCAAGTTGGCCGATGGCCAGGTGCGTACGGTCGCTGCGGTCTATGACGTAGGCGCGCATCTCTCTGTCATGCTTAAAGGCACTGCGCTGTCCGCCAGCGCTGTCGGCTATCCCAAGACCATCAGTGTTGTATCCAGCAGCACCGGCACGGCTACCCCGCCAGCGGCCGTTGCGCCTGCTCCAGCGCCAACCCCTGCTCCAGCGCCAACCCCTGCACCAGCCCCGACTCCAGCGCCTGCTCCGGCTCCGGTGGTCAGCGATGGCAGCGGTATCGATCTGGTTGGTGTGAACTTCGGTTCGGGCGTGTTCGATCCGGGCACTGTTCCGGGTATCTACAATAAGGGCTATACCTACGCGGACGAGTCCTACTACAAGCGTCACGCCGGGCTCGGCTTCAAGCTGGTTCGCCTGGGCTTCCTCTGGGAGCGTATCCAGCCCAAGCTGGGTACCGAACTGGACGCAGCCGAACTGGGCCGCATCAAGCAGTCGCTTGATTATGCGCAAAAGCACGGCATCAAGATCATCTTGGATATGCACAACTACTATCGCTACTACGGCAAGGTAATTAACTCGCCGGAAGTGCCGCGCGCCCAGTTCGCCGAGACCTGGCGCAAGATTGCGGTAGCGCTGTCCAAGCACCCTGCGCTGTATGGCTACGGGCTGATGAACGAGCCTTACAACACTGGCAACAACATGTGGCCGCAAACTGCACAGGCTGCTGGTCAGGCGATCCGCAAGATCGACCCGAGCACCTGGATCATGGTCGCTGGCGACCGTTACTCCAGCGCTTTCCATTGGCAGAAATACAACACCTCGCTGATCAATGATCCGTGGATGCGCGATCCGAAGAACAACCTGGTATACGAAGCGCACCAGTACCTGGACTTCGATTACTCCGGTACCTACACCAAGCGCGCTGAAACCTTCGCACCGATGCTGGGTGTTGAGCGGGTGAAGCCTTGGGTCGAGTGGCTGAAGAAAAACAAGCTGCGTGGTTACATCGGCGAGCATGGCATTCCGGACTTCTCTCCATCTGCTGTAGTCGCTACCGACAACCTGCTGGCTTACCTTGCTGAGAACTGCATCCCGAGCACCTACTGGGCTGCCGGTCCGCGCTGGGGAGAGAACATCATGTCTCTGGATGTTCGAAGCGGTAAGCATCGTCCACAGCTGGCTCCGCTGCAAAAGCATGCCGCTGCCAAGAAGACATGCTCCACCATCGGTCCGCTGTAACAGCGACTGATTTAAAGAACGGGCCTTCGGGCCCGTTTTTATTGTCTGGGGGATTCTTGTCTGCGAATAACAGTGCAGCTCGTCGGCTGCGGTTCCGCTCTGAAACTATCGCGAGATGAGTTTGGCAATCAGCGATACATACAACGAATGCACATGTTGCCGTTTCGCTTGCTATTTGCCGCTTCGCTTTAACGCAGTATTCATGCGGCATAGCGCGAAATGGTTGGCGAAGTGCCACTTGGCGAAGTGGCCGAAGTTCATTTCGTGTTTAGTTTTCATGAGCTTGTGAAGGGCACTTCTCATGGTCCCGAAAGAATGGAACTCAAAAATCTACCCCCGGTCACCATATATGTGCGCACCGAAAATACACAGTTCGCGGCTCACCGCTCCTACTGTGTCCCTACGGACCGTGGTCTTCCGGCCAAGCCATATAAAAGGTGAATCAAATGACTACACCCGACGAAGAAATTACTGGTTACGGTGGCCAACCTAAGACCGGCCCCAATTCCACAACCAGCTCCACTGGCTCTAACGCCACCAGCTCGACGAGTTCGAGCACGGGGTCGAGTGGAAGCCATACCTCAAATCAAAGCTCCAATACAGGCTCCAGCACAGCCGGACATGCCACTGAAGATGCCAAGGCGAAAGCTCGTCAAGCGGCCGATCAGGTAAAAACTCAGGGCAAATCTCAGTTGGAAGGCTATCGGGAAACCGCAGCTGATGAAATTGAGAAAGTCGCCCAAAGTGCTAAAGCTGCTGCTCAAGAGCTAGAAGGGCAAGACCGCTTTGGGCTGTCCAACTACGTCTCTGACATGGCGCAAAGCATGGTGCAGTTCTCCGATAGTCTGCGTGGCAAGAGCGTGGACGAGCTGTTCCAAGACGTGAATCGTCTTGCACGAAATAACCCCGCTCTGTTCCTCACCGGGAGTGTAGCTTTGGGCTTCGGCCTTACCCGTTTTGCCCGCGCTTCGAGCAAGCGTGCATCGCAAGAAGATTATGGCCATCAGAGCAGCCATGCGGTCGGTGGCTCCAGCAGCCATCACAGTTCCGACCAAGATGAGCTAAACGATCGTCTCAGCACAGGTGAGCCGGGCTCTATCGGTAGTGTTAGCAATGCAGGCGTTTCGTCTGCAACCAGCACTTCCAGGCCGACCACCGGAACCTCTGTAGGTACCGGCTCAGCTACCGGCGTTGGAACAGGCCTTGGCACAGGCTCCACTGGGACGGGCGCCCGTACTGGCGCCAATACCAGCAACGGGTTGGGTGTTGGCTCGAACGCTGGCTCCAGCAGCACGGGTTCCACTACCAGCCGCGACGGCAAGGGTACCGACGGAGGACTTTTCCCATGAGTGAAGCACGTAAGACAACGAACACGACCTCCACAGCCAATACGACCGCAGAGCCTGGCCACCGCGCCGAAAGCGACACTTCTGTAGGTGGACTGCTTCGTCAGCTAACGCACGAAGTGCCGTCCTTGATCACCAAGGAGCTGGCGCTGGCGAAGGCTGAAATGACCGAGTCGATCCGCGCGACCAAAGCGGGTGCTGGCAGCGTCGCTACCGGCGGTGCAGTGCTTCTCGGCGGATTCATCGTTCTACTGATGTCGGCCGTATACGGGCTGAGCAACGTGGTGGAGCCTTGGCTCGCCGCGCTGATCGTCGGCGCTGTCGTAGTGGTTATCGGGTTGATCATGGTGTCGTCCGGCAAGAAGAAGTTTCAGGCTTCTTCGTTCAAGCCGGAGCGCACCATTCATTCGGTCAATAAGGATAAAGAAGCTGTGAAGGGGCACACATCATGAGCACACGTAATCAGATTGATGCCGAAGCGCAAAAGGATCCGAACGAGCTAGAGCGAGAGATCGATCAGACCCGTACCGAGATCGGCAACATTGTTCATGCGCTTGAGAACAAGCTGTCTCCCGGTGAGTTGATCGATACCGCACTGGGCTACGTCAAAGGTGGCGGTGGCGAGTTCTTCAGTAACCTTAGCAATACGGTAAAGGCCAATCCGGTGCCGACCGTGCTCACCTCGATCGGCCTGATCTGGATGATGGCTGGGCAGAATCGCCAGCCTCACTCCAACGTCACCACAGCGGGTTACAACACTGGTTCGAATGGCCCGTCGATGGGTGACAAGCTGTCCGCCAAAACCGCTGGCATCAAGCAGCAAGGTGCCAGCATGAAAGAAAAGGCCAGCCATATGGGTCAGAGCGTTTCCGAGTCGTTGGGCAGTGCGCGCACTCGAGCAAGCGACTCCAGTCGTCAGGCATCTGCGCGGCTTCGCGGTGGTGCAGACCGGGCGCGTGGCGGATTCAACCAGCTGTTGCAGGAGCAGCCCTTGGCTCTTGGTGCGATCGGTATCGCTTTGGGCGCTTTGATTGCTGCATCGGTCCCACCATCCCGTCGTGAAGACGAAATGCTCGGTGAGGCCAGCGATCGCATGACCGATCAGCTTCGCCACAAAGCGGAAGAGGGCTATCAAAAAGCTTCCGCCAAAGGTGAAGAAGTGGCGAATCGCGTCAAGCAGGACGTCAGCAACAGCAGCGATAGCAACCGCTCGAACTCCGGCTCGACTGGTACTGCCGGTACGACGTCAGCCGGTATATAACGCAGCGCCACGCTGAGTCGACTTAGGTCGGTGATAGCGTTTGTTTCGCCGGTGCGGGCTTGAGTCCGCACCGGCGAAATTCGATAATGCGCCGCCCGGCGCCGGTGTAGCTCAGTAGGTAGAGCAGCGCATTCGTAATGCGAAGGTCTGGGGTTCGACTCCTCTCACCGGCACCAATGAAATCAAAGGGTTAGCTTCGGCTAGCCCTTTTTCGTTTGGGATGGTGTCTCACAAGTGTCCCGTTCTTGTCTCAGCAATGCGAACGGCGAATGGGTGAGGGCGGTCGCGAAGTGATCCGGCGCCAGGTGCGAGTAACGCATCGTCATCTTGATATCGCCGTGCCCCAGGATTCGTTGCAGCGTGAGGATGTTGCCGCCCTGCATCATGTAGTGACTGGCGAAGGTGTGCCGCAGGATGTGGGTCAGCTGGCCGGGGGTATGCAGACCGGTGCGTTCGTAGGCTTTGCGGAACGCCGATCGACAGGAGCTGAACAGCCGGCCCGATCCAGGGTAGCCACGCTCCAGCATTAGCTTCACCAAGTCATCAGGCACCGGGATCGAGCGGACGCGACCATTCTTCGTCCGAGAGAATCGTACCTGTCCATTGGCGAGCTGATTGCGGGTGATCGATTCAGCCTCGTCCCAGCGGGCGCCGGTAGCCAAGCAGAGTTTCGCGACGGGCAGGGTATGGCTGTTGGTCGAGCGGGCGCATTCATTCAGCACCAGTCGGCATTCGTCCAGGGTGAGAAAGGTCAGCTCGGTTTCGTCGATACGCAGTTGCCGCAGATTGGCGAGCGGATTGGCTTCATGCCAGACGCCCAGACGGATCAATTCGTTGAAGACGGCTTTCAGATACCGATGCTCGTGGTTCACCGTTGCCGGGGTGCAGCTCTTGAGCCGTTCGGCCCGATAGCGACTGAACTCCAGGGCGGTCAGCGATGAGGCAATCGGATTACCCAGGGCTTCGACAATCGCCAGGGTTCGCCCGTAGCGTCGCTGGTCCTTGAGCTGTACCCCGTGCAGCTCGTACCAGACTTGCACCAGATCGGCTAAGCGCTCACCGGGATCACGGCCACGACGGCTATAGTCTCGACGCAGGTCTGCCACCCAACGTTCGGCTTCGCTTCTGGTGCGAAAGGCGCGTTTACGCTTGCGGATGCCGGCGGTTCTATCCAGCCAGAAATCTACGTCCCAGCCGTTCGGTCCCTTGGTGATCAAACGGCACGCCCCCAGCGAACATGGCGTTCCTCAAGCAATGCCCTGATGTGCTTGTATAGATCCCGCTCGCTCATCTCCTTGGCGGCGTAGTGATCGCGGATGACCGGCCAGCAATCCCATTGCTGTAGGGTCTCGAATGCCTTCTTAGCGCCCACCCGCTCCCTTGCCAGCAGGCTTACGAAGTTTCCCAGGAACAGCTCCACGTTCTTGCCCGAGAAGCCTCGAGAGGTCTTGTAGTAGCGTTTGTACTCGGTGTCATCGATCAGCGAATCCACCGCCACATCAACCCGCACGTCATCGCGCATCAGTGTCCAGATCGGCTCGTAGTAACCCGGGCGGGCGATCAACTTGAACTGGCGCAGACCGTAGCGCCACAGACCGTCAAGGTGAGCGGAGAAGGTATCGAAGGAATCCGTCTCGATGGCTTTGCCGGTCTTCACGTCAATCGAGCCGCTGGCGAACTGCTGGATGACCGAATGGTGATAACGCAGCTCGACCCGCCACACATCCTGGGATGGATCGTAGTTGTCCGGGTCGCCAGCATCGAACGAATCACGACGCCGCCAGACGCTTTCCCAGAAGTCAAGCTTGTCGGTCGCGCGGGCCTGCTCGGTCTTGTTGTAGATGCACAGCTGCACACCACCGGCAGAACCGAACATTGAGGTTTCACCCCGCCCGTAGACGCTCGACTTGGTGGCCCACTCAATCTGGTTGATGCCCGAGATGTCGCGGTGCGTCCTGGCCCGGCAATGGAGGCGGGCGACCAGATCTACCGGAGGTGTCCAGCCTTGCAGATCCAGGGCAAGGTGGACGGCACACTGATTGCGTTTCCGATGAGTCATCACGGCGGCAGCGTAGTAGTCCATCCGCTCTTGCAGCCGTTCCGGTGACAGCGCGTCGATGGCGTGCGGCGACACTTCGATTTTCAGATGAGGCCGATGTGCTCCAGCTTGGCGTTGAAGTTCTTGATTAGCAGGATGAAGCCCAGGTCAGCGTTCTGCAGCTTGTACTGATATCCCGAGTCCCGGCCCACACGCCCGGCATGCCAAATCTGCCCGGCAAACTCGACCATTGCGCCCGGTTTCTCGAACAGCGCCATGATCTCCGGTCGGATCAATCCGCGGTACAGCTGGCGAACCGTATCGACGCCGCAGCCGAGCAGGCGAACGCCTAAGAGGTCTTTGAAGCCCGTATAGCCAATGTCCAGAAAAAGCCGGCCTTTGCTGCTTTCTTCTCCGGTGGTGCGATCAACGCGGATGAAATCTTTAACTTGCATCAGTTCTACCTTTATTGAGCGTTTGCCACTGAATCCACAACTGGTTATCTGACGTGTTACAGGGACGTCAGCGCGGCGGCGCGCGCTGGCTGCGCACGCTCACGCGCTTCGTGCCTCCGCGCGTGTGAGAGTGCTCGGCCAGCGCGCACCAAGGTTTCTCAATCCAGTTGGTTGGGTCAGAGAAATAATCGATCGGATCACTAGGGCAGGCGCGCTCATAGGGAGGGGCGAGCAGAGCGGGTTTGCCGTTGGGCGGCAGCGCGGCGACCCAGGCGCTCCAGGGAATGAGGCCGATCAGTAGTAGAAACAACAGATGGGGGCGCTCGGTCAGCTGCGCGGCGAAGGTATGAGGGAGGCGGGCGAAAGCAAAGCACACCAAGGGCGCTGCCCTTGTCATCCCGCTCTTGCCGCCGAGGGCTCGGGAGTGTGGGGTGGAGAAGCTACCCCACACTCCGAGCGATAGGCTGTTCATGATCGTGCAGGGTCAAGGGTGCGCTGCGCCCGTGCTTCCGTTCGACGGAACGGTGAAGCTGTTCCGACGAGCCGGGAGCGCGGCCCTTGACCTTGCAGAGTTGGGGAGGGCGATACGGCCCAGTACGTTGCCGGAACCATGCCGGTCGCGGTGCCGCATCACCCTGATCGTGCGAATGTCCGAGAAGAACACTTCGTTGGGGTGGCGCTCCTGCGCGTTGAGATCGAAGGTCAGGAAATACGCTTGGTCGTGAACGCCTTCCATCGGCAGCGCGACACCTACGATATGCAGGCAGTACCAGTAGGATTCCGGCTCATCGTCCCAGTGCAGCTCAACGAGAACGGTCTGGCCGATGTACTCCTGGGCAGTGGCGGCATCCACGACGGCGTGCTGGCTAGTCATGGCTGTAATCCCCTGCAGCGAAACTCTCCTTTCCACTCAGCAGGTCGGACCGCAGCTTGCCCACGTTCACCATGCGGAAGTCGGCAAAGGTGACGCTGGGTAGCGTGCCGTTCTCTACCCATTCAACGACTTCCTCCACCGGAATGCCGCTGGCCGAGGCGAAGGTCACGATGCTGCACAGGTTGCTGATGGCCGCGCCCAGGGGCACAACGTTGCTGCCGGTTTGGTCTGCGTTCGACTTACTCATCGGTGTAGTCCCCCTGGGCGAAGATGGTTTTGCCCTTTGCCAGATCGGCGCGGAGCTGTGCGAGGTTGACGAGGCGAGGGCGGCCCATCTTGATGCTGGGCACCGTGCCGCTCTGCATCCAGGCAATCACGGTGTCGACGGAAACACCGTTCATGGCAGCGAAGGTTTCCTTGCTGCAGGTGAGCGCGTTACGGCAGTCGAGATAGATCACTCGCTTGCCGTCCAGATCGAAGCTCACGTCGAAAGGTGGTTGTTCTAGATGCTGTGTACTCATCGCCTATCCCTGCCTTTGAAATGCTCATAAACTGTGATTAACGGGTGTTCTGGCAGACAAATATGTTGTCTGTCGAGGCTACTGTACAGACAACTATTTTGACAGACAAACTGTTTGTCTATTGAATATTAGAATTTTTCGGAATGAGAGAAGAGCGCATCAGGGCCTTAGTGAAATACCTCAGCCCAGCAGTCGTTGCTAAAAAGACAGGCCTTGACCGACGGCGCTGGGGAACTGTTGCGCACAACTTGAAGGTGAAGGTGCGCATCGAGGACATGGACGCATTGCTTGATGCGTTCCCCGAGTACGAGCTTTGGGTGTGGAAAGGGGAGGTCGATCCTGCGAAGGGGCAGGTCAGCCCAGCCTACGCCGAAGCGGACCTAAAGTTGGCGGAACAAAACGCGGGCAGCAAATAACAGCGTAACCAGCCCAGCAGTTTTTTCAGTCAAGGCGTAAATTTTTTATTCTTAAAGGGGCATGGGAATGGATGCCGATGTAATGGATCTCAAAAAAGCACTCTTCGATTATAACGATTGTTCAGCGTATAAGCCTGGCGTCAAGATTTCTGAAGATACCACAATAGTGCATGTGGCCTCGCAGGGTTCTAATTACGTAATCTATTATACCGAGGAGGACTTCTCTGTTCAGTGGACTTCTAACGGGGTTGCGGCTGATAAAATCGAGCGGTTAAGAGAAATCGACTCGGTCATGGCATTGGCACAAGAAAAGTTTCTTGGGGTGCATCATCCGGCAGTAGATGCGCACTATTCCATCGCGATTTCGAGTGTGCTTTCAGGGCAGGGCGAAGAAGGTATTCATAAGGCAGTTGAGGAGCTGAAGGAGCGCATAGCATCTACGCCGAAGACAAAGCGAGTCATAGCTTTGAGTCGGAAATTGCAGGTTTGGATAAATGGATCTTCCAATCTTGACTACAATTGTAACGCGATAACTAAAGAGGAGCGTCGTGCGTTACATGGCTTTAGAAAGTCGTTTGCTCATGCTCAGAGTGTCTTGTTGGGTGAGCTGGATGCGGATGCTAAAGAGAAGGCTTCATTGAAGATTGGTATCGCATTTACCGAAGCGTTTTCATGCGCAGAAGAAAGCGAGATTGATAATATATATGCTGACGTTCGGCATCAGATTAAAGAGATTGCGGAAAATATACTTAAGTCTAATTATTTGTGGTTGGCGACCTTTTTAACTTGCTTTTTTGTTTTGTTGTCCTTCGTGGCGTATTACTTTTACCTTTTGCCGGATAGTCTTCGACCTGCGTTGATTCCTGTTGCGGGCGGTTTTGTAGGTACATACTTATCTGTTCTTGCTAGATCTAATGAGCTTGTAATTAGTGATCTTAATTCAGATAAATTAGTTTTGCTACAGGGTATGCTTAGAGTGCTAATGGGAGGTATATTTGGACTGCTGGCATACGCGCTTGCTATGTCTGGACTGGCGTTTAGTCTTTTCAAAGAGGGCACATATTCTCTTCTGTTGTTAGGAGCTATATCCGGGTTTAGCGAAAGACTCGTTCCAGATCTGATTGATACCCTTTCTAGAGGTAGCGATAATCCTAGATAACAAAAAAGGGACAGATTTATTTTTCTGTTGGAGACGTGTCACGGGTAACTGCTCTGGAAATCTGCAACGGTAAATCCATTCAGTCGCTTGTTTTCTACCAATATGACGGGCACGCCATTGCCGCCCATCGCATCATAGGCTCTGCGGGCGTTCTGGTTTTTCTCTATATCGTGTTCAACAAAGCTGATGCCGTTGCGCTGGAGATACTGGCGGGCCTGCTTGCAGTGCCGCACCAGGCTGCTAAGTACATGATGACGCGTCGCGATGCTGTGCCCCTGGGCTGGCGGGAAGGATTCGTAGCTGACGCTTTCGTAGGAGTTGATCTTGAGCGAGAGTTGCTCGGCTTGGTCCTTATCCTTTGGCTTGTCGCCGGGCTTCCATGCAGGGGAGGGCGTGCTGGCCGACCCAGGAGCGCCACTGTTTAGGCGGAAGGGGTGCCCTTTCAGCCTCAAACACGATGCAACGGATACTAGCCAATGACCCTCATGTACGGAAGCCCCGTATTTACAGGCACACGGCTGGAGGCTGCTTACAAGCGGCTGACGGCGCTGCCATAAACCTTGCTGCGCTCTCGCTTGCCTACCGCGATCACCGTTACGACGAGTCGGCTATCGATCACTTCATAGACCAGCCGGTAGCCGATGGAGCGGAGCTTGATCTTGTAGCAGTTGGGCATGTCCCGAAGCTTGTCGGCCTCGACTCGAGGATTTTCGAGCCTTTCTTTCAGCTTCTTGGCGAACTGCAGCTGGATAGTGTTGCCCAGCTTGCCCCACTCCTTGAGCGCTTGAGTATTGAACTCCAGGGCGTACTTAGTCGGCTTCGCCGGCTTGCGCGATGAGGTCATCGATATCTACTCGTACAGTAGGTTCACCAGCGCGAGCGCGTACGATTTCAGCGAGCCGCAGGTCGTCAATCAGCTCCAGCATGGCTTCATAGCGTGCGGGCGGCACGGCATAGAAGGCTGGTTCGTTTCGATTGAGGATCACGACCGTTTCGCCGCCACCTTCGCGAATGGTGCCCATTGGGTCCTTTTTTAGTTCTGTCACCGACGCCGCAACGTCAGCCAGTACCGTGTAAGTCATCGCCATATCCACCTGTTCTCTGCTATCCGCGCTTCTAGGGTGCCTGAGTTCATATCTGTGGGCCGAACCGTCACGCTTCATTGAGCGAATATGGGTTCTCTACTGTGGGCCGAGCTATCTTGATTTAGGTCTTCGTAAGGTCATTTGTGCGAACGGGGTAAGCGCACATAGCGTAGCACTCTGAAAAGCACTCTGTAAGATGTTTTTTGATGTGCTTCGCGTTCTGGTCGGTGCACTGGTCGGGGTGTCCCAAAACAGACCGGAATCTACAGAGAGCGGCGCAGGGCGACGACGAAGGCAAGCCGGAGGCCCCTTTTTTACTGGCTTCCAGCTTTTGCGATGACAGGTGCCGATCTTTCGTAATGCGAAGGTCGGGGGTTCGACTCCTCTCACCGGCACCAATGAAATCAAAGGCTCGCAGCGATGCGGGCCTTTTCATTTTCCGGCGGTTAGGCAGCGTCGCCATGCATCGTAGCGACGTTTGAGCCGCCAGAAAGAGTGCCTGATAGCGAACTGCTTTCTCGCAAAAGAATAAGACATCTAGCCTGGAAGCCGGATAATAGCGATCAAATGTATCGTTCTGGTAATCCCGCATGGAAATCAAGGTTAATTTTCTCGACAACCTCAGGCTCGAAGCCAAGTTTGATGATTTCACGGTGGTCGCCGATCAACCGATTCGTTACAAGGGCGATGGTTCGGCACCGGGGCCTTTCGACTATTTCCTGGCTTCGTCGGCGCTATGTGCCGCGTACTTCGTAAAGTTGTATTGCCAGACGCGCAGTATCCCTACCGAAAACATTCGCCTATCGCAGAACAACATTGTCGATCCGGAGAATCGCTACAACCAGATATTCAAAATTCAGGTCGAGTTGCCTGCGGATATTTCCGATAAGGACCGCCAGGGCATCTTGCGTTCAATCGATCGCTGCACCGTCAAGAAGGTGGTGCAAACCGGGCCGGAGTTCGTCATTGAAGAGGTCGAGAACCTGGACGCCGATGCGCAGGCCTTGCTGCTGCCCGGCACAGAATCAGAGGCGCGCACCTATATAGCGGGTAAGGATCTGCCTTTGGAGCAGACGATCGCCAATATGTCCGGACTCCTGGCCGATCTTGGCATGAAGATCGAAATCGCCTCGTGGCGCAATATCGTGCCGAACGTCTGGTCGCTGCATATCCGCGATGCGCATTCGCCGATGTGTTTTACCAACGGGAAAGGCGCCACTAAGGAAAGTGCTTTAGCGTCGGCGCTAGGCGAATTTATCGAGCGGATCAACTGTAATTTCTTCTACAACGATCAGTTCTGGGGAGAAGATATTGCCAATGCTGCGTTCGTCCATTATCCGAACGAGCGTTGGTTCAAGCCTGGCCGTAAGGATGCGTTGCCGGCGGAAATACTCGATGAGTACTGCCTGGAAATATATAACCCCGACGGAGATTTGCGCGGCTCGCATTTGTACGACACCAACTCTGGCAATGTAAAGCGAGGCATCTGCGCCTTGCCTTATATCCGGCAATCGGACGGGGAGGAGGTGTATTTCCCATCCAACCTGATCGAAAATCTGTTTCTCAGCAATGGCATGAGCGCCGGCAATACGCTGGCCGAAGCTCAGGTGCAATGCCTGTCAGAAATTTTCGAGCGAGCCGTTAAACGGGAAATCCTTGAAGGAGAAATTGCGCTGCCGGATGTTCCCCAGAACGTGTTGGCAAAATTCCCCAGCATCGTAGCGGGCATCAAGGGGTTGGAAGAGCAAGGCTTCCCGGTGCTGGTCAAAGATGCCTCGCTGGGCGGGCAGTTCCCGGTGATGTGCGTCACCTTGATGAACCCTCGCACCGGTGGTGTATTTGCCTCGTTCGGCGCTCATCCGAGCTTCGAAGTTGCGCTGGAGCGCAGCCTCACGGAGTTGCTGCAAGGACGCAGTTTCGAAGGGCTCAACGATTTGCCTCAGCCAACCTTCGAAAGCAACGCGGTGACCGAGCCGAACAACTTCGTGGAACATTTCATCGATTCGAGCGGTGTGGTGTCGTGGCGCTTCTTCAGCTCCAAAGCAGACTTCGATTTCGTTGAATGGGATTTCACGGCCGATGGCGACGACGCCAATGCCCAGGAGGCCGCAACCTTGTTCGGCATCCTCGAAGAGATGGGGAAGGAAGCCTATATGGCGATCTACGAGGATCTGGGCGCAACGGCTTGCCGCATCCTTGTGCCCGGCTATTCCGAGATCTACCCGGTGGAGGATCTGATCTGGGATAACACCAACAAAGCGCTACTGTTCCGTGCGGATATCCTGAATCTGCACAGCCTGGGCGATGCCGGTTTGCAAGCACTTGTCGAGCGGCTGGAAGAAAGCGAACTGGATGACTACACCGACATCACGACATTGATCGGGATTGAGTTCGACGACAATACCGCCTGGGGTCAGCTGACCATTCTTGAGTTGAAGCTGTTGATCTATCTCGCCCTGCAGCGATTCGAAGAAGCCAAAGAGCTGGTTGAGGCCTTTCTGCAGTTCAACGACAACACCGTCGAGCGCGGCTTGTTCTACCAGGCGTTAAATGTAGTGTTGGAGGTGGAGCTGGACGAGGAGCTGCAACTTGATGATTACGAGGTCAACTTCCGCCGGATGTTTGGCGATGCTCGGATGGATGCGGTGATCGGGTCTTTGGACGGTAGCGTGCGCTTCTTCGGCTTGACGCCTACCAGCACCAAACTCGAAGGGCTTGATCGCCACCAGCGGCTCATTGACAGCTACCAGAAGCTCCACACGGCTCGAGCCAATGCGATGACTTCGGTTCGCTAGATTGTCGGCCGAGCGAAGGCTGATGGACAAAAATGCCCGCATAGTTGCGGGCTCTTTCGTGGTGCAGCGCGGCTGCTGATTCAGTTCGCGGCTACGGCTTCCGGCTTGTGCTGTTCGTTGCGGGTTTTTTCACCGCGCGCAGGGGCCGCGTCGTAGAGCTCGACCATATGGTCGAGGTTAGCCCGCACGCGGCCTTTCATGGCTTCGACCACCGCGCGCAGCTCGGCCCGCTGGCTGTCGCCGAATACGTTGATCAGGTTGGTGCCGATCTGGCTGATCTGCGGGACCTCTGCAAAGCCGCACGACTGCTTGGGAACCCAGGTTTCAAGAAAGCTCGAGAGCTTGATTACGCGCTGCGGGAGCAATGCTATTTGCGGAACGGCGTAGGCAAGCGCGGTAATCGCGCCGTGCAGGCTGGTACCGCAATAGAGCTTGCTGGTGGCGATGCAGCGAATGATGTCTTCGATGTTGCCACTGTCTACCCGGTAGGCGCGCTCGTCACCGAGCAGGCTGTGCAGCTTGTCGAGCGGTTCGTCATCCGAGTGCCCAGGCGCCTTGCCGATGGTGAGCAGCGCGATCTTCAGCCCGGTATTGACGTTGAGTTCGGTCAGTTGCTGAGCGATCGCCTCGATGCGGCGCTTGGCGTGGTGATCGGAGATATGGAAGACGATATGGCCGGGCTCGGCGGGATCGACCTGCTGCGGGAAGATATCGGATATCAGGATTGCGCTATCCGGCACCAGGTTGTGTTCGACTCCGAGCTTGTCCAGCTCAGCCGAAGTTTCCCGGTCACGTACCGACACATAGGTGCAGTCTTTGAGGTTGCGCTTGATGGCATCATGGATCAGCGGCTTCTTGCGGCTGATCTCGTTTCCACCGACGCTGTTGTACATCACCTTGTAGCCGGGCAGGTCGCGTTCGCCAAGGACGAGCGGGATGTCCGACGGAATCGAAGTGAACATTCGACTCAGGCGGATGAACGCCTTATGGCCGATCAGATAGGGGCTCGCCTTGATCGGGTAATAGATCGCCTGCGGTGCGAGGTAGCCGATGATGCTTTCCCACTGCGCCGTAAGGCACTCGCCGCCGGCCACGATGAGCATCGTTTTGGGCTGCTGACGGGTGGCATCCAGCGCTTTTTTCAACGGAACGGTGGGAAGCGCCCCGTACCGTGAAAGATTGGACTTCTTGGTCGCGGCGACTATCACGGAAAAGCGACCATCCGCTTCCAGGTAACGCTTGAGGACGATTGCAAAGAGCAGATCGCCATAGTTGTGCCGGTCATAGGCTCCGTAAGCGATTACGTTTACCCGGTCAGTCATGGCGTCGGACTCCTTTCGATGTTCTTGAACTGCACGTAGAGCAGGGTGTTTTTGATCGCCAGCGCTACGGCTGTGGCAAAGCAGGCGCCGTTGACGCCGTAGCGCGGAATGAGGATCAGGTTTAGCGCGACGTTGATCACGCAGGCCGCGATGTTGTTGTGCAAGTAACGACGGTGATTGCCAGTCATGGTCATGAAGATGCCCAGCGGGCCTGCGGCCAGGACAAAGAAATACCCGATGGCAAGGACCAGCAATGGATAGACGCCTTGCTCGCGGTACTCGGGGCCGAACACGGCAAGGATGTACTCGCGTAGCAGGCCGATGGCGAGCAGGATCATCAGCGCCAGCGCAAGCATGAAGCGCGAATACTTGCGGACAATAGCGAACGCACCAGCGCGGTCGTTCTGCGCCCAGCGTTTGGAGATGTCCGGGGCGATGGTGCCGTTGATGATGAACAGCAGCGTGGTCGAGAGCGCTGCGATCTTGGCGGCGATGTAATAGATGCTGACTTCGCTGGCCGAGCGCAGCACGCCGAGCAATAGCGTGTCGGACAGCTCGATGATGCTGTTCATCACCGCAATCAGCATCAGCGGTACACAGAGGATGAGCATCTCTCGCCAGCCCAGCACCGCTTCCGATCCTGAGCGGGGCAGGCTGCGGCGGGCGCGCCAGACTGAACCGAGGATCGCCAGTGCGAAGCTGAGCACAAAGCAGCCTACAACGGTTGTCAGATCGCTACCCGTGATAGCCACCAGCAGAAGCGTTAGCGCAGGCTGGAAGGCCGTTTGCCAGAACAGGCCTTCGCTGGTCTTGTGCTTGGCCTTCAAGGTTTCGCTGGCGATGCTCAGCAGCGACAGGCCGAGCGCGGTAACAGCGAAAAGAACCACCGCATGCGCGAAATAGGCTTGTGTGGTCTCGGAGAAATACACCACTGCCAGGCCGATCAGGAACGCGGGAATGTTCATCAGCGCGGCAAGCATCAGCGCACGGTCGAAGTAGCTTCGCTGTTGGCCTTCGTGCAGGGAAGAGATGTTCTTCAGGCAGGCGATGTCGAGGCCCAGCCGCGCCAGCAATGACAGGAATATGCCGAGGGCTACGCAAAAGAACACGGTCCCGGCAAGCTCTGGCACCAACAGGCGCGCCAATAGGACGTTCAGGCCGAGCGTAGCACCCGCGCCGCTGCCTTTGGTAACGATGAGCCTGGCGTATTTGACGAGGTCGGCTTTCATTCCTGGCTGGGGTGCGTCCGTGGCGTAGGCCGATTTCATTTACTGCTCCTGCTGTCACGAATTGCGACAAGCCATGTTGGCGTCCGGGTTGCTCTGCCGCTCAACGCGAATCCACTCAAGAGCGGTTCGCAGAACGACGATGATGCAGGCGTTCCCAGTCAGCGACCGCTAAATTGGCAACTCCATCAAGAGCGCTGTCGAGGCGGAAAGTTCCTCCATCGTCCTTACTGCCTGGCTTAATTCCTGGTTGTCGGGAGAGGGGCGGCAGGCGCTGGCGTTCTTTGGCGAACTCTTACAAAGCAGGGCCGTCCCATTTTTGACGGCTTTAGCTTTTTACGACGTGCGATAAGGGGAATGCGATGCTGGATTTGCGTGGTGTAGGTGGCTTCGAGCTGCTGAAACGCACCTTCAAGGAGTTCAGCAATGACGACATGACTACCTATGCGTCGGCCTTGGCCTACCGGGCCATCTTCTCGTTGTTTCCCTTTCTGCTGTTTCTGATTTCGCTGCTTGGTCTGCTAGATCTGCAAGAATTTTTCACCTGGCTCCGTGAGCAGGTTTCGCTGGTGTTGCCACCCGACGCCCTGAGCCTGGTCAATCCTGTCATTGACGAGATGCAGGAGAAAAAAGGTGGCTTCCTTTCCTTCGGTATTCTCGTGGCGTTGTGGTCGGCCTCGATCGGGGTGCGCTCGTTGATGAACGCGATGAACAGGGCCTACGACGTCGAAGAAGGGCGGCCAACCTGGAAGCTGATCCTCCTCTCGGTGGTATACACCATCGGCCTGGCGCTGATTCTGCTGGCTACCGCCGCACTGATGATTGTCGGCCCACAAGTCATCGAGTGGTTGGCCGATCAGGTTGGCCTGAAGGAGATCGTGGTCACCCTCTGGACTTGGCTGCGCTGGCCGGTCGTGGTGGCGCTGATGATGCTGGTGCTGGCAGTGATCTATTACGTCACGCCCGATGTCGAACAGGAGTTCCGCTTCATCACCCCAGGCTCGGTGCTTGCTGTGATCGTCTGGATTGCCGCCTCCATCGCCTTCGGCTTGTATGTACAGAACTTCGGTAACTACGACGCGACTTACGGAAGCATCGGGGCGGTCATCGTTCTTCTGCTGTACTTCTATATTTCGGCGGCAGTCCTGCTCTTCGGTGCCGAGATGAATGCCGTAATCGAACACGCCTCGGCAGAGGGTAAGGCTGAGGGCGACAAGCGAGTCAACGGCTAGCGCGCCGAAGTAACGCGGATGCGTCTGCGAACAACCGCTTAGGTCGGTGGTCCATTGATTTCATTGCAGAATCTTTCGGGCAAATGGCCCGGTTGTGGCCTCAACAACAGGCGGCTGATCACAGCTAGCTGGCCGGGCTCCGAAGGCTCTGCATCGAGACCTAACGGAGACGCTCCACTTTGCACATCGCCGACATGACCATGTTCTACGCACCCGCCAGTGGCGGGGTGCGTACTTATCTCGAGGCTAAACACCGCCGGCTGCAGCTCTATGCGGGCGTTCGCCATAGCATCCTGGTCCCAGGTGAGAGCTATAGCCACAACGCAGGCATCTATCAGATACCAGCGCCCGCACTCCCTTTCGGCAAAGGCTACCGATTTCCAGTAAGACGCGCGCCCTGGCGTAATCAGCTGCGTTCGCTGCGTCCCGACGTGATCGAGGTTGGGGATCCTTATATGACTGCCTGGGCGGCGCTGGATGCTGGCCGCAGGCTCGACGTGCCGGTAATCGGCTTTTATCACTCAGACCTTCCACTGTTGGTGAGCAACCGTATCGGTGGATGGTTGGGCACCAACATGAACGGCTATGTGTCGAGGCTTTACAGCAGCTTCGACCGGGTGCTGGCGCCAAGCCGAGTGATGGCGGAAAAGCTGGTTTCACTGGGCGTCGACAACGTCTATGTGCAGCCGTTGGGCGTTGATCTGGATACCTTTCGGCCAAGCCTGCGTGACCCGCAAGTTCGCCGGGAGCTGGGTCTCGCCGACGATGCACGACTGATGATTTTTGCCGGCCGAGGATCGCGCGAAAAGAACCTGGACGTACTGTTGGAAACCGCGCGGCGGTTGGGGGAGCCCTATCATCTGCTGCTGGTAGGGTCGGGCATGCCTCATCGGGTGCCATCCAACGTGTCGGTGATTGACCGGTTTTGCCCTGCCGCGGAGGTGGCGCGCTACATGGCCAGCAGCGACGTCCTGCTGCACGCCGGTAATCAGGAGACGTTCGGCCTGGTAGCGCTCGAAGCCATGGCCAGTGGGATACCCGTTATCGCGGCACGCGCCGGCGCATTGCCTGAACTGGTGCCGTTCCATACAGGTCGGCTATGCCGCCCGTTGGACGCCGCTGCGATGGCGCAGACCGTACGAGAGTTGTTCGAGGACGATCCGCGATTGCTCGGCATGCAAGCCCGTCAGCATGTCGAGGCGCACCATGCATGGGATGCGGTGGTCGCCGGCTTGTTGGCGCACTATCACGCGGTATTGGGCACGGCGGAATTGCCGGTCGCCGTGCATGGCTGAGCGCAGCCTGATGCTGGTGCTGCATGACGTGGCGCCAGAGACATGGCCGGACTACCGGCCTTTTGTCGAAGCGGTCGACGCACTGGGCCAAGTACCGATCTCATGGCTTGTGGTGCCGGATTTCCATCGACGCAACCGGCTCGAGGATCACGCCGATTTTCGACGTTTGCTGGATGGGCGGCTCGCTCGTGGCGATGAGTTGATCCTGCACGGTTGCTACCACGCAGATGAAGCGCCTTCGCCACGCACGCCACGTGACTGGTTCATGCGCCGCGTCTTTACCCACGAAGGCGAGTTCTACCCGCTGAGCCGCGAAGAGTCAGCCAGACGTCTACGGCGTGGTGTCGCGCTGTTCGAACGCAATCAGTGGCCGCTGCACGGTTTCGTGGCGCCTGCCTGGCTTTTGGGGCCAGGAGCTCGAGAAGCGTTGGCAGCGACTGGGCTGACTTATACCAGCGACCCGGGCCACATTTACTTACTGCCCGACTACCAAGCCATAGACGCGCCCGGCCTGGTCTGGAGTGCTCGAAGTGCATGGCGCCGCGGTATGTCACGGCTGCTCAGCGAGCGAATGCTCCAGCGGTACCAGCGGTCGCCGGTGTTGCGGCTCGGGTTGCACCCGGTGGACATGCGCCATGAGTTCTCGCGTCAGTACTGGCTGGATCTATTGACTCGGCTGTTGGCGGACGGGCGCGAACCGGTGACGAAGATAGATTGGCTTGATCGCCACGTATTGGCCTCGAGCGCCGCGGCATGAGTCGGCGTTGGTGGTTGCTGGCTGGCGCCTTGCTGATGGCCGCCCTGGTACCAATCCTGCTGGGCGGCAGCGACTTGCTCGAGCGATTACGGAGCTTTCCCCTGGGGTTGCTGCTGACGATGCTGGGCATGATCGTCGTCGGTTGGTATCTGAATGCGCTACGGCTGCGATTGCTTATAGGCCCCCGCCGGCTGGGGCAGCACCGTGCGGTGAGCATCGTGATCGCCACGGAATTCGCCATCTGTGCCACGCCCGGCGGTGCGGGTGGCCCTCTGACGATGATGGCGCTGCTGCTGCGCCATGGTGTGCCGCCTGCCAAGGGCACCGCAACCTATGCGGTCGAGCAGCTTACCGACCTGCTGTTTTTCGCCTGTGCGCTGGTGGGTGTGCTCATCTATGCGGTCACCCATTCGTTAAACACCTATATCGCCAGCCTGCTTGGCTTCAGTGCGGCACTGCTGATCGGCCTGATGGTGCTACTTGCCTTGCTTGGCCGCTTTCACCGCCAGGTATTTCTGATCAACGGCTGGCTGATCGGTCGCCTGGGTGTGAAGGGCACGCGCCAGCGTAGCTGGGCCAGAAAAGTGCTGAGTTTTCGCAACGCCTTGCTTGATTGTTTCAGGTTGCCGCGGACGGTCCTGCTGGGAGTGTTCGTCCTGACCACGCTGCATTGGATGCTGCGCTATAGCGTGCTGTACCTGACCTTGCTGGGCCTGGGCAAACCGCTTGCCTGGGCTTGGACCTTTATCCTGCAGATGCTGGCCTTGACGGCCGGTCAGCTGAGCCTGTTACCGGGCGGTGCGGGCAGTGCCGAACTGGCCTCCGCGGCCTTGCTTGCGCCGTTGGTGGGGAAATCCACGGCCGCGGCGGCCATCCTGATCTGGCGCTTCGTGACCTACTACTTCTATTTGATCGCTGGCGCGCCGCTGTTTCTGCATCTCGCCGGTCGGCCATTGTTCGATCGCCTGGCCAAAGCGCGCAATGTTTGAACGGCTTTGATGAACCGTTCCTCGGAGAAACGAAACTATTGCCGAAGCGGTTCTGTCAACTGAACGTACCCAAGCAGAGAGGAATGTGCCATGAGCAGTACTGGAGACAAAATGAAAGGCAACCTCAACGAAGCCGCGGGCAAGGCCAAACAGGGTCTGGGCGAGGCTACTGATAACGAGCGCATGAAAGGCGAAGGCCAGCGTCAGGAAGTCAAAGGCGACGCTCAGCAAGTCAAGGGCGAAGCCAAAGACACTGTGAAGAAGGGCGTTGATCGCGCCTGACTGCTGCGACATGAAAAAAGCCCGCATCACGCGGGCTTTTTTCGTTTCTGGCGCTTAGCGCTCCAGGTACTGCAGCTTGTCCTTTACGCCGTCCCACTCTTCAGCATCGGGCAGCGAGTCCTTTTTCTCTGTGATGTTCGGCCAGACTTCCGCCAGGTCGGCGTTCAGCTGGATGTACTCCTGCTGATCATCTGGCACTTCATCTTCGGAGAAGATCGCCTGGGCAGGGCACTCCGGCTCGCAGAGCGCGCAGTCAATGCACTCGTCCGGATGAATGACCAGGAAGTTCGGGCCTTCGTAGAAGCAGTCCACCGGACAGACTTCCACACAGTCGGTGTATTTGCACTTGATGCAGTTGTCGGTGACGACGAAGGTCATTTCTAGCTATCTCCTCGGGCGTGTCAGGTGGCGTTGCAATGACGCCCCCGTTCGGCAGGACTATGACGGCATCAGGCAAATGCCGCCTATATCCAAAAAATGCGCGCGATTCTAGCAGCTTTTTTGCAGCCGTCAGACACGCGCTTTCAGGTTGTATAGCAGGTCCAGCGCCTGGCGCGGGCTCATATCATCGGGATTGATCCGACTCAATTCTTCGACTACCGGGTGTGGCAGGCTTGCAAACAGGTCGCTCTGCTGAGGTGGCGCAGGCTGGCCGGGGGTTATCTTGGGCGTTTCGTGGGGCAGGCTGGTGGTTTCCAGCCGCGACAGATGGTCGCGTGCGCGCTGGATCACTTCGCCAGGCACACCGGCTAACTGTGCCACGGCCAAGCCATAACTCTGGCTCGCCGGTCCCGGCAAGACATGGTGAAGGAAGACGATGCGTTCGTTGTGCTCGGTGGCCGACAGGTGCACGTTGGCCACCACCGGCTGGCTTTCCGGCAGCACGGTGAGTTCGAAGTAGTGCGTCGCGAAAAGGGTATAGGCGCGCAGCTTGGCCAGGTGTTCGGCCGCTGCCCAGGCCAGTGACAAGCCATCGAAGGTACTGGTGCCGCGCCCGACTTCGTCCATCAGCACCAGGCTGCGGTCGCTGGCGTTATGCAGGATGTTGGCCGTCTCGCTCATTTCGACCATGAAGGTCGAGCGGCCGCCGGCCAGATCATCTGACGAGCCGATGCGGGTAAAGATGCGATCGACCAGAGACAGTTCGCAGGCTTTGGCTGGCACGAAACTGCCGATTTGCGCCAGCAGTACGATCAGCGCCGTTTGGCGCATGTAAGTTGACTTACCGCCCATGTTCGGGCCGGTGATCACCAGCATGCGGGTTTCGTCATCAAGGTTGAGGTCGTTGGCGACGAAGGGCGTCTGCAACACCTGTTCAACCACAGGATGACGGCCCTGTTCGATCTGCAGGCAGGGATGCTCGACGAAACGCGGACGGTTGAGGTCGAGCGTCAGGGCGCGTTCGGCCAGGTTGCTGAGCACGTCGAGTTCGGCCAGTGCCGCGGCGCTATCCTGCAGGGGTGCAAGATGACCGATGAGCAACTCCAGCAGTTCTTCATAGAGCAGCTTTTCGCGCGCCAGTGCTCGGCTCTTGGCAGACAGCGCCTTGTCTTCGAACTCTTTGAGCTCCGGCGTGATGAAACGCTCGGCGCCCTTTAGCGTTTGCCTGCGGATGTAGTCGGCCGGCGCAGATTCCGCCTGTTTGCTGGGCAGCTCGATGAAATAGCCATGCACCCGGTTGTAGCCGACCTTGAGGTTGGCCAGCCCGGTGCGGGCTTTCTCACGAGTTTCCAGATCCATTAGGTACTGGCCGGCGTTCTCCGACAGCGATTGCAGTTCGTCCAGTTCAGCGTCATAGCCAGTCTTCAACACGCCGCCTTCGCGGATCACTGCCGGCGGGTTATCGATGATGGCCTTTGCCAACAACGCAGCGAGCTCGGGGTAGGTCCGGATGGTGGTCGCCAGCTCGGTCAGATGAGGGGCGACCAGTTCCGTCATGCCCTCCTGAAGCTGCGGCAGAGCTGCGAGCGCGTCACGCAGGCGCGCAAGATCGCGCGGCCGAGCGTTGCGCAAGCCGATTCGCGCGAGGATGCGCTCGAGATCACCGATCTCTTTCAGCTGTGGCTGGATCTGTTCGAAGCGATAATGCTCGAGCAGGCAGGTGATTGAGTCCTGGCGGGCCTCGAGCGTGCTTCGATCACGCAACGGGCGATTGAGCCAGCGGCTGAGCAGGCGGCTACCCATGGCGGTCTGGCAGCGATCGACTACTGATTGCAAGGTATTCTCGCGCCCACCGCCGAGATTAATGTCCAGTTCCAGATTGCGCCGGGTCGCGCCGTCAAGGATGACCGTCTCGTCGAGACGCTCGTGTCGAAGGCTGCGCAGATGATGCAAAGCGGTACGCTGGGTTTCCTTGGCATAGGTCAGGAGGCAGCCGGCGGCGCCGATAGCGAGCGTCAACCGCTCGCACCCAAAGCCTTTCAGATCCTGAGTCCCAAACTGTTGGCAGAGGCCTTTGAAGCCACTGTCGCGGTCGAAATCCCAAGGCGCTCGCCGGCGTACGCCGCGGCGCTTCTCGACTGGCAACTGGGTAGGCCAGTCGTCCGGGATCATCAGTTCAGCTGGGTTCAGGCGTTCTACCTCAGCCAGTAGCGTTTCCCAGCCGCCAAACTCCTGCACGCTGAATCGGCCGCTGGTGATGTCCAGCACTGACAGGCCGAACAGCTTCTCGTCGCCCACCACCGCTGCCAGGAGATTATCTCGGTGCTCGTCGAGCAGAGCTTCATCACTCACCGTGCCGGGGGTGATGATTCGCACCACCTGTCGCTCCACCGGGCCCTTGCTGGTCGCAGGGTCGCCGATCTGTTCGCAGATCACTACAGACTCGCCAAGCTTCACCAGGCGGCTGAGATAGCCCTCGGCGGAGTGAAACGGGATGCCCGCCATGGGTATCGCGTTACCACCGGACTGACCGCGCGCGGTCAGGGTGATGTCCAGCAGCTTGGCGGCTTTCTTGGCGTCGTCGTAGAACAGCTCGTAAAAGTCGCCCATGCGGTAGAACATCAGCTGGTCAGGATGCTCGCGTTTGAGCTTCCAGTACTGCTGCATCATGGGCGTGTGATGGGACAGGTCTTGTGACATATAGCTCGACTTGGTGCGATGTGCAGGTAACAGAGCAGACACGGCTGGGTCCCGTTTAGGTAACGGCCGTTGCTGGCCCTGTGCGCAGGATGAAATAAACCGGGAAGGTTATCATGGCCCGTACCAGGTGCGATGGGGCAACCTGCCGAGCTGATACCTGAGATGCCACGCATCGGTTTGAATGTTTGGGATTGCTATGTCTGCATTAGAACAGGCGTCGAATGCATCGACGAATTTGCTCCTCGTTACGCTGGTCAACGTAATTGTCGTCGCGGTGGTCGTGGCGGTTCACTACGAGTTTCTGTCGCGGCTGTCTGCAAGCAGGCCGAGCCCACATTTCCATCATCGCGTAGGAATCGTGTTTGGCGTGTTCGGTGCGTTGACGGCACATGCGGTAGAGGTCTGGGTGTTTGCCGTTGCCTACTATCTCATGCATCACTCGCCCGGCTGGGGAACGCTGGCTGGTGAGTTCAGCGGCAGCCTGCTGGACTGTGCCTATTTCTCTTTCACGACATTTACGACCGTTGGCTTTGGCGACATCCATCCCGTCGGCGCCATTCGATTCCTGACGGGCATCGAGGCACTGACGGGATTGGTATTGATCACATGGACCGCCTCGTTTCTGTTTCTCGAAATGCAGCGCCACTGGACTGTCCGGTGAGTGCTTACAGCAGAGGGCGTTTGGCATCGCGTGGCTGACCGTCAGAACGTGCGCTGCTAAGGTAGCCTTTGATATCGGCATCAGGAGCTTTCATGTTCACTTTGACCGAACTCGCGGCCCAGCTGGGCCATGCGCTCCAGCAAAAGTCGGCGCAAGTGACCACAGCCGAGTCCTGCACCGGTGGAGGTATTGCCGAGGCCATTACCCGCGTTGCCGGCAGCTCGGCCTGGTTCGAGGCTGGCTTCGTCACCTATTCCAACCGTCAGAAAACCTCTCAGCTGCGCGTGCCGGAACATCTATTTTCCGAAGTGGGTGCAGTGAGCCGTGAAGTCGTCGAAGCGATGACCCGCGGGGCCCAGGCTGCCAGCGGGGCGCGCTACGCTGTGGCTGTCAGCGGCGTAGCGGGGCCGGGCGGCGGTTCGCCAGAAAAGCCGGTCGGTACGGTGTGGCTGGCCTGGGCCTGCGACGATGAACGGTACTCAAGGCGTTTTCTGTTCGACGGCGACCGGCAGGCCGTTCGTGAACAGAGTGTGAAGGCGGCGCTCGTCGGATTGATCCGCCTGGCGACTGGAGAAAATCCGATTGAGGGCTAGGCGCTCGTTTTTGCCTATGCTCTAATACTGTCTACTTATACAGTTGTTGTGGCCTCTGGCCCTCTTGATCAAGTGAGGATTGTAATGGACGAGAACAAGAAGCGCGCCTTGGCTGCTGCCTTGGGCCAGATCGAAAAGCAGTTCGGTAAAGGCGCGGTCATGCGGATGGGCGACCATGATCGCCAGGCTATTCCCTCTATTTCCACCGGTTCGCTGGGCCTGGACATCGCGCTTGGCATTGGCGGATTGCCTAGAGGGCGAATCGTTGAAATCTACGGCCCGGAATCTTCGGGTAAGACCACTCTGACCCTGTCCGTTATCGCGGAAGCACAAATGATGGGCGCCACTTGCGCCTTCGTCGACGCCGAACACGCGCTGGATCCCGATTACGCTGGCAAGCTCGGCGTCAATGTCGACGACCTGCTGGTTTCCCAGCCGGATACCGGTGAGCAAGCTCTGGAAATCACCGACATGCTGGTGCGCTCCAATGCGGTCGACGTAATCATCGTCGACTCCGTGGCCGCGCTGGTGCCCAAGGCCGAAATCGAAGGCGAGATGGGCGATACCCATGTCGGCCTGCAAGCACGTCTGATGTCTCAGGCGCTGCGCAAGATCACCGGTAACATCAAGAACGCCAATTGCCTGGTTATCTTCATCAACCAGATCCGCATGAAGATCGGCGTGATGTTCGGCAGCCCGGAAACCACCACCGGCGGTAACGCGCTGAAGTTCTACGCTTCGGTTCGTCTCGACATCCGTCGTACTGGCGCGGTGAAAGAAGGGGACGAAGTGGTTGGTAGCGAAACGCGGGTCAAGGTGGTCAAGAACAAGGTGGCGCCACCGTTCCGTCAGGCTGAGTTCCAGATCCTTTATGGCAAGGGCATCTACCGCAATGGCGAGGTCATTGACCTTGGCGTGCAGCAGGGTCTGGTCGAGAAGTCCGGCGCCTGGTATGCCTACAAGGGCAACAAGATCGGTCAAGGCAAGGCTAATGCGGCCAAGTTCCTTGAAGAGAACGTGGAGATCGGTCGCGAGATCGAACAGCAGATTCGCGACAAGTTGCTAGTGGTTGCGCCTGATACCAAGGCCAATCCGGTCGGCGAAAATCTGGTCGAAGCCGACGCCTAATCGGTATGCCGGTCGTGCTCGACAGCCCCGCCGCTGTGCGGCGGGCAGCCATGGATCTACTGGCCCGGCGTGAGCATGGGCGCATCGAGCTGAGTCGCAAATTGCGCTTACGCGGTGCGCCAGCTGAACTCATCGAGCCTGCGCTGGAAAGGTTGGCCGATGAGGGATTGCTTAGCGAAGCTCGTTATCTGGAGAGTTTCGTGCGCATGCGAGCCAACGCCGGGTACGGTCCATTGCGCATACGTGAAGAGCTGACCCAGCGAGGGCTGGCTCGAGAGGATATCGAGCAGGCATTACGCGACAGTGGCTTCGATTGGAATGCGCAACTGCATGAAGTGTGGTTGCGAAAGTTCGGTGAGTTGCCGGGCGATCAGCGGGAAAGGGCTCGTCAGGGCCGGTTTCTCAGCTACCGTGGCTATCCGCTGGACTTGATCGGGCGCCTCCTGCGAGGCGCTTCGCTCGACTGATCCGGACTCACATAGCGTTTCTCCCTTACTACGGCCTCGTCCGTTTGCAAATCTTGTTTTCGCACCGCTTCAATCTTCGGCACCCAATGGCGACGCCCAGTGTTCCCTCGCATTGATGAAGTCGGTCAGTTCCCGTAGCCGGCCGTGATCCCGGCCGTTGAAAACAAAGCTCAGCCTGGGTAAAGGCTGCAGTTCCGGCTCGTCCAGCTCCATTTCACAGCACGCTTGCTGCTCGAAGCGACCTTTGAGACAGAGGTCGGCGAAATGTTCATTCATGTAGGTCACCGCGGCATCGCTCAGCACATGATTCATGCGCATGACGAAGCGATCCTGCAACCATCGGCTCGAGTGGAAGTTGCTGTAGAAGTGATCAATTTCTTCGGCAGCGTCTTCGGCATTGTCCACGAGGCGCATTAAACGCATGTCGGTCGGCAGAATGTAACGATTGCCCTCAAGCTGGCGACGCATAAAGTCCAGCGCATCTTTCCAGAACGTGCCGCCGGGTTCATCCAGCAGGACGATTGGCACCAGCGGGCTCTTACCCGTCTGGACCAGAGTAAGCACTTCCAGGGTCTCGTCCAGCGTGCCGAAACCACCGGGACACAGTACCAACGCATCCGCCTCCTTGATAAAGAACAGCTTGCGCACGAAGAAGAAGTGAAAGGACAGCAGGTGGTCGGTGCCATCTACCGTCGGGTTGGCATGCTGCTCAAACGGCAGCGTGATGTTAAGGCCGAGGCTGTTATCCATGCCTGCGCCTTCATGGGCAGCCGCCATAATGCCGCCACCGGCCCCGGTAATAACCATCAACTCGTAGCGTGCAAGCGTCGCGCCGAGCTCCCGGGCAAGTGCGTACAGCGGGTGCTCGACGGGGGTGCGTGCAGAGCCGAAAACAGTCACCTTGCGGCGACGCTTGAACTGGTCGAGGCGGCTGAACGCATGCTCCATTTCGCGCATGGTCTGAAGCAGAATCTTTGCATCCCAACGGCTTCGATCGGCTTGTGCCATGCGCATGACGGTGACCAGCATTTCCCGATACAGCAGCAGGTTCTGGCTGCTGGATGGGACTACCAAGGCAACCAGTTCATCGATTTTCTTCGACAGTTCGGCGCCACTGGTTTTGAAATGCCGCGACAGGTAATCGTCCGATTCGAAAGGCATACGAGGTCTCCTTGAGAAAGCTTCGGCGCTGCTCAGCCGCCATGCAGGGGCGGCGCCTCCCATGTGCGCATGCGTGCAAAAGACCGCCAAAATTTGGCCTGGGTGACGCCTGACATCCGGCTTACTGGGGCCAATCGTTCTATGCCTAACAATAGCCCAGCGCGAAGGCGCTAATGCTGGTCCCTACGCTCAGTGAGCAAAAGACCATCATCATACGTGCAGCTTTTAGGTGAGCCGCAGGGTTGGGCTGCGGCTGTGCCGGTCATCAGAGGGCGATGCGGTCGCCTGGTTCCGGAATGTTGGCTTGCCAGTCGAGACGATCACGCAGTGCCTCCTGCAAGGCATGCATCTTGTCTAGCTCCCCATGCACGAGATAGAGCTCCGGACGCGTCTTGAATTGGCTCGCCCATTCAATCAGCTGTGATTGTCCGGCATGCGCTGAAAAACCGCCCAAGGTATGAACCTGAGCTTTCACCGCTATGCGCTGGTGCATCAGCTTGACGGTCTTGGCTCCATCGACGATGGCGCGACCGAGTGTGCCGCTCGCTTGGAAGCCTGGAATGATCAAGTGGCATTCTTCACGCCAGAGGTTGTGCTTGAAGTGATGAAGAATGCGCCCGCCATTACACATGCCGCTGCCCGCGATAATGATCGCGCCACTTTTGAAACGGTTGATGGCCATTGACTCTTCGGCTGTCGGCGTCGCCCTGAATATCGGCAGCCATGTTTCGATACGCTGCCGGCTGTCGTCGCCAGGTATGCCGGGCTGTATCTCCAGTTGCTCTTGGAACAGTGAGTAAATCGCGTTCGCGCCGATGGCCATTGGGCTGTCCAGAAAGACCACTTGCTGAGGTACACGGCCTTGGTGGTAGAGGAGGCCGAGGTAATAGATCAAGTCTTGCGTGCGGCCGACCGCGAAAGACGGCATGAGTACGTTTCCACCGTCGCGGTGGGCCTGCTGAAGGATCTCGGCCAGCTCCTCGATGGTGGCCTGGTGATCACGGTGGTCGCGATCACCATAGGTAGATTCCATCAGCAGTACGTCGGCTTCGCTCAATGGCGTCGGTGCGTGCATCAGTGGTGAACAGGCATTGCCCAGATCGCCAGAAAAGACCAGTCGGCGGGTGGAGCCGAAATCTTCAACGTCGACCTGAACGATGGCTGACCCAAGGATGTGCCCCGCATCGAAGAAGTTCACAGAAACCCCCGGTGCTGCTTCGAACGCTTCGCCATAGGCATGAGGCTGACGTTGCGTCAGCATGCGTTCGGTGTCGACCCGGGTGTAGAGGGGCTTGATGGCTGGCTTGCCCAAACGCGCCCGCCACCGGTTTTCCCACTCGGCGTCCTTTTCCTGAATGTTCGCAGAGTCGAGCAGCATCAGCTCGACCAGCTTGCCGGTCGCTTCGGTGACATGGATTGGCCCTTTGAATCCTGCTGCCACTAGCTTCGGTAGCAAGCCGCTATGATCGATGTGCGCGTGCGACAGCACCACGGCATCCAGGGTTTGAGGATCGAAGCTGAAACCCGCTCGGTTGCCTGCTTCCTCTTCGCGCCGCCCTTGGCGCATGCCGCAGTCGAGAAGCACGCGAACGCCTCCATGAGTTTCGATCAGGTAGCAGGATCCGGTGACCTGTTGGATGGCGCCGAGAAAGCTGAGCAAAGCCATGAGAAGCTCCTGTCTGTACGGTTGCGCCAAGCATGCCCGCTATACCGGCGGCTCATCTTGATGCATATCAGAGAGAGCGCCCCGGACGCTGACTAGACTATCGCCAACGCCCATTAACGGAGTGCTCCATGAATCAGCTACTGCCCAGTCTTGTCGAGCTGGATCATCATGCGGAGATCCAGCCAGAGTTCGGTTCCTGGCGAACCGGGTATGGACCTTTCGAGCATGCCTTGGAAACGCAGGCTGCGGTGTTTCGTCTGGCTCATCAACTGGTACAGGCGAAGATGCAGCCGGATCTGGCAAGTGTCTATCGGTTATTGCAGGCCATCGACCGAATCGGCTCGGCAGGACTCTGGCTGGTCGTGCACATGACCTATGCGCGTCGCGTTCGGCTCGACGGTGCGCCACTCTGCGCCGAGGACTTCAAGGCTGCGCCAGAAGGGCATACCGGCGGCTCGCTGAACATGGTGCCTGCCTACGCCGGTTATCTTGGACTGAACGCTCTGACAGGCCGTACGCGTGCATGGTTGATGGGGCAGGGCCATTGCGTCGCAGCGATCGATGCGCTGAATCTGCTCACCGACAATATGCATCCCGAGCAAAAGGAAGCTTATGGCGATGGCGAAGCAGGCCTCAACCGACTGCTCGAGGATTTCTATGGCTACCATCAGGCGGCGGATGGCAGCCCGTCGGCGCCTTTGGGCAGCCATGTCAACGCGCACACCGGCGGCGGTATTGCTGAAGGCGGGTACCTTGGTTTCGCCGAGCTGCAATATGCCCATATGCCACTGCCTGGCGAGACGCTTGTCGCCTTCCTTTCTGATGGTGCGGCAGAGGAGCAGCGCGGCAGCGACTGGATGCCACGTTGGTGGCGTGCTGAGGATTGTGGCGTGGCGCTGCCGATTATGATCGCCAACGGTCGGCGAATCGAACAGCGGACCCAGCTTGGTACCCACGAGGGGCTTGAAGGGTTCCGCCAGCACCTGAGCCGTTGTGGCTTCGACCCGATTCCCTTCGATGGTCGTGACCCGGCAGCCTTCGTCTGCGCATTATGGGAGATGGAGCAGCGCCTGGCCCGGCGGGTCGAGGAAAAGGCTCGCGGCCTGCTGCGCTATCCGCTGCCGATCCCCTACGGAATTGCCGAGACGATCAAAGGGTTCGGCTTTTATGGCGCCGGCAGCAATGCGGCGCATAACCTGCCGCTGCCGGGTAACCCGCACGTCGATGACGCCTCGCGCGAGTTGTTCAATACGCATGCCGCCCCGCTTTTCGTGCCTTGGGATGAGCTTGAGCACGCTCGCCATCTGGTTGCACAGTCCCGTCACGCGCGCCCCGCCGAGCGCGACAGTGTTCTGGCCATGAGGCGTCCCGCTGCGCCGACCATGCCCTCCCTCAGATACCACGATCACGCTTGTTCACCGATGGCAGCGGTAGATGATTTTTTTGTCGAGCTCACCCGCGCCAATCCGTCGTTGCGCCCTCGTGTAGGTAACCCCGATGAACTCGCCAGCAATCGTCTGGGTGGGGTACTCAAAGCGTTGAAACACCGTGTGGTCGATCCTGAAGGGGAGTTCGAGGCGGTGGACGGCAAGATCATCACGGCACTGAACGAAGAGGCCGTGGTTTCCGCCTGTCTCGCCAACCAGGGTGGGCTGAACCTGGTTGCCAGTTATGAGGCCTTCTGCGTGAAGATGCTCGGTGCGGTACGCCAAGGCCTGATTTTCGCCCGGCAGCAGAAGGAAGTGGGACGGCCCGCTGGTTGGCTTGGCTGGCCGATCATCGCCACATCGCATACCTGGGAAAACGGCAAGAATCAGCAGTCGCACCAGGACACCACGTTCTGCGAGGCCTTGCTGGGCGAGATGAGCGATATGGCGAGGGTTCTGTTTCCTGCGGACCACAACAGTGCCTTGGCGCTGCTGCCTTCCATTTTTCAGGCCCGCGGTGCGCTGGCTTGCTTGGTCATGCCTAAGCGTGAGCGGCCTGCCATTTTCAATCAGGCCCAGGCCGAGCAGCTTGCGCGTGATGGCGCGATCATCGTCGACGAGCAGAAGGGCACTAATCCCCTCCTTCTGATTGCGAACGGCAGCTACCAGTTGACCGAAATGCAGCGGGCCACCGAGAGGCTCAAAGAGGCGGGTGTCAGCTATCGTCTGGTTTATCTTCAGGAGCCGGGGCGCTTCCGCGCGCCGCGTGATCGTTGGGAAATCGAGGCGCTCGCAGCGGACGGGGTGACCGAGCGTCTGTTTCCTGAACAGATCGAGATGCGGGTATTGCTGACCCACATGCGCCCTGAGGTAGCGCGTGGTCATCTCTGGCCAATCCTGCCGGACGTGCGGCGCAATTCAGTGCTGGGCTATCGCAATCGTGGCGGCACCCTGGACGAGGGTGGCATGCAGTTCGCCAACCGGGCGTCCTGGGCAAATGTGCTGGCCGCCTGCGCACGGTTGCTCGACGTACCGCGAACTGCGTTGCTTAAGCCTGATGAGGCCGCTGCGGTGGCTGGCAAAGGCGATCCGCGCGTGCTGCGTTAGGCAGGCCCCGGCCGTGGGCAGCACTGGTGCTGCCCACGGCGCGCGGGTTGCCTTAGCAATCGCTGGAGCGATAGCGCTCGGTGGTGATCGGCTTCTTGCTCTGGTATTCCTTGAACTCAAAGCGCAAGACCGCGCCCTGACTCATCAGCTGACGCAGGCCCTCGTTGTTGCACACACTGGCTGCCAGCTGGGTGCGGACCTGCTTGGGGTTGTCTTGCATCTGAGCGGCATGGCGTGGCTGAACGCTCAGATGGTTGACCAGTTCATTTCCTTCTACGCTGTATCCCTCGTCGAGCAGGTCGGAGTTGATCGCGCGCGGCGTGCCTACACTGCTTTCGCGGGCGACTTTTTCAAGTAACTGGCCGAGTGCTGGGTCCTGTGCATATGCGGCATGGGCGAAGGGCAGGGCGAGGCAGAGCGTTAATAGTGGGGTCAGACGGCGCATGGTGATCTCCTGATGACTGCTGTCGTTCGACCGGTGCCCGCCCCCACGGTTCAGATCTGCCATGGTTTCGGGGCGGGCTGGTAAACTGCCGCTCCGCCCTGATTGATCGAATCCCATGTCTCATGCCGTAGTCCGTCTTCGCGACGCGCGCTTAGCGCGTAGCGCCAAGCCGTTCATCGCTCGTGGCTCACGTACGCCCCGGTGTGCTCGCTGCCGTTTGGCGGCTAGTCATTGTTTGTGCGACTGGCTGCCAGCCGTAACGACCAACAGCGCGGTGTGCCTGATCATGCACGATATCGAGCCGCTAAAGCCGAGCAATACCGGCTGGCTGATTGCAGATATCGTAGCCGATACCTATGCCTTCACGTGGCAGCGGACCACTGTGGAGCCTGGCTTGCTGGAACTGCTCGCCGATTCCCGGTATCAGCCGGTGGTGGTCTTTCCGGGTGAATATGCGGTACCTGATCGGGTGGTCTCGGAGGTGAAGGCCGCGCCAGGAAAGCGTCCGCTGTTCATTCTGCTTGATGCAACCTGGACCGAGGCGCGCAAGATGTTTCGCAAAAGCCCTTACCTGAATCATCTGCCGGTGCTGAGCCTGCAAGCCGAGGTGCTGTCACGCTACCGCCTGCGCCGTTCGACGCGCAGTGAACATCTATGCACCGCAGAAGTTGCTGCGTTGTGCCTTGGCTTAGCTGGAGATGAGCAGGGCGCGGCGGCTCTGGATACTTGGCTCGATGCATTCACCGACCATTATCTGGGGGCCAAGCACCACCGTACGCCAGACCCCGATGATGAAACCCATAAAGCGTTGGCCGCCATGGGCCAGCGCTGAACAGGACAAGGCACTCAGTGCCGCGCCACCTGTGGAATCTCGCTAGCCGCCACCACCGGTAGGTCCTTGCGCGGCCAGAGTTGTGCGGCGAGCATGCCGACAAACATCAACGCACAGCCGAAATAGCCTCGCGGGCTGAGGCTTTCATCAAGCAGCAAGGCGCCAGCAAGCGCGGCGAACACTGCTTCGAGCGACAGGATGATGGCTGCGTGCGAGGCAATTGCGTGTTTCTGTGCCACGACTTGCAAGGTATAGCCCACGCCGACTGCAAACATTCCGCCGTAGATCAGCGCGGGTGCGGCGAGCCAGATGCTGTCCAGGCTGGCTTGCTCGAAGATTGCCGCCAAAACAAGGCTGACGACCGCACAGGTCACGAACTGCAGAAAGGCCAGGCGGATGGCATCGTGGCGACCGACGAAAAAGCTCACCAGCAATACATGAACGCCCCAGACGAAGGCGCCGGCCAGCTGTATCCAGTCGCCGGAAGCGATCTGGAAGTTCTCGTCGATGCTGAGCAAAGCCATGCCAACCACCGCGAGCACCGCGCCCAGCCAGGTCCCGGTACCGGTTTTCTGGCCAATCAACAGCCCTAGCAGAGGCACGACGATAACGTACAGCCCGGTAATGAAACCGGAATTGGTCACGCTCGTGAAAAGCAGGCCAACCTGTTGCAGGTTGATGCCTATAGTCAGCGCGAGTCCCATGCTGAGGCCACCCAGCAGCAAACCACGCTGCAAAAACGGTTCGTGGCGAGCGGCGCCTCGACCCTGCTGCAATAACAAGGGAAGCAACACGATTGCGCCCAATGCGAAGCGCAACCCAGTGAACAGGAACGGCCCGATGTTATCCATGCCGACCCGCTGTGCGACAAATCCGCTCCCCCAGATCATGGCCGTGATGAGCATTAGAAAGTCGGCGCGAAGGGCTTGTTTGCGCATGTTTGGACTCGTGCGGGAAAATCGCAAACTTTGCATTAAACCGATGCGCTTGGCCACTGCTTCGCCGTCCAGCGTGGCGGGTAGCTGATTAAATGCGGAACGATGATCGAATTTCCCGTGGTGGCGCGATATCATCACCGCGGTCACCCTCGAGCATATTGCGGGTTCTTGCCGTCCTGATTGTCAGCAACCGGCTCAGGTTGGTGTAGCGCCAATAAAAACTATAGGTCCGCCATGGCTGCTTACGAAATCCTTATCGCCGATGATCACCCCCTGTTTCGCAGTGCGCTGCAGCAAGCGCTAACGCTTGGCCTGGGCGATGACGTTCGGCTTTCCGAGGCGGCTAGCATTGCCGAACTCGAAGCCCAACTGACCCGCACCTCGGACTGGGATCTGGTCTTGCTGGATTTAAACATGCCGGGCGCTTATGGATTTTCCGGGCTCGTGCTGCTGCGAGGTCAGTATCCGCAGCTGCCCGTGGTAATGATCTCCGCGCAGGAAGACGCTGCGGTTGTCGCTCGTTCGCGCGAGTTTGGTGCCAGTGGTTTCATCCCCAAGTCCAGTTCACTCGAGACCATCCAGCAGGCTGTGCGGGTCGTGCTTGACGGTGATGTCTGGTGGCCTAGCAACATTGATGATGTGGCGCATGTCAGCGCCGAAGCCAAGGCTGCCAGCGAAGGGCTCGCGAGCCTCACGCCGCAGCAGTTTCGCGTGTTGACGATGGTGTGCGACGGTTTGTTAAACAAACAGATCGCCTATGAGCTCAGCGTTTCCGAAGCGACCATCAAGGCGCACGTGACCGCAATCTTCCGCAAGCTGGGCGTTCGCACGCGGACCCAGGCAGCTCTGCTCCTGCAGCAGATGGGTTCAATTCCCAGCAGCTGACATCCGTTTCGGCCTTCCGATGCCTCGCTAATCTCGGTTCTCCACTTTACGCAATCGCCGGCAGTACGATCTCGTCACTTCGGCGGACGCCGGCCGTCAGTGCGCGGCATTGCTCGATGAATTCGCGCATCGCGGCGGTCTGGTATTTCAACGAGTGCCAAATGAAATAGAACTGCCGGGCAAGATCCAGTTCGGGTGTTTCCAGGGCGACCAGACTGCCGCGGCGGAATGCATCGCGTAGCGCCAGCCTGGAAATGCAGCCAATCCCGAGCCCAGATTCAACGGCTCGTTTGATCGCCTCGGTATGCTCCAGCTCAAGCCGAATGTTCAGCTTGGCGGGATGATGGCGCATGGCATGGTCGAATGTCAGGCGCGTACCGGAGCCCTGTTCGCGGAGAATCCAGGCTTCCCGCGAGAGCTGTTCCAGACTTACCGCAGTGTGCTCAGCCAGCGCGTGCTGGGGTGCACAAAACACCACCAGTTCATCCTCGACCCAGGGCAGTACCTCGATCTCCGGGTGCTGACAGTCGCCTTCGATCAGACCTAAATCAAGTTCATGTTGCGCAACCTGTTGGACAATATGAGCGGTGTTCTGAACGTGCAGCTTCACGCGGCACTCAGGGTGACGTTGCATGAAACTGCCGATCAGCAAGGTGGCGAGGTAGTTGCCGATCGTCAGGGTGGCGCCCACGCTGAGCGAGCCGAAGCCGGTCTTGCCAGCCAGTAGATCCTCGATGGCTTTAGCCTGATCGAGCAAGCCTACTGCCTGCGGTAAGAGCTGGTGGCCCAATGCATTCAGCCACAATCGTTTACCTGCACGGTCGAACAGCTGGCACCCCGACTGGCGTTCCAGTTCAGCCAACGAAGTGCTGGTCGCAGACTGTGATAGGGCGAGGCTTTCGGCCGCACGCGAGACACTTTCGTGCCGCGCGAATGCAACGAATACTTGAAGCTGACGGAGCGTGAAATGCATATCTATATAACCGATAACATATATCGTTAATATTCGTTTAGCGGATATTAGTCGGGCCAGTAAACTAGTGGCAAATATTGACGCGCCATCGCGCGCTAGAAGGGGAGCACTACATGAGCAACCTGAACGTTGAGCGAGTCCTCAGTGTGCATCACTGGAACGACACGCTGTTCAGTTTCAAAACCACCCGCAATCCGGGTCTGCGCTTTGAAAACGGCCAGTTCGTGATGATTGGTCTCGAAGTGGAAGGGCGACCCCTGATGCGCGCTTACAGCATTGCCAGCCCCAACTATGAAGAACATCTCGAGTTCTTCAGCATCAAGGTTCCAGATGGTCCGCTGACGTCTCGACTGCAGCACCTTAAGGAAGGTGACTCACTGATGGTCAGTCGCAAGCCGACCGGAACGCTGGTATTGGACGACCTGTTGCCTGCCAAGCATCTCTACTTGTTGAGCACCGGGACTGGTCTGGCGCCCTTTATGAGCGTGATCCAGGATCCGGAAACCTATGAGCGCTTCGAGAAGGTCATCCTGGTGCACGGCGTTCGTTACGTTAATGAAGTCGCCTATCGTGAATTCATCACCGAGCATTTGCCACAAAACGAGTTCTTCGGCGAAGCACTGAAAGAAAAGCTGATCTACTACCCCACCGTCACTCGCGAGCCGTTCGAAAATCAGGGCCGCCTGACTGACCTGATGCGCAGCGGCAAGTTGTTTGCGGATATTGGGCTACCTCCGATCAACCCTGAAGATGACCGCGCGATGATCTGTGGCAGCCCGAGCATGTTGGCTGAAACCAGCGAAGTGCTGGACAGCTTCGGCCTGAAGGCGTCGCCGCGTATGGGTGACCCGGGCCACTACCTGATCGAGCGAGCATTCGTCGAGAAGTGATCGGTCGTTAAGATGCAACGGACCGGCTACGCATTGCGTCAGCCGGTTTTTTTCTGCGTGTTCAGAGGTAGGTGGCACAGCACTTCTTGAACTTCTGACCGCTGCCGCACGGGCAGGGGTCGTTGCGGCCGGCCTTCAGCGGTGTGGTGGAGTCGATGAAATACCAGCATCCGTCGTGCTGAACAAAAGCCGAACGCTCATGTTGAGCATGTTCGCCTGCCCCGTCGTGCCAGCGGGCTGTAAAGCTGACCAGCGCATGTTCCGGCTGGCCGCCGAACACCTGACTTTCCTCGACCTCGAGACCCAGCCAAGTGCTGTTGGCGCTCCACTCCTTCATCGCCTGCAGGTCCAAGGCTTGCTGTTGCGCCGGCAGAGTGGTTGACCGAAGGTAATCGATGGCTCCGACAACATAGGCGCTGTATCGCGAACGCATCAATCGTTCTGCGCTAGGTGCCGACAGACCTTGATGATACCGACCGCAACATTTGCCGTAAGGATCGCCGCTGCCACAGGGACAATTCGCAGCTGCCCGTTGATCATCAGTCATCGTCGGTTACCACCAATATTTGCCGAACATTTGCGGATTGGCCCAGAACTTCGCGTTGAGCCAATCTGGAACCTGCTTGTAATCAAGCAGGTCGTAGGTGAAGAGGGTCACCGTTTGGCCGCCTCGTTCGAAACGTGCGCTGACTTGTAGTGCCAGGGAGAAGAAGTCAGTTGCCTGCCAGTCGCACGCGTTCAGATCGACCAAAACCGCCATGCGGTTGGTATTAAGATTGCGAATGCCACCGAGCAACTGCAGGCCGTCGCGCTTTGAAAGATGTTCCAGGCAGTCGGCGACCAATGCCAGATCGTAGCGGTGGGCGGCGAGGTCTGCAGGAAGTGGGCCGGTTGATGCGCGGTCAATTTGGCTATCGTCGTGACTGCGGCTGAATGCTTCGATGGCGGGCAATTCGCTACGGCCGACATAAAGCAATCGCGCCGGGCGGTGTTGCTCCAACAAGGCGGCCAGAGCTTGCTGTGGCGTCTGCGATGAGCGGGATGCTGTCAAACCGGGATTCCTCGTTATCAGGCGTGGCGGAACGCAAAAATTGCAGTCCGCTCAGTCTGCCAAAGTATAAAGACTAGCGCGCAGGCGCCTGCCGTCCTAGTCTCGATATAACTGGAGCTGCTTATGCTAATGCGCATAACGCTCTGGCCGATCCCACATTAGGAGGCTTTAACGATGAGTAGCTTACGGACAGCGGTACCCGTGATTGTGATGACCACCTTTCTGGCCGGCTGCGCAGGGGTGCAGAAGCAGGATTGGCCCAGTTGTGCGGCGGTTGGCGGCGTAACCGGTGCTGCGCTGGGTGCGATAGAAAGCAGTACCTATACAGGCTATGGCGCCTTGATTGGCGGCGGCATGGCTGCAGCCTACTGCTGGGCCAATGGAACCGAGCAGGAGACGGTCGCCGTTGTAGAGACAGTTGAACCTGCCCCAGTGACAGAGCCGGAACCGGAGCCAGTGCTGGAAGCCGTACGGGTTGAGCTGGACGTAAAATTCGACTTCGACAAAGCAACTATCCGTCAGGACGCCTACGATGACATCGAAGTGCTTGCTGACTTCATGAAGCAGTACGACCAGACCTCGACGACGGTCGAGGGCCACACTGATGCCATCGGTACTGACGCTTATAACCAGCGTCTGTCCATGCAGCGTGCCGAGTCCGTTCGCGATGCACTGGTCAATCGCTACGGTGTTGAAGCCAACCGTCTTGAAGCGGTGGGCTATGGTGAGTCGCGCCCGGTTGCTGATAACTCGACTGAGCTGGGCCGTGCCATTAACCGTCGCGTTGAGGCTTCGGTCGAAGCGCGTCCGTAACGCTGGCACTGCAAAAAACCGGGTTGTATACCCGGTTTTTTGTTCTTACCAATTGGCGGACTCAGAACAATGGTCGCGCGCTCGCCAGCGCCACCACAGCCAGGCCCAACAGTAGGTTGATACCGACCAGCTTGCGGATTCTGCCCAATGCAGCGCCACCTTCCGGCCAGTTCTGCTCGGCGATAGCGCGCTTGAGTTCAGGCAGCTGCAGCAGTTGTATGCGCAGAAACAGCGCAAGCATCACCAAGAACACTCCAGTCATGATGTGGACGTAGCGGGGGGCAGCCTCTAGCCCGTCAAAGCGCATGTGCCACATGCCGATACCACTGATCGGCAGAACCACTACCGAAACCCACACCCACCGAAAGAAGCGGCGAAATACTTCAGCCCACAGCTTCAGCCGTTCCGGCGCCTGCAGTTCGGAAACAGCAGCAGGGCGAAGCACCATCCAGGCGAAAAACATGCCCCCGACCCATATCACTGCAGCCAGTACGTGAAGTGAATAGGGCGCAGCAAATGCAGTCATGGGAATTCTCCGGTGGCGGTTGAGGAAACGCGCGTTATCATAGCCACCCTTCCGAAGTACTGAAAATATATACAGCCTCCGCGCCCATGCTTAGCACCGAACTCAAGTCCCAGATCCAGGGCGCCTATACCCAGTTCCTTGACGCCAAAGGCCTCAAGCCCCGCTACGGTCAGCGGCTGATGATTGCCGAGGTGGCGAAAGTCCTGGGCGCAATCAAAGCCGACGACGATGGGCGGCGAGATGGGGAGCCGGCAATCGTTGCGGTCGAGGCCGGCACCGGCACGGGCAAGACGGTCGCTTACAGCCTGGCTGCGATTCCGACGGCCAAAGCGGCAGGCAAGCGTCTGGTAATCGCGACGGCTACGGTCGCCTTGCAAGAACAGATCGTGCACAAAGATTTGCCGGACCTGATGCGCAACAGCGGCTTGAGCTTTTCCTTTGCTTTGGCCAAGGGGCGCGGTCGATATCTTTGCCTGTCCAAACTAGACGCGCTACTGCAGGAAGGCCAGGCACAGAGCGCTACCGCTCAGTTGTTCGAAGAAGAAGGCTTTCGCATTGATGTCGATGAGCGCAGCGAGAAGCTGTTCGGCAGCATGATCGAGAAGCTCGCGGGCAATCGTTGGGATGGTGATCGCGACAGCTGGCCGGAAGAGCTGGCAGACCCCGACTGGGCGCGTCTAACCACGGATCACAGCCAATGCACCGGACGCCACTGTCCCAACTTCCAGCAGTGTGCGTTCTACAAAGCGCGCGAAGGCATGACCAAGGTCGACGTCATTGTCACCAATCACGACATGGTGCTTGCCGACCTGGCGTTGGGCGGCGGGGCGGTGCTGCCGGATCCGCGCGACACGCTCTATGTCTTTGATGAAGGCCATCATCTGCCAGACAAGGCGATCGGGCATTTCGCTCACTTCACCCGCCTGCGTTCCACTGCCGAGTGGCTTGCTCAGGTCGAAAAAAACCTGACCAAGCTGCTCGCCCAGCATCCGTTGCCGGGCGATCTCGGCCGACTGATCGAAGCCGTGCCGGAGATCGCCCGGGATTTGCGCAGCCAGCAGCAGTTCATGTTCAGTGCCTGTGAACAGCTGGCTGACTTTCGACCCGGCGAGGACATGGAGGGGCGTGAGAGGCCACGACACCGTTTTGTCGGCGGTGTGGTGCCGGAGCATCTGATCGAGCTGGGTATCGAGCTGAAAAAGGGTTTCGCCAAGCTCAACGATCTGTTCACACGTCTTACCGAATTGCTCAAGGAGGCGATGGATGGCGAAGCGGGTGTCGGCATCGCCAGCCATCAGGCCGAAGAGTGGTACCCGCTATTCGGCAGTCTGCTAACTCGCGCACAGGGCAACTGGGAGCTATGGACGGCCTTCACCGTCGACGATCCGGAGGACAGTCCGCCGATGGCGCGCTGGCTGACTCTGGCCGAAGGCGGCGCGCTGTTCGATATCGAGGTCAACGCCAGCCCGATCCTCGCGGCTGAAACGTTGCGCCGCAATCTGTGGAACGTCTGCTACGGCGCGCTGGTGACCTCCGCGACGCTCACCGCATTGAACAGTTTCGATCGCTATCGCATGCGTGCCGGGCTGCCACGCTGTGCCGTCACTGCGGTGGTGCCGAGCCCGTTTCATCATGCAGACGCCGGCGTGCTGAGGGTGCCCGATCTCAAAGCTGACCCGCGTGATGCAGCTGCGCATACAGCAGCCATTGTGCGGGATCTGCCGGAGCTGGTGGAGGCTTCGCGCGGCACGCTGGTGCTTTTCTCCTCACGCAAACAGATGCAGGACGTATTCGACGGGCTGGAGCGTGACTGGCGCAGACGGGTGCTCATTCAGGGCAATCTGTCCAAGCAGGAGACACTCAACAAGCACAAGGCGCGCGTGGATGATGGGGAGAAGAGCGTACTGTTCGGGCTCGCCAGTTTCGCTGAGGGTGTCGATCTCCCAGGGGCTTATTGCGAGCATGTGGTCATCGCCAAGATCCCATTCGCGGTACCTGATGACCCGGTCGAAGCGGCGCTGGCCGAGTGGATCGAAGCACGAGGCGGTAATCCATTCATGGAAATCGCCGTTCCTGATGCCTCGTTGCGTCTCGTCCAGGCCTGCGGCAGGTTGCTGCGTACCGAAGAGGACCGCGGCACCATCACACTGCTGGATCGACGGGTCGTCACGCAGCGCTACGGGAAAGCCATTCTTAACGCGCTGCCGCCGTTCCGGCGAGAGATCGGCTGACCGCCTCGGCGGCCATCATGAGCCGTCATTCAACGGGCTGATAGGACAATCATTCTCGACGGGGCTGTTTCTTTGAGGCGATGTGGCTGAAACAATACTCGCCAGTCATACCAACCCAGAGGGGCGCAAGCGTGCAGATCCAGGGATATTTCGACCTCCGTTTCGAGGCGGTCAGAGACGCGTTCAGCCAGCTGTTCGAGCAGACCCAGCAGCGTGGCGCCGCAGTCTGCGTGAAGGTCGGTGGCGAAACGGTGGTCGACCTCTGGGCCGGTGTTGCGGACAATGCTGGTGAGCAGGCCTGGCAGAGCGACACCCTGGTCAATCTGTTTTCCTGCACCAAGACATTCGCTGCGGTGGCTGCGTTACAGCTAGTAGGGGAGGGCAAGCTGCAGTTGGATGGGCCGGTCGCCAGTGTTTGGCCGGAATTCGCCGCCAATGGCAAACAGGACATTACCCTACGGCAGCTGCTCAGCCATCAGGCAGGGCTGCCGGCTATTCGCCAGCCATTACCGCCCGAGGCGTTGTACGACTGGGAGGCGATGACTGCAGCACTCGTGGCCGAAACGCCCTGGTGGACGCCTGGTGACGGGCACGGGTATGCCGCGATTACCTATGGTTGGCTGGTTGGCGAATTGATCCGTCGCGGCGACGGGCGTGAGCCGGGCGAAGCCATAGTCGCGCGCACTGCTCGTCCTCTAGACCTGGATTTTCATATCGGCCTGGCCGATAGCGAGTTCGACCGGGTCGGCTATCTGACCCGGCAGAAAAACAATCTTGGCGATGCGGCAGCCCAACGGGTAATCAAAGCCTTGATGAGTGACCCACAATCACTCACGGCTCGAGCCTTTACCAACCCTCCGTCGATTATGAACAGTGCAAACAAGCCGGAGTGGCGCCGAATGGCTCAGCCGGCCGCCAACGGGCATGGCAATGCACGGTCATTGGCGGGCTTCTATGATGGCCTGTTGCGAGGGGAGTTGCTCGATTACCAGCTGTTGGACGAGATGACCCGCGAGAACTGCGTTGGAGAGGATCGCACGCTGCTCACCCGTACTCGTTTTGCGCTGGGCTGCTGGCTGGACCAACCGGACGTTGAGAACGCCACCTTCGGCATGGGGCCGGGGGCTTTTGGTCACCCAGGCGCTGGCGGTTGTATCGGTTTTGCCGATCCCCAGCGTGATGTAGCTTTTGGCTATGTCACCAATACGCTAGGTCCCTATGTTCTGATGGACCCTCGAGCGCAGACGCTCGCTCGTGTAGTTAAGGCATGCGTAGGTTGAACCACTCGTCTGGTTGGCCGGTCGAGACTTTGCAGAACAAGGACCTGCGTCCACAATTTGAGACAAATCCTTGCTTAAGCTGCGTGTTGAACGCGCGCGGTTTGTTTTCGCAACTCACTTTCACGGAAATTGGCTCATGAACCTGCTGAAAAGCACCTCCCTGATACTCTGTATGGTCATCGCCGGCTGCAGCTCCAACGATGAAAAGCCGGTCGAGGTGGTTGCTGCGCCGAGTCCCGTGATTGATGCGGCCTGGTTGGATGGATACGAGCCGCGGCTTCGCGATGCGTTGAAAGACAGTCACTTCGAACTTGAGCGCCGCGAAGGCGTGTTGGTGGTTACGGCCCCAGTCGATGGCTCCTTCAATCCCGACCGCCCAGGCATGCTGTTGCCGGTGACGCTTGGTCCCCTCAGTCGAGTGGCGAAACTGGTGGAAGGCGACGAGAAGACTGCTGTGGTCGTGCTTGGCCATGCTGACAGCACCGGGCCAATCGATGCCAACCGTGACATCAGCCGCCAGCGTGCGGGTGCCGTCGCGGCAATTTTTCGGCTCAGTGGTTTGAAGCACGACCGGCTGCGTATTCGCGGGCTCGGTTCGGACATGCCGCGGGCTTCCAATGAGAAGGAAGAAGGACGCGCCTTGAACCGGCGTGTCGAAATGGTCTTGGCTCCGCAGCCCACCTTGCTCGCGCTGATTGCCAAGTACAGCGACGCGCCAGGCAAACCGACTCAGGTTGCTGCGGCGGAAGTCAGCAAAACCAAATAAAGGGGGGGCGCCTGACAGGCCAGGTGTTCGGCCCACTTTTGCGTTGAATCAAGCGGGGCGAAGCACAGAGCCGGTAAGCTTTGGCTTCAACTGTTTTCCAGGAAACACAGCGATGACCCAATCCTTGGCCGATATGCGCCGCGATTACACGCGTGACGGACTCAGTGAAGCGAACGCGCCGGAAGAGCCCTTCGGGCTATTTCGTCAGTGGTTCCAGGAGGCGGTGGAGACCGAGCAGCTTCCCGTGGAGCCAAATGCTATGACCTTGGCTACGGTAGACGCCGAGGGTCGCCCGCATTGCCGAGTGCTCCTGCTCAAAGCGCTGGACGATCGCGGCTTCACCTTTTTCAGCAACTACGACAGCGCAAAGGCCGAGCAGCTGGAAGCATGCCCCTTCGCTGCGATGACCTTCTTCTGGCCAAGCCTGGAGCGTCAGGTACGTATCGAGGGGCGGGTGGAGAAAGTCAGTGCTGCCGAGTCGGACGCCTATTATCAGGTGCGACCGCTGGGCAGCCGCCTCGGTGCTTGGGCTTCACCGCAGAGCCACGTGATCCGCGATCGCGCCGAACTGGAACGGCTCCTTGCCGAGACAGAGCAGCGCTTTCTGGACAAGGCCCCGCATTGCCCCCCTCATTGGGGCGGCTACCGTTTGCTGCCGGAACGGATGGAGTTCTGGCAGGGGCGTTCCAGCCGGCTGCATGACCGGCTGAATTATCGACGCCTCGCCAGCAACTGGCAGCGGGAACGTCTGGCGCCCTGACTCGCCGACACAGTTTTGATGAGAGGCCGGCTCCGGCCTCTTTTTTTGTCAGGTCTCGTTGTAGCGCGCCAACTCGCTTTCCAGCCAGGCTTGTAAGTCCTTCCGTTTGACCCGCGCATCTTTCGCCGCTGAAAGGCGTTGCAACAGCCACGCTCGCTTCTGCGGATCGTCTCCTGCCAACGACAACGCGAGGTCCCGGTCCGCCCAACGCCTGAAGCGGATGAACAGCCAGGCATGGAAAACCAGCCCGGCCAGCGTGACGATGGTGATGATGAAGTAGTCCATGGGTAGTCTCTGGCAACAGCTTGAGCGAGCGCTCTACATGCGGGGCGGGATCGCCTCGGGTAAAGTACGGTCCTAGTTGAATGAATGCTGAGTCAGATCGAGGCGGTTGCCAAGTGCTTCATCGCCGCATACGACTGACCATGCGGTCGGGACCAATCTCGTTTCCCAGGAGAGTACCAATGCGCAACTCCATTTTTGTTGCTTCGTTCACGGCCGTGGCGCTTGCCGTCGGCGGTTGTACTTCCAACCTTACCGGGGATAGCTATTCCCGCGACGAGGCGCGAACTGTCCAAACGGTACGTTATGGCACGATCGAGTCATTGCGCCCGGTCAAGCTCGAAGGCACCAAAACCCCGATCGGTACCGGTGCGGGCGCAGTCGTCGGTGGTATTGCCGGAAGCGGGGTGGGCGGAGGCCGGGGCAGTGCCGTTGCGGCAGTAATCGGTGCGCTGGCGGGCGGTATGCTCGGTTCGGCAGCGGAAGAGGGCATCACCCGTGCGCAAGGCGTTGAAATCACGGTACGTGAGGATGACGGCAACATGCGCGCCTATGTGCAGGAAGTCGAGCCTAACCAGGTTTTTCGCGTCGGTCAGCGTGTACGCATCATGACGGTTAATGGCACTAGCCGTATCGCACCCTGATTGCGCTGGGTTCGGCAGGGCCTATCAACAGGTTGTTGCGACGCCAGTGAGACTCGATGAGCGGGAGCGCGTGGGTTGTTTGCGCATTGCCTAGGAGACAGGGCGCAGGCTGAAGGCCGGCTGGTACGGTGTTCAGGCTGCGCCTTTTGTTTTTCGAAATACTTGAATCCATGACGTTGCTGCGATCGGTATGGATAATCGGCGCTCACCGCCATGCCCCTTCGGGGCGAGAATGGGTCGACCAAGGGATATAACTGCCGTGCGCATGCACGGCTCAAGGGGTTTTACTCATGGCGCTTGCGCTGATCATCGCTTTGCCATTCCTGGGAATCTGCCTGCCGTTGCTGTTTGAACGGTTCGGCCGATCCGCCTGTGCGTTCGGTGCCGGCCTGGCCCCGTTGCTGGCGTTGGCATTGCTGCTGTCCAAGCGCGCTGATGTATTTGGCGGCGAGACGGAAGTGCAGACATTGACCTGGCTTCCCAGTCTGGGGTTGAACCTCAGCTTGAGGCTAGACGGTTTAGGGTTTCTCTTCGCGCTGCTGATTCTGGGGATCGGCCTGCTCGTTATCCTGTATGCGCGCTATTACCTGTCGAAAAGCGAGCCGATGGGTCGCTTTTTCAGCTTCTTTCTCCTGTTCATGGGCGCCATGCTCGGTGTGGTGCTGGCCGAAAACCTTCTTCTGATGCTGATGTTTTGGGAGTTGACCAGCCTTTCGTCGTTCCTGTTGATAGGCTTCTGGAATCACCGTTCCGATGCTCGCCAAGGTGCCCGGATGGCACTCGCGGTGACCGGTGGCGGCGGGCTGGCTCTGCTGGCGGGTATTTTGCTGATCGGGCATATCGTCGGCAGTTACGAGCTAAGTACCGTTCTAGCGTCAGGTGATCTGATCCGCGCCAGTGCTTTGTACCCGTTGACCCTGATTCTGATTCTGCTTGGCGTGTTTACCAAGTCGGCGCAGTTTCCGTTTCACTTCTGGTTGCCACAGGCGATGGCGGCGCCCACCCCGGTATCGGCTTTTCTGCACTCTGCGACGATGGTCAAGGCCGGTGTGTTCCTGCTGGCGCGGCTGTATCCAGCGCTGTCGGACTCGGAATGGTGGTTCTATCTGGTCAGCCTGACAGGCTTGGCGACCTTGCTGATCGGCGCGGTAATGGCGCTGTTCCAGCATGATCTGAAGGGGTTGCTGGCCTATTCGACCATTAGCCATCTCGGTTTGATTACCCTGCTGTTCGGCCTCGACTCGCGCCTCGGGCCTGTGGCCGCGATCTTCCATATCATTAATCACGCCACCTTCAAGGCTTCGCTGTTCATGGCTGCGGGGATCATTGATCACGAGACCGGAACGCGCGACATGCGTCGCATCAATGGCATGCTGAAGTACATGCCGCACACTGCGGCGCTGGCAATGGTGGCGTCGTTGGCAATGGCTGGGGTGCCGCTGCTCAACGGCTTCCTCAGCAAGGAAATGTTCTTTGCCGAGACCCTCGATCAGCATCTGTTGGGCAGCTTCTACTGGACGATCCCGGCCCTGGCGACGCTGGCGAGTGCTTTCTCTGTCGCCTACTCGCTGCGCTTCGTTCACGACGTGTTTTTCAACGGCGAACCCATCGACTTACCTAAATACCCGCCACATGAGCCGGCGCGGTACATGAAGATTCCGGTCGAAATCCTGGTTTTGCTGTGTCTGCTGGTGGGCACCTTGCCTGCCTACACAGTCGCACCCTTGCTGGCTGCAGCCGTAGCCGGCAGCTTGGGTGGTGACGTGCCTGAATACAGCCTGGCGATATGGCACGGCTTCAATCTGCCCTTGGCGATGAGTTTCGTTGCGTTGGGCGGAGGTTTGCTGATCTATTCGATGCGCAAATGGGCGTTTCGCTGGTATGAGGGGCTGCCGCGTGTCGATTCGCTGCAGGTGTTCGCTCGGGTGGTCAGCGGGATTGCTGCCACGGCGCGCTGGGTAACCGAACGTATGGAGAACGGGTCGTTGCAACGCTATCTGGCGCTGATGCTGGTCAGCTCGTTGCTTGTTGTGATCTACGCATTGACCCCGCTGCAGACGCTGCGGGGCTCTGTGCCACTGACGCCCCTGGACGGTATCACCGTCGCCGGAATGCTGCTTCTCGGACTGGCGTCGGTAATGACGGTAGTCTTCCACCGCAGACGCCTCATGGCGCTGATGGTGCTCAGTGTGGTTGGGTTGTTGGTAGCGCTGGTGTTCGCCCGCTATTCCGCACCTGATCTGGCGCTGACGCAGATATCCGTCGAGGTGGTGACCATCATTCTGCTGATCCTGGCATTGTTCTTCATGCCTGACCGCACACCGGTTGAGTCGAGCAGCCTGCGCAGTTTCCGCGACCTGATTATTGCGTCGTCCTTTGGCACCATGGTCGCCTTGTTGGCCTACGCGGTACTGAGTCGGCCGTATGACAGCATCGCCTCGTTCTTTCTTGAGAACAGTGTGTCCGGGGGCGGTGGCACCAATGTGGTCAACGTGATTCTGGTCGATTTTCGGGGTTTCGATACCCTGGGTGAGATTGCCGTGCTGGCAATCGCTGCGGTTGGTATCTACGGGCTGCTCCATGGACTGCGCCTGCCACACCCGATCCGCGACTACGGCGGTAGGCTGTGGTCAACCGATAGGCATCCAATGGTGCTGGACACGCTGTCTCGTGTGCTGTTGCCGATGGCGCTGTTGGTGTCGGTATTCATCTTCCTGCGCGGCCACAATTTACCAGGGGGCGGCTTCATCGCGGGCCTGATCACTGCGGTTGCTCTGATCCTCCAGTACATCTCGCATGGCGTGGTCTGGGCGCAGCAGCGACAGCCGTTCAGCTATCACGGCGTGGCGGGGCTCGGTGTGTTGATTGCGGGTCTGACCGGCCTGGGTAGTTGGCTGTTCGGTCGGCCTTTCCTGACCTCGGCTTTCGGCCATTTTCACCTGCCATTGATTGGCGACTTCGAGTTGGCAACCGCGATGCTGTTCGATCTTGGTGTCTATCTGGCCGTGGTAGGAGCAACCCTGCTGATTCTCTCCAATATGGGTCATGTCAGTCAGGACGAGTCGTGCAAGGAGGTGCTTTGATGGAAATCGTGTTCGCGGTCACGTTGGGCGTGATGATGACCAGTGGCGTGTATCTGTTGCTCCGCGCGCGGATATTTCCTGTAGTCATGGGGCTGACGTTGATTTCCTATGCAGTGAATCTGTTCATTTTCGCAATGGGGCGTCTCTCCACCGGTGTTCCGGCAATTATCGGAGCCAGCGCCGAGTACGGTGATCCGTTGCCGCAGGCCCTGGTGCTGACTGCGATCGTCATTGGTTTCGCCATGACCGCGTTCGTTGTGGTGCTGGCGCTTCGCGGACTGGGCGAGTTGCGTACCGATCATGTTGATGGTCGGGAGCCGCGCAAATGAATCATGCGTTGATCATGCCGATCCTGCTGCCCCTGTTGGTCGGATGCAGCCTGCTGTTGCTTCATCGCCACAGTGCATCGCTTAAACGCCTGCTATCGGTGGCGGCTACCTGGTTGTTGGTGCCGCTGGCCTTGGGGCTGTTATGGCAGGCCGATGCTGGCCAGCTGTCCGTGTACCGTCTTGGCGGCTGGCAGCCACCGTTCGGCATCATGTTGCTGCTTGACCGGTTGAGTGCCTTGATGCTGCTAGTGACCGCCATACTGGCGGGATTCTCGGTGTTGTATGCCGTGCGTGGCGATGACGAGCGTGGGCCGAATTTTCATGCGCTGTTTCAGTTCCAGCTGGCGGGCATCAACGGTGCCTTTCTGACCGGTGATTTATTCAACCTTTTCGTGTTCTTCGAGATTCTGCTGATCTCGTCTTACGCGCTGCTGCTTCATGGCCAAGGCGCGAAGCGCGTGCAGTCGGGCATTCATTATGTCGTGCTGAACCTGTTGGGCTCATCGCTGTTTCTGATCGGTGTCAGCATGCTCTATGGTCTGACCGGAACCTTGAACATGGCCGATCTGGCAGGACGGGTTGGTGCAGCTGATCCAGCCGACGCTCCGCTTCTCGCTGCCGCGGGCTACCTGTTGCTAGTGGTATTTGCGTTGAAGGGAGCGATCCTGCCGCTGTATTTCTGGCTGCCGCGTGCTTATGCCGCGGCGACCGCTCCGGTGGCTGCGCTTTTCGCGATCATGACCAAGCTCGGGCTCTACGCGATTGTGCGTGTGTTCACGCTGATCTTCGGTAGCGAAGCGGGTGTGTTGAGCAACATGGTGCTGGATTGGTTGTGGCCGCTTTCCATGCTTACGCTCGTTGGTGGCGTACTGGGCGCACTGGCCGCCCGCAACCTGCAGATACTGCTGTCCTATCTGGTGGTGGTTTCGGTGGGCACGTTGCTGGCTGGGATCGCGCTGGGAACAGAGGTGGGCCTTAGCGCTGCGCTGTACTACCTAGTGCACAGCACGCTGGTGTCCGGAGGCTTGTTTCTGCTGGCTGACCTCATCGCCCGCCAGCGCGGCGATATGGCCGCCGAGTTGCTATCGGCTCCCGCACTCAAGCAGCCTTTGTTGCTGGGCGCGTTGTTTTTCGCCGGCGCGATTTCGATTGCCGGGCTCCCGCCTTTCTCTGGTTTCATTGGCAAGGTGATGCTACTGCAGGCCGTTGCTCCCGGAGTCGACGCCCTGCTGCTGTGGCCAGTGGTTCTGGTGGGTGGATTGGGGATGGTGATCGCACTGAGCCGAGCCGGCAGCATGGTGTTCTGGCGGCCTAGTGAAGCGGTCAGTGTTGGAAGGCCCGCGGATCGCGTGCGTGTGGTGGCAACTTTTGGTCTGCTGTTTGGCAGCGTGTTGTTGGTTGCAGTGGCGCAGCCGATCCAGGCCTATATGCAGGCGACCGCAGCCCAGCTGTTCGAGCTACAGCCGTATCTGCAGATTATCCGGGGAGGTGAGGCATGAAATCACGTCTGCTGCCCAACCCTGCGCTCACCTTGCTTCTTACGCTGCTCTGGCTACTGCTCAATAACGCACTGAGCGTGGGGCAACTGGTGCTTGGACTGTTTTTAGGTTGGGCGATCCCATTGCTGGTGCAGGGATTTCTGGTTGACCTACCGAAAGTGCGTAGGCCCTTGAAGCTCTGTCTGTTTCTGCTGAAAGTGTTTTACGACATCGTCGTGGCCAACGTCAGTGTGGCCAAGCTGGTGCTCAGTTCTCGGGATCGACTGCGGCCTGCCTTCGTCGAGATACCGATGGCCATTGAACACCCGTTCGTGCTCGCCGTATTGACCAGCATCATTTCGTTAACCCCTGGAACCGTATCGGCGTCTTTGCGACCCGGACACAAGATGTTGCTGATTCACGCTCTGGATGCCCCCGACACGGAGGCGCTGGTAGCCGAGGTGAAGAGCCGTTACGAAACGCCGCTGCTGGAGATTTTCGAATGCTCGCGTATGTAATTCCCTTGTGCATGGCGGTTATCGGAATCGCAGCGATCCTAAACGTGGTGCGGCTCGTTCAGGGGCCCGACATGCCTGATCGAGTATTGGCGCTCGACACCTTGTATATCAATGCGCTGGCCTTGATCGTCCTGTTTGGTATCTGGCTCGCGTCCGATCTGTTCTTCGAGGCGGCTCTGCTCATTGCGGTGATGGGCTTCGTCAGTACCGTGGCGGTGGGCAAGCACTTGTTGCACGGCGAAATCATTGACTGAGGAGGCTGCATGCCATTCTGGATAGAATTGCTGGTGAGCGTGTTTCTAATAGTGGGGAGCGCGTTCGCCTTGGTTGGGGCGATCGGTTTGTACCGTCTTCCCGATTTCTTTACACGGCTGCACGGTCCGACCAAGGCAACCACGCTTGGGGTCGGAGGAATCGTCATCGCTTCGATGATCTTCTTCAGCAATCAGGGCAACGGCCTCAGCCTCCATGAAGTGCTGATCACCTTGTTTCTGTTTTTGACCGCGCCGGTCAGCGCACATGTCCTGGCGAAGGCAGCCATGCAACAAAGGCTGCCATACACTGCCAAAACCCGCGGCAAGCCCTGGGATTGATTGCCGGCGCAGATGATGTCCACTACCGCCTCGTTGCCGAGGCGGCGATGCCGTTGCAGATTAGATGACGATGCTGCTAGGTGAGGGCTGATGCTCGTTGTCCTGACTCAGCTGCTTGATCATCGCCTGCTGCAGTCGGGTGCATAGCTGCGGGTCAGACAAGGGCTGATTGTCTGCATTGGTTACGAAGAACACATCCTCTACACGCTCGCCCAACGTGGCGATCTTGGCGTTCTGTACCGAGAGATCGAAGTCCAGAAACAGCTGGCCAATGCGCGCCAGTAGCCCAGGGCGGTCCGGTGCAACGACCTCGATGATCGTTTGCGGGCGCTGCATGTCGTTGTGAATGGTGACCTGCGGTGGGAATGCGAAATGCTTCAATTGCCGGGGCACACGTTTCTGAATGATGGTCAGGTAGTCATCCGGATTACGCAGCGCGTTGATCAATCCTTGCCGAATCTCCTCTGTGCGCTCGCGGTCGTTGCCAATGGGAGAACCGTCGGCGTCCAGCACGATATAGGTGTCCAGCGTGAACTGGCTGCTCGAAGTGATAATGCGGGCATCGTGAATGTTCAGGTTCAGTTGGTCCATGGCCGCAACGGTAACGGCGAAGAAGTCATGCTGATCGGGTGCGTAGATGAAGATCTGCGTGCCACCCTCAAATTCACGCTGGGTGGTTTCTTTGATCAGGACCAGCGGACCGCCGTCGCTTGGGTGCTCGATGATGGCTTCTGTGTGCCAGGCGACATCAATCGAGCTGTGGCGCATGAAATAGTCGTCACCTAGCTGCGACCATAGTTGTTCGGCGTCGTCCGGATCGGTCCCGTTGCGCACCAGGTTGTCGAGTGCGGCGCGCTGGGTCTGGCGAATCTGCTCCTCGCGCCCCAGCGGGTTTTCCAGGCCGCGCTTGAGCGCGCGTTTGGTTTCGGTATACAGCTGGCGTAGCAGGCTCGCCCGCCAGGAATTCCAGAGGGTCGGGTTGGTTGCGTTGATGTCTGCAACGGTCAGCACATACAGGTAATCAAGGTGGGTTTCGTCACCCACCTGTTGGGCAAAGTCGTTGATCACCTGTGGGTCAGACAGGTCCTTGCGCTGCGCAGTCGTTGACATCACCAGATGGTTCTCAACCAGCCATACCACCAGCCGCGTGTCCCACGCGGGCAGCTTGTGACGCGCGCAGAACTCCTGCGCATCCACCGCGCCCAGCTCCGAATGGTCGCCGCCACGGCCCTTGGCGATATCGTGATAGAGCCCTGCGATATAGATGAGCTCCGGCTTGGGTAGCCGTTCCACGAGTTTGCTGGCCAGTGGATACTTTTCGGCAACGCCGGGTTTGCTCAGTTTGCGCAGGTACTTGATGACATTGAGCGTATGGGCGTCAACCGTGTAGATATGAAAGAGGTCATGCTGCATCTGCCCCACGATATGACCGAACTCGGGCAGGTAGCGTCCGAGAATGCCGTAGCGATTCATACGTCGCAGATTGCGGTGGATGCCTTCCTTGCATTTGAACAGCTCGATGAACAGGCTGGTGTTGCGGATGTCGCTACGAAAATCGTCGTCAATGAGGTGTCGGTGGTCCCGAAGGAGGCGAATGGTCTCCGCTCGTACACCCTGGATGTCAGGGTGTTGAGCCAGCAATACGAAGATTTCCAGAATCGCGAAGGGCCTGCGCTTGAACACCAAATCATCGGTTACTTCCAGATAGCCATCGCGCACCAAGAAGCGGCTGTTGAGCGGCACCGCATCGCCGCTGTCGCCCTCCCAGAGGATGACTTCGGCAAAGTGCTGCCCTACCAGATCGCTTAGTTCTGAAATGCTCATCACGACGCGGTAGTACTTCTGCATGAAGCGCTCGATCGCCAGCTTGGCGTCGCTGTCTTCATAGCCGAGGAGAGCGGCGAGGCTGCGCTGGTGGTCGAATAGCAGTCGATCCTCCGCACGCCCGGCCAGCATGTGTAATCCGTAACGGACCCGCCAGATGAATTCTTGTCCAGCCACCAGTAACGAGTACTCGCCTTCGGTCAGAAATCCCTGATCGAGGATAGCGCTAAGATTCAAGCTGCCGAACTGGCGCCGCGCTATCCACAGGATCGTCTGGATGTCGCGCAGCCCGCCAGGCGAGCCTTTGACGTTTGGCTCCAGGTTGTACTCGGTATTGTTGTATTTCGAGTGGCGCGTGGCCTGCTCGTTACGTTTGGCGAGGAAGAATTCTTTGCTCGGCCACATTTCCGAAGGGCTGGTGACCTTCAGCATGTTCTGACGCAAGCGCTCGGGGCCAGCAATCGTACGGCTTTCCATGAGGTTGGTGATGACGGTCAGGTCCGCCCGTGCCTCCTCGGCGCATTCCTGTACCGAACGAACGCTCTGGCCAACTTCCAAGCCAATGTCCCATAGCAGGGTCAGAAACCGCTCGATGGCGTCGCGGAATATTTCCTGGTCATTGTTATCGAGCAGTATCAGCAGGTCGATATCGGAATAGGGGTGCAGCTCGCCGCGCCCATAGCCACCGACGGCTACCAGCGCTATTTCTGCCTCGCTGTTCCAGTCGAAGCGACCCCAGGCGGCTCGCAAGATCTGGTCTACGAACCAGGCGCGGCCTTCGATCAGACCTCGGATATCCTGGCCGGCGAGGAAGCGTGCATCGAGGACCTCCCGCGCCTTGCGTATGACTTTCTTGAAGGCGGCGATAGGGCTGGCCTTAAGTGCCAGTTCAGCCTGGAACTGGCTGCGGTCGAACAATTCGGAATCAACCTGAGGCATACCGTCGCCCTCCATCAAAGCATCAAAATTAGGGCGATGTGCGGGCTATGGTGTCATCGCTGCGCAGGGTGAAGATTTCATAGCCATCGGCGGTCACCACAAGGGTGTGTTCCCATTGGGCGGATAGCTTGCGGTCCTTGGTAATGGCTGTCCAGCCGTCACCAAGCAGGCGAGTTTCCGACCGGCCCTGGTTAATCATTGGCTCTATGGTGAAGGTCATTCCTTCCTTTAGCTCCAGCCCGGTCCCAGCGCGGCCGTAGTGAAGCACTTGCGGCTCTTCGTGGAAAACCTTGCCGATGCCATGTCCACAGTACTCGCGGACGACGGAGAAGCCGTTCTTCTCGGCATGCTTCTGTATCACCTCGCCGATGTCCCCTAGGCGCGCTCCGGGGCGGACAACCTCGATACCTTTATAAAGGCATTCCTGCGTTACCTTGCAGAGCCGCTCGGCCCACTCAGGCGCTTTGCCGACGAGGAACATTCGGCTGGTATCGCCGTGGTAACCATCCTTGATGACTGTGATATCGATATTGAGGATGTCACCGTCTTTGAGAGGCTTGTCGTTGGGAATGCCATGACAGACGACATGATTGATTGATGTGCAAATCGATTTGGGATAACCCTTGTAATTGAGCGGGGCGGGTATGGCTTGTTGTACGTTTACGATGTGCTCGTGGCAGATGCGGTCCAGCTCTTCGGTGGTGACGCCCGGCTTGACGTGATCACCGATCATTTCGAGCACCTCGGCGGCCAGGCGGCCGGCAATGCGCATTTTCTCGATGTCTTCAGGCGTCTTGATGGAAACAGTCATGCAACCCTCTTGGCGCCAAGAGGCGCAGGCAAATAGATATTAAGAGACAAATGATAAACCAAAGAAGGCTTTACCTGCAGGCGGCCCTGATGGCTCGGGCAAACCAGGGTTAGCGAGGTTCCATGTCAGTCCGCGCTAGCCTCTGATGCTGGCTTGTGCTATAAAACGCGCCGCTCTGCGGGACTACCTGCCGAGCCTGACCCCACACACGTGTCGACACGGTATCCTGGGTGCTCGCAAGAGTTGGATATCGGGACGCGTGGAGGCCTAACCCGACTTATCTGAGGAACTCTCATGTCTCAAGTCACCATGCGCGATATGCTGAAGGCCGGTGTGCACTTCGGCCACCAGACCCGTTACTGGAACCCGAAGATGAATAAGTACATCTTTGGCGCGCGTAACAAGATTCATATCATCAACCTTGAGAAAACCCTGCCGATGTTCAACGACGCGCTGCGTTTCGTTGAAAAGCTGGCTGCAGGCAAAAACAAGATTCTGTTCGTCGGCACCAAGCGTTCCGCTGGCAAGATCGTTCGCGAAGAGGCTGCTCGTTGTGGTTCGCCGTACGTCGATCATCGCTGGTTGGGCGGCATGCTGACCAACTACAAGACCATTCGTGCCTCGATCAAGCGTCTGCGTGAACTGGAAGTCCAGGCTCAGGACGGCACCTTCGAGAAGCTGACCAAGAAAGAGGCGCTGATGCGTACTCGCGATCTTGAGAAGCTGGATCGTAGCCTGGGCGGTATCAAGGACATGGGCGGTCTGCCGGACGCCATGTTCGTTGTTGACGTCGACCACGAGCGTATTGCGATCTCCGAAGCCAACAAGCTGGGTATTCCGGTTATCGGCATCGTTGATACCAACAGCAGCCCGGAAGGCGTCGACTACATCATTCCTGGTAACGATGATGCCATTCGTGCCGTGCAACTCTATCTGGGCTCCATGGCAGACGCTGTGCTGCGTGGTCGTCAGAACAACGCTGGCGGTGCTGACGAGTTCGTCGAAGAGACAGCCGCTGAGGCTGCTCAAGGCTGAGCGCATCTGTCGCCTAGCTGATACCCGTTGAACAGAAAGGGGGCTATGCCCCCTTTTTGCCAATTCCGAATTGATCGCCCGAGATGAGGGTATGATCGACAATCGAATCGAGAGGATTTGCGAACATGGCAGAGATCACTGCAGCCCTGGTTAAAGAACTGCGCGAGCGCACTGGCCAAGGCATGATGGATTGCAAAAAGGCGCTCACCGCCGCTGGTGGCGACATCGAGAAAGCAATTGATGACATGCGTGCTGCGGGTGCCATCAAGGCAGCCAAGAAGGCTGGCAACATTGCTGCTGAAGGCGCCATCGCGGTTAAAGTCGCGGATGACAACAAGCGTGCCGTGATTATCGAAGTCAACTCGCAGACCGACTTCCTGGCCCTGCAGGACGACTTCAAGAATTTCGTCAGCAACAGCGTCGAGAAAGCGTTCGCCGAGAAGATGACCGATGCTGCTCCGCTGGTCGCCGCTCAGGAAGCTGATCGTGAGGCGCTGGTCGCGAAGTGCGGCGAGAACGTCAATATCCGCCGTCTGACCACTGTCGAAGCCGATCTGGTGGGCTCTTATCTGCACGGTCACCGGATTGGTGTCCTGGTGGCGCTGAAAGGTGGTAGCGTCGAGCTGGCGAAGGAAATCGCCATGCACGTCGCCGCTAGCAATCCTCAGTTCCTGGATCCATCGCAGGTTTCTGAGGAAGCTGTTGCGAAGGAAAAAGAGATCTTCCTGGCACTGAACGAAGATAAGATCAAAGGCAAGCCTGCCGAAATCGTCGAGAAGATGGTTGCAGGCCGTATCAGCAAGTTTCTCGCTGAAGCCAGTCTGGTCGAGCAGGCCTTCGTCAAGGATCCGGACGTCAAGGTCGGTGAGCTGGCGAAAAAAGCCGGTGCCGAAATCGTTTCCTTCGTTCGTTACGAGGTAGGTGAGGGCATCGAGCGCGCTGAGGTCGATTTCGCTGCTGAAGTTGCCGCTCAGGTGGCAGCCACCAAGCAATAAGACGTTTCTGCCGTCCTCGAAGAGGCTGCCCGCTCACGCGCGCGGCCTCTTTGTCGGATTGGGGGATGGAAACGTTTTTGCCAATGCGGCAGTCACCGCTTGGCACCAATGCGAGACTGCGCTGTCATAGCGCAGACATTTTTCCCGGCTGCAGGCCAGCCTAGTCATACAAATGCCGCAGGAGAGACAACGCCAATGGCTCAGCAGATGAGTGCACGCAATCCTCGCTATAAACGCATTCTGCTCAAACTAAGCGGCGAGGCCCTTATGGGGTCGGAGGACTTTGGCATTGATCCCAAGGTGCTTGATCGCATGGCCTTGGAGGTTGGGCAGTTAGTCGGCATAGGCGTAGAAGTTGGTCTGGTCATTGGCGGCGGCAATCTTTTCCGCGGTGCTGCTCTTTCCGCCGCAGGCATGGATCGTGTGACTGGCGACCATATGGGTATGCTCGCTACGGTCATGAACTCCTTGGCCATGCGTGACGCCTTGGAGCGCTCGAACATACCCGCATTGGTCATGTCGGCGATTTCGATGGTTGGCGTCACTGATCATTACGACCGTCGCAAGGCGATGCGTCATCTGAAAGGTGGCGAGGTAGTGATCTTCTCCGCCGGCACCGGCAATCCGTTCTTTACCACTGATTCGGCCGCCTGCCTGCGTGCCATCGAGATTCATGCCGATGTGGTGCTCAAGGCTACCAAGGTTGACGGCGTTTATACGGCCGACCCCTTCAAGGATCCGAATGCCGAGAAGTTCGAGCAGCTTACCTATGATGATGTGCTTGACCGCAAGCTGGGCGTCATGGACCTGACTGCCATTTGCCTATGCCGCGACCACAACATGCCGCTGCGGGTGTTCAATATGAACAAGCCCGGTGCCCTGCTCAATATTGTGCTTGGCGGCGCTGAAGGAACCCTGATCGAGGAGCAGTACCAATGATCAATGAGATTAAGCAAGACGCTCAAGAGCGCATGAAGAAAACCCTGGAATCGCTGGGGCATGCATTCGCCAAGATTCGTACCGGTCGCGCTCATCCGAGCATTCTCGATGGCGTTATGGTGTCGTATTACGGCAGCGATACACCTCTGCGCCAGATTGCGAATGTCACGGCAGAAGACTCGCGCACTTTGGCCCTTACTGTCTTTGATAGAGGCATGATCCAGGCGGTTGAAAAAGCGATCATGACGTCTGATCTGGGCCTAAACCCCGCCACTGCCGGTACTACGATTCGCGTACCGATGCCTGCGCTTACTGAAGAGACCCGTAAGGGGTACACCAAGCAGGCACGCTCAGAGGCTGAAAACGCTCGTGTCGCCGTGCGCAACATTCGGCGCGATGCTATTGCCCAGCTCAAGGATCTGGTGAAGGAAAAGGAAATCAGTGAAGACGAGGAACGACGCGGTCAAGACGACGTTCAAAAGCTGACCGACAAGTACGTTGCGGAGATCGACAAGGCGCTTGAAGGTAAGGAAAACGATCTGATGGCTGTTTGATGTCGCTGTACCGGACTTCGTCCGTACTGCACACGTCGGAGTGCGCCGAGGCCGAAAGGTTCGTGGCGCGAGGGGCTAACCAGTCGTATCCCCGGAAATTGCCATTGGCGGTTTCTCCCATTGTTCGCAGCGTGATTGAGCGCAGGTAGAGTCGTTTCATGGATAAGGTCAGGCAGATTGCCGGACGGAATGTACCCCGTCATGTCGCAGTCATCATGGATGGTAACAATCGCTGGGCGAAGCGGCGTCTCTTGCCCGGCGTGGCCGGGCACAAGGCGGGCGTCGATGCGGTGCGAGCCGTTATCGAGGTATGCGCCGAGGCGGGTGTCGAGGTGCTGACGCTGTTCGCCTTTTCCAGTGAGAACTGGCAGAGGCCGGCCGAGGAGGTTGGTGCACTCATGGAGCTTTTCCTGAGCGCTCTACGCCGAGAAGCGCGCAAGCTCAACGATAATGGCATCAGCTTGCGAATCATTGGCGATCGTTCACGCTTTCACCCGGAGCTGCAGGCGGCGATGCTCGACGCCGAGGAAATGACCGCGGGCTCCGGCCGTTTCGTGCTTCAGGTCGCTGCCAATTACGGCGGACAGTGGGACATTCTCCAGGCCGCACAACGGTTGGCCCGCGAAGCGCAGGAAGGTCGACTCAATCCAGATGAAGTGACTCCCGCCCTTTTTCAGCGCTATCTGGCAACGGGCGACATGCCTCTGCCGGATCTCTGTATTCGCACCGGTGGTGAGCGACGCATCAGCAATTTCCTGTTATGGCAGTTGGCTTATGCCGAACTGTATTTCTCGGACCTGTTCTGGCCCGATTTCAAGCACGATGCAATGCGTACAGCATTGGCCGATTTCGCCAAGCGCCAGCGACGTTTCGGCAAGACCGGTGACCAAGTAGAAATAGAGGTTCGAGCTGAATGCTGAAGCATCGCATCATCACGGCGGCCATCCTTCTTCCGATCGCACTGATTGGTTTTTTCCTTCTCGAAGGTCTCGCTTTTGCGCTGTTCATAGGCGTAGTCGTTGTGCTTGGGGGATGGGAATGGGCGCGTCTGGCGGGCTTTGAGGCTCAGTCGGTTCGGGTTCTTTATGCGATAGCGGTCGGTCTGCTGCTTGTGGGGCTCTATTTAGCACCAGCCTTGGCGTCCTGGTTGCTTACGCTCAGCGTGATCTGGTGGCTGGTTGCCACGGCGCTCGTGGTCAGTTATCCCCGAAGTCAGCGGCACTGGGGTGGATCTGTCGGCAGTCTGGTTATCGGATTGTTGATCCTATTGCCCGCCTGGCAGGGCCTGGTTTTGCTCAAGCAGTGGCCACAGGGCAATTGGCTTATCGTTGCAGTGATGGTCCTGGTGTGGGGAGCTGACATTGGTGCCTATGCGGCTGGCAAGACCTTTGGCCGTCGCAAGCTTGCTCCGCAGGTCAGCCCAGGCAAGAGTTGGGAGGGGATGATTGGCGGCTTGGTTACCAGCCTGCTAATCACATTGTTTGTTGGGCTTTATCAGTCTTGGTCTGCGCGTGAGCTGGCGCTGGCTCTGTTAGGTGCAGCTCTTGTGGTGGTCATTTCCGTTATTGGTGATTTGACCGAAAGCATGTTCAAACGCAGCTCGGGTATTAAGGACAGCAGCCAGCTACTTCCGGGGCACGGTGGTGTGCTGGATCGTATCGACAGCTTGACCGCTGCGGTACCCGTGTTCACGGTCCTGCTGTGGCTGGCCGGCTGGGGTGCATGGTGAGTGGGCCGCTGCAGATAACGATTCTTGGTGCGACCGGCTCCATCGGCCTCAGCACGCTGGATGTGATTGCGCGTCATCCCGAGCGCTACCAAGCCTTTGCGCTCACTGCATTCAGTCGCATTGCCGAATTGCGCGAGCTGTGCCGACTGCATCGGCCGCGTTATGCGGTGGTTGCCAATAGTGACCGGGCTCGTGTGTTGCAGGAGCAGCTCGACAGTGACGGCGTCAAGACACGCGTGCTCGTGGGTGAGGGTGGCCTGAGCGAAGTTGCAGCGCATCCCGAGGTCGACGTGGTCATGGCGGCGATAGTTGGTGCTGCGGGCTTACGGCCGACGCTCTCCGCCGTTCAGGCCAGCAAGCGGGTCCTGTTGGCGAACAAGGAGGCTCTGGTAATGTCTGGCGCGTTGTTCATGCAGGCGCTGCGTGACAGCGAGGCGGTGCTGCTGCCCATCGATAGCGAGCACAACGCCATCTTCCAGTGTTTGCCTGGCAACTACGCGCAGGGGTTGGGGCATGTCGGCGTCAGGCGAATTCTGCTTACCGCGTCCGGTGGTCCGTTCCGGCAACTACCCCTGGATCAGTTGTCTGCCGTATCTGCAGACCAGGCCTGTGCGCACCCCAACTGGTCCATGGGTCGCAAGATCTCCGTTGATTCAGCAAGCATGATGAACAAGGGGCTTGAGCTCATTGAAGCGTGCTGGCTGTTCGATGCGCGGCCGGAACAGGTAGAAGTTGTTATTCACCCGCAGAGCGTCATTCACTCGATGGTCGACTACGTCGACGGCTCGGTCCTGGCGCAACTGGGTAATCCCGATATGCGGACACCGATTGCACACGCACTGGCGTGGCCGGAAAGAATCGACTCAGGCGTATCGGCGCTGGACCTGTTGCAGGTAGGTCGTCTGGATTTCGAGGCTCCCGACCAGGACAGGTTTCCTTGTCTTCGGATTGCCAGGCAGGCCGCGCAGAACGGCGGAACGGCGCCGGCGATGCTCAATGCCGCGAACGAGGTAGCCGTGGACGCTTTCCTCAATGGTCGCATTCGCTTCACGGAAATCGCGAGTATTATCGAGCATGTTCTCGATCTGGAAGCTTCGGTTCCGGCTCGTTGCCTGGCAGATGTGCTGACTGCCGATGCCCAGGCACGCAGGCTCGCCTCGCACTGGTTGCAAAGTCGCGATCGGTAGCGATCAAAAGTCCCAACTTGGCTGTAGCGCTCCGGTATGGACCGGGCTCGCAGGCTTCTAAAAGACCTTTCGAGGCAGAGGATATATGGGCGCGCTGTACATGATCATCGGCACCCTGGTGGCGCTGGGTGTACTGGTAACCTTCCACGAATTCGGGCATTTCTGGGTAGCCCGGCGTTGCGGCGTAAAAGTTCTGCGTTTTTCGGTAGGCTTCGGGCGGCCCCTGTTGCGTTGGCATGACCGCCAGGGTACCGAGTTCGTTCTCGCTGCGATCCCCCTCGGCGGCTATGTCAAAATGCTCGACGAACGCGAGGGCGACGTGCCGCCCACTCTGCTGGGGCAGGCCTTCAACCGCAAAACCGTTAGGCAGCGCTTCGCCATTGTGTCGGCCGGGCCTTTGGCCAACTTTCTGCTTGCCCTGGTGTTCTTCTGGATCTTGGCGATGCTGGGTACCGAGCAAGTACGCCCGGTCGTAGGTGCAGTAGAGGCTGGCAGCCTTGCTGAGCGAGCCGGGTTGATGGCCGGGCAGGAAATCGTCGAGATTAACGGCAAGCCAACTGCAGGATGGGCAGACGTCAATTTGCAATTGATCAGGCGCCTTGGTGAGAGCGGTTCGCTCGAAATGTTGGTGAGCGAGGTTGATGGTGGTCGGTCGCAGCGGTTACAGCTTGAGCTGAACGACTGGCTTAAGGGTGCTGAGGAGCCGGACCCGATCGGCTCACTGGGTATTCGTCCCTGGCGTCCGGAAATCGCCCCGGTTGTGGCTCAGCTGGATCCCGAAGGGCCGGCGCAGGCGGCTGGCGTGCGGATTGGGGATCGCTTGGTCAGCCTTAACGCCGAGGCGCTAACCGAATGGCAAGAAGTGATTGACCGTGTTAGGCCGCTGGGCGGGCAAGCTGTTTTGCTGGAGGTTGAGCGTAACGGCGAGCAGATCGAGCTCCCCCTGACACTGGCTGAACGTGGCGAAGGAGATGAGCGTCGGGGCTATCTTGGCGCCGGCGTCGCGGGTGGAGAATGGCCGCCTGAAATGCTGCGGCAGGTCAGCCGTGGTCCTGTCGAAGCTGTCGGGGAAGGGCTTCGTCGCACATGGACGATGAGTGTTCTGACTCTGGATTCGCTTAAGAAAATGCTCTTCGGGGAGCTCTCGGTAAAAAACTTGAGCGGCCCGATAACCATTGCTAAAGTGGCGGGCGCTTCTGCACAGTCGGGCGTGGGCGACTTCTTGAATTTCCTCGCCTACCTGAGCATAAGTCTTGGGGTACTCAATCTATTGCCTATCCCCGTCCTGGATGGAGGCCATCTGCTCTTCTACCTGGTCGAGTGGGTCCGTGGACGTCCCTTATCGGACAGGGTCCAGGGCTGGGGAGTACAGATCGGTATCAGCCTGGTTGTTGGGGTGATGCTGCTTGCGCTGGTCAACGACCTTGGCCGCCTTTAATCGCCATATACCTTGATGTCGCCGCGCCACGCGCAGGTTCAATTATCAGGTTTGAAAAGAAAGGACTTCATGAAACGTCTGCTGCTACCTGCGGTAATTTCCGCACTGATGATTGCCGAAGTTCACGCCGAGTCCTTCACTATTTCCGATATACGCGTCAACGGCCTGCAGCGTGTCTCAGCTGGCAGCGTCTTTGGTGCGTTGCCGCTAAACGTCGGCCAGGCAGCTGACGACAGCCGCCTGGTCGATGCTACCCGCGCGCTGTTTCGTACCGGTTTTTTTGAAGACATCCAGCTCGGCCGTGAGGGCGACGTACTGGTAATTAACGTGGTCGAGCGCCCTTCAATCTCCGGCATCGAGATCGACGGCAACAAGGCAATCAAGACCGAAGATTTGCTTTCCGGCCTGGAGCAGTCGGGCCTGGCAGAAGGTGAAATCTTCCAGCGAGCCACGCTCGAGGGCGTGCGCAACGAGCTGCAGCGTCAATATGTTGCTCAGGGGCGCTACTCGGCTACGATCGAAACTGAGGTCGTCCCGCAGCCTCGCAACCGCGTCGCGCTGAAAATAGATATTAACGAAGGCTCCGTTGCGGCGATTAAGCACATCAACGTTGTCGGCAATTCCGTATTCCCCGACGAAGATCTCACCGATCTGTTCGAGCTGAAGACCAGCAACTGGTTGTCGTTCTTTCGCAACGACGACAAGTATGCCCGGGAGAAGCTTTCCGGTGACCTTGAACGTCTGCGCTCTTATTACTTGGATCGCGGCTATATCAACATGGACATCACCTCTACTCAGGTGTCCATTACGCCGGACAAGAAAGACGTCTACATCACGGTAGATATCGCTGAAGGTGATCGTTACACCGTCAGCGACGTCAAGCTGAGCGGCGATTTGAAAGTGCCGCAGGAAGAGCTGCAATCTTTGCTGTTGGCGAAGGAGGGTCAGGTTTTCTCGCGCAAAGTCATGACCACTACCTCAGAGCTGATTACGCGTCGCTTGGGCAATGAGGGCTACACCTTCGCCAACGTCAATGGTGTGCCGGAAACCAACGACGAGAACAATACTGTCTCGATCACCTTCGTGGTCGATCCAGGCAAGCGCGCCTATGTCAATCGCATCAATTTCCGCGGCAATACCAAGACCGAAGACGAAGTGCTGCGCCGTGAGATGCGCCAGATGGAAGGCGGCTGGGCGTCGACTTATTTGATCGATCAATCCAAAACCCGTCTCGAAAGGTTGGGTTTCTTCAAGGAAGTGAACGTCGAAACGCCCCAGGTCCCGGGTACCGACGACCAGATCGACGTGAACTACAGTGTCGAAGAGCAGCCGTCTGGCTCGATCATGGCGAGCATTGGATTTGCGCAGAATGCGGGTCTGATTCTCGGCGGTTCAATCAGCCAGAACAACTTCCTGGGCACCGGTAACCGTGTCAGCCTCGGGTTGACCCGCAGCGAATACCAGTCGCGTTACAACTTCGGGTTCGTCGATCCCTACTGGACCGAAGACGGTGTCAGCCTCGGTTATAACGCCTTCTATCGAACCACCGATTACGACGAGCTGGACTACGACGTGTCTAGCTACTCGGTCGACAGCCTGGGCGGCGGTGTGAATATTGGCTATCCGATCAGCGAGACTTCGCGGTTGTCGTTTGGTCTATCCGCGCAACAGGACACGATTGATAGCGGGCGGTACACGGTCGATGAAATTTTCGATTTTATCGAGCAAGAAGGCGACAGCTACCTCAACTTCAAGGCCTCAGTCGGTTGGTCTGAGTCGACGTTGAACCGCGGGGTTCTGGCAACTCGCGGACATTCGCAAAGCCTTTCTCTGGAAACCACCATTCCAGGCAGTGACCTGTCGTTCTACAAGCTCGATTACAACGCTCAGCTGTTCGTGCCGGTTACCAAGACCTACACCATGAGGCTGCATACGCAGTTGGGTTATGGGGATGCCTATGGCTCGACCTCACGGCTGCCGTTCTACGAGCACTACTATGCTGGTGGTTTCAACTCTGTTCGTGGCTTCGAAGACAGCAGTCTCGGTCCGCGCAGCACACCGAGCCTTGGCGAGCCTGTAACCGGGAATGAGGGCACCATTGCCGATCCTGATCAGGATGCGCTGCCATACGGTGGTAACGTGCTGATCCAGGGCGGAATGGAGCTGCTGTTTCCGATGCCGTTCGTCAAGGATCAGCGCTCGCTGCGCACCTCAGTGTTCTGGGACGTGGGTAACGTCTACGATACAAATTGCCCGTCGGGTTCGGCTAAGTGCAGCGACATCGATATCGGGGACATGGCCAGTTCGGTCGGTGTCGGTCTGACCTGGATCACTGCCATGGGGCCCTTGAGTTTCAGTCTGGCGATGCCCGTAATGAAGCCGGACGAAGCAGATACCCAGGTCTTCCAGTTCTCGCTGGGCCAAACCTTTTAACCATCTGGAGCCCTGCTCCAGCGCATTCCTGAAGAGTGGTATATACCGTGCGTAAGTTGACCCAATTGCTTGTTATTGCCGCTGCTCTAGTGGCGACCCCCGCATTCGCCGAGATGAAAATAGCGGTGATGAATTATCAGATGGCTCTGCTCGAATCGGACGCAGCCAAGCGTTACTCGGTCGACGCAGAGAAGAAGTTCGGCCCGCAGCTGGAGAAGCTCAAAGGACTGGAGAGCGACGCCAAACGCATTCAGGATCGCCTGGGTAAAGACGGCGATAAGATGCAGCAGGCTGAGCGTGAGCGGCTTGAGCTTGAATTCAAGCAGAAGGCTCGTGACTTCCAGTTTCTTTCGAAGGAGCTGAACGAGTCTAAGGCCTCCGCCGATCGTGACATGCTCAAGCAGCTCAAGCCAAAGCTAGACAAGGCTGTCGAAGAAGTTATCAAGAAGGGCGATTTCGACTTGGTGTTGGAGCGCGGCGCGGTCGTGGATGTCAAACCACAGTACGACATCACCCGCCAGGTCATTGAGCGCATGAATCAGCTGCGCTGATGAGCGGAGTAGCCTATTCACTAGGTGATCTAGTCGCAAGGCTAGGGGCCGAGCTGCGCGGCGACGGCTCGCTGCAAGTGTCAGGCCTGGCGACTTTGCAGGACGCCGGCCCTGAGCATTTGAGTTTCCTTGCCAACGCGCAATACCGGAAATTTCTGCCCACGACGAGGGCTGGAGGCGTGCTGCTTACCGCCGAGGATGCCGACGGCTATGCGGGTACCGCTTTGGTTGTCGCCAATCCCTATCTCGCCTATGCACGTATCTCGCATTTGTTTGAGAGCCGGCCTCGAGCGTCCGCCGGTATTCATCCAACCGCAGTAGTGGATCCCAGCGCTGTGGTTGATCCCTCGGCGCGCATCGGTGCTCAAGTGGTAATTGAAGCAGGGGCCTGGGTTGGCCCCGATGTGGAGATCGGCGCCCAGTCCGTGATCGGCGCGCGAAGCCGCATCGGCGCGGGGGGGCGACTCGCGGCTCGAGTCACCCTTTGCCACGACGTGATCATTGGTGATCGCGTGGTCATTCAGCCCGGTGCGGTGATCGGTGGTGAAGGGTTCGGCTTCGCCAATGAACAAGGGAGTTGGGAGAAGATTGCTCAGCTAGGTGGTGTGCGTATTGGTAATGATGTCGAGATTGGCGCCAATACCACCATCGACCGTGGTGCCATATCGGATACGGTTATAGGAAATGGCGTCAAGCTGGACAACCAGATCATGATCGCGCACAACGTACAGATCGGCGATAACACTGCCATGGCAGGGTGTTCCGGCATTTCCGGGAGCACCAAGATCGGTCGCAACTGTATGATCGCTGGCGGCGCCGGGCTGGTTGGGCATATCGAAGTCTGCGATAACGTGTTCATAACCGGCATGACCATGGTCACCCGCTCGATCACCGAACCGGGAAGCTATTCTTCGGGAACGGCCATGCAGACCGCCGCGGAGTGGCGTAAGAGCGCTGCCCGGATTCGTCATCTCGACGACATGGCGCGCCGCCTGCAGCAAGTAGAAAAACGCCTGGCCTCCGTGACCCCGCGCGGGGATGCGTCTTCTGATGGCTGACCCCACCGTCTGATCGCTCCTGTCAGAAGGCATTTGCCAGCGGGTCGCGCAGCCATATGGCTGCGCAGACTCCCTTTCTCCTTACGGGCTTTTTCTTCATATGATGGATATCAACGAGATACGCGAATACCTTCCCCACCGATACCCCTTTCTACTGGTTGACCGGGTGGTGGAGCTCGACACGGACGCCAAGCGTATTCGTGGCTACAAGAACGTCACCATCAACGAACCCTTCTTCAATGGTCACTTCCCGCAACATCCAATCATGCCGGGTGTATTGATCATTGAAGCGATGGCGCAAGCGGCAGGACTGCTTGGTTTCAAGATGATGGGTGCGAAGCCAGCCGATGGCACGCTTTACTTCTTCGTGGGCTCGGACAAGCTGCGCTTCCGTCAACCAGTCGTGCCGGGCGATCAGTTGACCCTCGAGGCGTCATTCATCAGCGCCAAGCGCGGAATCTGGAAGTTCGATTGCCGCGCCAGTGTTGATGGTAAGCCGGTATGCTCGGCCGAAATCATTTGTGCGGAACAGAAGATATGAGTTTGGTCGACCCTCGTGCCATCGTCGACCCGGCGGCCCGGCTGGGGGATAACGTTCAGGTCGGCCCATGGTCGATCATCGGTCCGGATGTCGAAATAGGCGAGGGAACAGTGATCGCGTCTCACGTGGTCATTAAAGGGCCGACCCGTATTGGCCGGCACAATCGAATCTTCCAGTTTTCTTCGGTGGGTGAAGACACGCCCGACCTCAAATACAAGGGCGAGCCTACGCGCCTTGTGATCGGTGACCACAACGTGATCCGGGAGGGGGTAACCATTCACCGCGGCACTGTTCAGGATCGAGGCGAGACCACGCTCGGCAACCACAACCTGATCATGGCCTATGCCCACATCGGTCATGACAGTGTGATCGCCAATCATTGCATCCTGGTCAACAACACGGCGCTGGCCGGTCATGTGCATGTGGGTGACTGGGCGATTCTGTCCGGATACACGCTGGTGCACCAGTATTGCCACATCGGTGCGTACAGCTTTTCCGGCATGGGGACCGCAATAGGCAAGGACGTTCCTGCGTTCGTGACGGTATTCGGCAACCCGGCCGAGGCGCGCAGTATGAACTTCGAAGGCATGCGTCGCCGTGGTTTTACCGAAGAAACCATTCTAGCGCTGCGCAACGCCTACAAAGTCGTCTATCGCAAGGGGCTGACAGTCGAGGCTGCGCTCGCTGTGCTCGCCGCCGATGCCCAGGCCTTCCCAGAAGTAGCGCTCTTCCGAGACTCCATACAAGCCTCTAACCGCGGCATCACACGCTGATATGTCCAGGCCGTTGACCGTTGCACTCGTGGCTGGCGAAGCGTCCGGCGACATCCTTGGTGCAGGTTTGATGCAGGCGCTCAAGGCGCAGCACGCGAACGTCGAATTCATCGGTGTAGGCGGGCCCCGAATGGAGGCGCAGGGCCTCGAGTCCTATTTCCCGCAAGAGCGCCTGGCTGTAATGGGGCTGGTGGAGGTGCTCGGTCGCCTACCGGAGCTGCTGAGACGCCGCAAGCGTCTGCTCCAGACGTTGCTGGGTGTGCGCCCCGATGTGTTCATTGGCATCGATGCGCCGGATTTTAATCTGGACTTGGCGCTTAAGCTGCGGCGTGCGGGGATCAAGACTGTGCATTACGTCAGTCCGTCGGTCTGGGCATGGCGACAGAAGCGCGTGCTGAAAATCCGAGACGCCTGCGATCTGATGCTTACGCTGTTTCCCTTCGAGGCGAAGTTTTACGACGCACACCAGGTGGCGGTGCGTTTTGTGGGCCACCCTCTGGCTGACACCATCCCGTTAGTCTCTGATCGAGCCGCTGCGCGGACAACATTGGGCCTGCCGCAGGAAGGGTTGATTGTGGCCCTGATGCCCGGCAGTCGGGGCGGCGAGGTCGGGCGTCTTGGTGAACTCTTCCTGGCCGCAGCTGACAGGCTACGCTCGATGCGGCCGGGGATCCGTTTCGTGGTGCCCTGTGCCAGTCCCGAGCGGCGTGCTCAACTGGAGCAGATGCTAATAGGGCGGGACCTTCCGTTGACACTGCTCGATGGCCATTCCCACGAGGCGTTGGCCGCCTGCAATGCGGTACTGATTGCTTCCGGCACCGCGACGCTCGAAGCCTTGCTGTACAAACGTCCCATGGTGGTGGCCTACAGCGTTTCGCCGCTGACGTTTCGAGTTCTGAAGCGCCTAGTGAAGAGCCCCTACGTAGCCTTACCCAATTTGCTGGCTCAGCGTCTTCTTGTTCCGGAGTTGCTTCAGGATGCCGCGACTCCCGATGCAATGGCGCAGCTGTTGTCGCCATTGCTGGATAACGGTGACAGCCAGACCGAGGGCTTTGACGCCATTCACCGTACGCTGCGCTGCGATGCCTCGAGCCAGGCAGCCGATGCGGTGCTCGAACTGTTAGGCAGGCGCTAATGCAGATCGGGTTGGATTTCAATCTGGTAGAAGAGCTCGTTGCAGGCGTCGACGAGGTTGGCCGTGGGCCGCTGTGCGGGCCAGTGGTGACCGCGGCAGTGATTCTTGACCCATTGCGACCGATCAGGGGCCTGAACGACTCGAAGAAGCTCACTGAAGCACGCCGCGAGGCGCTGTTCGACGAGATCTGCCAGAAAGCGATCGCCTGGTGTATTGCCCGCGCCGAGGTGCATGAAATCGATCAGCTGAACATCCTGCACGCCACTATGCTGGCGATGCAGAGGGCAGTTGAAGGGCTGAGCGTGACTCCTCGACTGGCCTTGATCGACGGCAATCGATGCCCTCAGCTTGCGGTGCCGAGCGCACCCGTCATACAGGGTGATGCTCAGGTGCCCGCCATTGCCGCTGCGTCGATTCTGGCCAAGGTCAGCCGAGATCGCGAAATGCGTGCGCTGGACTTGTGTTATCCAGGCTATGGGCTTTCCGCACACAAGGGCTACCCGACGCCGAACCATCTCGAAGCCTTGCAACGGCTCGGTCCGACCATCATCCATCGCCGATCCTTCGCGCCAGTGCGCAACCTGCTGGAGCAACGTGGCGCGCTGGGCGGAAGCGTGATCATCGAAACGATCGGCGCGCCTGCCAGCCTGCTGGGCTGAATTTCCGCCCGGAGCATCTCGCAGCCTATCGAGACCTACGTTCCGCTGATCCATAACCGGCCAAACACCGTCTTAATCGGCTTCGGCTTTCCGGTACAATTCGCGGCTTGTCGTTTCGCCAGTCCAAGGTTGGTTCATGTCCGTCTCCTTCGTCCATCTTCGTCTGCACACTGAATATTCTCTGGTTGACGGGCTGGTGCGCGTTAAGCCGCTGGTGAAGTCGGTGGCAGGCGCTGGCATGCCGGCGGTGGCCGTCACGGATCAGAGCAACATGTGCTCGCTGGTCAAGTTCTACAAGGCGGCGCAGGGCGCCGGAATCAAACCGATCTGTGGCGCCGATATCTGGCTGGCCAGTCGCGAGGAGGACGGTCCGCTCAGTCGATTGACATTGCTGGCGATGAACAGCCGGGGGTATCGCAACCTGACCGAACTGGTCTCGCGCGGCTGGACGGAAGGTCAGCGCAACGATCAGATAATCATCGAGCGCGACTGGGTCAAAGCTGCCGCAGAAGGCCTGATCGCGTTGTCCGGCGCCAAAGAAGGAGAAATTGGCCATGCGCTGCTCGACGGCGAAGAAGCCTCAGCCGCGGCGTTGCTCGACGAGTGGCAGGCTGTCTTCCCCCAGCGGTTCTACCTGGAAGTCCAGCGCACCAGCCGGGTGAACGATGAAGAGCACTTGCATGCTTCGGTCGCGTTGGCGCAGCGCTGTAACGTACCGCTAGTGGCTACCAATGATGTTCGTTTTCTCAAGCAAGAAGATTTCGAGGCACACGAAACCCGCGTCTGCATTGGTGAGAGCCGTACGCTCGATGACTCGCGGCGGCCGCGTAACTATTCTGATCAGCAGTACCTGAAGACGCCCGAGGAGATGTGGGAGCTGTTCAGCGACCTGCCTGAGGCGTTGGAGAATACCGTCGAAATTGCTCGGCGCTGCAATATCGAAGTGCAGTTGGGGACCTACTTCCTGCCTGACTTCCCGGTACCTGCGGGCATGACCATGGACGAGTACTTCCGCAAGGTCTCGTTCGACGGCCTCGATGAGCGTCTCGAGGTGTTGCTACCGAAGGACACGCCTGACTACGAGGCGAAGAAGCAGGTCTATGTCGACCGGCTGAATTTCGAGCTCGACATCATCATCCAAATGGGCTTCCCAGGCTACTTCCTGATCGTTATGGACTTCATCCAGTGGGCGAAGAACAACGGCGTTCCGGTAGGGCCGGGACGGGGATCGGGTGCGGGATCACTGGTCGCCTATGTGCAGAAAATCACTGACCTCGACCCGCTGGCCTATGATCTGCTGTTCGAGCGCTTCCTCAACCCTGAGCGGGTCTCCATGCCCGACTTCGACGTCGACTTCTGTATGGATGGCCGCGATCGGGTCATCGATTACGTGGCGGAGAAATACGGCCGTAACGCCGTCAGCCAGATCATTACCTTTGGCACCATGGCCGCGAAGGCGGTGGTGCGTGATGTGGCGCGGGTGCAGGGCAAGTCCTATGGGCTCGCTGATCGGCTGTCGAAGATGATTCCCTTCGAAGTCGGCATGACCCTCGAAAAAGCCTACGAGATGGAGGAGCCGCTGCGGGACTTTCTCGCCGTCGACGAAGACGCCCGGGAAATCTGGGACATGGCGCTCAAGCTCGAAGGCATTACCCGTGGCACCGGCAAGCACGCCGGGGGCGTGGTCATTGCGCCAACCAAACTCACCGACTTCGCGCCCATCGCCTGCGATGATGAAGGTGGCAGTCTGGTGACCCAGTTCGACAAGGATGACGTCGAATCCGCCGGCCTGGTCAAGTTCGACTTCCTCGGCCTGCGGACCCTGACCATCATCAAATGGGCGATGGAGACGATCAACCGGGAGCAAGCCAAGAAGGGCCTGGATCCGCTGAACATCGACTTCATTCCGCTGAATGACAAGCCGACGTTCTCGTTGCTGCAAAAAGCTGAAACGACGGCGGTTTTCCAGCTTGAATCGCGCGGCATGAAAGAGCTGATCAAGAAGCTCAAGCCCGACTGCCTGGAAGACCTGATTGCTCTGGTGGCGCTGTTCCGTCCTGGCCCGCTGCAGTCGGGCATGGTGGACGACTTCATCAACCGTAAGCATGGTCGCGCGGAGATTTCTTACCCGCACTCTGATTACCAGTACGAAGGCCTGAAGCCGGTATTGGCGCCTACCTACGGCATCATCCTGTACCAGGAACAGGTGATGCAGATCGCTCAGGTCATGGGTGGCTACACCCTCGGCCAGGCGGACATGCTGCGCCGTGCCATGGGCAAGAAGAAGCCTGAGGAAATGGCCAAGCAACGCGGCGGGTTCATCGAGGGTTGCGCCAACAACGGCATCGACGCGGACCTGGCGGGCAACATCTTCGATCTGGTGGAAAAATTCGCCGGCTACGGTTTCAACAAATCCCACTCGGCTGCCTATGGGCTTGTTTCCTACCAGACCGCCTGGCTAAAGGCGCATCATCCATCGCCCTTCATGGCTGCGGTGCTGTCTGCGGACATGCACAACACCGACAAGGTGGTCACGCTGATCGAGGAATGCCGCAGCATGAAGCTGCGCATCGATGCCCCGGACGTGAACAATTCGGAGTTCAAGTTCACGGTCAGTGACGATGGACGAATCATTTACGGCCTGGGTGCGATCAAAGGCGTCGGTGAGGGACCGGTGGAAGCTATCTGCGAATGCCGCAAAGAAGGCGGGCCGTTCAAGGAACTGTTCGATTTCTGCAGTCGTGTCGATCTCAAGCGAATCAACAAACGCACCCTCGAAGCGTTGATCCGCGGGGGGGCATTGGATCGTCTGGGGCCGTACTTTTCGGACGAACCAAAAGCCTACCAAGCCAATATCGATCGCAACCGGGCGGTGCTGCTCTCGGCGATGGAAGAGGCTATCCAGGCCGCGGAGCAGACGGCACGCAGCCTCGACAGCGGCCATGCGGACCTGTTTGGTGGACTCTTCGCTGAGCCCGAAGCCGATGTTTATGCCAACCATCGCAAAGCCCGCGAGCTGTCCTTGAAGGAGCGTCTGAAAGGCGAGAAGGACACGCTGGGGCTATACCTCACAGGCCATCCGATCGATGAATATGAGGGTGAGGTCCGCCGCTTCGCCCGTCAGCGCATCATTGATTTGCGCCCCGCGCGGGGCGAGCAGACCATTGCCGGCTTGATCGTCAACTTGCGGGTCATGAAGAACAAGAAAGGCGACAAAATGGGCTTCATCACCCTGGATGACCGTTCGGGACGGATTGAAGCCTCGCTGTTTGCCGAAGCCTTCAACAGTGCTCAGGCGCTGTTGCAGACCGATGCCCTGGTAGTGGTCGAAGGTGAAGTCAGTAACGACGATTTTTCAGGAGGCTTGCGCTTGCGAGCCAAGCGAGTCATGAGCTTGGAAGAAGCCCGAACTGGGCTGGCCGAGAGCCTGCGAGTCAAAGTCGCCGGCGAGGCACTCAAGGGTGATCGAGTGCGCTGGCTGGCGGATGTCTGTGGCCGTCATCGCGGCGCCTGTCCGATCACGCTTGAGTACACCAGTGCCGATGCCCGGGCCCTGCTGCAGTTCGGTGAAGGCTGGCGAATCGACCCGGCCGACAACTTGATTCAGGCATTGCGTGACCAGTTCGGGCGCGACAACGTCTTTCTGCAATACCGATAGTAGGACGAGCCGAGTGGTGCACCATTGCCGGTGCGAGACCCATTCGACGTCCTGAACCGGCCCGGTCCTGGATCGGGTCATGTTTGCGAACATTTTGTTCGACCTGAATGCGTCCGTCCCGTAAGGTAGGGCGCAAAAAACGGAACAGCTCCCGGCCGCCTGGCCGTCGACGCATGACGGATGCCTATGAACCCGAATTTTCTCGATTTCGAACAGCCGATCGCCGACCTGCAAGCCAAGATCGAAGAATTGCGCCTGGTTGGTAACGACAACTCGCTGAACATTGGCGATGAGATTGCCCGCCTGCAGGACAAGAGCGAGTCGCTCACCGAGAGCATCTTCGGCAATCTCACCAGTTGGCAGATCGCTCGCCTGGCTCGACACCCACAGCGCCCCTACACGCTGGATTACATCAACCATCTGTTTACGGAATTCGAAGAGCTGCATGGCGACCGCCATTTCTCCGATGACGCTGCGATCGTTGGCGGGACGGCTCGACTGAACGGCGAACCGGTGATGATCATCGGCCACCAGAAGGGCCGTGAAGTCCGTGAAAAGGTCCGCCGTAACTTTGGTATGCCGCGTCCAGAAGGCTATCGCAAGGCGTGCCGCCTGATGGAAATGGCCGAACGCTTCAAGATGCCGATCCTGACCTTCATTGATACGCCGGGCGCCTATCCTGGTATCGACGCTGAAGAGCGCAACCAGAGCGAAGCGATCGCCTGGAACCTGCGGGTGATGGCGCGGCTGAAAACACCCATCATTGCTACCGTGATCGGCGAAGGTGGTTCGGGCGGTGCGCTGGCCATCGGCGTCTGCGATCAGCTGAACATGCTGCAGTACTCGACCTATGCGGTCATCTCGCCAGAAGGTTGCGCCTCAATCCTGTGGCGCACCGCTGACAAGGCGCCGGAAGCTGCCGAGGCCATGGGTGTCACCGCCGACCGCCTGAAAAATCTTGGCATCGTCGACAAAGTCATAGCTGAGCCGCTGGGTGGTGCACATCGCAATCCGGCCGTCACTGCCGCGTCGCTGCGCGAAGAGCTCACCACCCAGCTCGAAATGCTCAAGGGGTTCGACACCGAAGCCTTGCTGAAGCGGCGTTACGAGCGCCTGATGAGCTACGGCATCGCCTGATAGCGGACGATGGCGCTGCACCGCGCGTCGGTCATGCAGTGCCTTTCTCTACCGGCCGTGTGAAACGGGCCGGTATCGGCAGCAGGCAAAGCAAACGCCCCGAATGAAGTTCGGGGCGTTTGCTTTTGTGCCGTATGAAAACCATGGGGTGCGCCGGCTGCCGCACAAAAAAGCGGATATTTCGGCTTCATCGCAGGCTTCGGAGCGGGCGCCTTGGGAGCACCCGCATACTATGCGCAGGCGAGCACAGCGGCTCGACCTTTCAGGTTGCCCCTAGCTCCTGGGAGATCAAATCGGCGCTGAGCAGCACCTGCTGGCGAAAGCGCTCCTGGGCCTGCGGGTCGTCCATGACCGCTTCCTGCCCGGACAGGTTGATGGCCGCGACCACCTCGCCAAGGTGATTGCGAATGCCGCAGGCGATCGCCGTGGAATAGTCGGAGCGGTGCAGCACCCAGCCACGCTCGCGGTCCTCGTGGATCAGTTGCTGCAGCTCCGGTAGCGTCTTCGGTGCCGGCGGCGGGTAGTCGTCCAGGCGAGCGTGCCGGTACAAGTTTTCGAGCGCCTCCTCTGGCAGCGCGGTCAGCAGGATGCGGGCCATGGCGCTGCAATGGCATGGAATCCGGGTGCCGATCGGGATGTTCACTGACAGCCGCTGAGCGGCGAAGGCTCGATAGATGTAGAGGCTGTCGGTGTGCTCGCGAATAGTCAGATGGCAGGACAGCGAGGTCCGGTCGCGCAGGCCGTTGAGGTGCGGCAGGGCGATGTCCACCAGGTCGCGGCTGGCCAGGTAGCTGAAGCCGTCGGAAACCACCTGTGGGCCCAGCTCGTAGGTGTTCTTGGCGACATTGCGAAGATAGCCCATCTCAATCAGCGTATGGACGATTCGGTAGATCGCCGAAACGCTCAAACCCAGGCGCTCGGCTATTTCCGCCATCGCCAGGGTGCGCTGGCTGGCACCGAACATCTGCAGGATGCATAGCCCCCGTTGCAGGGCGGGAACGCGGTAATCGTTCTCCCGCTCTGCCGGCTCGCTGGTGTTCATGGTTTGAGCAGTGAATCGATGCCCACCGGCTGACCACCGAATTCGGCCATCGCATCGAGCAGGGCGTCCCAGAAATAGCTCGCCGAGGCGCGGTCGCAGAGAATATGCAGGGCCGGCAGTTCGGCTATCGGCGCATTGATAACGATCACGCTGATCCGTGCCGCCGAGGTTTGTGCCACCGAGCCTGGTGCGAACGCCTGCGGCCGCAGATCCACGCCACAGAGTTTGGCCATCACCTCGCTGACATGGGCGCCGGTGAGCAGCAGCCAGGCATGACTATCCTGGCGCGGCAGCAGGTAGTTGGCCTGGTCGCTGAGCTGCCAGTCGGTTTCTTCCTGCGCGACCCGCACCCCGGCATCACCCAGGCTGCCCAGCAAGAGGTATTCAGTCTTTGAAAGGCGCGCGACCAGGCCGCCGTCCGGCTGCGCTATGGCCTGGTTCGGCCGCTCGGGCAGCTGGTAGCCACGGGCGCGGAGGTAAGCGGCGGCATCGCTGCCACGAAAGCCCGCGCGCGCCAGGTTGCACAGGTCGATCAGGCCGCAGCGTCGCCGCTGAGCCCGTTCGTCGTTGCCGCTGTAGCACGCGACCACGGTGGTTTCGCAGAGCTGGCGCAGCTGGGCGCCGGCGTGCTTGCGATACAGTGGGCTGCGCTCGCTGAACGGCTCTGCTTGCAGGTTGACCATGATCAAAGCTCCTGACGCTGGGTATCGGGATCGAAGAAGGGCAGCGTGACTACCGTGGCGTGAACGACTTCGCCACCTTCCACACGGATCGGAATCTGCGATCCCGGCGTGCTCTTGTCGGCGCCAGCATAGGCGAGCCCGATGATCTGTCCGAGGGTCTGCGAATACTCGCAAGAGGTGACGTTGCCGCCGATGTCCGCACCGCGCAGCACCAGATGGCCCTCCAGCGGCTTGCTGGCGACCGCCGGCAGGGTGAAGCCCACCAGCTTGCGCTTGGGCGGCTGCGCCTCAAGGATCTCCAGTGAACGCTTGCCGACAAAGAACGGCTTGCTGCGGGCGATTGCCCACCCCATGTCGATCTCGGCCGGATGCGTCATGCCGTCGGTGTCCTGGCTGATGATCACGGCCTGATTGATGTATCCACCCTCGGTGGCCTCGACGTGCGCGGCGCGGATGCCGCCGAATTTCTCAACCGACTCTACACCTTCGCCTTCTTCAAGCAGCCGGTGGGGCGCTCGCGTTACGCTCTGATGACCGATGAGCAAGGCGTGGTAATCGACGACGGCGTCTGTGCGCGCTTTGCAGACAACCACTTCTATGTCACCGCTACCACCAGCGGCGTCGACCGTATCTAGGCCGGCCTCGGTGTGCTGGACCTGCAGTTTCGTCCGGAATACCACGACAAGGCCTTCCTCTTTGTCGATGTCGCTGTGATCGGAGCCGGCGAGATAGAGCAGGACTACGCCGCCGCACTGGCCTGGCATGACCTGGAACTGGCTGCCTGGCAGGCGGAGCGAGACGCCCACGAGAAGGAGCGCGCCGAGGTCGACAAGGCCTTTCGACTTGCCGCCAAAGGCTATAGCGCGCACATGGAAGCCGCGCTGGATCTTGTGTTGAGCGGCATCGCCTGGCCCAAGCCGGCGCAGGTGGTCTACCTCTTCAGCCATGACAACAGCGCATCGCCGTGGACGCCGACCTGCCGGACGAAGACGAGACGCCGCGCATCTCGGCCGAGGTTCGCACGACGGGCAAACTTGCGATGAAGAAACGCTCGGACGCCCAATGCCGCCGCGACTTCGTCGCCCTGGCGTTTGCCAGTCTGTTTCGGGTTGCCGGGGAAGTGTTTGCGGCGCTGCCGGCCATCGAACGGGTGCTGGTTTCCGGATACATCCAGCGCATCGACCAGGCAACCGGTCATCCATACGACGAGTATGTGATATCGGCCATCATCGACCGCGCGCAGTGGCAGCGCATCGACTTCGAGCGCCTGCATGCCGTTGATCCGGCGGCAACCTTCGCGACTTTCGATGCCCGTTTCGGCCTCGACCGCTCCTCGCGTTTCAAGCCGATCCAGCCCTACGACATCGAAGATCTGGGTTTGCTGCACAAAACCGGGCGGCGCTTCGCTTCAGCCCGCCGAAACCATCGTGATGCCCGCATCGCCTGCCCGAGCCTGATCGTCGCCAGCATGGTCAGTTTGAAGTTGTTTTCAACGGCGGTGGGACAGCGCTGAAAAAGTCTTTCTGATTTGGGCGAAATCGGATTTAGGACCGGGACGGCGAGGGCTGTTCCGGTTTTCTTTTCGACTGTGCTTCAATGTCTCCCGCTCTGACGTGCCTGCGCCGCTAGCACGTGCGGACGAGACTCACTCTTGAAGGTCCATCCTTGAACGCTATCAAACTCGTTGCAGTCGCTCTTATTGTCGTTGGTGCGCTTGGCCTCGCTTACGGCGGCTTCAGCTACACCAAAGACACAACGGCTGTGAAACTTGGCCCGATCGAACTCTCCGTCCGGGAGAAGGAGACGGTCAATATCCCACTCTGGGCAGGCATCGGAGCCATCCTCGCTGGTGGGCTTCTTCTGGTAGTCGGCGGCAGAGGCCGCCGCTAAAGCTGACACCCCCACGCATATGAACGCGCCCCCGAATCCTGCCGCCACCCTGCGCGGCAGAGCACCGAGCAGATCATCGCCAAGCGTGGCGTATATCCTCGCCGACCAGCAATGCTCTGGGCCGGGTGGAAGATCCTCAGGTGGCCGGCGAGTGCCATCAATCCGTCATTGATCGCCAGTAAAAATTTCCGCTACCAACTGCCGGAAATCGACGGCCGCGCCGTCGCCGTGCCCAATGTGAAGAACACCTTTACCTATCGCATCGAATAAACCACGCCGCCAGCCAACCGATAAGCAGCGAGAGCCACCGATGAGGCACGACCACAGCCAATTCGGCGCCAGCCTTGAGGCCCACGACGACCAGTCGATCAACCCCAGCGCCAACCCGGCCCTTGAGCAACTGGTCGACCCGGCGCGGCGTAACGTGCTCAAGGGCGGCCTGAGCCTGGCGGCGCTGAGCTTTTTCACAGGCGTCATGGGCCTGAGCCTGCGCGCCCACGCCAGCAGCCCGCTGCCCAACTTCAAGGGCGTGCCGGTGCAGATCGATCCTAGGTTCGACCACGTGCTGGTCGCCGAAGGGCGACTTTCTACACCCTGCAGAGCGGGAGACCTGGGCGTTGGCGATGCAGCGAATGCGCGGCATGGCGCCGCTAAATACCGAGGTGCTGCTGCTGCGCTGGGCGAGTCGCGCCGGGTCGAAGCACGTCTGCGGCGGCTCGCGGATGGCTTCATCGTCAGTCTTGCCGATGTCAGCGGACAGATGCAGTGGCGCCACTATATGCAGGCCAGTCACCGAAGCCTGAGCAACTTGCTCGATGGACTACCGATGATGGTCTACCGCTGCCGCAACAATCGACACTGGAGCATGGAGTACGTCAGCGCCGGCTGCCTCGAACTAACCGGTTACCCGGCAGAGCGCCTCGTCAACAGCCGCAGCCTCACCTTTGACAGCCTGATTCATGTCGAAGACCGTGACCGCGTCTGGGCCGAAGTGCAGGCCGGGCTCGTCGAGCGAGGGCCTTTCGCTTTCAAGTACCGGCTGCTGTGTGCCGACGGCCGACACAAGCCCGTGCTTGAACGTGGCAGCGGCATCTATTCGGAAAACGGTGGCGTGCTCGGGCTGGAAGGCGTGGTGCTCGAACTACCTCGCTAGCGCGCCGCACGTGGCTGTAGTCCAGCGTCACTCTGGCTTATGCTTGCCAGCCGTTCTGGAGAAACCATCTATTTATGCCACTCGAATCCCGTCTGCTCGATGCACTGCGCCCGTGGCTTGCCGCGCGACGCTGGTTGGTCGGCTTTTCAGGCGGTCTGGATTCGACCGTACTGTTGCATGCGCTCGTGCAACTGGCGCAGCGTCATGCAGTGCCGCCAATCAGCGCGATTCATGTTCATCACGGTCTGCAGGCGGCGGCGGACAACTGGCCGGCGCATTGCCGTGAGGTGTGCGCGGCCAATGGCGTGCCTCTCGAAGTGGTGCGGGTGCAGGTCGAGGCTGGTCCGAGCCTAGAAAGCGCCGCCCGAGCTGCGCGCTATGCGGCCTTCAGTGAGTACCTTAATACTGCCGACGTGCTATTCACTGGCCAGCACCGGGACGATCAGGCTGAGACGCTGCTGTTTCGTTTGCTACGCGGTGCGGGAGTGCGTGGGCTTGCCAGCATGCCTGCGGTGCGCGCGCTGGGTGAAGGTTGGCTGGTTCGGCCCTTGCTGAATGTCGGGCGCTACGAATTGGAAGCCTATGCCCGCGAGCAGGGGCTCACTTGGGTTGAGGACCCAAGCAACGCGTGCACCAACCATGCGCGAAATTACCTTCGTCACCGGGTTATACCGGTGCTTCAGCAGCGCTGGCCGCGAGCTGCTGACAACATCGCGCGCACCGCAGCCCATCTAGGCGAGGCGCAACATTTGCTGGATGAGCTGGCCGAGCTTGATCTGCGCGAAGCCCGCACTCAGTCTCGGTATCAGTGGTTACCGATGCCGAGGCTCTCCTTGTCGTCACTGGAGTCGCTCAGTCCCGCCCGGCAGCGCAATGCGCTGCGCCACTGGCTGGCTGATTTAACAGCGCTTCCTGACAGCGATCATTGGGCTGGCTGGGATGCGTTGCGCAATGCTGCCCCGGATGCCGCGCCTGTATGGCGCTTGGCCTCTGGCGAACTACACAAAGGCGATGGTTGCGTTTGGTGGCTTTCGGGACCCTGGCTGGTCACGGCGGAAGGGGCGGTCGACTGGCTGCAGCCGAACATCGATCTGCAGTTGCCGGGAAACGGCCTGCTGCGCTTGACCGGCCATGATGGACGGGGCGGGCTGCAAATACGCTATCGTCAGGGCGGCGAGTCGCTGAATATTCCCGGCCGTGGTCGCCGTGATCTCAAACGGCTGCTCAACGAGGCCGGCGTGCCAGGTTTCGTGCGCTCACGTCTACCGTTGCTCTTTCGAGAAGGTGAGCTTGTTGCGGTAGCCAATCTGCCGCAGTTCGATACGCAAGCCCTGTCGCTTCAATGGACGCCGCCGGCAGACGCCAGGTTTGAGCTGATAGGGTCTTTCAAGTAGACTACGCTCCCGTCCCAATACAGCTTCTGCGGCTTTCTTCGAAAACCGTGGCAGTTCCGCTATTGCCGCCTTTGGCGCGATGGCACCTTCGCTTTTCCCCGGCGGCGCTGACCGCTTAACGCAGACTTCTAGGGTTTTTCATGACGCGCTACATCTTCGTCACGGGTGGTGTTGTTTCTTCATTGGGGAAAGGCATCGCCTCGGCTTCATTGGCGGCCATCCTGGAGGCGCGGGGCCTGAAGGTCACGATGCTCAAGCTGGACCCTTACATCAACGTGGATCCGGGCACCATGAGCCCGTTCCAGCACGGTGAGGTGTTCGTCACCCATGACGGCGCCGAGACCGACCTCGACCTTGGGCATTACGAGCGGTTCATCCGCACCACAATGACCAAGAGCAACAACTTCACCACCGGCCGCGTCTATGAAGACGTACTGCGTCGCGAACGCCGTGGTGATTACCTGGGCGCGACCATTCAGGTCATTCCGCACATCACTGACGAGATCAAGCGCCGCATCATCAAGGGCGCAGGCGATGCCGACGTCGCGCTGGTAGAGGTTGGCGGCACCGTTGGTGACATCGAGTCGCAACCCTTCCTTGAAGCGATCCGCCAGCTGCGTGTCGAAGTGGGCGCCAAGCGCGCAATGCTCATGCACTTGACGCTGGTGCCTTATATCGCCACGGCTGGTGAAACCAAGACCAAGCCGACCCAGCATTCGGTCAAGGAGCTGCGCTCGATCGGTCTGCAACCGGATGTGCTGGTTTGCCGCTCCGATCACCCGATTGACATCTCTTCACGCCGCAAGATTGCGCTGTTCACCAACGTTGAAGAGCGTGCGGTCATCAGCCTGGAAGACGTTGACACCATCTACAAGATTCCCGGTGTGCTACACGCGCAGGGCCTGGATGACTTCGTAGTCGAACGTTTCGGCCTGGAATGTGGCGGTGCCGATCTCTCCGAATGGGACCGGGTTGTTGATGCCAAGCTGAACCCGGAGAAGGAAGTCACCATCGCCATGGTCGGCAAATACATGGAACTTCTGGATGCGTACAAATCTCTGATCGAGGCAATGAGCCACGCTGGCATCCAGAGCCGTACCAAAGTGAACCTCCGCTACATTGATTCCGAAGACATCGAGAACCAGGGCACCAGCCTGTTGGAAGGCATGGATGCGATTCTGGTTCCGGGTGGTTTCGGTCTGCGTGGCGTGGAAGGCAAGATTGCCACCGTCAAATATGCCCGCGAGAACAAGATTCCCTACCTGGGTATCTGCCTCGGCATGCAGGTCGCAGTGATCGAGTTCGCCCGTGATGTGCTGGGCTGGTCCGACGCCAACTCCACCGAATTCGACAAGGACAGCACCCATCCGGTCGTTGGTCTTATCACCGAGTGGGAAGACGCCACTGGTGCAGTGGAAACCCGCAGCGACGCTTCCGATCTGGGCGGCACCATGCGTTTGGGCGCGCAGGAATGCGGCCTTGAGCCGGGCTCCAATGTGTTCGCCTGCTACGGCAAGGAGCGCATCATCGAGCGCCATCGTCATCGCTACGAAGTGAACAACAAGCTGTTGCCGCAGTTGCAGGCCGCGGGGCTGAAGATTACCGGTCGCTCCGGTGACGGGGCGCTGGTCGAAGTGGTCGAGGCGCCGGATCATCCCTGGTTCGTAGCCTGCCAGTTCCACCCTGAATTCACCTCCACCCCTCGCGACGGGCATCCGCTATTCAGCGGCTTCGTCAAGGCGGCGCTGGACTACAAGGCGGGCAAGGCATGAGCCAGAAGACCATTCGCGTCGGCAGTATCGAGATCGCCAACGACAAACCGTTCGTGCTGTTCGGCGGGATGAACGTGCTGGAGTCCCGGGATCTCGCACTGCAAATCTGCGAAACCTATGTGAAGGTCACCGAAAAGCTCGGTATTCCCTATATCTTCAAGGCCAGTTTCGACAAGGCTAATCGCTCTTCGATCAATTCCTTCCGGGGCCCCGGCCTGGAAGAGGGGATGCGGATCTTTGAAGAAGTGAAGAAGACGTTCGGCGTCCCTGTGATCACTGATGTGCATGAGCCGCACCAGGCGCAGCCGGTGGCTGAAGTGTGCGACATCATTCAGCTGCCGGCTTTTCTTTCCCGGCAGACGGATCTGGTCGTCGCCATGGCTAAGACCGGGGCGGTGATCAATATCAAGAAAGCGCAGTTCCTTGCCCCGCAAGAAATGAAGCACATCCTCACCAAGTGTGAAGAAGCCGGGAACGATCAGCTGATTCTCTGCGAGCGCGGCTCGTCGTTCGGCTACAACAACCTGGTGGTCGACATGCTCGGCTTCGACATCATGAAGCGGATGCAATATCCGGTGATCTTCGATGTCACACATGCGCTGCAGATGCCGGGTGGCCGCGCCGACTCGGCTGGTGGTCGTCGTGCCCAGGTCACGGATCTTGCCAAGGCCGGCCTCAGCCAGGGCCTAGCCGGATTGTTCCTTGAGGCCCATCCGGATCCGGAAAACGCCAAGTGCGACGGACCCTGTGCGCTGCGTCTGGACAAGCTCGAACCCTTCCTCACCCAGCTCAAGCAGCTGGATGATCTGATCAAGAATTTTGCGCCAATCGAAACAGCTTGAAGCCTTGAAGCTATCTACGGAGTGTTAATAAAAATGGCAAAGATCGTCGACATCAAAGGGCGTGAGGTTCTCGACTCCCGTGGCAATCCCACTGTTGAAGCGGACGTTATCCTGGATAACGGCATTACCGGCAGCGCCTGTGCGCCGTCCGGTGCTTCCACTGGGTCCCGCGAGGCGCTGGAACTGCGCGATGGCGACAAGAGCCGTTACATGGGCAAGGGTGTGCTGAAGGCTGTCAGCAATATCAATGGCCCGATCCGGGATTTGCTACTGGGCAAGGATCCGCTCGATCAAAAGGCGCTGGACCGCGCCATGATCGAGCTGGACGGAACCGAGAACAAAGCGTCACTGGGTGCCAACGCGATTCTTGCGGTATCTCTCGCTGCCGCCAAAGCTGCCGCGCAAGATCAGGATCTGCCGCTCTACGCTCACATTGCCAACCTCAATGGCACGCCTGGCCAGTACTCCATGCCGGTGCCGATGATGAACATCATCAACGGCGGCGAGCATGCCGACAACAACGTCGATATCCAGGAATTCATGGTGCAGCCGGTCGGTGCCAAGACGTTCGCTGATGCCCTGCGCATGGGTGCCGAAATTTTCCATCACCTCAAAGCCGTGCTGAAGGCTCGTGGTCTGAGCACTTCTGTCGGTGATGAAGGTGGTTTTGCACCGAACCTGGCATCCAACGAAGACGCGCTGGCCGCTATCGCCGAGGCAGTGGCTAACGCCGGTTACAAGCTTGGTGACGACGTGACCCTGGCGCTCGATTGCGCCTCCAGCGAATTCTTCGAGAATGGCAAGTACGATCTGGCCGGCGAAGGCAAGGTCTTCGACGCCGCTGGTTTTGCCGACTACTTGGCTGGCCTGGCCGAGCGCTACCCGATCATCTCCATCGAAGACGGTATGGACGAGTCCGACTGGGCTGGCTGGAAGGTGCTGACTGACAAACTCGGCGACAAGGTTCAGTTGGTTGGCGACGACCTGTTCGTAACCAACACCAAGATCCTTAAGGAAGGCATTGAGAAGGGCATCGGTAACTCGATCCTGATCAAGTTCAACCAGATTGGCTCGCTGACCGAAACCCTGGAAGCCATTCAGATGGCCAAGGCCGCTGGTTACACGGCGGTGATCTCGCACCGCTCCGGCGAAACCGAAGACAGCACCATCGCCGACCTCGCTGTGGGAACGGCTGCCGGTCAGATCAAGACAGGTTCGCTGTGCCGTTCGGACCGCGTGTCCAAGTACAATCAACTGCTTCGTATTGAAGAGCAGCTCGGCGGAAAAGCAGCTTACAAGGGCCGTGCCGAGTTCCGCGGCTAAACCCAAGCATGCTAGAAAGGGGCGGCGTTAGTCGCCCTTTTTTTGTGGATAACGGTCAGCGCTGTTAAGGTCGCCGCACGGCGATGCGCTAGCCAGCAAAGGAAAGCCGGACCATGTTGCTGACCGCCGCTTATACAGTGCCACTGGAACCCAATCGAATTCGATCCATGCCTTCCATACGCAGTCCCTACTGGTTGTTTGTTGTCCTGATTTTGCTGCTGGGTGGCTTGCAGTATCGCCTGTGGGTGGGCGAGGGCAGCCTCGCCCAGGTGAGTGGATTGAACAAGCAGATCGCCGAGCAGCAGGGCGAGAACCAGCGATTGCTTGAGCGAAACCGGATTCTCGAAGCCGAGGTCAAGGAGCTCAAGCAAGGCATGGAAACTGTAGAAGAGCGTGCGCGGCATGAGTTGGGCATGGTCAAAGAGGGCGAGACTCTCTTTCAGCTCACCGAATGAATGCAGCCCATCTTCCGCTGTTCTGGGTCGTGATTCCGGCTGCCGGCATTGGCAGTCGCATGCGAGCCGATCGGCCCAAGCAATACCTTCAGTTGGCAGGAAAGACCATCCTTGAGCACACCCTGGATTGCTTTCTAGGCCATCCTCAGCTCAAGGGGCTGGTTGTGTGCGTAGCGGGCGATGACGCCTATTGGCCCGATCTCGCTTGCTCGACAGATCCACGTGTTCACCGTGCCGATGGCGGCAGTGAGCGAGCCGACTCGGTCCTGGGTGGGCTGCGAGAGCTGACCCGGTTAGGCGCCGCAGACGGCGACTGGGTGCTGGTGCACGACGCAGCTAGGCCCAACCTGGCAGTCACAGATCTAAATCATCTGTTGGAGACGCTCGCGGACGATCCTGTCGGTGGGCTGCTCGCTGTTCCAGCTCGCGATACGCTCAAGCGTGCTGATGCGGATGGGCGCGTTCAGGAGACGGTGGATCGTAGCGTCATCTGGCAAGCGTTCACGCCACAGATGTTCCGGCTTGGATCGCTGCGTGAGTCGTTAGCGGATGCCCTTGGCAGTGGAGTTGCCGTAACTGACGAAGCGTCCGCGCTTGAATGGGCGGGGCACCACCCGCGTCTAGTCGAAGGGCGTGCTGACAACCTCAAAATTACCCGGCCCGAAGATCTTCAGTGGCTGGAACAGCGCTGGAAATCTTGAGTCCAGCGCTGTTCAGGCGCTACGCGGCGCGCCGACTCATCCCGTATAGCGGAGGCAAGGCGGTTGCGATCAATAGCGGTAGATCGCGGCAGCGCCGCTTTCGGTCGGCATGCGTTCGGTAGGCACAGCAATCACCTCCCCGCCTTGTTCCAACGTCCATATGGTCAATTCATCGAGCAGATCGGGTGTCGTGGCTGAGTCATCTTCCACCGCAACTGCCTTGCCTTGCTCCTTGTCGACCACCCCGGGAATTCGACGCTCCGCCTCGACCAGCAGGGTCGCTACACGACCTTCAAGTGTGGCCTGGCCGATCTGCTCGAGCTGATCGGTCGCGAGTCCCTGGCCTCGCGACTCGCCGTACTGGTTGATAAAGCCTTCCAGTCGCTTGATGTAGCGCGGCTGCATGACCATCCAGCTCTTCTGGCGGAGTTCGTCATGACTCAGTAACGACGCATCGTTCTCGATGCCTTCCGGCAGTAGAAATTCGTTGTGGCTGAGTTTGCGGAAGTGGAACTGGTGCTCCGGAAGTGCTGCGAGGATCAGCGGCAGTCGCGACTTGCGGCTGTGATGCTCAAGAATCGCGCGATCCACTTCACGGAAGAAGCGCTCGCGGTCTCGATCGATTTCCTCCTGGCGCCCGGCACCTCCGCTCTCCACCTGCATCGGATCGCCACGCTCGCTGGCGCGGCTGTAGCCTTGCGGAAAGCCCGTCTGACCTTTCTCGGTCAACTCCCGGCCCAGCGCTTCTTCAACGGTTTTCGGAACGCTTTCACCCAAGCGGACTTCGTCAACGCCGTCGCGGTTGCCTTCGAACAGACGAACCGAGTCCAACGTGATCGCCAATATCTGATAGCGGTCGGCCGACTGCGCGATACGCAGCAGCGGTTTGAGGTGCATACGGTCATTGGCGACCGCGAGCTCTGGAACGCTGCGCTGCAGGCGGAAGACCTCGAAGTAATCCGTGGCAGCAAATACAGCAAGCCCATCGCGGTTGGAATTCCAGAAATCGGGATCGTCGATCAGATCGTGGAAGGGCTTCAGCAGCGCTTTGGCCTGGTCGCCACGGCCTTGTTGCTTGAGCGAGTCTTCAAGCTCGCGGACAAGGTGCTTGAAGCGAATCGGGTCTTGCTGACGCTCGGGAAAGCTGCGGTGGGTGGGCTGATAAAGCGAAAGGCAAGGCGCTTCGCGTTTTGCCAGCAACTGGGACATGGTTTCGCGATCGAGCAATCTGTTCATGTACGGCCTCACTCGTGGTCAGATGATTCGGTTCCTCATGGTCTCTATCGGCCCGCTTCAGCGGGTCGCATCAGGCGGCATTCAGTGGTGGTTGAGTTTCTTGTCTAGCGCATGGGCAAGGGCATGGCTGAGCTTTTCGGCACAGCCGTCAATGGCAAGATTCAGCGAGTCCGCTTTGTGGCTGGTCGAAATAGGTTCGTGTCCCTTGACCCGCGCTTCCATCTGGCAGCGCTTATCCTGCGGGCCGCTTTTGCCGCTATTTTCGTCGTTGAGATGAACTTCGACTCGGGTCAGCTGATCGTCGAAGCGCTCCAGTTCGCTCTCGACCGTCGCTTTTACGTGCTCCTCAAGGCTGCTGGTCACGTCGACGCTATGATTGCTGTTCACCAGAATCTGCATGATGTCCTCCTGATTGATTGGCCGGCTCGCTCAAGCAGAGGGCCGGAGGCACCGGCTTCAGAATTTCGACGTGGTGGGTTAAGTCGGGTTCCGCCTCAAGTCAGCAGTCGGACGCGCGGCGCAGTCGCAACTCAATCGCGTTCGTTCCGATACTCGGGACGAGTTGCGAGGCCGTCCTTCAATGCTTGAATCAGCAGGCGGACCTTCGGTAGCGGATAACGCCGTTGTGGATAGACGGCCCACACGGCCGTGTTCGGTGGCTGATGCGTCTCCAGCAGGGACACCAGCTCGCCGCGGCGTAGTGGCTCCTGGACGTAATAGTCCGGTAGCTGGCAAAGACCGAAGCCCCGAAGCGCAGCATCCAGTACCGCCTGACCGCTGTTGCAGCGCCAGTTGCCCGAGGGCTTGAACGGCTGCTCGCGGCCGTCGACCTGCAACTTCCAGGTATCGCCAGTGCCAACCAGGCAATTGTGTCGCGATAGCTCGGACAGGGTATGCGGGCGGCCGTAGCGCTCGAGATAGCTTGGCGCCGCGCATAGATACATGGCGCGTGGGGCAAGGCGTGTGGCGACCAGCCGCGATTCGCTCAGCCGGCCCAGGCGTACGGCCAGGTCGTAGCCTTCCTGCACCAGATCTAGGGTGCGATTGGACAGTTCGATGTCAACCCTCAGCTGCGGATGCTGCGCCATGAATTCGTTTACCAGCGGCACGATGAAGCGTTCACCGTACGCGACTGCTGCAGTCATACGTAGCAGGCCAGTGGGCGCAGCATGCAAGTCGCTGATTGCATGAAAGGCTTCATCACGCTCCTCGATCAGGCGCTGGCAGCGCGAGAGAAAGGTATGACCGGCTTCGGTCAGGGAAACCCTGCGGGTCGTGCGATAGAGCAGCCGTGCCTGAAGGCGTTCCTCGAGGCGTGCCACTTGGCGGCTGACGTGAGATGACGACACGCGCAGTTGCCCTGCGGCCTGCATGAAGCTTCCGCACTCAGCGACGGCGACGAATTCATCCAGTCCTTCCCATCGATTCATAGGCGATCCTTTTGCGAGTCGCCCAAAGCGGCGCGTCGCGATTATCCCTGGGCAGCAATAATGTTTCCACGCCCAGCTTATTAACCCTATCGAACGATGAAACTACACTGCGTATTACTTTCCATCCACGAGTACCGCCAGCCATGACCATCAAGTCCCGCGCCGCCGTCGCGTTTGCCCCGAACCAACCTCTGCAAATTGTCGAAGTGGACGTCGAGCCGCCCAAGGCTGGCGAAGTGCTGGTGCGCATCGTCGCGACGGGTGTCTGCCATACCGACGCTTACACGCTCTCCGGCGAGGATTCGGAAGGTGTATTCCCTTGCATCCTCGGCCATGAAGGTGGCGGGATCGTCGAGGCGGTAGGCGAGGGCGTCACTTCGGTTGCCGTGGGCGATCACGTGATCCCGCTCTACACGGCCGAATGCCGGCAGTGCAAATTCTGCAAATCTGGCAAGACCAACCTCTGCAGCTCGGTGCGCGCCACGCAAGGCAAGGGGCTGATGCCTGACGGCACCACACGCTTCTCCTACAACGGCGAGCCGATTTATCACTACATGGGCACCTCAACGTTTTCCGAATACACGGTGCTACCTGAAGTGTCCGTGGCGAAGATCCCCAAGGAAGCGCCCTTGGATAAGGTCTGCCTGCTCGGCTGCGGCGTCACCACCGGGATCGGCGCGGTACTCAATACCGCCAAGGTGGAAGAGGGCGCGACCGTGGCCATCTTCGGGCTCGGTGGCATCGGCCTGGCTGCGATCATCGGGGCGAAGATGGCCAAGGCGAGCCGGATCATCGCGATCGACATCAACCCGTCCAAGTTCGCCATTGCCGAAGAGCTGGGTGCGACAGACTTCGTCAACCCCAAGGATCATGACAAGCCGATCCAGGAGGTCATCGTGGAGATGACAGACGGCGGCGTGGACTATTCCTTCGAATGCGTCGGCAATGTCCAGCTGATGCGCGCCGCGCTGGAATGTGCACACAAGGGGTGGGGCGAGTCCGTGATCATTGGTGTGGCTGGAGCCGGTCAGGAAATCAGCACCCGTCCGTTCCAGTTGGTAACCGGCCGCGTCTGGCGTGGCAGCGCCTTCGGTGGCGTCAAAGGGCGTACCGAGCTGCCCGGCTATGTGGAGAAGGCTCAGACCGGCGAGATCCCGCTGGATACCTTCATCACTCACAATATGGGGCTGGATGAAATCAATCAGGCATTCGACCTGATGCACGAAGGCAAGAGCATCCGAACCGTCATTCACTACTGATTCAGCACGTCGGGCCGCAGCGCTCCGCCTGCGATGGTGCGAGTGCTACGGGCCGGCTCAGGAGGGCCCATGAGCCTCGAGAACATTTCTTGCCAGAAGAGCTTCGGTGGCTGGCACAAGCGCTATCGTCACCGCTCAAGTAGCTTGAACTGCGACATGGTATTTGCGGTTTATCTGCCGCCTCAGGCAGAACAAGGCGAAAAGCTTCCGGTGCTGTACTGGTTGTCCGGTCTGACCTGTACCGACGAGAACTTCATGCAGAAGGCGGGGGCGCATCGGCTTGCTGCGGAGCTCGGCTTAATTATCGTCGCCCCTGATACCAGCCCGCGCGGCTCCGAAGTTCCGGACGATCCGGAGGCTGCCTATGACTTGGGTCTTGGCGCGGGCTTCTACCTGAACGCGACCCAGGAACCCTGGGCTCAGCACTACCGCATGCACGATTACGTGGTCGATGAGCTGCCGGCGCTGATCGAGGCGAACTTTCCCGTATCCGACAAGCGCGGCATCAGTGGGCATTCGATGGGCGGTCACGGTGCGCTGGTGTGCGCGTTGAAGAACCCTGGTCGCTATCAGTCGCTGTCGGCGTTCGCGCCGATCGCCAATCCGGCTGATTGCCCATGGGGCGAGAAGGCCTTCTCCAATTACCTCGGAGAAGATCGCTCACGCTGGCGTGAATGGGACGCCTGTGCCCTGATATCCAAGGCGCAGGAGAAATTGCCGATACTCGTCGATCAGGGCGATCGGGATGATTTCATGGCCAATCAGTTGAAGCCCGAAGCGCTTGAGTCAGCTGCAAACGCGGCGGATCATCCGCTGACGTTGCGTATTCAGCCGGGCTACGATCACAGCTATTACTTCATCAGCACCTTTATCGATGACCATCTTCGCCATCATGCCCAGGCACTGAAAGCGTAGGGTGGCTGACGGCGAAGCCTCATCCACGCGTTTGGTCGAGTCCGTTTGTTGATGGGGCGTGTATGGGAAACGCTCGTATGCCACTGGAATGTTGCATAAATAGCTGTGAGGAAAGAAAAAAAGGCCCGCCCGGAATCCCGGGCGGGCCTTCCATCGCAAGGAGCTAGAGCGATGGATAATCGGTGTAACCTTCGGCGCCTTTTGCGTAGAACAGCTCAGGCCGCGGCTCGTTGAGCGGCGCGTCCTGGCGCAGGCGCTGGACCAGGTCGGGGTTGGCGATATAGGGAATGCCAAAGGCCACGGCGTCTGCCTTACCCTCGGCCAGCCAAGCGTTGGCCTGGTCCTTGGTGAAGCGTTCGTTGGCGATATAAACGCCACCGAAGATCTCCTTCAGCTGTGGGCCGAGGCTGTCCTCGCCGGCTTTCTCCCGAGTGCAGATGAAGGCGATGCCGCGCTTGCCCAGTTCACGAGCGACGTAGGCGAAGGTATCGGCACGATTCGAGTCGCCCATGTCGTGAGCGTCGGCTCGTGGTGCCAGGTGAACGCCTACGCGGCCAGCGCCCCAGATCCCTACGGCCGCATCGGTGACTTCCAACAGCAAACGTGCTCGGTTTTCCAGCGAGCCGCCGTACTGATCGGTGCGCTGGTTTGTGCTGTCTTGCAGGAACTGGTCGAGCAGGTAACCGTTGGCGCCATGTATTTCGACGCCGTCGAACCCTGCTTCCCGAGCATTCTCGGCACCCTTACGGAAGGCCTCGACGATGCCTGCGATCTCTTCGGTTTCCAGCGCTCGAGGCGTTTCAAAATCCTTCATCGGCCGGACCAGGCTGACGTGTCCGGCGGGTTGGATAGCGCTCGGCGCGACCGGAAGTTGACCGTCGAGGTAGATCGGATCGGAGATCCGACCCACGTGCCAGAGCTGCAGCACGATCTTGCCGCCTTTCGCATGGACCGCATCGGTTACCTTTTTCCAGCCCTGTACCTGCTCAGCGGACCAGATGCCGGGCGTGTCTGGATAGCCGACGCCCATCGGCGTGACCGATGTGGCTTCGCTGATGATCAGTCCAGCCTCGGCCCGCTGGGTGTAGTACTCGGCAATCAAGTCACCCGGTATGCGGCCCGGCTCAGCACGGCAGCGGGTCAGCGGGGCCATGATGATGCGGTTGGCCAGTTCCAGTTCGCCAATCTTGATCGGGTCGAAAAGTGTAGGCATAGCGATGCTGCTCCTTTACACGGTAAGGGTTGGTGGGCTCAGAGGTCCTGGCCGAGGCGGGCCACGAAAGCGGCGATGGCCGGTTCATTGCGTTTGAAAAAATGCCACTGGCCAACCTTGCGGTTGGTGATCAGGCCGGCCCGTTGCAAGGTCGCCAGATGAGCCGATACGGTTGATTGCGATAGCCCGGCGCGCTGGTCGATCTGTCCGGCACACACCCCGTTTTCCAACGAGTGATGCTGCTCGGAGAAATAGCGTTGTGGTTCTTTCAGCCAACCCAGAATCTCCCGCCGCAAAGGGTGGGCGATTGCTTTGAGGATGTCGTCCAGTTCGTCGGGCATGGTGTCGTCCGGTTCGGTATATCGCGATGGAGCGAACTATATATCGGCAAAAAGCGATACATGATCGATTCGGTTAATGGTGCTTATCGGCTGCGTTGATCTGCAGGGGTTCTTACCGCTGCGGCTTCAACGTCTGCTGCTGTCCTGTAGAATCGCCGGCTGATCTTTTCGAGGTGCAAATGACTATGCGTATCGGCCATGGCTATGACGTGCATCGTTTCGGTGAGGGCGATTTCGTCACCCTCGGTGGGGTGCGGATTGCTCACAAGTTCGGTCTGCTCGCGCATTCGGATGGCGACGTGGTGCTGCATGCTTTGAGCGACGCATTGCTCGGCGCCGCGGCGCTTGGCGATATCGGTAAGCACTTCCCGGACACCGATCCGGCCTTCAAGGGCGCCGACAGTCGGGTATTGCTGCGGCACGTGCTCAAGCAGGTGCAGAGCAAGGGCTGGAGGGTCGGTAACGTTGACGCCACCATTGTTGCGCAAGCACCCAAGATGGCTCCGCACATCGAGTCCATGCGAACCCTGATCGCTGAGGACCTGCAGGTCGATCTGGATCAGGTCAACGTCAAGGCCACCACCACCGAAAAGCTCGGCTTTACCGGGCGTGAAGAAGGCATAGCCGTTCACGCTGTTGCGCTGCTGGTCAGCGCATGACCGAAGACCAGTTACTCGGCCCAAGGGCGCACGGAGGGGCCTGTGGCTCCGCGGTGCTCAAAGCTGTGGCGGAGGATTTCCAGGTCGACGAGGTGCTCGATATCCCCTTGTCTGGCGCGGGCGAACATCTTTGGCTCTGGGTGGAAAAGCGCAACCTCAATACCGAAGAAGCCGCGCGACGCCTGGCGCGTGCTGCTGGCGTTCCGGTGCGCAACATCAGTTATGCCGGCTTGAAAGATCGTCAGGCTCTGACCCGTCAATGGTTCAGCCTGCATCTGCCAGGCAAAGCTGATCCCGCACTGGCTAGGGCCGAAGACGAAACCCTAAAGATTCTCCAGAGCAGCCGCCATCAGCGAAAACTGCAACGCGGCGCCCATTCGGCCAATGGGTTTACCCTGCGTCTGACGGAACTGCAGGCTGACCATGCCCAACTCGATGCGCGTCTCGAGCGGATCAAGATCGACGGTGTGCCCAACTATTTTGGCCTGCAGCGCTTCGGTTATGAGGGCGGGAATGTCCACGGCGCCCGCGAGTACGCGGACAGGCAAGAGCTGCCCGTGCAGCGCAATCTCCGCTCACGCCTGCTATCGGCGGGGCGCAGTTACCTATTCAATCGCGTATTAGCTGAGCGAGTCGCCGCGGGTAGCTGGAACCAGGCCCAAGTCGGTGACCTGCTGGCCTTCACCGATAGCCGCAGCTTTTTCCCGGCAGGTGAAGCCGAATGCAGCGACCCACGGCTGGCCGTGCTGGATCTGCATCCGACCGGTCCGCTGTGGGGCGCAGGCGAATCGCCTGCTGCAGGCGTCGTACAAGCACTGGAGATGCAGGCAGCTGCAGCGGAGCCGTCAATCGCCAAATGGCTCGCAGAAGCCGGAATGAAGCATGAACGGCGCATTCTTCGCCTCCCAATAGGCGGCTTGTCGTGGCATTATCCCGAGTCTGACATTCTGCAACTTGAATTCGTCCTGCCGACCGGATGCTTTGCCACTGCTGTGGTGCGCGAACTGGTCAGCCTGGCAGGGCAGACGGACATCTGATGCGTATTCTGATCGCCAACGACGACGGGGTGTATGCACCTGGGCTCGCCGCGCTTTATGACGCGCTGGCGGATTTTGCCGAGTGCAGGGTAGTTGCCCCAATTCAGGACATGAGCGGCGCCAGCAGTGCGCTGACCCTGGATCGCCCGCTTCATCCCACAACCATGCCGAATGGTTTCATCGGCGTGAACGGCACTCCTACGGATTGCGTCCACCTAGGCATTAACGGCTTGCTTGAAGACGCGCCTGACATGGTGGTTTCCGGTATTAATCTGGGCGCCAATCTCGGCGACGACGTGTTGTACTCCGGTACCGTCGCCGCAGCTATCGAGGGACGGTTTACCGGCAAGCCGGCCTTCGCTTTTTCCCTCGTGTCGCGGCTGACCGATAACCTGCCGACTGCGGCCTATGTCGCGCGCAAGCTGGTTGAGCATCAGGCGTCGCTTGAGCTTCCTCCGCGTACTGTATTGAGCGTCAATGTTCCAAACCTGCCGCTGGACCACATTCGCGGCATCCAGCTGACCCGCCTGGGCCATCGCAGCAGGGCCAAGCCTCCAGTGAAGCAGGCGAATCCGCGTGGCAAGGACGGTTACTGGATCTCGGTGGCCGGCGACGTTGAAGATGGCGGGCCAGGCACCGATTTTCATGCTGTCATGCAGGGCTACGTCTCGATTACACCATTGCAGCTGGACCGAACCTTTCATGAGGCCTTCGAGGGCCTCGACAGTTGGCTGGAGGGCGTGTTGTGAACCGCGGATCCGATGACCTGCTGCGCCATGGTACCGGGATGACCTCACAACGCACCCGGGACCGGCTGATTCAGCGGCTGTACGAAGAAGGGCTTTCAGATCCTCGCGTGCTCGAGGTCATTCGTCGCACGCCCCGCCACCTGTTCGTCGATGAGGCATTGTCTCATCGCGCCTATGAAGACACCGCACTGCCCATCGGCCACAACCAGACGATCTCGCAACCCTTCATGGTGGCGCGTATGAGCGAGCTGCTGCTCGCTGACGGCCCGCTTGACAAGGTCTTGGAGATTGGCACCGGTTCCGGCTATCAAACAGCTGTGCTGGCACAGCTGGTCGAGCGGGTGTTCTCGGTAGAGCGAATCCAGGCGCTGCAAGACCGCGCAAAAGAACGCTTGGTCGAACTCAAGTTGCGTAACGTGGTCTTTCGCTGGGGTGATGGCTGGGAGGGCTGGCCTGCGCTGGCCCCTTACAATGGCATCATCGTTACCGCGGCGGCAGCCGACGTGCCCCAGGCTCTGCTCGATCAACTGGCTCCCGGCGGGCGGTTAGTGATCCCGGTCGGGGTTGGCGAAGTCCAGCAATTGATGCTGATCATTCGAGAGGAAGACGGTTTTTCCCGCCATCTGCTGGATACCGTGCGCTTCGTGCCGCTGCTCAATGGACCTGTAGTTTGATCACAGCGGATGGAAGCATGAAAAACGCGTTGCTGTTGTACGCCAAGGGGATGGCGATGGGGGCTGCGGATGTGGTGCCTGGCGTCTCGGGTGGTACCGTCGCATTCATAACCGGAATCTACGATGAATTGCTGCGCTCCATAGGCGCAGTGCCGAACGCCATTCCCGTACTGCTGAAGGGGCGCATCGCCGAAGCATGGCGCACCGCCAACGGAACCTTTCTCTTGGTGTTGTTCGCTGGGATTCTGACCAGCGTGCTCAGCCTGGCAAAACTGATCACCTACCTCCTCGAGCAGCATCCGATTCCGGTGTGGTCGTTCTTCTTTGGGTTGATCTTGGTCTCCGTGCATTTGGTCAGCAAGGAAATCCAGCGTCGCAACCTGTCACGATTGATCAGTCTGTGCCTGGGTATCGGCTTTGCCTACTGGATTACGGTGGCGTCGCCCATGCAGTGGAGCACCAGCAGCGTCAGTTTGTTCTTCGCTGGCGCCATCGCGATCTGCGCCATGATCCTGCCGGGGATATCCGGCAGCTTCATTCTGGTTCTTCTCGGCCTGTACCCCGTAATTCTGGGCGCGGTTAAAGCCTTGGATTTAGGCATCATGCTGACCTTTGCCGCCGGTTGTCTGGTCGGCTTGTTGAGTTTCGCGCGTGTGTTGAGTTGGGTTCTGCGGCGTTGGCGCGACCTTACCCTGGCTTTTCTAACCGGGCTGATGCTCGGCTCGCTGAACAAGGTATGGCCCTGGAAAGAGACGCTGACCTGGCGCACCAACTCGCACGGTGAGCCCGTGCCGCTACTAGAGCAAAACCTGCTGCCGGGCGCTTATGGCGATCTGACCGGGCAGGATCCGCAGCTGCTGCTGGCGATCCTCCTGGCGGGCGCCGGCATCGCGCTGGTGCTTGGGCTGGAGTGGTTTGCCGGGCGTCACCAGCCAGTCGCACAAAGCGTCTGAACCGACTTGTCGATCATAGGGAGCGGGTATTGAAGCTCACAGCCAGCACGCGGTGGATACGCTGTTCATCAGTCCGTTGCGCGCTTGTCGCCTTGTTGGCGGGTTCGTTACTGGTCGGGTGCGCCACCTCGCCGTCAGGCGGCGTGAGTGTCGTCGATCGTAACAACCGGGACCGTGTAACCAGCGGGCACTACACCGTTCAGCGCGGAGACACGCTCTGGTCGATCGCTTTCCGCTTTGGCTGGGACTGGCGCGATCTGGCACGGGTCAACAATATCCGACCACCGCATGTGATCTACCCAGGCCAGACGATTCGCTTCAGTGGCCAGGCACCCCGTGCCGTTGCCACTCGTCCGGAAACCGCTCCCCCCGCGTCTGCGCCCAGCACGCCGCCCATCGTGACGAACCCGGTACCGACGCCGCCGCCTTTGACGCGACCCACCGTAGCGGCGCCCAAGCCTGCTGCGCCGAACACCCCGATCAAGCCGGTTACCCGCTCCGCAAGCGGCTGGGCCTGGCCTGCAGGCGGCACGGTTATTGGCCGTTTCTCCTCAAACGGAAGTTTGAATAAAGGCATTGATATCGCCGGGGAATTAGGACAGCCTGTTTTAGCTGCTTCTGATGGGGCTGTTGTGTACGCCGGCAGTGGTTTACGGGGTTACGGCGAACTTGTGATCATCAAGCACAGCGATACCTATGTAAGTGCCTACGGCCACAACCGCAGGCTGCTGGTTCAGGAGGGTCAACAAGTCAAAGCTGGGCAAACTATTGCCGAGATGGGATCGACTGGAACCGACCGGGTGAAGCTGCACTTTGAGATTCGCCGCCAAGGCAAACCTGTAGATCCGCTGCAATATCTGCCAAAGCGATGATTTGATGCTGCCTGTTCTGGCACTAGGAGGGGCTTGAGCGATGCCAGGGAACGCGTGCCGCCCAAGCCTGTTGTCGAACTCAGAACAGGAAAACAATAATGGCTCTCAAAAAAGAAGTGCCGGAGTTTGACGTAGACGATGCAGTTCTACTCATGGAACCGTCCGCGGACACAGATCCGATTACCGAGATCTCCCGCGTCGGCTCGGTCGGCACCAAGTCCAAGACCGCAACGGTCAAGCAACACAAGTTCATCGATTACACCCGCGCGCTCGACGCCACCCAGCTCTACCTCAACGAAATCGGTTTTTCCCCCCTGCTGACACCCGAACAGGAAGTGCACTTCGCGCGTCTCGCGCAGAAGGGCGATCCGGCGGGGCGCAAGCGCATGATAGAAAGCAATCTGCGGCTGGTCGTGAAAATCGCTCGACGCTATGTCAATCGAGGTTTGTCACTGCTGGATCTGGTGGAAGAGGGAAATCTTGGGCTGATCCGTGCGGTCGAGAAATTCGACCCTGAGCGTGGTTTCCGTTTCTCGACCTATGCAACCTGGTGGATCAGGCAGACCATCGAGCGGGCGATCATGAATCAAACTCGGACCATTCGTCTGCCGATTCATGTGGTCAAGGAGCTGAACGTTTACCTGCGGGCAGCGCGCGAGCTGACGCAGAAGCTCGATCATGAGCCTAGCCCCGAGGAAATCGCTAACCTGCTTGAAAAACCTGTTGCTGAGGTCAAACGGATGCTCGGGCTGAATGAGCGCGTGACCTCGGTTGACGTCTCCCTAGGACCGGACACCGACAAGACCTTGCTCGATACCCTGACCGATGACCGGCCAAGCGACCCCTGCGAGCTTTTGCTCGACGACGATCTGTCCGAGAGCATCGATCAGTGGCTGTCCGACCTAACTGAAAAACAGCGGGAAGTGGTTATCCGACGCTTTGGTCTGCGCGGCCATGAAAGCTGCACTTTAGAAGAGGTCGGCCAGGAGATTGGCTTGACCCGAGAGCGGGTTCGGCAGATTCAGGTCGAAGCACTCAAACGGCTCCGTGAAATTCTGGAGCGTAACGGTCTTTCCAGTGAATCGCTGTTCCGCTAGGCCCCGTTGCCCCTTACCTGCGCGGTAAGGGGCAAGATTTCTATCCGCTATGTCGGCTGCACTGCAGCTTAGCGGCGGTCGATTGAATAAGAGGGCTTAACTCTCGATTCTCACGACTTCTGCTTAGACGATTCCTCACGTAAGCATTTGCTTACAGAGTGTGTAAGCAAAGCTAGTAGCGTTGACCGGGCGGATCGCCATTCCAAGAAAAATAGATGTCTAAGTCCTTGATTTAGCTGAGTAATAGTTTTTATTAAGATGGTGGCTCCGTTGCCATCATGCATTTTTCAGAGTTGCCGTTGTCGCTCAAATCCTTAATATCGCAACCGTGCTCAGGGACAAGCACAGCCGGCAAGGATGTCGGGCAGGATCAGCCGCTGGATGCGGTTTCATCAGGATGATGAGTAGGAAAAAAGGGAAGTAGGGAAGGAGGCGGGCGGGGGTTAACCCCCGCCCCTTTTTTTGTGTGGAGTTTTTGTATAGGTGGGTGCGCGAACGACTGCGCGGGTGAACGGACTAATAGCCGTAACCTAACCAGAGGTGCTCACCATGAACGGCAACGAACCGAATCAACCTGCCCAGCCTGGGCGAGATGAAGAAGACCCGGTCAAACGTGATCCAGATGAGGCTAATGAAGACCAGCTGGATGAGGCCTTGGAAGAGACCTTCCCGGCAAGTGATCCCATTTCTCCGTAGCTGCTGATTGGTGCCCTACCTTTAGTCTGTAAGCAGCCTTCGGCGCAGTGCGGGAAGTACCTGCTCTCGTAGCAGGGGCGCCAGATGTCCCTGCCGCTCTGCATGTACTTCCAGCCAGTCCAGCGCGTCGATTTCCGCCTGTACCTTTACCGAGGCTTCTAGGCGCGCAACGAACACGTCCGCTTCCACCCAATGGTCCGGTTCGTTTGCCGCCCGCGACTGAAAATGGCCGAGCGACTCCAGCTTCGACGGCTCGATCAGCAGATCCAGTTCCTCATGCAGTTCCCTCTCCAGCGCTTGCCGAGGTGTCTCCTCACCCTCGATCTTGCCGCCAGGCAACATGAACGCCTGGGTGCCGCGCTTGCGTACGATCAATACGCGTCCCGCCTCATCAAGCAGGCAGGCAGTGGCGATTTTCAGAACGGTTAATGTCATGCCGCTTGCTCCTTATCGTGACATAGCGCCACAAGCGTCTTGTGTTGGTTATAGCGTTGCAGGCGAAGGGCGAGTGACTCTGGCAAAGCAGTGGTCTCACCGAAACTCAGTTGCTTGTAGAAAGACGCTAACCCCGGCTCACAAAATAACCATACAGGCCCTTCGCAGGCGGCCAGCGCTTGGGCCACCAGGCGTGTCGCGAAACCCTGGTTACGGTGGCTTGGCGCGACCAGCAAACCGGTTAGCCAATGGCCGCCATCGACGCCTGTGAGACATAGCCCCGCAACAATCTCCACATGCTGTGCGACCCAGTAGCGGGCACCGGCTGGCGCCCGCATATGGCTGCGGTGGGCTCGGTAGAATTTGTTAAGCAAAGGTCGGCTTTGGTCTGGCAGTTGACGCAACTGAGGTGCTTCCATGAGCAGTTCTCCATCAATGCTGTCGGATATTAACCGATGCTCTTCGGACCAGCGGGCCATGAGTCCGAGCTGGATTCGATGTTCGCTCCGTTCATCCGGCGCCTGCAATTTTCCACCATAGCTCGCGCTCTCAGAAGAACAGCCTCCAGCTAGGACATAACAAAATGTTGGACCTACTGATCGTCATGGCCTTCGTTCTCTACGGTCTGGGTTCCGGCCTGCGCGCACGGGGTAAGGCGTCCCAAAGCCTCGACGAATACTTTCTTGCAGGCAGGACTATCAAAGGGTGGAAGGCAGGCTTTTCCATGGGGGCGACCCAGTTCGCGGCCGATACGCCGCTGTTGGTGACCGGTCTGGTCGCGACGGCGGGCGTCTTTGCGCTATGGCGTCTGTGGATCTACGGCCTCGCGTTCCTGCTGATGGCATTCATCTTTGCGGTGGGCTGGCGCCGCGCCGGAGTGCTGACCGACGCAGAGCTGACCTGTGTGCGCTATAGCGGCAAAGGTGTCACGCCGCTGCGTCTGCTCAAGGCTATCTATTACGGCACAGTGATCAACTGTGTGGTGTTGGCAATGGTCCTGGTAGCTGCCATTCGTATCGCTGAGGTATTCCTACCGTGGCATCTGTGGTTACCGGCTGGCCTCTATGAGCCTATCGTCGCGTTGATCGCCAATCTGGGCATCCAGCTTGGCGAGAGCATTACTGGACTCGATCCGGCGATGATGAGTGCCAACAACTTGATTTCGATCCTGCTGATCCTCGCATTTACCGCGATGTACTCGATCACGGGCGGTTTACGTGCTGTGGTACAGACTGACGTTATGCAGTTCAGCTTGGCGATGATCGGCACACTGCTCTACGCCTGGTTCGTGATCGACGCAGCGGGCGGTTTGAGCGGGCTGACCGACCGCATCGTCGAACTCTACGGCAGCGAGCAGGCGAGCAGAATGTTGTCTTTCGCCCCGCCTGCAGATGCGGGCGAGGCGTTGATGCCGTTTCTGGTGATCGTTGGTCTGCAGTGGTTCTTCCAGATGAACGCTGACGGTACCGGCTACTTGGCGCAGCGAAGCATGGCATGCCCCACCGACCGTGACGCCCGGATTGCCGGCTTGGTGTTCACCTGGCTGCAGATATTCCTGCGCAGCCTGTTCTGGATGGCGATTGCCGTTGGATTACTGGTGTTGTATCCCTTCACCCCCGGTGACATGGCCGGTGACGGTTTCACTGCTGGGCGAGAGGCCTTGTTCGTAGAGGGTATCGAGGACCTGCTGCCACCAGGCGTAAGGGGCTTGATGCTCGTCGGCTTGCTGGCTGCGCTGGCTTCAACCGTCGATACGCACCTCAATTGGGGGGCTTCCTATTGGAGTAATGATGTCTATGGAGGCGTGTTCGCGCCACACGTGCTAAAGCGCAAGCCAAAGGATCGCGAGCTAGTGCTGGTCGCACGGTTGTCGAATGTACTGATCCTGGTGATCGCGATGATCATCATGGCCAATCTTGGATCGATCCAGACCGCCTGGTTCATTTCACTGCTATTCGGCGCGGGTATGGGCTCGGTACTGGTGCTGCGCTGGCTATGGGAGAGGATAAACCTCTATTCAGAGTTAACGGCGATGGCGGTGTCGCTGATAACGGCACCACTGCTGCTCTATTACCTTGGCACCGACCCTGATCGTGAGTGGATGCGACTTGGAATCATGGCACTGACGACCACCTCCGCCGCAATCCTGGTGACCTTCATTACCCCCGCTACCGACGACGCCACACTTAAGCGCTTCTACAGTCGTGTACGTCCGTTTGGCTTCTGGCGGCGTGCGGCGATGCTCAATGGGGTCGCAGGCGCCGTTTCGGTCAAGGCTCTTGGTACACGTCTTTTTGCTGTTGCGGTGACTGCCGTTTCGCTGTTCTCCCTGCTGGTCGGTGTAGGGCGCTTGATGTTTCCGCCACCGGATGGTTCTTCAGTGATCAGCTGGGTATGCATAGCGGTGGGCCTGTTGCTGGTACCGGTCTGGTTGCGGATCGCCATCGGACATGAGTTCGATAGCGACCCCGAAGACGAACAGCTGCCGGATGAAATGGCGACACCAGAAAACAGCACTTACTGATCACCGTGCCGAGTGAATTGCCGTTTCGCTAGTTTCCCGTTTCGTTTGTTTTATATGGCTGAGAAAGTATCTACTGCAATAGGTTTTGCTAATAAAAAAGTTCTTGATAAACAAGTGTTTGCATTATATACCTAAAATAAAATGAACAGTCATGACGTGTTCCTGTCATTAACAGTGCGCACCGAATAAGTTGCGCATTCCGCCATAGTTAGCAAGAACAAGAGGTGTTGTCATGAACAGACTTTTCAAAACTTCCCTCCTGGTCGCCGCCATGCTTCCCGCCATCGCAGTTGCCGCTCCGGTGGCAGGTGATCGTGAAGTTACGCTGGGTGGCGCGGGCAGCAGCGATAAGGACTTCGACGATACAGTGTTTTCCGTACAAGGTAGTTGGGGCACATATCTGGACGAGGCTTCCATGTGGGGTGTTCGGCAAACCGTAAATGCCCGTGACTCGGAAGGGGAGAGCGTGCAGTTCGACGGTTCGACCCGTGTGTTCTACGACTATCACTTCGGTAGTGGCAATACTCGTCCGTTCGTCGGGGTGAGTGTTGGTGGGATCTATGGCGAGGAGGTTGATGAAACCTTTATGGGGGGGCCGGAAGTCGGTATTAAGTACTGGGTTCAGGACAAAACCTTCATCACTGCAATGGCCGAGTATCAATTCCTCTTCAAAAGTGGAAGCGATGCGCGGGATCGTTACGATGACGGCGCGTTCTTCTACAGCGTCGGTATTGGCTACAACTACTGAAGCCAACAAGTGCGATGTTTAACGGCATCGCACTTGCTATTTTCGCTGCGCTGGGCGGGATTCAAGCTGCGCGCAACCTCCCTCAGCCCTCCACCAATTCTTTCAGAAAATTCTGCAATGCCAGCCCTGGTTCGTCATCTTCAGAGGTGATCATCCGGATGCCCCACTGACTAAGGATTTCTTCCTGCACGGGGTTGGGTTTATGCGAAAAAACATATGAGATCGGCCGAACGCCTAGCGTTTCGTGTTGGTTCCAGATCTTTGAAAGCTTGTAAAACAGCAATCTGATATTGGTATCGGAAAGGCTGTAGCCGATAAACAGAACGGCCTTGCTCAAGGTGTCCGCGCGCAGTTTGATATCCAACGGTGTTTCGAACTGCAGCCTTTCGTAGTAGCTAGTCTCGTCCAGCACGATGGAGTTATCGTCGTCGAAGTCGCCATGGAACTTGACGATTTGTCGCACGCCGTCTCGCGCCTTGACCAGATCGCTTGCATTGGCAATTTTCAGATAGCTGACGCCGTGAGCGTCGTGCGCGTTCTCTAGCCAGCGATCATAGTTGGTGGTGTAAATGGCAGGAAACCGGCCCTGGACGATCAACCGGTGAATTTCCGAGTCGCGAATATCGATGTTCTTGTGCCATTCACGGTCCATCCAGCTGCGCAGCGGCCCGATATTCCCTTTCTTGATGCGGTAGTACTCGGCAAGCGAAAGGAAGTTTCCGTAGGTATCGAATACGTCGGGATCGTACTCGAGCTGAGCGGCGATCTCATCGATAAGCTCGCGCCATGGCGGCAGCCCGATGTTGGCGGACACCCCCGAGCCAACAAAGAGAATCAGGCGGTTATTTCTGTATGCCTCCAGAAGCTTTTGCATCAACTACCTCAGCCCCGTCGCAAGTGCGTGATGAAGGCATCCAGAGCGCGCCTGCGCATCGAAAGGTCGTTATGTACACCGCCCAGTTCTGCGAAGGTGCACGAATAGCCGTCGGGCACGAATACGTTGTCCCATTCGAAACCCTGGTCGCCGGCAGGAGTGCGGGAGATCTTGCCGGTGACCTCGCCCTTGAAGAAGTGCCGCTTGCGGCCGTCGCAGTAGCCGATCAACGTCCGTGCTACGGCCGATGGGTCGTCGAGGCTGCCAATCAGATCGGAAAAACGTACGGCGTGCAGACGATCCCAAAAGGTCTGTGTAAGGCCGCCAGGAAAACCGTTCAGGCTGTTGATGAACAGGCCGGAATGCTCGACGAACACCGGCTTGCCAATTAGCTTGAATGCGTCCAACAGCTTGTCACTGACCAGTTGGTTCAGGTCCTCGGTCTGTGTTTCAACGATGCGCACCGGGAACTTGACGATCTCGATACCGCTTTTGCCTAGAAATTCTTCTGCATCGCGAATCTTCTGCTCGTTCACCGAGGCAAAGCGGATCTTCATGGAATTCCCTGGTTGCGTGATTCAGTGTCGCCGTGTTGGCAACGGCCTCACAAGGTATGACGCAGCTATGTGCAAGGGGTTCGGCGGCGTGCAGACGCCAGGCTACTCGAGCCGAGGTACAGCGAGGTTACAGTGGAGCCGACTGCTGGGGGCAGGTGTGCTGGCCTGCTTGGAGAATACGCTCTGCAGGAATTTGCAACTGGGCCAGCAGGTAATCGGCGAAGTCTGCGGAGTATCCCTGCTTGGCGATCGCCAGAGCCATGCATCCGAGCCAGGCATCGCGCTCGGCTTCGCCGACCTTCCAGCGGGTGTGAAATTGCGGAATGTTGATGCTGCCGTAGTGTTCCGCGTAGCGACGTGGGCCGCCCAACCAGCCGCAAAGGAAGGCTGCGAGCCGCTTGCGCGATTCGATCAGGTCGCGTGGATACAGGCGGCGGACGCAGATCGCGTCTTCGCGCTCGTCCATGATCTGGTAGAACGCTTCGACCAGGCGGGTCAGCCCAGACTCGCCACCCGCTGCCTGGAACGAAGCATCGCCTACGCCAAACGGAACGCTGAGAGTTGTACTCATGGTAAGGCCTCGAAATGGCGACAACCGTGGAGATTGATCCAGAGCAACGGATGCGATTTTGGCAGTCGGGCGCGCCGGGATGATGGTCTATGCTGTCGACAAAACTGGTTGGAGACTCGCTATGCGCAACATTCTTCTCGCTTATGACGGTTCGGACAACGCCAAACGGGCTTTGCAATACATCATCGATTTCGCCACCGACGCGCCTAAGCCGCCCGAGGTGCACGTGCTGAACGTGCAGCAGGAGCCGGTGCTCTACGGCGAGTTCGTCACTGCGGGTACGGTTGATGAGTTGAACAAGAGTTTTATCGACAAGTCGAACCGAACCCTTGCAGAAGCCGCTGCGGCACTCAAGACTGCGGGAATTGCGCACCAGACTCACGCCATCCTGGGCAACGTGGCGGAGCAGGTGAACGATGCCGTGCAACGGTTTGGTTGCGACACCGTAGTGATGGGCACCCGCGGCCTTGGCAGCTTTACTGGCATGCTGATGGGCTCGGTCGCCAATCGTGTGGTTCATGAGGTCTCGGTGCCGGTCCTTCTGGTGAAGTGACCGACACCTGTTTTGTCATCCTCAGTCCGGCTTGCGCTTGAGCAAGTCGGCCAGATTGGCAAAAGCCTTGAACGTCTCTTTCGGCCCCAGGTCGCTCCCCGGCCGGGCTTCGGCGTGATACTGGTTGTCGGTATAGCGCGAGTGCTCGTTGTCGTGGCAGTACAGGCAGAGCAACTCCCAGTTGGAACCATCTTCCGGGTTGTTGTCGTGGTTGTGGTCCTTGTGATGGACCGTCAACTCGCTCAGTCGCTTGCCGGAAAACTCCCGCGCACAGCGCCCACAGACCCACGGGTACATCTTCAGGGCCTTTTCACGATAACCCTGTTCGCGCTGGGCATAGGGGGTGTTGGGTTTGTTCGTACTCATCGCTGTGCCTCTAGCTCAACGGTTGATATGCGTTAGCCGGCCAGGCCGACGTAGACATTTTGCACATCGTCATGGGCGTCGATGGCGCTGAGGAAGGCTTCGACTTCCTCAAGCTCGGCTTCGGACAGCGTCGTCACGGGATTCTTCGGGCGGTAGCCGAGCTGTGCCGACTGTACGGTGAAGCCTTGCTCCGGCAGGGCGCGGCAGACCACGTCCATGTCCGTGGCGTCGCTGATGAACAGCGTGGCACCATCCTCAGCAGCTTCGAAATCCTGCGCGCCGGCTTCGATGGCGGCCAGTTCGGGATCGGCATCGGCAGTCGCCGGCGCGGCTTCGATCATGCCGCAGTGATCGAAGTCCCAGGCGACCGAGCCGGAGGCGCCGAGCTGGCCCTTGCGAAACAGCACTCGGATCTCTGCCACGGTGCGGTTGACGTTGTCGGTCAGGCACTCGACGATCACCGGAACCTGATGCGGCGCGAAGCCTTCATAGGTGGTGCGCTCGTAGTTGACGCTCTCACCTAGCAGCCCTGCACCTTTCTTGATGGCGCGCTCGAGGGTCTCGCGGGGCATCGAGGCCTTCTTGGCCTGCTCCACCACCAGGCGTAAGCGAGGATTCATGTCCGGGTCGGCGCCGCTGCGCGCCGCGATCATGATTTCTTTCGACAGTTTGCCGAAGGTACGACCTTTGGCGTTGGCTGCCGCTTCCTTATGTTTCGCTTTCCACTGTGCGCCCATGAATGCTCTCGTGATGGCTGAGGTTGTTGAAGATCGACTGACCGCGATTCTAGCCGTTGCTGCGGCAGCAGGCACGGGCTGTGCGTAACTCGAGCGCCGCGGCAGGACGTATGGCGGGTAAGCCTGTCGACTGTAACGCCCAAATGCCTCCCTGCTGTATGAGTACCGGGTCGCTGCAGGCAGCTTTAATGCGTTTTTGTCTGGGGAACTGTGCCATGGCACCGAAGGACCTGATGCTGGCCCTGGTTGTGATTGTCGTCTGGGGTATGAATTTCGTCGTGATCAAGGTCGGCCTGGATGACATCCCGCCGATGCTGTTGGGGTCGCTGCGCTTTCTGCTCGCGGCATTTCCGGCGGTGTTGTTTATCAAGCGGCCACAGATGCCGCTGCGCTGGTTGTTGGCTTATGGCGGGACCATCTCGCTCGGTCAGTTCGCCTTTCTCTTCTCCGCGATGAAGGTCGGCATGCCCGCTGGCCTGGCCTCGTTGGTGCTGCAGTCGCAGGCGTTCTTCACGCTGTTCTTCGCCGTGCTATTTCTTGGCGAACGGCTCCGTGCAAGCAATCTGGTCGGGCTGATGATTGCCGCTGGCGGTTTGCTGCTGATCGGCATGCAAGGCGACCGCAGCATGACGCTGGCAGGCTTCCTGCTGACCATCTGCGCGGCATCCATGTGGGCACTGGGCAATATCGTTACCCGCAAGGTGGGCAAGGTGAATCTGGTCGGGCTGGTAGTGTGGGGCAGCCTAATTCCACCGATTCCGTTCTTCGCGCTGTCGTGGGTGCTGGAGGGGCCGGAAGCGATCGGGGGTGCATTGCGTGGTTTCGGGATGGATTCAGCGCTGGTGCTGATCTACTTAGCGTTCGGCGCGACCATTCTTGGCTACGGGCTCTGGAGTCGTCTGTTGTCGCGCTATCCGGCCAATACCGTTGCGCCGTTCTCGCTGCTCGTACCCGTCGTTGGGCTGACCTCTGCCGCGGTACTGCTGGACGAGCACCTGGGCCTGCTCCAAGCGGTTGGCGCGCTGCTGGTCATGCTGGGTCTGGTGATCAACGTAGGCGGGGGATGGGTGGTTGGCCGACTGCGCACGGCTTTCGGCAGTCCAGCGGCTTGACAGCAAAGCGCCCCGCGACGGTGTCCGGGCGGGGCGCTCTACCAGCGTTGTGATCTAGCGAGCGGCGTGACTGCCCAACAAAGGTGCGGGTCCGCTGGCTTTATCCCGTTTGGCCGCGCGCTTTTCCTGCGCAGTCTTGAGGGGTTTCTTTTTCGCATTCTTCTTTGTATCCATACCTTTGCTCATGATGTCGCCTCGCTGATGGGTGGCTTAGTGATGCATCCGTGCGTGGGTCTGCTCTGTGGCCAGTGCACCTCGGCGTGAGCGTGAAGATTGAATTAGTCTGGCAGAGCCTACGCCTGCCATGCAGGAATGGATAGCGACATCTAGCGGCGTGGCTAACCAAACCCTTGTGAGCGAAAAATCAGATCTTGAACCGGCCGATCAGCGTCTGCAGCTCACCGCCCAGCTGGGCGAGGCGGGCGGTAGAGGTGGCCGTCTCCCGAGCCGCTTCGGCGGATTGGTCGGCGACGTCGCGCACGCTGAGCACGCTGCGATTGATTTCTTCGGCCACCGAACTCTGCTGTTCGGCGGCGGTGGCGATCTGCTGGTTCATCGCCTGGATGACCGAGACAGTTTCGGTAATGGCTTGCAGCTCCGTGCCCACTTCTCGAGCGAGGGTGACGGTATCGCGAGCCAGGGTGCTGCTGCTGTCCATCATTCCGGATGCCGTGCGGGCGCCTTTCTGTAGGTTGGCGATCAGGGCTTCGATCTGCGCCGTGGATTGCTGCGTGCGTTGGGCAAGTCCCCGTACCTCATCGGCAACCACTGCGAAACCGCGACCGGCTTCACCCGCCCGGGCAGCCTCGATGGCGGCGTTCAGTGCAAGCAGGTTGGTCTGTTCGGCGATGCCGTTGATCACGGTAAGCACGGTGCTGATGCCGTCAGTTTCCTGGTTTAGCTGGGTCATGGCCTCAGCCGAAAGCGTGACTTCGCTGGAGAGCCGATCGATCTGCGACAGGGCGCGCTGGACCACGGTATTGCCTTTGGCGGCCTGTTGATCGGCGCGTTGGGCTGCGCTCGACGCTTCTTCGGCATTGCGCGCGACCTCTTGCACCGTCGCGGTCATCTCATGCATGGCCGTGGCGACCTGATCGGTTTCCTGGCGCTGGCTGCTGACGCCAGCACTGGTCTGCTCGGTCACCGCAGATAATTCCTCCGAGGCAGTGGCCAGCTGCGTGGTGATGCCGCCGATATGCCCGATCAGCGTTTGCAGGTTACCGCGCGTTTTGCTCAGTGCCTGAAGCAATTGGCCGAACTCGTCATGGCGCGGCTCCGGAGCCTGACCGGTCATGTCGCCAGCGCCGATGCGCTCGGCGATCTGCACTGCCTGGTTGAGTGGCTGCGTAATCTGACGGACGATCAGCCAGCCGATCAGGACGCCCAGGACAACCGCCGCCAAGGTGATGCCGATGACCTGAATCTTCTTCGTCTGGGCATCATTGGCGCTTTTCTCCGTCTGGCTGGAGATGATGCTGCGGGCCTGGTCGTAGAGCTTGGCAAAAATGGCCTCCATGTCCTGACGCGCCTGTTGTTGGCTGGCTACGATGGGCGGCAGCTTCTTCACCAGATCGACGTACTCGGTAGCGCTGGCCTTGAGCGTTTTCAGGCTTTCGGCTTGAGGGCCGATCAGCTCTTCTTCCAGCGGTGAAATGGCCGCGTTTAACGCCTCGAATTGCTGGCTCAAGGTCTGTAGGGCGGCTTCGGATTCTTCCATCAGATAACCGCGCACGGTGAAGCGCAGCAGGCGGTTCTGCTTGGAAAGCTCGGTGGTCATCAGGGCAATGTTGGCGATATCACTGGTCGGGTGCAGGACCGGGTTCCCCTGGACGCCGTTCCAGCGTTGTTCCAGATTGGCAATCAGCTTGTCGGTGGTGTTGCCAGCATCGACCCAGTTGGCACGCGTCTGCTTTTTCAGTGCATGCAGCGCGACGAGGTTCTCAAATGCTGCCTGGTAGTCCCGAGCCTGGTTGACGATGGCTTGCAGATACTCGCGGTCCTGCGGCTCCGAAAAGCTGGCCTTTTTCTGCTCTACAAGCTGAGCGATTTTAGCCACCGAGTCGGTGACCTGAGCGACGTACTTCTGGTCGCCACGCTCTTCGAAGCGCACCTGCGCATAGCGGATCTGATTGGCCTCGTTGAGCAGGTTTTCAGCGGTTTGCGCTTTATCGCTTCGTGAAATCAGGGCGTCCATGCTGAGCACGCCGATAGCGGCAACGCAGATGGTGAGCAGCAATACCGCAGCGAAGCCCAGCGCCAGCTTGTAGCTGACTTTGAGATTTTTCATTGTTGTTCCTCAGGCTGGCAGTGCCGATGACGATGGGTCGTACAATGACATCGGCCCGATCTGCCAATACTTGAGGCGGTTGTCTGATGACTTGACTCCGTTTTCGCTCGTTAGTGGCTGTGCATCATTGCCTGACACGTTGCGCCTGGATCTCGGGCAGATCCCGCCTGCGCATATACGCCAGTAACGGCTCTGTGACAGCCAACCGATCATTGATGTTCTGGTCCAGCAGCAACTGGATCAGCTCGCGCTTGAGGATCATCAACTCGTTGTCGACGGTCTGCCAGACGAATTCGCTCGCCGGTGTGATGCTGGTATCGGCGACATCCATGCCGAACGAGTCTTCGCTGAACCGGACGATGTGCTTGCCGCTTTTGCCGTTGAAACCCACAAAACCTTGCAGGCAGTCGGCGGCCTGGCAGATGTCGGCGGAAGTGATGCTCATGTAAACCTCGGTATCGATTCGGGTGGTTTACACGCAGGGCAGGCGTTTGATGTGCTTGGCGACCTTACTTTTGCGGTCGCTCGATGGAAGGCATTGTCGCGGTCAGCGTTGCGTCTGAACAGCGGCACGACGCCGCTTGCCGTCATCAGAACAACGCACCCTGATCCTGTTGCCTGCGTCGACTGTCCAGGCGTTGACGAAAGCGCGTGCGGTATTCGCTTGCAAGCGGCGACAGACCGGCCAGCCAGGCGAGTTCGGTATCGCTGATGTCCTCATTCATGAATCCGCGCCAGACGCGCAAGACGCTGGCGGTCGGGCTCGGCCTGTCGATCAAATGCAGATCAGCTCCAGGGCGAACAGCGCCGGCTTCCAGGGTTCGGTAGAGCCATCCGGTTCTGCCGCTTTTGGCCAGTTGCCGGGCTAGGCCTCGGGCGTCATGTCGTCGGTCCAGGTTGCTGCAAGGCGAGCGGGGCTGACTGACTTCGATCAGGGCGTCACCCCAGCGAAAGCGGTCCCCGATGCAGACCTGGCGTTCATCCAGGCCCAACGTTGAAAGATTCTCGCCAAACGCGGCTGGGCCGATCGCTTGCAAGTGGGGGTAAAGCTTGCACCAATGCCGGTAGTGATCGGCCGGGTAATGGCAAAGGCTGCGATCCGGCCCGCCATGGAAACGGTGATCGGCGACACGGTCACCTTGCAGCCCGTTGAGATCGAGCCAGACGTCATTCGTGGCGCGTTGCTTGTCTATGCCCGAAAGCTTCTCGGTGCCCGGCAGCCGCAGCAGTAGGTCGCGTAGGAAGGGGCCTTCAACCGGCCATTGCATGACGGTGCTCTGATTGGATGAACAAGGGCAAGGGCTTTTCAAGCTTCGTTGAGTCGGGCCAGCTCTCGGCGCACCATGGCGGCAAACTCTGGCGGCTTCAACTGATACAGCTCGGTGGCGACCCAGGCCAGCCAGCGCGGACCCACTATCTCTCGGTGCTCCAATAGCCGTCGCGCTTCGGCTGTTGCCCGCTCGGCATGTTGCTGATGAAACTCCGACCGGCTCATGTCTGCTCCTTTAGCTGAGCGGGCGATTCTAAACGACGAGCCCCGTTGTCGCCCGATTGCTTGGTAAAGCCTCCGAGCCGCGCTAGGCTCGCGGTTCTGTCGTCAATCGAGTTCGAATCATGCCGCGGTCCATCAACTTCAAGGACAAGATTTCCCGCCAGCGACCTTATGGACGCGTCGAATCGGGTCTCAAAGCCTCAGAGGGTGAGCTGTCACTGATCATTGATCAGTTCGAAAGCGATCGCGGCCGTATCATCAACTCCGCAGCGGTGCGCCGGCTGCAGCAGAAGACTCAAGTCTTTCCGCTGGAGCGCAATGCGGCGGTGCGCAGTCGTTTGACGCATTCCCTTGAGGTCCAGCAGACGGGCCGTTTCATCGTGCGCACCTTGTACAAGCAGCTTAATGAGCGAGCAGCGCATTACGGCCTGGATGGGCTGGAAGGCGCATTGGAAAGCCTGGTGGAAATGACGTGTCTGATGCACGACATCGGCAATCCACCGTTCGGGCACTTTGGCGAGTTCGCCATTGGCGAGTGGTTTAAGCGGCACCTGGAAAAACTGTTCGACGCGGCGGTGCCGGACGAGCAGGGCAACAACGGATTGCGCAGCCGCATGCTGATCGATCTCGAACAGTTCGAAGGCAATGCACAAGCGATCCGGCTGGTGGTGAGCCTGCTGCGGCTCAATCTGACTTACACACAGACGGCGGGCCTGCTCAAATACGTGCGAGCCGCTTACGCGCCTAAGCCGGCCAAGGGGACACCTGGTGCCTATCTGCTGAAGAAGCCAGGCTTTTACCTGTCAGAGGAACCTTTCGTCGCGGATTTGCAGGCTGCGCTGGGGTTGCAGCCAGGCACGCGGCACCCAGTTGCGTACATCATGGAGGCAGCCGATGACATCGCCTATTGCCTGGCAGATATTGAAGACTCGGTGGAGAAGGGCATCTTCACCATCGAACAGCTATCACTGCTGCTAATCGCCAAATTCACCGAACATGGCTCGCCCGACGAGCCGGTCGCGAACACCGGCCGCAGTTTTCGCAGCATGGTCGAGTACGCCCAAGCGCGTGCTGCAAAGGAACCGATCAACAAGGTGGGCGAATTTTTCATCTGGCTGCGTGTGAATCTGGTCCACCCGTTGGTGCAGCACGCCGCCCAGCAGTTCATCGAGCATATCGAGGCGGTTTACGACGGCACGCTCGATCGTGCACTGTTGGAGGACGCAAGTCTTGCCAATGCCATCGTGCAGACCTTCAAGGATGTCGCGATGGATCGGGTGTTCTGTCACCGAGAAGTCGAAACCTTGCAACTGCAGGGCTACCGGATTCTGCAAGGGCTGCTCGACGCCTATTCGCCACTGCTGGCTGTCGCACCGGAGACCTTCCAGGCATTGACGGAAGGCCGTTGTCGCAGCGAGCCGCACTTGCAGATGCTTGCCCGCCGACTGCCCAGCCAACTGATCAAGGCCTACCACGAGTCGCTGAAAGCGCACCCTGAAGGCAGTGAAGAGCGGCCATTGTGGGAGTTCTACTACCGCTGCCGGATGTTGCAGGACTTTGTCAGCGGAATGACCGACCAGCTGGCACAGGACGAATACCGCACGCTCTCCGCTTTATAACGTCCGTCTATGCCTGCTGTTCTGGCAGGCATCATCGTCCGCTTCGCCTGTAGCTCACCTCGCGTGCGCCAAAATTGCTCGCGCCGCCGTTTCGTTGGTATAGCGCTTGCATTTGCCTGGTGCGTGCGGATCGAGCGTAGCCCCGTAATGGCGCACGATCGACTGCGAAATCAGGCGGGATTAACCGTAAGTGTCTGAAAAATAACGCTTCGGTTTTCGAGAGACGTCAATCTCGAAAGTCCGCCGCAACAGTTGATGGCAAGCCTTCAACCAATCGTGACGCAAGTTGGTGCGCTTGATTGGTGTGGATTGCTGTTTTGGTGCGCTTTCCATAGGACGTAGTAGATGGATAACCCAAGCAGTGCGGTAGAAGTCCTGATTCACGGTGCCAATACCCTGTTCATCCTGATGGGCGCTGTGATGGTCCTGGCGATGCATGCCGGTTTTGCCTTTCTCGAGGTCGGGACCGTACGCCTGAAAAACCAGGTCAATGCCCTGTCAAAAATCATCGCCGACTTTGCCGTCTCGACATTGGCGTATTTCTTTATCGGCTATTGGGTCGCATATGGTGCGACCTTTCTGCAGCCAGCGGATCAGCTTATTGCCGAAAACGGCTATTCACTGGTCAAGTTCTTCTTCTTGCTGACGTTTGCTGCAGCGATACCTGCGATCATTTCCGGCGGCATTGCTGAGCGCGCCAAATTCGGGCCGCAACTGTGCGCTACCTTGCTGATCGTGGCGTTCGTCTACCCGTTCTTCGAAGGCATCATGTGGAACGGCAATTTCGGCGTTCAGGCCTGGCTGGAAGCGCAGTTTGGTGCCCCGTTCCATGATTTCGCCGGCTCGGTAGTGGTGCACGGTATGGGCGGTTGGCTCGCTTTCGGCGCGGTGATTCTGCTCGGTCGACGCAACGGTCGATACCGCGATGGCCGTCTGGTGGCCTTCGCCCCGTCGAACATACCGTTCCTGGCACTGGGGTCATGGATCCTCATCGTCGGCTGGTTCGGTTTCAACGTGATGAGTGCTCAGACGCTTGAGGGCGTCAGCGGGCTGGTGGCGATCAACTCGCTGATGGCCATGGTTGGCGGAACGGCGGCCGCATGGGCGGTTGGCCGCAACGACCCAGGCTTTCTGCACAACGGGCCGTTGGCTGGGTTGGTAGCGGTCTGCGCAGGCTCAGACCTGATGCATCCCATCGGTGCACTGGCGACGGGCGTGGTAGCGGGTGCCTTGTTCGTCTGGGCATTCACCGCGGCCCAGGCCAAATGGAGGATCGACGATGTGCTCGGCGTCTGGCCATTGCATGGCCTCTGCGGCGTTTGGGGCGGGCTGGCTTGCGGGATATTTGGTCAGTATGCCCTTGGGGGACTTGGCGGCATCAGCCTTATCAGTCAAGTGATAGGCACGGGCTTGGGTGTGCTGGTTGCGCTCGTGGGCGGCTTCCTGGTCTACGGCGTGCTCAGGTCCACTGTTGGCATTCGTCTGAGCCAGGAAGAAGAATTCAACGGTGCCGACCTGTCGATCCACCGCATCGGTGCGTTGAGCCACGACTGACTTGAGGATGCCGGCCGCACGATGCGGCCGGCTTTTGGTGATTCGGGTTGATTGCCGCTGTGCGATCCCTTAGCTGCCCGTTCGATCGACCGTGTCGGTCTCGCCGGCATAGGCGCGCATGAACAGGGCGACGCAATCCTCGACATGCCGCTTCCCATCTTCGGCGTCCGGTCGCTCGGCATAGCCGATCAGCAGACGAAAATGAGCGGCGCCTTTAATCAACGAACAGAAATGTTCCGCGGCGCGCATCGGCTCGGGCACATCCAGCAACTGGCACCGGTGCGCCTGGTCGAGCAGCTGCTCCAGATCGAGCAACAGCTTCTGTGGGCCTGCATCGAAGAACATCCGCGACAGCGTCGGGTTCTGGGCCGCCATTGCCACCATCAGTCGGTGCAGGCCGATGGATTCGGGGCTGATGACCAGCTCGTGAAAAGCCTGGGCAATATCCAGCAGGACCGAACGGAACTCACGGCCATCCTCCAGCACGAACAGCCGGCGCGGCAGGCGCGTCTCGCAGGTTGCCTTTACCGCAGCGCCGAACAGCGCCTCCTTGTCTTTGAAATGACTGTACAGCGTGAGCTTCGATACGCCGGCTTCGGCGGCGATGGCGTCCATGCTGCTGCCTTCATAGCCATTGCCGAGGAACAGAGTTTGGGCAGCCGCCAGGATCGCTTCGCGCTTGGCGGGGTCCTTCGGACGGCCTGGGCCAGACGGTACGGGTGAGCTTTCGGTCATGGGCGTTTTTAATACTAGACTGGTGAGTTCGGTATTTTTACTATACCGCGAAGTTCAAACAAAAGGCTGTGCGCCTAGTGCGCCGTGGCTTTGCTTGTTTGCCGCTTCGCTTCTGTACCAATTTCGTACCGTTTAGCTGTTTTTCAGCTTGTCCAGCTCAGCCCAATCAGCGCTCGAAGAGATCCACTTGGCGTAGTGCTTCAGCAGCGTTTCGATGCTGTTGCCAAGCTGCTGCGCGATGAAGGCCGGGGCGATGCCGGCAGACAGGCAGACCGTCGCGTAGGTGTGTCGCGTATCGTACTGCCGCCGCGGACGAATGCCCAGCCGCTTCATTGATTGCTTCAGGTGATAAGCCGTGCTGACCACGTTGGTGATATGCCCTTTGCCGCCACTGGTGGGGGCGAAGACAAACTCATTGTCCTTGGTCAGCTCCCGCATTTCGTTCAGCGCCTCAATGGCTTGATCGACTAGCAGTACCTTGCGAATGCGCTTGGTCTTAGTGTTCTCTCGGACCTTGCCTTTTTCCAGGGTGGCGCGAATGCGGATGGTTCGCGCCGACAGGTCTACATCAGACCAGCGCAGGGAAAGCTGCTCACCTGTCCGCAGGCCCGTATAGAACGCCAGCTTGAAGAATGACGCATAGGTCAGACGAGCTCCGGTCTGATGTGCGTACAGGTCGGCCAGGATCGCGTCACGCTCTGCCGGTGTGAATGGGTCGATATCGCGTTCGGCCTCACGGGCCTTCTCGACAGAGCGCATCGGGTTCTCAGTTATCACGCCATCCTTGGTCGCCGCCTCGAAGATTGCCTTCGCAGCCTGTACCGCGGCGTTGCGATCGGTCGCCGAGTTCCATTCGATCCGCGTCATCAGCACGCGCACGTCAACGGGCAGGATCTCGTCCAGGCGCGTTGTTGCCCAGTGCGGCATCCAGTATTTGTTGAGGACTCGCAGGTAGTTGCGGCGCGTGTTAAATACGATCTGCCGGCTATCCAGCCATATCTGAGCGAAGTGGCCGAAGGTCGGAGTGATGCGTGCCAGGGTGTAGCGGGAGGAGGGGAAGAGCTCGGCATACTTGTCGTCCGTGAGCATACCGAGCTTGATCAGCTGCGTTACCTGAGCTCGTAAACCTGCTGCTGCTGCAAATCCCTTGGGCGTCTGAGGATAGGGGAGCGTTTCGCAGCGGCGCTCTTTCTTCCATGTGAAGCGGATGCGGACGGAGCTGCCGGCGATCTCGACGCCCTGGGGGAGCCCCACTGACTTTCTGCCCATTCGTTGTACCTCTCCAGGCTGTACATGATGCAGCCGTCAATCTTCTCCCATACGCCAGGCGGCAACACGCCGCGCTGACGCTTCCTCTCCAGCGCCTTCTGAGTCGTTCCGATCAGTTCGGCCAGCTTCCTTTCGTACACCTTGTCCACTGGCAGGCCTTCGATTGGCTCCGGTTTCTTGTGTGTGCTCATAACTCACTCCTTCCACTTCGCGCCGGCCGCTTCGATGGCGTCTTGCACGTCTGCGCGGTAATACGCGATATCGCGGATCGTTGAAGGGTCAGGCAGCTGAATAACCATCTGCTCGCCCCGCGCCCGCCACACATTCCGCATCTGGTCCTTCACGTCCTCGAACAGCGCGCAGAATGGCTGCTTGATCCACCACGCCTCGAACTCGGCATCGGTCTTGTCGTTCATCTCTATCTCCTCCCGCATATCGGGGCTAGGCGGCTGGTTGCTTTGGCTGAACGATGACTTCGTGCGTATCGGCGCACTCCCGGCAAAGCGCGGCCATGTCGCCTAGGTAGTCGAGCTTGTAGCCGGCCCCTTTAACCAGCTCATCCTTTATTGGGATGCCCCATGGGCCGTTGCCGTCCTTGTCCGGGTATTCGTAGTTGAGGTTGGCGTCGTAGAAACACTTCCCTCCGCACTTGTCGCACAGGTAATAATCGGCTGCGGCCATGGCAACAGTTCTCCTCACCCACCGACTCTCGCCGGCAGGCTGTAATGGTGTGGGGGTTAGGTGGGGTGATTACCTGACTTCGGGTCAGTCCATCAGGCGCTCAAGCAGGTCTTTATTGTTGAGCTTGTGGCACGCGGCATCGCTGTTGCCCTTGTTGATCCTAGGCTCATCGCAAGAGCCCCACTCGTCCCGGTACACGCAGAACGCTTTCACTTTGCAAACGCATGGATAACTAGGGATTTGCCGAATTGATATGCGCTGTCCGTCCATTCACGCCTCCTTCGCAGCCAGGGCGGCGTCGATGCCTTCGCGCAGCCCGATACGGCCGGCAATGTCGATGATCCAGCCGTCATCCATGTAGATCGTGTCCACCATCTGTTCGTCCAGCCGGTCGAGGAGAGCCTTGTCCTTCCGCAGCCCCTCGACCTCTGCCAGGGCTTCCCCCATACGGCCAGCGTAGTGTTCTCTCGCAGCAAGACAATCGTCACGGTCGGCTCGCAGCCTATCCCGCTCGGCGGTCACGGCTGAGAGGGCGGCGGATATCCTTTCGATCTCGCACCCTGGGCATGGGTTGTAGCCACTCGCTGGACTGGCAGCGTGCTTCGTACATGCGCTCATGCGTCACCTCGTTGGGCGGATAGGGCTGAACGTGCGTCATCCCAAGCTTTGCGCGATGACGAGAGTACGTCGCAAACGTGCTGGTCGAGCGTTACCCCTAGCCGCTGCGCAAGGTTGAAAGCGATGTTCGATAGAGCTGCGCCTGCGTTCAATAGCGGCTCAATGTCGCTCTGCTCCGGCTGCGGGGCGGTCTGCGCGATGGGGGCGGCGAATAGACGCTGAACACGGCGTGGAAATTCAGCGGCCAGCCCAGCCTGTTCAATATCGTGGTCAGGACCGGAGCCCTGATAGACCGGGCTAGTACCGCCATTGGAGTAGACCCAGCGCCAAGCCACAGACTGCTGCTCGGTCTGCGCGGGGCGGGTCGTCCAACCCCACCAAGCATCGCGTACCTCCTGTTCGGAGTAGAGGTCGCCGTCCCATTTGCTGGCAACTTCGCTGGCGTCCATGTCGGCATATTCGGCGTATGCGCGCTCGAATTCCTTGCGCTCCCGCTCATCCTGCGCCGGGGCTGGATCTACAGGCTCGGCCTGCTGGGATAGGGCGGCTACGAATGCCGGCCGGTCGTGGCCAACTTCGCAGATGGCGGCAAGCCTTTCGCGTGTCAGCACCTCGCCTTCCTGCGGCGCCCTGGATAGTTCAGCCAGCACACCGCGCAACCGCTCGCACTCCGCCTTCACCGCCCCCAGCTCAGCGCCGATCCGGCTGGCTGCCTTCAGTGTGTCGTTCATTGATCCGTCTCCTTTATTGTGGCCAGCGGCAGCCCGCTCATTGCCAGCGGCTCGTCGTAGCTGACGCCCATCATCTCGGGCCACTTCCGTTGCTCGCCGGGCTGGATTGTTCCGGCGTCAAGCGCTCGATCCCATGCCAGCCTATGCCGGATGACCTGATACAGATCCCACGCTATGCCGTCGTCTCTGCGCCGGGTCATCTCCGGCATGAGCGATGTGGCGAGACGCTGTATCTCATGCCGCGTGGCGTGAACTCGATCCCAGTCGCGCTGGTCGTGGTAGCCGGGTAATCGCTCAATGGCGTGGTTTATCTGGCCGATCTTGATCCGCGCTAACAGCTCGCAGGCCTCTTGCAGTTCGCCGGCCTGCTGCTCGGTTAGGGTTAGGGTGTAGGTGCGGCCGCTCATTGATTGATGACCCGGCGCAACGGTTCGCGTGGGGCTATGCGCGGCTCAACATCGATGAACCCCGAACCGCGAAAATCGCCATCGGTAGCTCGGGCCATGTCCACTTCCAGTCGTGCAGTGGCGTTCACCTCGCCCGCTACCATCGCAACGGCCTTGGCTTGATCCACGCTGATATCGCCGTCCATTACTTTGCGCATCGTCTCGCCGAGAATTGCACGCAGGTCAGATAGGGTGTTCATTGGCTTTCTCCAGGTTGTTCAGCTTGCGTCGGAACCAGCCGAGCGTCAGGGCTGTGCTGCGATATTCGGGCGGGTAGCGGTCGATTGAGTTGCGACGCATGTTGTCAGCGCGGGTCAGCGCTAGAAGGTTGTCCGGAGACATGTTTTCGCGATTCTTGTCTTTGAAGATGACGATCATGCCCTCAGGCAGAGGTCCGTTTTCCTCCTCCCAAACGATGACGTGAGCGGCTTTCCAGTCGGTTTTTTTGTCTCCGGTGTCTGCCACCTTGCGAAACAGGATGCCGTCCTTACTGGTCCGCTCTGCGCCGATGGGGCGCCATGTGTTTGATGACCTCTCGCCGAGCTTGAATTGCGTTTCCTTGGCGCGGCCTCCTGCCTGCCATCCCTTCAGTCCTGCGTTCCATGGCTTGTCACCTTTCTTGATTCGCCCGCACCCGGTGATTGCCTTGTATGCCTCGGTGCGCTTCAGTCCAAGCTTCTGCACTCGGTTATAGACCGAGCTGGTACTGCGCCCCATCTGCTGCGCTACATCGCCAAGCGGTAGCGTCTTCCATAGCTCAACGAGGTGGGCATCTTCAGCGCCGCCCCATGCTTTCCATCCGGTTTTTCTGCGGCCTGATTCAGGGTTCATGCTGCCTCCTACGCTGCCCACCTAGTGCGGTACTGAACGATGTCTCGCGCTGTGCTGATGCCGCATCCGTAGCGCTTGGATAGGGTCTGATATCCGCCTCGCCCTGCCTCGTAGTCGGCTCGCATCTGAGCGACTTGGGCGTCTGTGAGCTTGGCTTTCTGGTGCCATTGGCCAATTCGGTGGCCGGTGTGGTTGCGTGGGCCGTTCATGCTGCTGCCCTCTTGGCCCTCGCGTATTCAACCTGCTTGGCTGCTACGCATTTGCGGCACTCGCTGCGCCGATAGCCACGCGCTGGCAGGAATTGATAGTGCGCATCATCGTGTGGCTTCCATTGATCGCACTGAGGACAGAGTTTTTCGTTTACGCCCGATTCCGAGACACGCTTTATCAGCCTGCCGAGTCGGGTACTGGTAGGTTTGGCCATGTTTATTGTCCGGGGAGGTGGGCGCGCTGGGCGCCCGGGTGGGTCAGATCAGAAGGGAGCGGGCGCCGCGGTAGGGGTTGGCGAACGGTATGTCGTCGTCGAAGTCATCGGCCGGCGCGGGCTGGCGGGGCGCCGGTTGACGCGCTGCCTGCGCTTGTGGGTGTCCTTGCTGTTGATCGTCGCGCGGCTCGAAGAGGGCAAGCCAGATCGAACCGTCCTCGTCGACCTTGCAGCCTGCCGGGTTGAAGAAGGCGTCCATCTTCATGCGAAAGCCTTTGTCGGTCTGGATGACCGCGCCGACCTTGCGGCTGATGTACTTGGTTTCGCCGTTCTTCTCGTACTTGCCGACAGTGGCTACGACGTCATATTTGTGCTTTGCCATTACTGCTGCTCTCCGTTTTGGTCGTTGACCACTTCAAAATCCCCATCGAATACGTACTCGTTACCCTGCGGAATGCCTGCCTCTGCGGCTTCGTCCAGAGTGACGGCGCGCTGAATCTCGACCGACACTGGCAGGTATTTGAAGAGGCGGCGGATAACGGTCTTCTTGGCCATCTCCTCCCAGTGATTTACCCACGGCCCGGATTTGCCGGCCTTGCTCTGCGCGCGAACCGCCTCGACTTGGGCGCGGCTCATGACCTCGAACTGGACGCCGCCGCCTTGCAGCCGAGCAACGGCATAGACGTGGGTGATTTCGCCGGCGTTTTCGCCTTCGAACGGCTTGTGCTTTAGGTCCTCATGCAGGCCAAGCTGATAGTCGAAGTCGTCTTGTTCTCTGACTGCGCGGGCGGACAGGCTGATGATCTGGCCAGACCGGCGCGCCAGGTCGATCATTCCTCGGTAGCCGATGATCAGCTGAGCCTCGGTTCGGACAGTTACCCAGCGGTCACCTTGCTTTTCTCGCTTATCAAACGGGAGGATGTATGCGTGCCCCAAGCTATTGCCTGGCTCAAGACCAAGCTGCGCGCACTGAATGACCGTCCCTAGAAAGCTGGTTCTGTCGCAATTCGCCAACTCCGGCGTCTTGCGGATCTCGGTCGTTACGATCCGCGCCATCCGCTCAGCTGTCATATGCTTCGGCAGCGCTGCGGCGAATTGCTCCTTCATCTTCGGGCTTGCCAACATGGCGGCCAGGTTGTCTGCGGGGCTGCGCGGCTTTACCGGTGGGGTTGCCGTCTTCTGCATGTCTTTCTGCGAGAAGGGGGCGACGTTTTCAGTGCTCATCTGCGTTCCTTTGCCCAGTAGGGCAGGCTGAGTGTTTCGAGTCCTGACCATTCGCCGGTGCGTATGCAGTCGGCGTAGGTGGCCATGTCTTCGAGGTAGGTGTCTCGACCGATCGATTTGGCCTCCTGGTCGAGCGTGAAGATGCGCACCGGGTACTTGCCGCACTCGATGCTGGTACTGACGACGAGGAACACGAACGCCGCCGGCTGCTCGCCGAAGTGCGCTGCGTAGCCGTCGCAGTAGAAGGGGTCTTGAACGTGGTAGCGGTAGTCGTAGACAGACCGGGCGAACTTATCCATGTCGGCTGTCGTCTTCACGTCAGTGACCCAGCCGAGCGAGGGGATTGTCTTATCCGGCCGGCAGCGCGCCAGAAGGCCCGTGCTGCGTTCCTTCCAGTAGATGCTGGCCTCTGCATCGCCCTCGGCTTCAACGAGCCACCGTGCGTGTGGGTGGGCCATCACGCTTTCGCGGATCAGATGAACCTTTCGGCCTTCGTCGGCGGTTAGGATCGTCTGCCCGGATAGGCCGGCCTCGAACTCCTCCCACTTTTCCTTTCCGGCCTTCGTGTTGCGCGGCGCATCGGCTGGGCCTATCGCGTATTCCTCGCTGAACCGGTGCGGCTCTAACAGGATGGCGTGGACAGCATCACCGACATTCAGCGCCGACTTTTTTTCCTCGTCTTCGGGCGCCGCTTTGCTCCACTGGTACAGCGCTGGGCTCTTGTGGATGAGGTCAAGTTGCGACTTAGAAATGCCAGGCCCCTTGTGATAGGCCTCGTTGCTTAGGTCGCGGTAGTAGCCTGGCGTAATCGCCTCGACTGACGCATTCATGCTCAACCTCCAAAAAAGTGATTCATCGCCACGGCCTGATAGGCGAGCAGCACAAGCAGCCCGGACAGGACCGTGAAGCCGATAACTGCAAGCCATGCAGCCGCGAATGAATGGCCTGTAGGCGTGTCGTCTTGCGGGCCGGTGTCGTAGGGGAGGGGGATGGAGAGGGTCATGGGGTCACCTTGCGGTAGCCGGCGTCGTGTAGGGTGCGGCAGAAGTCGGCCCGAGACATCATTCCGAGCTGCGTGCCCGGCAAGTAAGGGTCGAGCGCCAACATTTCCTTGATCGCCTTCTCCCGCTCTTCCGCCGCGATCTGCTCGGGCGTGCGGATGGGCTTGAAGGTGTAGTTCTCGGATGCAGAGCACTGTTCGTGCTTCAGTTTCACGTTCCAGAGAACCATGCATCCGCCTGAGTATCGGACCTGAACGACTCCTTGAGCGCAGCCGTTATGCCATGCCTCACACACCGTCCCAACTGGCGGCAGGCCTTCGCCTGACCATGGCGCCGGCCTGTGCCTCTGAAACGCAATTTGGCTCTTGGTGGCGTTGTGCATATGAGGGCCTGTGCCCCCGCCGAATGGATATGGTCCATAGCCGCCCTGGCTTTGCAGTGGCAGGTACTGCTTGTCGTTGAACCACACTTCTTCAATGCCAAAGCTGCCATTCATGAGGCCGTAGCCGGTAGCCCACTCTGGTGCCTTGCTCCAGTCGATCTCTTTCATCCCGTTGCTCATAGCGGCACCCCGTTGTTGAATCGATCAACCAGGCCGTACACAGCGACCCATCCTGTAAAGGCCAGCAGGGCTAGTGCTAGGCCCCGCCACCATGCGTAGCGGAGTGAGCGTTGACGTTGTGAGGCCATCACATAGCCCTCCCGATAGCGGCAGCAGCGCGGACGATGGCGCGGCGGGTGGCGGCTAGTCGATTGCCGCCACACTCATGTATCGACTGGGTAGCGAAGACAGATTTATCGTAATCATCACTCGCCGATACCGTGCCGCTTCCGTTCATGCATATGGTGAAGCCAAGGGATTCAGCCAGCCGCAGCGCATCGCCGTCGTCGGTGAGTGGGTTCCAGTAAATTCCTCCGCCGCCTGCAATCCATGCGCCTGGATCATCTATTCGGATGACTTCAATCCCGGCTGCCTTAGCCGCCATCTCAAGCAATTCGCGGTCATCCATCACACACCCCCCATAAGGCCGACGTATGCCAGCGATCCAAGGAAGGCGGCGATAGGGAGGAGGAGGGCTGCTTCCTTGGCTATGTGCATGGCTGCTCTCCAGGGCGAGTGGCAAGGCGCATAATCTCGCCTTCTTCACTGCATACAACGGTGTCAATCTCGCCTTTGCCGTCATCCGTCCATGTGAAGAACTCGGGAAGCTTGAAGCCGAGGTGACCGGAAATATCCAGAGACTCTGAAGTTGCTTCGAGTAGTTCGCTCAGCGCTTTAGTCTGAGCGAGGAGCGTGCCTAGCTCGCGGCAACAGTCCTGAATGCGGTCTGACGGAACCTTGTGGAATATGTCGTGTATGGTCAGTAGCTCGTACCGCTTCACTTCCTTGCTCATGCCGCCTCCTCGTGCTTGATCTCTTCGGCCTTGCTGCGCATCTGCGCGGCCCGGTGTTCGATGAATGCTGCTTGCTGCTTGTCGATGGCCATGGCCAGTTCGCCCAGGTACTCGGCTAGATCGGGGTTGAATCGCCCGATAAGGCCGCGATGGCTCTCCCAGCGCTGATGCCCGACCAGCCCCGGCACGAGCGAGGCGACCAGTTCAAGCGGCTGATCCAGCTTGTCGGAGGCGAATGCTGCGTATGCGGCAAGGGTGTCGGCGTCGTATGCGTCCAGCGCCTCGCGCACCAGGTCAGCGTCCGACTCGCTGTATTCCGGGCACGGCTGCTCGCGGCGCCCTATGGGTCCGTGTTGCTTCATGGGTGGTTACCTCGATGTGCCCGGACGGGCGGGAAGGGGTGATGCAGTGGCATCGGGGAGCCAGCTGGCGGGGTCCTTTATCAGGGCGTGGTACCCCGAAGCGCTGGAACCCTCTTACCCAACTGCCAACTGACTCTCCGATGCCGGCTCGTAACGTGAGCCAATCGGCCATCCCCTCGGGCAAAGCTGTGGGTAATCCCGTAGATGGCTGCCGGGGTTTTCTGCAATCGAGGCACTGTCCGGCTGATCCTCGTCGCGGGTATCCCGTAGGCCGGCCGCGTTCCGGTGTGATATGTGGCGCTGCCAGCACCGGGCGCCCTCGGTTAATCGCAGACCTGATGGTCTGGCCTGGCTGGCTCAGGAGGGGGTTACTTGGTGCGGGCTTGGCAATCTCGTGCAAGCTGGAGAAGGTTTCGCGTCGTCAGCCTGAACCCTTCAGTGTTAGGGAGGTGCTCATGCTGGTGGCCTTCAGGGTATGCTTCAAAAGGCCCATGCCACATCCAGCTCGAACGCCACTCGGACCAACAGGTGTATGCGTCACAGCCTTCACCCCAATAATCCACGCCACCGCCGACGCTCCAAACGTGGCTGACGCGGACGCCTTGGTCCCACGCGGATTCCATAATTTCGCGGTCCAGCCATACACCGTGGAAAAGCGATGGCGCAATCTCTACTAGTCGCTTACTAAGCTTCTTTTCGACGCGAGGCTTCATTTGTCTTTTCCGGTTGCGCATCACTTCTCTCTCCTCTCCCTAACCCACCACTCCAACGCGCAACAGGCGAGGAATACGGTGAGCATTAGGGATAGATCTAGTGGGGTGGGCATGGTTAGGCGCTCGGCGGTGCGGGCAGTGGCATCCAGTGGGTGTATGGCGCCCTCTCTGACGGTCCATGCCAGTCGATGTCGTCGCCGCCCTTGGCGATGCAGCACCAATGCTCGTAGTGCTCGCCGTGCTCAACCCAGTAATCGCCATCCGATTCAGGGTCGATGCCGTCGAAGCTGATCCGCACGCTATCCGGCCAATCGCCAGGCTGAGGCGGCGTGTACACAAGGACGGTTACGCCCGGCTCAGGCAGCCGCTCCTCAACGCTTATCCATTGAGATTGCTGAGGGGTTGCAGCAAGGAGCGCTTGGTAGAACTGCCAGTAGCTGCTAAGTCCGCGCCAGTCCTTGGCGTGTTTGCATAAGAACTTTCGGAGCTGCAGGTCATCTGCAAATGGCGGCTTGATTTCGGTTCCATTGCTCATCTCAGCCTCCTATGTGCTGATAGGTGATGCGCCCTGTCTACAAGGCGCTGAAGGATTGGTTAGGCGGCCGGAAGCTTTCCGCCAGCCTGCAGCAACTCAGCGCACTGCCGAGCAAATGGCTGCGGGTTCATGTGCACCTTCAGGGTCAGCGCTCGTTGCGCCTTCATGAAGTCGCTCAGGGCGATTTCCATCATCGCAATGGGGTCATCCTCCATCGCTGCCATAGCCTCTTCAGGTCCGCCGAACCACTTAGCCAGGCGACGTGCGCATGATTCAGCTGCGTCGTTTACGGTTTGTTCGCTTACGCCAAAGTCAGTCATCTCCGTTCTCCGGTTGTCTTCCCGTTGAGCCCTGTTGCCAAGGCTCAGCAGTGAATGCTCCGTGAACTACTAAGGGATCCTTGGTAGTTCGATCTCCGTTGCGCGCTAATGCAGGACGCGCGCTCCGGCTTCTTCGTTGTCGCCGCCTGCCATGCTTTTCAGCGCCTCATGCAAAAGCTCAGCTGCGTACTCCCTCACGCTCATTCCTGCCTCCTCGGCTTGAATTTCGAGCTCGATTTGCATCTCTTCCGAAAGGGGTGGAACTCGTATCGTCTTCATGCCGCCAGCTCCGCCTCTTCCATCCGCTTAGCTCTAACCACTAGCTGCGAGCGGGGTGCGTCTGGACGGCGAACGGGGCGGGGCTGCGTGTGCTCACCGCCTACCAGTAGGGCTAGGACGAGTGGGGCGATGATTCCGCGCCGCATGGCTTCTAGGCAGAGGCCGCGAGTGGTGCGGGCGCCGAGTTTGTATCGTGCTCGGTCGAGTGTTTTTTCTGCCGTCGATGGCGCGCAGTTCATGCGGTCGGCTATCTCGTTAACCTTAAGGTCGAGCATCGCCAGCATCGTGGCCAGCAACTGCCGAGGAGCCAGACCTTGACCGAGGCGGCCTTGCCATCCTTCTACTTGGATCGTGTCCATGTGGTTCTCCTTGATTTCGGGTTTTGCTGTTTCCCGATGCAGCCTGTTGCCAAGCTGCATGAGTGAAATCTGGTGTCTCTCGCTGCGCCGTCCGGGTCATCCTCACGGTTCGGTCATCACCTCGCGCACCTTCCGCCCCTCTACGGCTTTCAGTACGCGCCGGTCGCCTTCTGGCGCAGCGTCTTGTTGATCCTGACTTTCTGTCGCCCCACAGGATCTGGCCGGGGCTGTCTTGCCGATCGCTCGGCTAACTGTTCATGGCGCATGTTGTTAAAGAGCGTGGAAGACTCGGCTTCCGGTGTTGCTCGCCGTGTTCCTTGGCGTTGAGGTAAATTTACCACAGGGAAAACATGCGTCAAGCGTTGGTGGTAAATATTTTTGGTAAACATTACCGGTCTCCGGGGAAAGGTCTGGCCTCGATATCAAATCGCAGGCACAAAAAAACCCGCCGAAGCAGGTTCTTTTCTTGAATTGGTGCTCAGCCAGTGAGCCAGGCCACACTAAACGCCCTCCCAATCACCATGGCTTTACCTCTGTCGTGCGCCGCTAGCGTCTCCGTGTGATGGGGTGGGTAGGCGGCTTCGAGCTGTAGCGCGCCGCCTGGGAGGTCTGTGGTGCGGCAAAAATGCAGCTCGCCCTCCATATCAATAATGAATGCCTCGCCCTGCCTCAGTCCTTTGTCTTCGCAGTCCAGCAAGATTTCCGCGTCAAAGGGCATGGCCGGCGAGGCGTCAAGCTTTGCTAGCTTCAGCTTCCTGACGTTCTCCTGGCTGACCCCGCTTTTCACCAGGTCATGCCTGGTGATCATGTTGTCGCACCGATTGGTGCAGGTTGAACAATCCATCTCTACTCCTTGTCCAGCATCCAGCCACAAAACATTACAAATGTTAGTGGCGAGCGGCCATCAGTGTTCGCAAATTTATCTATCAGGCGTTCTATGACCTGATTTGTTTTCTGTATCGGCGAGGGGAGCAGGGTGCCGATGATGGCACCCTCAGAGAATTCAACCAAAGATTTGATAGGTCGACCGGCTGTCGATTACTGCGAGGGATTGACGCGGGGAATAGGGCTCTAAATAGGCCCTCAGAAGAAGGACGCGCCCCACCAGACGCGGCCGATGATACGGATCTTGTGGCGCTCAATTTCCTCCGGGCCGTACTCCTCGTCGGGATGCTCGTCCCGGTTGAAGCTGCGAATACGCATTCCGCCGCCTGGTAGGCGGTACAGCTGCTTAACGCGAAGCTGGCCGTCATGGTCGATCGCGTACATATCGCCGTCCTGAATACGGGTCATGCCGCGATCAATGCTGATGGTCGCGCCGTTACGCAGCACAGGCTCCATTGAGTTGCCTGTCACTGTCACGCAAACCGCGTTGGCAGGCTCTACGCCGCGACTTCTCATTGTCCTGATACCAAAGCGCATCTTGCGGCTTCCCGCCTCGTGGATAGCCGTTCTGCCGCTTCCAGCAGACAGCTCGACTTCCTTTAGGAAAGGCAGCTCTGCCTCGTCGCTATCAACTGGGGTGTCGTCATCCCATACGCCGACCGGCTCCAGGGTGTAGGTCGCTTGCTTGGGTTTCGCCTGCGCGGCTTCCGAGGCATCCAGATCGCGATCCAGCCAGCCGTTATCGAGCCCTAGTTTCTGCTCGATGCTGCGCGCCATCTCTTCGCCAATCCCTCGGCTGTGCTTGTTCGAGGAAAGCATGCGGGAGACGTAAGAGGGCGTCCGGTTTATCGCGTCTGCAAAGTCCGCAGCAATGCCTCCGAAGCGCTGTTCGATGAGCTGGCGAACCCTGATTTTGCGGAGATCTGAAGTATCCATTCGGCTATTTAAAACCGAATTTTCCGCCGGGGAAATTACCTTGACTTGACCATTACCACAGGTAAACTGCTGGGTAAATGTACCAGCAGGTAAACGCGCATGGATCTCGCCACCTACACCAAGAGCCTCCCCCGCGGCGAGAAACAAAAGCTCGCTGCACGTCTCGGTGTCGCTCCCACTTATCTCTCCCGCTTGATCTCCGGCCAACGTGGCATCACTGCCGAGCGCGCCATCCAGATCGAACGTGTAACTGGCGGAGCTGTTAACCGCCGCGACCTCTGCCCCGACTTCCCCTGGCAAGAGGCTTCCTGATTCAGAGATTCCCGGCTTAGTCATTTGAACGTCCATGTCAGTGGTTTCCATGGGTTCCAGATTAGGCCAAGCGGTAAAGAAGTGAAATCGGGGATCGGATGCTGTTTTTTCATCCAGTACCCAAACAGCAGGCAATAAAAAACCCGGGATGACGGCCCGGGTTCTTCAACAGCAACACAACTTGACGAGGCCAATTATGGCAGCACTACACACGATAAGCAAAGGGCGGTTGCGTATGCAGCTCCAAGAGATCGCTGGCGATGCCGTAGCGTTCTACCCAGCCTTCCGTAAGGTTCTGGGCCTGAATGCTGCGGCCACTCAGTTCCTGTCTCAAGCGGTCTACTGGACCGAGCGCACTGATGATGGCTGGTTCTACAAGACCACGGAAGAGTGGAATGAAGAGCTGGGCTTGACCCTCGAAGAGGTTAAGGGCGCCCGCAAGAAGTTGAAGTCTATCGGGCTCCTGACTGAGCAGCGCAAAGGCATCCCGGCCAAGCTGTATTACAAGGTCGATACTGATGAACTTCTCGCAGTCTTGTCTGGGGAAAAGCCACTAACAGTAGTGGTGAAAACCCCCAAACTGGAGGTGGTAAAACCCACTAGCAGTGCAGTGGAAAACCCACGATCTATTACAGAGACTACACAAGAGACTACAGCAGAGACTACTTCACTTGCGCTGCTCCCCGCTGTCGCGGTGAAGAAGCGCCAGCCGAAGCAGAACGTTGAAGCTGAGCAGGCACGGCAAGAAGCCTGTCGCGAAATCTGGGGCTCGTACGCACAGGCCTACGTTGGCCGCTACGGTGCGATGCCGGTCCGCAACGCCAAGGTCAATCGCCAGGTTGTCGACCTCTGGAAGCGCCTCGGCGCCGAAGCTGCCCCGGTCGCTGAGTTCTTCGTATCGATCAACGACTCGTACCTGATTCGCAACTGCCACGACCTCGGCTCGCTGCTGACCAAAGCTGAGTCCTACCGCACCCAGTGGGCTACTGGTCGCCAGATGAACGGCCGTACTGCCCGCCAGCTGGAAGACACCCAAGCCAACATCAACGCCGCCCAGGAAGCTGCCCGCCGCATTCAGGACAAAGGGGGCCGCAATGAATTCCTCTGATCGCATGAACGTCGACCAACTAGCAGCACTGGCCGGTGCCATCTGCGCAACTGCCGAAACCCTTGGGCAGACCGTAAGCGCCACTGCCGCCGAACTGATGGCCGAAGACCTCGCTGATTACGCTCCCGCTGACGTGAAGGCCGCGCTGCAGGCCTGCCGCCGCGAACTCACCGGCAAGCTGACACTGGCCGCCATCCTCCAGCGCGTACAGGCCGCCGATGGCCGTCCAGAGCCAAACGAGGCTTGGGCGCTTGCACTGGCTGCATCGGATGAATTCGATAGCGTTGTGCTGACCGATGAAATCCAGCTCGCCCTGGGTGCTGCCCGCGCCATTCTCGACGCTGGCGACAAGGTGGGTGCTCGCATGTCCTTCCTGTCCGCCTATCAGCGCCAAGTCGACACCGCTCGCCGTGAAGGCAAGCCGGTGAGCTGGAAGCTGTCGCCCGGCTTCGATCAGCAGCGCCGTCTGATGGCCGTTGAGGAGGCTGGCCGTCTCGGTCGTCTGCCTGCACCGGTCGTTCATGAGTACCGCGCGCAGCTGACCCACGAGCCGGTCACTCAAGACGGCGCCGCGATTGCTGGCCTGATTACCGGCCACGTTGCAATGCCATCCCCGGAAGTTCGCGCCAAGTTGCGACTGGTGAAAGAGGCCGTCGAGGAAAGCCAGGCTGCCAAAGAGAAAGCCCGCCTCGCTGAAATCAAGGCGATGCAGGAACGATTCGAGGCGAAGCGCGCAGCACAGCTAGAAGCACTCAAGGCGCTGGAGGCCAAGGCATGAACCGCTCCCACTCCCCAACGCCTCCACAACTGGCGCGAATGAACGAATACAAGGCCCTCGGCTACCGAGTCGACGCTGAGAAATCAAGCGAATCGATAGAGATGACCAGGGGCGCACACCGGATAGCTATCTGCTGGAACGGAACGGTTAAGGCGACGGGGGTGAGGGGATGAGCAAGTGGAATGAGCTGAAGAAGTTGGCTGAGGCAGCGACGCCGGGTCCGTGGAGTTACGACGGGTCTTATATCTGCCCTGCACGGGTCGAGGGCGAAACAACATACGTCGAATCATGGAGCGCCATCGCTGACTCGCACCAGATGGAGAACGTGAGATTCATAGCTGCCGCCAACCCCGCCACGGTCCTCGAGCTGATCGCGGAGAACGAGCGGCTGAAAGCTGACAAGAACACCGTCGACTGCCGGTTCGAAGTAAGCCGCGACACGCTGGAAGTGATTCGCGGCTGTTTGAGGCAGGCTGAATCAGAGATCGACCAGATGAAAGCTCATGCTGTTGAGCGTAGAGGAGTATCGCGCGCCCTGCACGAGGCGGTCAGCGCTATCTACTTCGACGACAGCAGCGATTACGAGTCTGCGCTATGGGCGGTAGTGCGCAACCTTGCCCCCGAGCTGATTGAGGAGCTGGAGAGCGATCCATCAGCGGTTTGGCACAAGACAGAAGCCTTGGCGAAGCAGGAGGCCTCGAAATGAGTTCCCTTCACGAAATGGCCGAAGCCCTGGAGCAGAGCCGCAACATGCCTGACCCCGCCGACCGGGCGAGTGGCATAGAGATTCTGGACCGGATCAGCGGCGTGGCTGTTGTGCGCGAGAAGCTGCAGGGGCAGGGCTCCGACGAATGTCTCGAGTGCGGTGTTGAGATTCCCGAGGCCCGCCGCCGCGCTGCGCCGTGGGCTACCTGCTGCATCGACTGCGCTTCGCTGAAGGAGCGTCGTCATGGATGAGCAGATCGAAAAGCCGCTGACCTACATCCGCGACCGAGCCCGCCCATACGCCGACGCCAAAGCATCCCGCGTGTATCTGGAGCAGTTCCGCAAATGCAAGAAGTCGATGCTCTTCATCGAGGCCGAGCAGAAGGGCGTCAAGACCATTGCCGAGCGTGAGGCATACGCCTATGCGCACCCCGAATACCTAGAGCTGCTGGAAGGGCTGCGCGTGGCCGTAGGCGAAGAGGAGCGGCTGAAGATGCAGATCACTGCGGCCCAGCTCCGTATCGACCTGTATCGCACCGAGCAGGCCAACCAGCGCACCGAACGCAAGGGGTACGGCGCATGACCTGCAAGCTCTGCAATTCAGCCAATACCACATCCCTCGGTATGCGCACCCCGCACACCTACTGCAACACCTGCGGCGGACACGACTACGAAGGCCAGCTATTCGACCGCAAGACCTGGGACGCCTGGGTCAATGGCGATATCGAGCGCCCGGCACGGGAAGAGCAGCTGGATATCTTCGGGGAGGTGGCATGACCAAAGCCGAGAAAGCCCACCTATCCCGCGTCGCCTCGCTTGGCTGCGTCGCCTGCTACTTGCAGGGCACACCCGGCACGCCCGCAGAGATCCATCACCCGCGCGCCGGTCGCGGCAAGGGCCAGCGTGCCAGCCACATGGATGGCATTCCACTTTGCCCGGCGCATCACCGTGGCACTGCGCACCCCGCCGTGCCGAGCATTCATCTCTCGAAGCTGGCCTTCATTGAGCGATTCGGAACTGAGGAGAAGTTGTTGCAGTTGGTGCAACAGCTCACAGGACAGGAGCAGGCGGCATGAACGGCCACATCATCCGCAACACCGGCTCAGCCGTAACCGTAGAGATGCCGTCAGGCGAGCGCGTCGAGGCCCCTTCGGTAGTTGCCGCGCTGGACATGGTTGAGCAAAGCCGCTCGTTGCAGAAGGAGGGGTTTGGCCAGATCAACACCATCGACTGCCGAGACCCGCGCACCGTCGAGTGGCCGGATGTGGCGTTCGATGCGGAGCGGCACCTGTACTTTGCGCCGGAGTGCCAGCACCGCTATCGGTTTGATTATGAGTTTCCTTCTCAGGAAGGCCCGCCAGGAAAGGTATTTCAATGCGAAGACTGCGGGCGGATCAAGGTTGGGGGCGACGATGAATGACCTCCTCCGCGGCGAAGCGTGGATTAACAGCGGACGGCCTGATTGCCAAGGCCAATGCGGAGCAGCTTGCCGGGGTAATCGCGGACAAGCTGAGGGATCGGTGCAAATCGATGGGCCTGCAGCCGTGGCGCCAATGGGTATCGGCCGAGCTGGCAAAGATGAGCCCGCTGCTTCGTTCGATGGTTCGTGCGGCGCTGGCAGCCAAGGCGAGGGGGAGTAGATGACCGCAGCAAGACGCATGCAAGCCCTGGGGCGCCTCCCGGTCGGCCAGATGAACAAGACCGAAGAGGCGTACCGCCAGCACCTAGAGGCCCGCAAGTTTGCCGGCGAGATCGCTTGGTACCGCTTCGAGGGAATCAAGCTGCGCCTGGCAGACAAGACGTTCTACACGCCGGATTTCGCCGTGATGCTGGCCGATGGCTCGATGGAACTGCACGAGGTCAAGGGCGCACCGGGAATATTTACAGATGACGCAAAGGTGAAGGTCAAGGTGTGCGCTCAGGACTACCCGTTCCCGGTAATTGTCGCGTTTCCGATAGCCAAGAAAAGAGGCGGGGGTTGGGAATTTGTGAGGTACTGATAAAGCGATTCTGGTAATATAAAGCGGTAATGGTTTGATAAGAGGGCATTACCGTGCACTTCAATGCAATAGATATAGCAGGGCAGCGATTTGGAAAGCTCATCGCGCAGGAACAGGATGGTCGAGACGCTCAAGGTCGGATCTTTTGGATCTGCCGCTGCGATTGCGGCGAAATCAAGAGGGTGCGCACCTCGCACCTCAGGAGTGGAGCAGTGGCATCGTGCGGGTGTGACCGGTACCGCCGCGTTGCAGAAAAGGTCACTACGCACGGACATGCGTCTGGTGGAAAGGTCAGCCCCATCTACACGTCATGGGCGCAGATGCACGCCAGATGCAGCAATCCAAACCACAACCGCTATCACCGGTATGGCGGAAGAGGGATCAAGGTCTGTCCGCAATGGGCAACGTTTGAAGGGTTCTTTGCGGATATGGGCGCGTCTTGGTCGTCTGGGCTTTCAATCGACCGGATCAACAACGACGGCGATTACGAGCCAAGCAACTGCAAATGGTCAACACCGAAAGAGCAGGCCAGCAACCGCAAGACTTGGCGCGGAGGGAATCGCAAGTAAGAGCAGCTACTCCCCCGCCGACCAATACCCGTTCCGCATCATCGCCGTAACCGCCAAGACCAAAAAGGCGGGCGGCGGCTGGGCCATTGAAGAGTTTTAAGGGGAAATCAATGCTCGCATGTCCTAAGTGCCTGAACACAGGCAGCACGCTCCACTCATACCGGGGCACCAATCGCCGCCTGTGCTGCACTGGCTGCTCGCATATCTACAACGAGAAGCGGGGCGTGGACGTGCCTGAGCTGGAAGGGAAGGCCGAGACCTACGTCATAACGTCGGCCGTTAATGCCACCAAGGCACACGCCGGCTTCCTGAAGACGCTGCAGCTCTATTGCTCACTGCGCGGTGCGCGGCTGATCGTTATCCCGATGCGCTACAAGAACCCAACCCGTCGCGATGAGGTTGGCGAGGATGACTGGTGGGATGCCCGCCTGATGCCGTACATCACCCACGAACGCACGAAGCTGGCGAAGGGGCTGGTTGTGCTGGCTGACATCAAGATCCAGCCGACCGCCGTGAAGCCGCTGCAGGGCTGGCTGACCGTTTCCGGCCGTGACTGGGCGATCCTGGGACACACAAAGATTGCATTGGAGTCTGTAGCGACACGCCTGGGCGACCATGCAAAGCTGGTGATGACCACTGGTGCCTGCACCGTTGAGAACTACAGCGACACCAACGCCGGCAAGAAAGGCGAGTTCCACCATACGCTTGGCGCCGTCGTGGTCGAAGTGGACGGGCCGCGCAACCACATCCGCCACATTTGCCCGATGAAAGACGGCAGCTTTATCGACCTCGACACGAAGTACACCGTGAAAGGGCCTGAAAAGGCACCGCGCGCTGAAGTGCTGACGATGGGTGACATTCATGCGGAGATGGCAGACCCGGTTGTTACAGAGGCAACCAGAGCCCTTGCCGGCCTAGTGCAGCCGAAGCATCTGGTGCTCCATGACGTGCTGAACTTCGGATCGGCCAGCCACCACAACAAGTTTTTCGAGAAGTTCAAGCGGCACGTCGACGGCACATCCAGCGTACTGCATGAGCTGAAGAAGACTGCGCGCCACGTAGATGATCTGGCCACCTTTGCCGATCAGACGATCATGGTGAACTCGAACCATCACGATCACTTCCGGCAGTGGTTGGAGAAGTCCGAGAACGCCCTGGATATCGAGAACACCCTGGTATTCCACGAAACCAAGGCCGTAATGCTCCGCTCCATCGTCGACGGCTCTTACTGCGACCCGTTCAAGTATTGGATGGACAAGCTGATGAGCGCTGCCGACCGGGTGAAGTGGCTGAAGCCCGACGAGTCGTTCATGCGCTTCGGCATCGACTTCAGCAACCACGGCGACAAAGGGCCAAACGGCGCACGCGGTAGCACGCAGGCGTTCGCCACGGTCGGCGCCAAGGTCACCCACGGCCATGGCCACGGCGGCCGGATCATCGACGGTGCCCATTCGGTCGGCACCAGTTCGCTGATGAACATGGGCTACAACGCCGGGTCGCTCAGCGGCTGGACCGCAACACACGAGATTACCTATGCAAACGGTAAGCGGGCGCTGATCCATTGCGTCGGCGGGTCATTCTTTCGCCGCGATGCGGCAGCAGTACGGGGAGCAGCAGCATGAAATACCAAAACGTCGTATCGGCAGTAGTTCGCGCCCTGGCTGCGGAAACCATCAATAGCGCGGGAGGGTGCGATTTTGAGCCTAAGGTTCAGGCTGCTCGAATCCCTGGGGAGATTAGCGGGAAGGAAGAGTCGTTCTTGACTGACTGCTGGGTACATGGGCGGCTGCATAAGGCGTTGCCGGTAGGCCTGTGGCTGGCTCTCGTCGCAAAGTACAGCACCCATCTGGAGCGCAAGCACGACGCCATGCAAGCGCTCGCCGGCTCCATCAAGTCGCCCGCGCCGGAGCGGTTCGTACAGTGTGCCGTGGCCACATGGGCATTCCCTAAGCTGCCGGGCGTGGAAGGGAAGCGCAGCACGAGCGTCCTGCCGGCTGCATGGTACGACATTAACTCTTGGGATGATGGCGGCAAGCCTGACTCAACGCTTTACCGTTGGCGGTCTGCGATCCGGCGCAGCCTAGAGGGCCAGGTCAACGAAGCGCTGATTCACGCGCAAGAAATACTCGACCGCGAAGGCCTGATCCGCTGCGCTGCATAAGGTATAATCATCGTGCGTGGCTAGGCTTAGCGGCCGAAAAGGAGTTGTCTCACTCCCTGCCACGTCCTCACATGAGACGCATCGAATAGGAGACGTTCGATATGCTCACTCAAGAGCGACTGAAAGAAGTTCTTAGCTACGACCAGGGCACGGGCCTATTTTCTTGGCGCAACGACATGCGTAACGGTTCCAAGGCTGGACAGGCTGCAGGATGGGTGTCTGCTGGCGGCTACGTCTACATAGGTATTGATCGGGCTCACTACAGGGCTCACCGCCTAGCCTGGCTGTACGTTCACGGAGAGTTCCCGAAGTTTGTGATCGATCACGCAAACGGGGTAGCTACTGACAACCGGATTTCAAATCTCAGGCCTGCGACCCAGACACAGAACATGCACAACAAGAGGGCAGCAAAATCCTCGAAGACAGGCGTTAAAGGCGTCTGCTATTGCTCCTCGACGGGCAGGTATCAGGTGAAGATCACGGTTGATGGCAAATACAAGCACATTGGCCGTTACGATACGGTGGAAGAAGGCGCGGCGGCATACGCTGAAGCAGCCAAACGCTACCACGGAGAATTTGCAAGAACAGCTTGACTGCAATGAGAAAACGATAGAGTATGTGCCTATCTTGGTCATTTCACGCGTTGAGATGGTCAAGCCTCAGTTCGTTGCCAGGTTTGGCTCTCGGGTTGGGTTGCTTTCCTAAAGGGTCAGTTTTGGTCGACGGTCCCTTTGGTTAGCGTTAGTGTTTCAAGAAAGCCCCAGCAGAAATGTCGGGGCTTTTTTTATGCGTCGAATTCGGGCGGAACACGGCTGATGAAGGCCTCGCCATCCTGCGCCCATCCATTCGCACCGTATTGCAAGATCAGCGCACCAATGTGCAGATAATGCGCAATGCAGTGCAAACCAAATCCCCGGCCTGCTTGCGAATCGGCCTAGCGCCACACCGCAGCACACTGTGCGACTCGATAACGAGTATCGCCCTGCAGACGTGCGGGGAGTCGGGATCTACAGACGGCCGTTGCCTCTGCCTTCGGGTACGCAGCGGTTCTTACTTTCCGGCCCCTTGCCTTTGACTGCTTCCTAGCTCCGAGCGGATAGCGACAGGTAAGAGCGGCCGGACCTATTACTTCGAGACTCCACTATGACCGACAGCCATGAGGGCAGGACAGTGCATGAGCGAGTCGGAGCACTGGAGCAAGAGGCAGCCGTAACCCGGCACCGCCTTGACAGATTCGACAAAGACCACGCCCAGTCGCCCAACCGCCTGACCAAGCTTGAACAACAGTTCGAGCACATGACCCGCCAGCTCACCGCTATTGGTGAGAGCCAGGACGAGGTAGCAGGGAAGGTAGACACGCTGAGCAGCAAGCTTACCTATGGCATTGGTGCCGGGTTCGCGCTGGTAGCCGTGTTCGACAAGATATGGCCGCTCATCTCAAAGGGCTTTGGCTCATGAACCTGATTCCTGAATGGCGCAAGTCCTGGCGACTGACCAGTGTGCAGTTCGCAATCATCACCGCCGCACTGAACGCCGCTGCCGGTACATGGGTAGCGTTCGACGGGCATATCAGCCCCATCGTATGGGCTGGCGTGAACATGGCGCTGGGTATGGCTGCCGCTATCGCCCGAGTGATTCCTCAGCCGAAGGTGACAGAGCAATGAGCCGTCTTAAGTTTGAGTTCAGTGCAGCGGACATGCGGGACGAACTTCGTCCAGAGCATGGGCCCCAGACCTGGCCGTGGTGGCGCCTTGTGTCCTTCGGGTGGGTCAGGTTCGGATCGCCGACATTCTCTGGGCGGCGTCTATGGGTTTACACAAGATGGGGCGCCATGTTCGCAACGGTTTATCTAGACCGCAGACCATGAGACGCCTGTACGCCTGCCTCCTATTCGCCTACCTGATCGCCTGCCTATTCGGCCTGCTCATCGCTGAGGCGTGGAGATGGGGGAGGAGAGAGTGGAGGCGAACGCCATTCGAACGACGTTGAATGAATCATTAGCGACAACACCCCTTGAATGAGGCTATCCCATGGCCCTATGCGGCGCTAAAACGCGCGGCAACGGGGAACCATGCAAGCGTCACGCAGTACCGGGTTCCTCTCGCTGCAAGCTACACGGTGGGGCGTCCTCGAAAGCCAACAAAGGCAATCAGCACGCCGCCAAGCCTGGCTCCATCTACAGCAAGTTTCTGACGGACGAAGAAAACGACACGCTAACCCGCATTGAGCTTGGCAGGGTGGACGATGAGCTTCGCCTGACCCGCGTTCGCCTGATGCGTGCCCTGGCTCGTGAGAGCGAGTTCGGCAACACCCTTGAGATCGACAGCGAGAAGGTCGACAGCAGCGAGACAGGCGGAACGACAACCAATAGCAAGGTCCGTGACTACTCGGGGCTGATTGATCGCCTGACAGCGCGCATTGAGAGCCTGGAGCGTACCCGCGCCGAGCTGCTGAAGACTAACCCGCCAGAGCTGCCGCCAGTGGCCCGAATAGAGATCGAGGTGGTAGGTGGAAGGACGAGTGCTCAGGCTCCAAATGACGGAGCCGCAGGCTAGGTTCTTTCAGCTGCCCGACAAGTACCCGGCGTTCGTCGGCGGCTTCGGTACGGGGAAGACGGAGACGCTGGCTAACTGCGCCATTCGTGACGCGCTGGACTCATCGTCTGCACTGATCGCTCTTTACGAACCCACTTACGATCTGGTTCGCCTGATCCTGGCGCCGAGGATGGAGGAGAAGCTGTCCGACCTCGGCATCCGGTACAAGTACAACAAGCAAGAGAACATCATCTACACCAGCTCCGGCCAGTGTGGTGACTTCGTGCTGCGTACACTGGAGAACCCGGCGCGGATCATCGGCTATGAGTCGTACCGCGCGCACGTGGATGAGATCGACACGCTGAAGAAGGCTCAGGCCAAGCTCGCCTGGCAGAAAATCATTGCCCGTAACCGGCAGCGGCCTGATGGCATCGAAAGCCCGTTCAACCGCGTGTCCGCCTACACCACGCCGGAAGGCTACCAGTTCGTTTACGACACCTGGGGTCGCAACCCAAAGCCCGGCTACGTGATGGTCCAGGCGGCGACCTACAGCAACCCGTTCCTACCTGATGACTACGTTCAGTCTCTGCGTGACAGCTATCCGCCCGCACTGATCGACGCATACATCGAAGGCCGCTTCACCAACCTGACAACCGGCAGCGTTTACCCGGACTTCAGCCGCACGCTGAACCACTCCAGCGAAACACTCCAAGAAGGCGAGCCTGCCCTTATTGGCATGGACTTCAACCGTCTGCACATGAGCGCCGTCATTTACGTGATGCGCGATGGCTGGCCTGTTGCGGTCGACGAAATCACCGATGGTCGTGATACGCCTCAGATGGTCGAGCTGTTCCTTGAGCGCTACAAGCGCAAGGGGCATGCCGTGACGATCTTCCCCGACGCCAGCGGACAGAACGGCAGCAGCAAGAACGCCAGCGAGTCCGACCTGAGCATTATCAAACAGGCCGGTCTATCCGTTCGCGTGAACGGCACAAACCCGGCCATTGCCGATCGTGTGAACGCCGTAAACGCGCTGATCCTGAATGGAGAAGGCCAGCGACGGCTGAAAGTGAACACCCATCGCTGCCCGCATCTGACTGATGGTCTGGAACAGCAGGCATACGACAAGAACGGAATGCCGGACAAGTCGAGCGGAATTGACCACGTGCTAGACGCCGCGGGTTATCCGATTGCCAAGCTGTTCCCGATCATCAAGCCCGCCACCTCAATCACTATGGGATTTGCCCGATAATGGCCGACGTCGAATACAAGCGCCCCGAATACGAGGCAGCGCAAGCCCGTTGGCGCCTGGTGCGCGACGTTTGCAAGGGCTCCGAGGCTGTGAAGGGTGCGCGAGAGCTGTACCTGCCCAAGCCGAACCCGCATGACACCAGTAACGAGAACAAGCAGCGCTACGATAACTACCTGGCGCGGGCTGTGTTCTACAACGCCACCGGCCGCACTCGTGATGGCCTAGTCGGCGCTGTGTTCCGCGTGGTGCCGACGCTGACAGTTCCGGCCCTGCTCGACTACATGGCCACCGATGCCAATGGCGCCGGTATCAGCGTGTACCAGCAGTCACAGACGGTCCTTGCTGACGTGCTCGAAACGGGTCGCTCGCTGATCATGGTCGACTTCCCTGCCGTTGAGTCTGCCAGCCGGGCCGATATGCAAAGCGGCAAGGCGCGGGCCACCATCACGGCATACCCAGCCGAAGCGGTCATCAACTGGCGCACCACGAAGGTAGGCGCACGTCACATGCTGTCCCTGGTCGTCCTGCGCGAGACGCACGAGACTGAGGATGGCTTCGGCATCAAGACCGAACCGCAATACCGTGTGCTGAGCCTGCAGGAAGGCATCTACACCGTCGATGTATGGCGCCGCACTGGTGGCGAGGGTGAGTTCGGGATCGCCGAGAGCTACAACCCACGCCGCAGCAATGGTCAGCCCTGGTCGGAAATCACGGCTTTCTTCGTCGGCGCACAGAACAACGACACGTCCATCGATGAGTCGCCGCTGTATGACCTGGCAGAGATTAACGCAGGGCATTATCGCAACAGCGCCGACTACGAGGACGCTGCCTACCTCTGCGGTCAACCCCAAGTGTTCATGGCCGGGCTCGATGAGCAGTGGGTCACGATGCTTGAAGAGAAAGGCATCTACTTCGGCTCGCGGGCCATCCTGCCGCTGCCGCAAGGTGGTTCGGCCGGCATCCTGCAGGCTCAGGCCAACACCATGATCAAGGAGGCGCTTGATACCAAAGAGCGCCAGATGATCGCCTTGGGTGCTCGTCTGGTTGAGCAGGGTAGCGCCACGAAGACCGCCACCGAGGCCGCATCGGATAACGCCGCAGAGCACTCCGTTCTGTCACTGGTCGCGTCCAACGTGAGCGAGGCCTACACCAAGGCGCTGCAGTTCGCTGCAGAGTTCATGGGCGCCTCTGGCAAGTGTGTGTATGCGCTGAACCAAGACTTCATCGAGGCTCGCCTTGATCCGCAGACCCTGGCCGAACTGGTCAAGTCCTGGCAGGCCGGCGCGATCACTGATGCTGATCTGTGGGCTCAGTTCCGACGCTTCGGGCTGATCGACGCCGAGAAATCGGACGACGATATCCGCGAAGAGCTTGCCAGCAGCACGTCTGGCCTGAACTTGGACGACGACAATGGCGACGGCAGAACTACTGATCCAGTCGGCAACGCGTAATGCCGTCCTAATCGAGCGCTTGAAGTCGGGAGAGGTCGAGAAGATCGATCCCTTCCTTCGGCGCATCGACAAGGACCTGCGCGACAGGCTCAGCCGCGACACGCTCACTGACTACAGCCGGGCGCGCCTTGAAGGGCTGCTGAAATCGATTGACGCGATGCTTGCCAAGATTCACGGCGAGTTCACGTCTCAGCTGATGCTGGACCTGTTCGAGATTGGCGCCTATGAGGCCGAGTTTGAGGCAAGGTCGCTCGATCAGGTGCTAGTCAATATCACCGCAGCGGCTCCGACCGTTAACGCGATACAGGCCGCCGTGAAGGCTCAGCCGCTCAGCGTGACCGGGCAGGATGGCGGCAAGCTGTTGGAGTCGTTCATCGAGGATTGGACGCAGGCTGAGCGTAACCGGGTGACCGGAGCGATTCGGCTTGGCTATGTCCAGGGCGAAACGAATCAGCAACTGATAAATCGCATTCGCGGCACCAAGGCGCTGAAGTACAGCGACGGCCTGCTCGCCATCACTCGGCGCAACGCTGAAGCGGTTGTAAGGACAGCAATTCAGCACGTCGCAATGACTGCTCGACTCGAAACACTGAAGGCGAACCCTGATGTCGTTACAGGATGGAGATTTATCGCCACCCTTGACTCCAAAACTTCTTCTCAGTGTCGCTCGCTCGATCAAAGGGTGTTCGAGATGGGCAAAGGGCCGATCCCTCCGCTGCATATCCGATGCCGATCCAGCATCACGCCAGAGCTTGACGCCAGATACAGTTTCTTAGATGACGACGCTACGCGGTCGAGCAAGGATGGCTATGTCGACGCGAAGACAACGTATTACGAATGGCTCTCTGGTCAGCCCAGCGCCTTCCAAGACGCGGCGCTTGGTCCGGTACGGGCAAAGCTCTTTCGCGAAGGCGGGTTAAGCGCTGAGCGATTTGCTGAGCTTCAACTTGATAGACAGTTCAAGCCTTTATCGCTGGACCAGTTAAGGCTGCTGGAACCACTCATGTTCGAAAAAGCCGGGCTGTAGTAGAATAACGGAGCGGCTAGGGGGCACCCGAAAAGCGATTACCTCATCGCCTGCCGCACCCAATCAGAGGTCATCGGATAGAGGTGTTCGATATGACAGAGCAAGAAGTTTTAGCGGTTATCAAACGTAATATTCGCGAGCAGATGAATACCTATGGGTATGACATTGCGGGGCGCACCGACCAAGAAGCGCTTGAGCGTTTCGGTAGTGCATGCTCAAGCACAGCGTTAATCCTGATAGCTATAACGGGCGGCTACCACCAGAAAACCGCTAGGCTTTACCGGTTCCTAGAGGGGATGCGCGAGCGCGGCCTGCTAATGAAGCAGAGTCTGTCTGGTGGCCAGTGTAAATGGTGGCCGGTAGGGTTTGCCGACGAGCTTCGCGATACTCCAGATGCGACACCAATCGCCCCTTACCGCGCGGAGACTGTGCGATGAGCGATTTGATTGGTTCGCCAAAGCAAGTCAAGTGGGCTGAGTCGATAATTGTTGAAGCTAAGGCCAGCATCGAGAGGGCTGCACAAGCAGCGCCACAGTTCAAGACGGCATGCATTGCCCTGTCGTTCGCGCTTGACGAAATAACGGATGCGGCATGGATCATATCCAGCCGCAATAACCTTGGGCTAAGCGTCGGCGCGGTCTATGGCACAGGCGAGCCAACAGTCGGGCCTATGAGCATTCGAGACCATCAGCTGCTTAGAAATGAGCACTGGCGAAATCCCGCGCTCAGGAAAGGCAGGTCATCGGTTTCCAGCCAGACCGCAGATTCAATTAAGCAATTGTTTGCCGAGGCGCAGAGATCACAGCTGGCATAACGAAACCACCTCACCGAAACCCGGCCACTGCGCCGGGTTTTTTATTGCCCGCGAACTGGGTTCGGGGCACACCACATCCCAGGGGGATACATGCTTGATTTTGAACGCGACAGCCTGGAAGGGCTGGATGAAGGCCTGCAGGGCTTTTACGAAGAGAAGGGCGGCAAGTTCCAGCTCAAGGTCAACGGCATCCCGCAGGGCGAGGACGTGTCGGGCCTGAAAGCCAAGCTCGAAGAGCTGCTAGGCGAATCAAAGGCTGCCAAGGCGAAAGCCCGCGAAGCCGAGGAAGCCGCCAAGAAGGCCGCCGAGGAAGCCGCTCGCAAGAATGGCGACGTGGAAGCCCTCGACAAGTCCTGGCAGGAAAAGCTGAGCAAGCGCGAACAGGAACTGCTGGCAGAGCGCGAAGGCTTGGCCGGACAGATTAAGAACCTGACCGTTGGCCGCGCGGCTACCGACCTTGCCGCCGAACTGGCTGTGCAGGGCAGCGCTAAGGCCCTCCTGCCGCACATCCAATCGCGTCTGAGCATGGATATCCGCAACGGTGAGCCGACCGTCGTCGTTCTCGACGCCAACGGCAAGCCCAGCGCGGCGACCCTGGCAGAACTGAAAGCAGAATTCACCAACGATCCGGCCTTTGCGCCACTGATCGTCGGTACACACGCATCCGGCAGCGGGGCTGGCGGTGCAAAACCGGGCAGCGGGGCTGCAACGGACACCAACACTCAGGCCGAAGCCGCCAAGAAGGCGGGCAACGTGGCCGGTTTCATCTCCGCACACCTGACAAAGGTAACTGATAATGGCTAACGAAAACCTGTCCTCGACCCTGGCCTCTGTCCTGAACGACAAGGTCATCAACGAGGCGTTCGAGATCGCACGCTCCAACCGCACCGGCATCCTGCAGACCGTCCAGTTCGGCGCTGCTCGCGTACCGTTCGAGGGCTACAAGCTGTCCTGGCTGGATATGCGTGTCGACGCCACCAGCTCGGCGACCACTGCCGAGGCCCTGGCGGCTGCTACCACTGTTGCAGTGGCTGACGGCACCAAGTTCCGCGCTGGCATGACCATTTCCCCGGTCGGCTCGGATGAAGTGCTGCTCGTGACTGCGGTTTCCGGTAACAACCTGACCGTGACTCGCGGCTTCGGCGGCACCACTGCTGCGACCATCGCTTCCGGTACCGTTGTCGTGATCGACTCCGTGGGCCGTGAAGAAAACTCCGGCGCCGAGAACGACGGCATCTACCAGCCGGACCCGGTTGAGAACTTCTTCCAGACGATGGATACCGCCGTCGAGTTCTCGCGTCGTGCGCTGGCGACCATCCAGTTCGGCAACACCAACGACCTGAGCTTCCAGGTTTCCGAGCGCATCCGTCAGCTGACTATCCAGATGGACCGCGCCCTGGTTCGTGGCCGTCGTGCAACCGCCACCATCGGCGCCAAGACTGTCAGCTATACCGGTGGCCTGCGCTTCTTCCTCGATCAGGCCGGTGCTGTCAACGTCGACAACGCAGCCGCTGTGCTGACACTCGACGCGATCAACGCCATCAACGCTGAAATCGTGACTCGTGGCGGCACTGCGAACACCATCGCGGTAGGCATCAAGCAGGCTCGCCAGCTGTCCAAGTTGGTCTCGGCCAACTACGATAGCAACCGTCTGTCCGATTGGAGCGCGGACGAGGGCTCCATCCTGCAGCTGCCGAGCGATCTGCCGCTGGTGGGTAACGTCAACCGCATCGTGGTCGACACCAACCTCGACGACAAAGAGCTGGTGATTTACGACGCCGGCATGATCTCCATCGTCCCGATGGCGAACGGCAACGCTTCCGAGTCTGGCAACTGGCGCACCCTGGACGCCACCCAGCCAGGTCAGGACGGCGAGCGCACTCGCATCATCGGTGACTTCGGTATGGAAGTTCGTCAGTCCAAGACCCATATGGCGCGCCTGCGCAACATCGGCTAAGGAGAATCGAAATGGTAGTGGTCGGAACTCCCGGCCTCTACCACTTCGCCGGAGAGCTTGTGCTCGTGCCGGCAAGTGGGGAGGTCAACGTGCCAGACAAGGTGGCCGAAGAGATGAAGTCTCGCGGCTTTAAGGGCAAGCCAGGCAAGCCCGCCAAAGAACCAGCCAAGGAATAACGTATGGCACTGATCACCGAGGACGGCAGCGGGAAGCCTGACGCCGAAAGCTACGCGACTGCCGCCGAGCTGGTCAGCTATGCCGCGAACTACGGCGTGACCATCCCAACCACTGTAGAGGCTCAGGAGGCGCTATTGCGTCGGGCCGCACTACAGATGCAGGTCATGGGCTGGAAAGGCCGCAAAGCGAGCGCTGCGCAGTCTCTGGCGTGGCCTCGCGCTGATGTCGAGGTGGATGGTGAGATTCTGCCGTCGACCTACATTCCGGCGCGTATTCAGTATGGCCAGATGGCTTTGGCTGCCGAGATTTACGCTGACGACATTGACCCGCCTGCCCAGCGTCAGGGCGCAGTGGTTCGCGAGCGGGTAGAGGGCGCCGTCGACGTGCAGTACGCCGACAACAAGTCGGGTTATCTGCTGCCGGCCGCGCCTGATCGCCCGAGTCGCGCGCAGTTCGCTGACTACCTGAAGACGCGTGGCTTGTTTGCCGTGAGGGCGTGAAATGCAATGGGATATAGATGCCTTCGTTGCTGATATTATGAGCCACCGACCAGAATCAGAGGCAGCGGCCATGACAATTGCGAAGACCATCAGCGAATACCGCGACACCAAGCAAGCTATGCAGGCCATCATAAACCGCCACATGCAGGCCGCTTTCGCCGAGATCAAGCAGGAGTTCGGCGACGCTCCTACGAGCGTATCCATAAACATGCTTGCGCAGCAGGATATGAGCCAGCAATACCCGACCGGAATCTATGTCGGCTGCGAAGTGAGTCTTGGCGGAGAGTAATCGCCGCGTTCAAACCGAACCCGCCAAGTGCGGGTTTTTTATTGTCTGGAGAAAAGTGGATGGACGCTTTCTATGATCGGATGGCGGCAACCGCTCTTCGCCTGCTGAAAAAGCGCGGTCAGTCAGTTGTTTTGCGCGATACCGCCCCAGGTGAATACGATCCGATCACGGGCGGCTCGACGCCGGGTGCAGTTGCGGAGCAGATCGGCAGCGCATACCTGGGCGACTACAGTTTGCGAGAGTCAGGCGCGGCTAACCTAGCAGGCAGCGACATACGCCAGAACGATAAAAAGATCATGCTCGCTGCGGGCGATATAAGAGCGCCGACGCTAAGCACGAAGATTCTCGCCGATGTATTCGAGCGGAACGACGAAGGCGAGCTTGTATATCTTCGAACCGATACCTGGACCGCCGTGAACATCAAAGAGATCAACCCGGCCGGCACTCCGCTGGTGTACGAAATCCAGGGGAGGCGCTGATGGCATTCGCTGACGATGTGCGGAAGTTCTCCGTTGCGGCTGGCGAGTCGAGCGACGGAATAGTTCGGGCTGTGACGCTTTCGCTTTTCAATGGAATTATTCGTGACACGCCCGTTCGGGATGGGCGACTCAGAGGAGACTGGCAAACCACTGTCGGCCAGCCAGCATCCGGCGAGAATGGGCGAATAGATAAAGGCGGTAAGGCCGCAATGGCTGAGGTCGTCGCTAAAACGCCTGCAGGTGCCGGCCAAGAGACCTACATCAGCAACTCCATGCCTTACGCCGAGATCATCGAGAACGGCGGGTCGCAGAAGGCACCCGAAGGGATGGTGAAGCGCAACATGGACCGCATAGCGCGCAACCTGAAGAAAGCCATCCGAGATAACAAGGTGTGACCATGAGCGAGAGCAAGATTCACTCGGCGCTGGTGGCTGCTTACGTCGCGTCCGGTGTCATGCCCAATGATCGAACGGCATTCGAGGGCAAAAGCTTCACGCCCCCGACCGGGCAAAGCTGGGCTCGCCTCACTGGGCTCCCGACCGGCCGCGCCCCTGCCGCACAAGGTAAGAATGCCGCGCAGGAGTGGACCGGTATTCTGCAGATCGACGTATTCCACCCGAAGAACATCGGCCACGCCGGCCTTCTGACTGACGTCGACACGCTGCTGGCCTTCTTCGGGTCGGGCAAGCGCCTCGACTACCAAGGCCAGGGCGTACTGATTCGCCGCGCTGAGCGCTCGCAGATTCGCCAGGAAGATGTCTGGCAGTCGGTCAGCATCAGCATCTACTGCACCGCCTGGTCATTCCCGGCGTAACCACAAACACGAACACCGCAGCCCGCCTTGAGCGGGCTTTTGCATTTCTGGAGACCGCAAAATGCCCTATGCACAAGGCGTCAACCAAAACACGTACATCAAGCTTGAGGGCGTCGGCGGCGCGCTTGACCCTGCAGTCGCCTGGATTCCGCTGCGGCTGATCAACAACGGGCTGAGCCAGTCTGTTGAAGAACTGGAGTCGGACGAGATGCTGCCTGGTCGCCACATGGCCGAGTCGCGCAGTGGCGTTTCCAGTGTGACGGGCGACCTCGAAGCCGAGCTGACCTTCAGCACCTTCGATATGCTGCTCGAAGCGGCGTTTCACGGCACATGGACCACCAACGTCTTGAAGACCGGCACCACGCGCCGCAGCTTCGCCATCCTCAAACACAACGAGGACATTGGCCGCTGGCTGATCTACCGCGGCTGCGAGGTCGGCACCGTTGCCATTGATTGCCCGCTGCAAGGCAAGATCGGCGTCACCTTCTCCATGATCGGCAAGAAGGAAGAGGCCTACGTCTTCGACGGCGTGACCGAGTCCATCGCCAATCCGACCGAAACCGTGATGATGACCACGTTCGAAGGCTCGCTGACGGAAGGCGGAACCGGCCTGAACCACGCCACGGCGCTGAGCCTGACGCTGGAGAACGGCATGGAAGCGATCTACCGCCTGTTCTCTCGCGATGCCTACGACATCAAGCTGGGTCGAATCAACGTGAACGGCTCGCTGTCCGCCTATATCGAGGACGACCGCCTCAAGGCCAAGTACCTTGGCGAGACGAAGACCCCGCTGGTTGTCACTCTCACAGACGGCACCAACAGCTACGAAATCAGCATGACGCAAGCCAAGCTGACCACATCGAGCGAAGAAGGCAGCGGCGACGATCCGATCATTCAGTCCTACGACTACCGGGCGTTCAACGATCCGGCAGTGGGAACCGAAGTGACCATTACCCGCATTGCGGCATAAGGGGTTCGCATGAAACCGAGTGACTTTTTCACTCGTGCCAAGGCGAACGAGGGGGAGCGCATGCCGCTCTCCCTGCCTGATGGCACGCCGACAGATGATTGGCTTCAGATTCGCGGGGTTGATTCCGATCAGTGCCGCCTGGCTGCCGATCAGTTCCGCCGCGAACTGCTGGTCGCCACTGCGCTAAAAGATGAGGCCGAGAAGGCGGAAAAGACCGAGCAGGCACGCCTCAAGCTGAATGCCGCGTTGGTCATTGGCTGGTCATTCGAGACGGAGTTTAGCGAAGCCGCGCTGCTGGAACTTCTTCGTGAGGCGCCCTACATCACAGCAGAGGTTGACCGTTTCGCGAGTGACCGCCGCCGTTTTTTTGGGAAACGCTCGACGGGCTCAGTAAGCGCCTGATCGAGCACGCCGAGCATCAGCTTGGCCTGTTGAAGCCTGCAGGGCCGCGACCAAAGACCGGTCCGGACAAGCGAATCACCATCCGCGCCCAGCTGGAAGCAATCGCCGAGAAGACCGGCAAACGGCCAGCCAGCCTAGATGGTCCTGATTGCCCGCCCGAACTCGCCTATGTGTGGGAGTGGTACTGCTCAGCCCGGCCTTTCGAGTCGATGGCTGAACTGAAGGCATGGGCTGATCTGTACGGGATGAGCCTTCGGCCCTATGAGATAGACCTGCTGCGCCGACTGGCTGCGGTGGAGCACAAGGTAGCCATGCAATGAAGCCCCAGGACTTCTACACCCGAACACGCGCAAGCGCTGGGGTTCGCGTTGAGTTTGTGGACCCTGAGGGAAACCGCGAGTGGATGCGCGTCCGGTCTGTGATGAGCGCCGAGTTCAAGCAGGCCAGCGAAGACGTAGTGATGCAGGCCGTGAGCGATGGGCGCCTATCTGCTGATCAGCCATTGCTTCGCAAACACCACGCCAGGCAGCGCCGGGCAATCCTCGCCGCCTCACTGATCGCCGAGTGGTCCTTGCCTGCCGATATCGACGCCGCAGAACTACTGGCCTCTGCGCCTCGCTTACGCCGGCAAATCGAACTGATTGCTGAAAACCACGCTTTGCACTTTGGAGTTGCAGAATGACTGAATATGCAAAGCTGGTTGTCAGCGTAGACAGCACGCAGGTCGGCAAGGCCAGGACCGAACTCGACAAGCTGCCGGCCTCCGCCAATCGCGCGGAAAGCTCTGTTGGCAAGATGGGCAACACATTCGCCAAGGTCGGCGGGATTCTGGCGACCGCCATCAGTGTTCGGGAAGTGGTCCGCGCCGCCGAGCAATACACCAACCTGACCAACCGGTTGCGTTTGGTGACTGAAGGCAGCGAGCAGCTAGCTTTCGCCCAGGCCTCGGTGATGCGAGCGGCGCAAGAAACTTATCAGCCACTCGAAGTCACCGCCGAGGTCTACCAGCGGATTGCGCAGAACGCCAAGAAGCTAGGCCTCAACTTTGCCGACGTTGAGTCAATCACCAAGACGGTCAGCCGCACAATCGCATTGAGCGGCGCCGATACGCAGGCAGCTTCCGGCGCGATGCGTCAGTTCGGCCAGGCGCTGGCCTCCGGCTCGCTGCGCGGCGATGAGCTGAATTCAATTCTCGAAGGCACGCCTGCACTGGCACAGGCCATCGCGCGCGGGCTCGGCGTTACGACCGGTCAGCTGCGGCAGATGGGCGCCGACGGCGAGCTGACAGCAGACAAGATTATTCGCGGCCTTCAGAGCCAAGAGGCAGAGGTCGCCGCGCTATCGACCACGCTAGAGGTGACCGCGGCGCAGGCTGCGACAACCTTCTTTAACTCGTTGGTTGGCGTCATCGGCAAGCTGGACGAAGCAAGCGGGGCGAGCAAGGGTTTCGCCAGCGCGGTTCTGGAGCTTTCTGGAGCACTTGACCGGTTCAGTTCCGGCGAGTTCATGGATTTCTTCCGCGACAGCAAGCAAACCGCCGAGGGTTTCAATAACGAGATCAGCGTCACGCTCTCTCGCATCCGCGACCTGCAGGACGTGCGCCGGAAGCTGGACAAGAACGATCCAGAAGACACGGCGTTCTTCAAGTTCAAGCTCTACGACCGAGAGGAAATCGACGCCGAGCTTGCCCAGCTTAACGGGCAAATCGATCGCTTCCAGAAAGCGCGAGACAGGCTGATCGGTGTCGGCGAGAAATCAGGGGAAGAGACGCCGAAGGGCGAAGACTCTGGCATCAGTGTCGAGGTATCCAAAGCGACCAAAAAGGTCATAAAGGAAGCCGAGACGGCAGCAAGGAAGCTCGACGCGCTCTATAGCAACACTGAAACCGAGCTGGGCCGGCAGATCGAGCTGTATGGCCAAGTTGGAGAAGAAGCGCGGCTTCGCTACGAACTCGAAAGCGGATCTTTGCAGGGCATAACCGGGCAGCGCGCGAACTACCTGATGGATCTTGCTCGCGAATTGGACGCCAAGCGCGACCTGACCGAGCAAGAACAGATCCGCATCGACATCCTCCGCGAGTCCGGGCAGCTGCGGGCAGCCAACGACGCACAGTTCGAACTGGAGTACGCCGAGAAGATTGCCGAGTACGAGCGGCAAGGCAACGTAGAGGCACTGCAGCGCCTCGAAACACTGCGCCGCATACGCGAGGTGCAGATGAGTGCTGCGCAGGCGCCTGGAACCGTTGAGGGGGTTTCACAGGCACCAGACGGCGGCGGTATTGACGCTGCGGTCGGCGGCGCAGGAAGCGAGTTCATCCGCCTGCAGGAAGAGGCGGCTGCGCTTGAGCAGTGGCGCATGACGGAGCTTGAGAAGCAGCGGGCCTTTCTCGAGACGAAAGCCATCACCGAGGAAGAGTATGCGACCCGAATCGCCAACATCCATGCGCAGCATCAGCAGGAAGTCAGCGAGATTGAGTCGGCGCGACAGCAGGTAGCGCTTGCGGGGGCTTCCGATCTGTTCGGCAATCTTGCGGATGTCACCAAGCAGTTCGCTGGCGAGCAGTCCGGCATCTACAAAACGATGTTCGTTGCACAGAAGGCTTTCGCTATCGCTCAGTCGATGATCGCCATTCAGCAGGGTATCGCGCTCGCTGCTGCTAACCCGTTTCCGCTCAACTTGGCGGCAATGGCGTCGGTCGCAGCGGCTACGGCCGGACTGGTGAGCAACATCAGCTCGGTGGCTATGTCGTTCGAGGGCGGTGGGTTCACTGGCAGTGGCCCGCGTACTGGCGGCCTGGATGGTAAAGGCGGGTTCATGGCCATGGTCCACCCGAACGAGACCATCATCGACCACACCAAGCAGGGCGGCGGAAAGTCAGGAGGCGGCGGGCTAAACATGACCGTCAACTTGATTGAGGACGCTAGCAAGGCGGGAACTGTCGAGAAGACGCAGAGTGATGACGGCTCGTGGAACGTTAATGCCTTTGTTGCCGACCTTTACAGCGACGGGCCTGCCGCCAAGGCAATCAGTCAGAAATTCGGCGTTCAAGGAGTTGGCAGATGATCCAGTACCCCGCAGAACTGCCATACCCTGACCTGTCCGGCTATGCGCTAGAGCACGCGCCGAACCTTTCACGAACGGCGATGCAGAGCGGCAGAGCCAGGCAGCGGCAGAAGTACACCAGCGTTCCCAGCTTCGTGACGCTTTCCTGGGGTATGTCTCAGAAGGAATTCGAGCTATTCGAAGCATGGTTTCGCTGGGAGCTGAAAGAAGGTGCTGATTGGTTCACCGGCTGGGCACAGACTGGCGGCATCACAACGCAAACCGTGATGCGTTTCGTTGGCTCGGACAGCGCTCCGGCCTACATGGCGCGCATGGACGGCCCGGACTACTGGAAGATCAGTTGCCGGCTTGAGATTCGCGAGAAGCAGACCTTCGCCGACGGCTGGCAGCATCTGCCGCAATACATCCTCTTCCCGTCTCTGCTGGATATGGCGATCAACCGCGAATGGCCTGAGTTCGTTTTTGACTACGCCACCTACGCCGAAGCCTTGGCTGATCTCGATAACCTCGCGACGGGCGATGTGGTCACAATTCGAGCCGACGAGACGCAGGCGGGCCAACCTTCGAGCTATGAAGCCTACGTGGCGCCGCCTAGTACGCTGATCCTCGATTTCGCTAACGGCGCTTACTACGTCTACGACAAGACAAGCACTCTGACACTGGTGACCGTATGGGCGCAGTAGCTTTTTCCGACCTGATCACATTCAGCCGCTCCAGTGGCGGTGGCCGCTTCAACGCGCAAGGCGTCTACGAATGGCTACCGGCTAACACGCGGCGTATCGACTACGACCCGGTTACAGGAGAGTGTCGCGGCCTGCTGATCGAGGAGCAGCGCACCAACCTGCTGACGTATAGCAATGCGTTCGGGGATGCTGCTTGGCAGAAAACAAGCGCCACAATCAGCTCAGGCGTGGCAATCGGCCCTGACGGCCACGCATCCATGTCTGCGATCACGGAGACAGACACAACAGGATGGCACGGCATACAACAAACTGTCAGTTCCGCCAACGGCTTAGCTGTGGTTGTTAGCGTATATGCCAAAAAGGGCGCTAGAGACTGGCTATATATGCGGTCTGGGTCAACTAATTGGGGTGCAGTATTCTTCGACTTGGCAACAGGAAATGTAGGCGGCGATTATGCTGGAGGAAGCACGCCGCCTTCCGTCGTTGGAAAAGGGATGGTTCACGTAGGTGGAGGTGTTTATAAGTGTTGGGCGGCCTTCTCCTCGACGGATACGCTACCTGTCCGATTGTTTGCCTCCGATCACGGAGGCAATATCCACGGGTATACTGGGAATCCGGGCAGTAAAGCAATCTACATCTGGGGCGCCCAACTCGAAGCCGACTCTTTCCCCACTTCGCATATCCCAACTTTAGCCGCCCAGGTAACCCGCACAGCTGATATCGCGTCGGTGAATACGCTGTCGCCATGGTTCAACGGCGTGGAGGGCACGTTGTTTGTGGAGGCTGGCATGTCTTCTCCCAACCTGCCGAACTGGCGCAGGGTGCTGGAACTGGCAGCATCTGGAACAAGTTACATCGCTTCATTCCAGACAAACAACGCAAACGGTCTGAGTATCTACACGAATCAGGATGGAGTGGCCAGGACAGTAAAGGGAACGACCACTCGCGCCTCAAATAACAAGATGGTGGTGACGTGGGATAGCGGCTCTCTGTCGGGGTCGATCAATAGCGAAAGCATAGGGGCGTTGACACTGCCGCAGGCTGTTTCGCCCATTTCTCTATCCATCGGCGGTTCGATCATGAGTGGGTACGCATGGTCTGGCCATATCAAAGCCATCCGCTATTTCCCCAAGCGTCTCTCCGGCTCCGAACTACAGGCGCTCACCGCATGACTATCGACTACTACATCAGCACCGCTGACGAACAGGCCATGACCGAAGCCCTTGCTGCGGCTGGAGTCACGGACGACGAGGGGAATCCTCTGCCGGGCCACGCCGTCGAGGTCATCGGCACTTGGTCCGAGCGCACCGGAGGCACGGACGAGGAACCCGTCTACACCGAGCTGCCGGGCTGGCACGTCAACGTCCGGTCGGTTGAGTCGGTCGAGTGGCCTGCTGGAGTGACGCTCAGCGAGCCGAAAACGCCGTGGCGGGTGTGGGGCTGACGAAATACACAGGCCGCGTAAGCGGTTTTTTTACGTCTGGAGAAAACTATGACCATCCTCGAACAGGTTTATGCCTCGGGCGGTGACGTGATCATTTCCACGCTTGAGCTGTCGTGTGACGCGTGGGAGGAGTCGATCCTGTTGTGCGATGGCTTCGAGGATCAGCATTGCATCACCGAGGATGGCCGGGCGCTGACGTTCCAGGCGTCAGGCATGGCAGTCGCGCTACCCAAGCGAGGCAACAGCGGCAATCAGTCGCTGACCTTTGCCATTGATAACGTGACGGGCGAGGCTCAGGCGCTGATTGATCAGGCGCTTGAGGCGGAAGAAAGGGTAACCATGACGTATCGGTCGTATCTGGCTAGCGATCTGACGAGCCCCGCCGAGCCGCCCTATCGAATGTCTGTGATTGGCGGCGAGATTAAGGGGACGGCGATTCAGATACAGGCCGGGTTCTACGACTTAATCAACAGCGCCTGGCCGCGCGATCTGTACACAACAGAGTTTGCTCCAGGGCTTAAGTATCTGTAATTTGATCAGGCCCGCAGGGACGCCTGCACACTCAAAGAGATACGCCATGGATAACAAACTGAAGTTCGCATCGATCCTACTTGCCGTTGCCGTTGTCTCGGGCTGCGCCACGAAGCACTACGGGCGTGAGCCGGTCGTGACTGCTGGCGAAACTGCTCGGCTTGACTGCAATGCGGTGGCTATTGAGATCGCGCAAACTCACGGATTCATTGAGCAAGTGAACAAGGAAAGTCAGTTTGATGGCCGTTCGGTTCTGTCCTTCCTTGGTGATTTCGGAATCGGCAACGTGATGGAGAAAGAAGCGGCGATGTCCAGCGCTCGCGAGCGCCTAGCCAGCCTAGAGCGAGTGAGAAGTCAGAAAGGCTGCTCGAAGGTAGCCACTGCCCAGTAAGCGCAGACGAAACACACAAGCCCGCCCAGTGCGGGCTTTTTCATGCCCGGAGAAAAGCAATGCTGAGCAAATACCTGGCCGCCACCTACGAGGATGGTGCGCGCGGGCCGGATAGGTATGACTGCTGGGGGCTGGTCAGGGCGGTTCGTCACGAGCTGCTAGGGCTGCCACTGCTGCCCTCATTCGGCGCCGTGCGTAACACCATGCCCGCCGCATTCACACGCGCCTATGAGGAGCAGGCGGCGCTGATGGAGGAGTGCAAGCCAGAGCCTGGCGCTATTGCAGCCGTATTCCGCGGGCGAATCGTTATCCATGTTGCCGTTGTGGTTGAGATTGACGGAGCCCTGGCTGCGCTTGAGATCCGCAACGACCGAACAAGCGCTCGCTGGATGCGGCTTCCTGACTTCGAAGCTAGCTATCTGCGTGTCATCTACTACAGGGACAAGCCGTGATCTATATCTATCCGAGCAAGCTTGATGGCGGGCCGCTGGAAGAGCACTCCACAGTCGAGCCGATGACCGTCGATGCCTGGCTGCGTGCCAATGTCAAAGGCTATCGCCCGATTGATGTGGCGCCGATCAGCGTTAACATCAATGGTGCGCTGATTGAGCCGGCAGAATGGGAGTCTGCCGAGTTCGGGCCTTCTGATACGGTCGACATCTACCCAGAGCCAAAAGCGGCCGGCGTTGGCGCATTCCTCGTCAGTTACGGCGCCTACATCGCAGCAGCTATCGCGGTGCTCGCCGTTCTGTTGATGCCCAAGCCAGCGTCGATGAACCGTAACGGGCAAACGCAAGGCAACCAACTTGATCTTGCGACGACCAAGGGCAACCAGGTCAAAACAAACGCGCCGATTCGTGAAATTGCAGGCAAGCGCAAGGTATACCCTGACTACCTTCTCCCGCTGCGTCGGTATTTCACAGCGCCGCGCGAACAGTGGGTTGACATGCTCCTGTGTGTCGGCAAGGGAAAGCATTCCATACCAGAAAGCCGGATCTTGATCGGCGACACTCCGGTCATTTCGCTTGGCGAAGACGTGCAGTTCACGGTGTACCAACCTGGCGCCGATCTTAGCAATGAGCCCTGCGCTGTCTGGTGGAACTCTTGCCCGGAAGTTGGCGCGACATCAACGGGTACGTCAGGCCTGCAGCTGAAAGCGACGTTTGCTGTAACGCCAGACGTTTCGGCCACCTCTTATCTTTTCGATGGTGACACTGTGACTATCCCGTCCGGTGCAGGCGCTTTTCCGTCTGGCTGGGCTGCCGGGATGATTGCTCGGATTGAAGTCGCGTATCCCTACACTGTGATCGACGGAGGGGCTGGCCGGGACATCATCGAGGGCGACCTGTCGCAGATTGCCCCGTTTGCCGGAATGCTGATTGAGATCGTCGGCGACAACGAGGGTATGTATGTCGTCGAATCGTTCACGCCAGGCGCAACGGAAAGCGACCCGGACCAGATGACGCTTAGCTACGACGCTGGGGAGCCTGTCACATCGATGCTGACAGGCAGCGTACAGATGGGGATTGGATACCGCGGCCTGCGCTACAGGTTGTTGGCGGCAAGCTCCGACGCAATATCTGTCGAGCGAATGACCGACACCGGATCTACCGACTTGGACTGGCTCGGATTCTCGCCGCTATCGACAACGCTGGCATCGATTACGCTGGACGGCTCCACTCAGGAGGGCGACTGGTGTGGACCTTTCGCGGCATGCCCCGATGGAGAGCTGACTGCCGCGCTAGAGTGGGACGTGATGTTTCCAGGCGGCCTGATAAGGATAGGCAGCAAGGGCCAGTCGGTTGATGTGAGCGTCACAGTTGAAATTCAGTATCGCGACATCGAGCAAGCAGGTGATTGGGCCTCGATACTTACGACCTACAGCGGGAAAACATTAGACCAACTTGGTTATACGGAAAACGCGCTTCTCCCTTACGCGATGCGTGCCGAGGTCCGCATGCGGCGTATCGGCGCCGAGTCCACTAGCACGCAGAAACAGGACGGCGTTCAGTGGTATGGCCTCCGGTCCAGGCTGAACGGCCCAAGCAGCTATGAAGGCGTCACGCTGCTGGCAATGCGCGTGCGCGGCGGCAATCGTCTCGCCGCTCAGTCTGAACAGCTGGTATCAGTGGAAGCAACCCGTGTCCTGCCTGTCCGTAATGGTGGGGCTTGGGATGTCGAGACCCCGACGCGAGATATAGCGCCATGGATTGCACACGTCGCCCGCTCAATCGGCTACACGGACGATGACCTTGATATGGCTGAGCTGGACCGTCTGGGCGATGTATGGGCGGCGCGCGGCGATTACTTTGATTCGTCGGTCGACTCTATGAGCACGGTCAAGCAGTGCATTGTCGATGCGATGGCGGCGGGCTTTGCGGATATCACCATCGACCGAGGCAAGATCCGGCCGGTGAGAGATGAGCCTCGAACCACCTTCGAGCACATGTACACCCCGCAGAACATGACCGAAGCGCTGTCTAGGTCATTCACGGCCCGTAAGCCAGATGACTACGATGGGGTTGATGTCGAATATGTGGATGGCGTGACCTGGCAGAAGGAAACCGTAGAGTGCCGCCTGCCTGGCGACATCGGGCAGAAGGTCGAGAAGATCAAGCTGGAAGGGGTCACGAGTCGAACAAAGGCGTGGCGCATAGGCATGCGGCAGCGTCGTTCGCAGAAGTACCGGCGCTGGGGTTATCAGTGGGCGACGGAGCTGGATGCGCTCAATAGCCGATACCTGAGCTATTGCGCAGTGGGCGACGACGTTCCTGGGTATGGCCAGAGCGCCATAATGCTCAGTTACGACAGGGGAATTATCGAATCGTCCGAGCCCTTCGACTGGTCTGCAGGCGGCGCGCATGTGGTCGGTATTCGCCGGCCAGACGGCACGCTTTCTGGTCCGTACCCGGCAACGCAGATCGATGACTACCACCTGTCAATAACCGGCTTGGACTTCGAGCCGGACACCAGCTGGAGCATCGAGCCGCCGCATCTTCTGTTTGGCCCGCTCAACCGCTGGAGTTATCCAGTTCTAATCACAGGCATATCGCCAAGCGGCACAGAAGGCGCCTCGGTCGAGGCGATAAACTATTCAGATAAGGTATATGTGGATGATGATTCATTTCCCCCAGAATAGGGCGAGTCAGTGCCGTGACGAGCTGTATATCCAGCAAGCATGCGTGCCTCCATAACTCTTTTTGCAGCCTCCTCTTTTGTTTCAAATAGACCTAGATGCCTGTTCTTGCCGCCTATGCATGCTTGTGCGGCCCACTTTCCTCGCTGCTTGTGCCAGCTAACGCCGGTTATTCCGCTCGTATTGCTTCGGTATTTGGATTTGTTCTGCATATTGATGCAGCGTGGCACGCAACGGAGATTGTTTATTCTGTTGTTCAGTCCGTTGCCGTCTATATGGTCAATCTCATGGCTAGGCTCTTCCCCATAAAAGAGCTGCCAGGCAACCCTGCTGGCATTTAGTGTTACTGCTTTGTTCCCATCAATGGTTATCCTAATATTGCGCTGCCTATAGCCATAGGCGTTTGATTTAACCGAGCCAGCAACCTTTCCTGCAAACTTAGAGTTAAAGGCTCCTGAATCATGGCTCCTATGTAGCCAAGTTAGTTCTCCTGTTAAAGAATCGTAAGCAATAAGCGCATTTAAAACAGTTGTGGCGATTGGCTCAGCGGACATTAAGTTAAGCCTCTTGATTGTTTCGCAAATTATAACCGACTGTTCCGGCAATTACGACGGAATATAAAAGTTATTCGCCAACACATACCGGACACGGCCCACACGGACGCCGTGCGATTTCGTTCGCCTGGAGTAAACGCATGACTTTCAATACCGGCAACAATGTCCCGTCGACCGATCCGCGAGACCTGTACGACAACGCGCAGAATTTCGACAAGCTTATCGTCGGGCCTGAGCCTTCCTACCTGGATCGGCTAGGCGTGCCGCGCAAAAGCTGGGCAGGGATGGAAGCTGATTTCACGGCGTTCCTGGCTGCTTCCGGTTTCGAATCGACGCACCTGATATACGTAGATGGGCAACTGCTTACTGTTGACCGCCCTACGCAGCTGATTGATTACGACGGCTCTGTCTATCGCGTAAAAATGCCGGCCAGTTTTCCTCTAGAGCTGTCCGGGGTGTGGGTTGATGATGCGCCGTTGTTGCTCGACGTCGGCGACGAGTCTTTGCGGTTAGCACTTGCAACCAATGAAGGCGCCGGCCTTATCGGCATGGACCTGGGCGGCACTTACGCAGACGGTACGCTCGGCAAAGCGATTCTCGACGCACTCTCAACCCCCAAAGAAAACGCCGCCTGGGCTGGTTTCTTCGCCTGCTGGCCGATGGGGCACGCGCTTACTGCCGGTACGACGGAACGTGTCCAGCTTCCGGCAGGCGTCACCCACGGGCGTGCTGGCTTTGCGGCCGGGACGACTATCACGCACGCGGACGGGCAAAAGGCTGCGGATGCTCTGCGTATACAGCGAAACGCCGGCGACACCGATACTTCAAACCATACCGTTTGCATCAACCTGACCGCCGAGGAGACGAAGCCTCTCCGCGGGAAGCGCTGCACAATGCACCTTTTCGCGCGCCGTGGTGCAGATTACTCCGGCGCTACGATTACATATCGGGTGCAGGGATCGGTCGAGCCGGAGCAGCCGATTCTATCGTCCGTGGGGAACTACACGAATGGGCACGAGGTGTTGGCGACTGCCGATGTATTGCCGGGCCTCAATCAACCGGACGTGCCGTACTCGCTGACCCTAGACGTGCCGTCCGACATGACGCAGCTAGCGATCGTGGTAGTGGTGCGCTTCACCGGCACGGCGGGCACGAGCGACTTCATTGAGCTTGAAGATGCGTGCATTTACCCGGGTCGCAGAGTTTACCCAGCAGCGCGCCCGGACTTCGCTGCGCTGCTGAACAAGGCGGCGACTCGGTATCAGGCCAGCTACCCCTATGGCGTGCCTGTTGGCTCGAATACCCATCAGGGCGCGGTGACCTCCATTGCAAATGGCGCCGCGGTGAACTGGGCAGTGCACGCTAATGTTCGCTTCGCTCCGCGCATGATCGCGCCGCCCCGCGTTCAGTTCCTGGCGCCAAGCTCCGGCATTCGTTCGCGCTGGCTGAATCCTGCGGCCAGCACTTTTCTCTCTGGCATCGCATTCGACGTTTCCGACTCTGGCGTATCGATCACAAACAACGCTGCGGCAGTGGACGGCACTCGCTACCTCTGCCAGTGGGCCGCCGACGTACTTTTTTAAGGAAGCATCATGCCTATTACCCTTGGCGTTACCCGCGAGTTCGAGTTCACTGCGAACGACCTTAGCAACAACAACTGCATCTTTCCGCGTGACCCGCGGAACTCGGTTTTCGTGCAGCTGACCGATTTCCGTACAAAGCGGGTTTCGGCGGCGCCTTCGCAATACTGCGCGTTCCCGTATATCGTGAAGCTGGGAAGCTCGCTTGTCGGCCTCTACAGCGACGGCCCTGCGCACGCATCGTCCGAGCGGCAGGTCATGATTCGCTCTGACGATGGCGGACTGACTTGGAGTAGCGTCACCTTTACCGAGAACGGGTCTGGCACCTACGACACCACGTTGCTTTCCGGCCTGTTGGCGTCCGGCGCATCTGTGGTGCTGAAAGTCTGGACGATCAAGAACAACTCCGGAACCCTGGCGGTGACCAGCGTCAGTACAGTCGAGAGCGGCGGTGTCACCTACGCGCTGTGGTCGCGCCCGATACCGTCACCGACCGGCACCGTCTTGTATCGTACCGGCTATGGGTCGAACGGCACTAACACGCAGACGGCTATGTTCCAGTCCTCTGACGGCGGGGTAACCTGGACTTTCAGGTCACTGATGTTCGCCACTGCCGGGCGCAACTACAGCGAGGCGGACATGGTCCGCACAACTGGCGACAACCTGGTCGCCGTAGTGCGTGAAGACCTCGGCGCAGGAAATCCGCTCTATTACATCACCAGCGCCAACAACGGAACATCGTGGAGTGCGCCGGTAGCGATCCCGACAACTACGGTAAACGGTCGCCAGCCAAACCTAATGAAGCTGTCGGACGGATCCTACATTCTGGCAGTAGGCGACCGCGCGGGTGTCAGTGGTTTCAGCGGATCGGGCGATCGTGTCGCTGGAGTCGATACTACAGGCATAACGATGGTTCGCTCGACCGACGCGCTGACTTGGGGGACTCGCACGAGCTTGGCGGGAATGTATTCCACCGATGGCGGCCAGCCTTTCGTCAGCGAGACGGATGCCGGCCGCATCTGCGCCGTCTTCTATCACCGTCGCGGCATCAACAAGCAGCCGGAGATCGGCTGCTCGATGGTCAACGTCGCAGCGCTCTGACGCCTAACAGCCCCGCCAGCCGGGGCTTTTTATTGCCCAAGGATTACCCATGACCCTCTCAGAACTACGGGAGCGAGCCATAGCGCCCGCTCTCGCGCTGCTGCCTGCGCGGATGAATAGTCAGCAGGCTGAGATTATGTTGCTGGCTATCACGCAGCAGGAAGACCCTGAGCAACGCCGGCGTCAGTGGCCGACCGGGCCGGCGCGCGGGCTACTGCAATTCGAACAAGGTGGCGGCGTGCGCGGCGTGCTGAATCACCCATCGAGCCGCGAACATGCCCGACGTGTGTGTGCTGCTCGAGGTGTTGCGCCGGAGCCTGCCGCTGTATGGGCTGCGCTCGAGCGTGACGACGTGCTTGCCTTCGTGTTCGGCCGGCTGCTGCTCTGGACTGATCCGAAGCCGCTGCCTGGCGAGCATGATGCTGCGGGCGGCTGGGATCTTTACGCTCGGACTTGGCGGCCTGGCCGGCCTCACCCTGAACGTTGGCCGGCACGATTCGCCGCAGCCGTGCGGGAGGTGATGGCATGATCGCCCTGCTCAAGCAGTACAAGCTGATCGCTCTAGCTGCCGCTTTTGCGGTTGCCTTTGGCGCTGGAATGGTCGTGCGGGGCTGGTGGGCGGCGGCGATCATTTCTGACCTGAATGCAGAACATGCAGCCTATCGAGAGGCTATCAGCCGCGAATATGCACAAAAGCTGGTGGTGCTGGCCGGTGAGCAAAAAGCCCTTCAGCAGCGCCTAAGCACCCTCGACCAACAACGATACGGAGAGCTGCGCCATGCACAGCAAGAAATTGATCGGCTGTCTGCTGCTGTGGCTGATGGCTCTCGCCGGCTGTCAGTCCGCGCCGCCTGTCCAGCTACTGGAGCCGACTTGCCCGGGAGTTCCGTCGCCGGCCGCCTGGATGATGGAGCCCAGCGAGCCGACATTCACGAAGAAGATGCTCGACGTATTGTCGCCATCACCGGAGACGCCGACGCCTGCGCTGTGAAACTGACCGCGCTGCAGGAGTGGGCGATGGAAGTAACGAAGGGGAATTAGGGTTGCCCGGACGGGCTGAGATGGTGTTGGTACTCGTACCACTTTCTGTACCAATCGAGGGTGGAATAGGGCGTTTATGGGGCTTCAGGCTGGTATTGCTTAACGGTGCAATGCCTCCTTCACACCCTATGGCACCCTGACTTACTATACCGCGCAGTATAAGTATTAGAACCCGCCTCGCGACAGAGAGAGATTCGACGTGTTCCGACATGCCTTGCCCTTCCTCGGTGTTTTTGGTTTCGTTTTGCTTGCCGGTTGCGGCAATGGTGAGCCTGAGCAACTCTCGACGCGGCCGGTGATGGTGGTTCAGCCACAGCCTGCCAGTGAGGCCTTTGAAAGCTATCCGGGCGAGGTGCATGCGCGCTACGAACCCGAACTGGCGTTTCGCATTGCAGGCAAGGTCACGGAGCGGATGGTCGAAGCCGGCGAGCGGGTGAGCAAGGACCAACCATTGGCTAAGCTCGATCCGCAGGATGTGCGACTGCAACTCGAGGGTATGCGTGCTCAGGTGGCGGCGGCGGAAGCCAACTTACGGGTCGCCCGCGCCGAGCATGAGCGCTACAAGACCTTGATGGATCGCCAACTGGTCAGTCGCTCGCAATTCGACTCTTCTGAAAACGCCTATCGCTCAGCACAGGCACGTCTGCAACAAGCCCGTGCGGAATTCGACGTGGCCAACAACCAGGTCGGCTACGCCATCCTGCGAGCGACGCACGAAGGCGTGGTTGCTCAGCGTCGGGTTGAGGTGGGGCAAGTAGTTGGCGCTGGTCAGACGGCGTTTGTCCTGGCTGCCGATGGCGAACGCGAGGTGGCCATTAACCTGCCGGAGCAGGCGCTGGAACGCTACTCTGTCGGCCAACCGGTGTCGGTGGAAATCTGGTCGCAGCCGGGCAAGACGTATGCCGGCCACATCCGCGAGCTATCGCCAGCTGCCGACGCCCAGTCCCGGACCTACTCAGCGCGCGTTGCCTTCGAGGATGCCGAGGTGCCTGCCGAACTTGGCCAGAGCGCGCTGGTGTCGATCCGCAGCAATGGCGAGGTGCCCTTGGCTGTGCCGCTTTCGGCAGTCACGGCCGAGCAGGGCAACGCTTACGTCTGGCGAGTCAGGGAGGACGCCACTCTTGAGCGCGTCGTCGTACAAACGGGGGCCTTCGGTGAATCCTCGGTGCCGATTCTCAAAGGCTTGCAGGCCGACGATTGGATTGTGTTGGCGGGTGTGCAGATGCTCCACGAGAACCAGGCGGTGAGGGCGGTCGATCGTGATAACCGTCCGGTCGTGCTGGCAGCGCAGGAGTAATCACGATGCGCTTCAATCTTTCCGCCTGGGCGCTGGGTAACCGGCAGATCGTTGTCTATCTTATGCTGTTGATGGCCGTGGTCGGGGCGCTCTCTTACAGCAAGCTCGGTCAGAGCGAGGACCCGCCCTTTACCTTCAAGGCGATGGTAATTCAGACCCAGTGGCCCGGCGCGACTGCCGAAGAAGTCTCGCAGCAGGTCACCGAGCGCATCGAAAAGAAGCTGATGGAAACGGGAGAGTACGAGCGCATCGTGTCCTTTTCACGTCCGGGCGAATCCAACGTGACGTTCATGGCGCGCGATTCCATGCACTCCGAGCAGATCCCTGACCTCTGGTATCAGATCCGCAAGAAGATCGGCGACATCCGCCACACCTTGCCCGCCGGTGTGCAGGGGCCATTCTTCAATGATGAATTCGGCACCACGTTCGGCAACATCTATGCGTTGACCGGCGAAGGCTTTGATTACGCCGTGCTCAAGGATTACGCCGATCGCATCCAGTTACAGCTGCAGCGTGTCGCAAACGTCGGCAAGGTCGAGCTGATCGGTCTACAGGACGAGAAGATTTGGATTGAGCTTTCCAACGTTAAGCTGGCCAATCTCGGCGTGCCGCTGGAGGCAGTCAAACAGGCGCTCGAAGCGCAGAACACCGTCATGTCGGCGGGATTCGTCGAGACACCCAGTGACCGTGTTCAGCTACGCGTCACCGGTAGCTTCGAGACGGTCAAGGAAATTCGCGACTTCCCCATCCGGGTCGCCGGCAGCACCTTCCGCATCGGTGATGTCGCCGAGGTCTATCGCGGTTTCAACGATCCGCCCGCGCCACGCATGCGCTACATGGGCGAACCGGCGATCGGCCTGGCGGTGTCGATGAAACCCGGAGGCGACATCCTCGTGCTCGGCGAGGCGCTGCAAGAGGCGTTCGCACGACTGCAGCAGGAATTGCCGGCGGGCATGCAGTTGCGCAAGGTCTCGGACCAGCCGGCGGCCGTGAAGACAGGTGTGGGCGAGTTCGTCCAGGTGCTGATCGAGGCCCTGGTGATCGTGCTGCTGGTGAGCTTCTTCTCGCTGGGTGTCCGTACGGGGCTGGTGGTCGCGCTGTCGATCCCACTGGTATTGGCCATGACCTTCGCGGCCATGCATTACCTGGACATCGGTCTGCACAAGATTTCCCTGGGTGCGCTGGTGCTGGCGTTGGGACTCATGGTGGACGACGCGATCATCGCCGTGGAAATGATGGCGATCAAAATGGAGCAGGGCTTCGACCGACTCAAGGCTGCGAGTTACGCCTGGACCAGCACGGCCTTTCCGATGCTCACCGGTACGCTGATCACCGCAGCGGGCTTTCTACCGATCGCCACCGCACAGTCCAGTACGGGCGAATACACCCGCTCGATCTTCCAGGTGGTGACCATCGCCCTGATCGCCTCCTGGATCGCCGCGGTAGTGTTCGTGCCCTTGTTGGGCGAGAAGCTGCTACCCGATCTGGCCAAGCGTCATGCGCAAAAGCATGGCGGCAGCGAACAGGGGCACGACCCGTATTCGACGCCGTTCTACCAGCGCGTGCGGCGCGTGATCCATTGGTGCGTGCAGCGGCGCAAGACGGTCATCATCCTGACCTTGTTGGCGTTCGTTGGCGCGATCGGCTTGTTTCGTATCGTGCCGCAACAGTTCTTTCCCGCCTCCGGTCGTCTGGAGCTGATGGTCGATCTGAAGCTCGCTGAAGGTGCGTCGCTCAAGGCCACCGAAGCCGAGGTCCATCGCCTTGAGGAGATGCTCAAGGACCGCGCCGGCATCGACAATTATGTGGCCTATGTCGGCAGCGGGTCGCCGCGCTTTTACCTGCCGCTGGATCAGCAGTTGCCGGCCACCAGCTTCGCTCAGATCGTGGTATTGGCCGACAGTATCGAGCAGCGTGAGGCGTTACGTAGCTGGCTGATCGAGCGATTGCGGGAAGATTTCCCGACCTTGCGCGGCCGCGTCAGTCGCCTGGAAAACGGTCCGCCCGTGGGCTATCCGGTGCAGTTCCGGGTCACTGGTGAGCATATCGATGTGGTGCGCAAGCTGGCACGTCAGGTCGCGGCCAAGGTGCGCGAGAACCCCTATGTGGCTAACGTCCATCTCGACTGGCAGGAGCCGAGCAAGGTGGTCTGGCTGAACGTGGATCAGGATCGTGCCCGTGCGTTGGGCGTCAGTACGGTTGAACTGTCGAACTTCCTCAAGCGCACCTTCACCGGCACCACGGCGAGCCAGTTCCGGGAAGATAACGAGCTGATCGAGATCCTGATCCGTGGCACCGCACGCGAACGCGAAACCCTGTCGATGTTGCCCAGTCTGGCGATTCCCACGGCCAGCGGCCGCAGTGTGCCTTTGTCGCAGGTCGCAACCCTGGAATACGGCTTCGAAGAGGGCGTGATCTGGCATCGCAATCGGATGCCGACGGTAACGGTGCGTGCCGACATCTATGGCGATCAGCAGCCGGCCTCGCTGGTGCAACAGATCGAGCCGACCCTGAGTGAGGTACGCGAGGCGCTGCCCAGCGGTTACCTGCTGGAAGTCGGCGGTACCGTCGAGGACTCCAGTCGCGGCCAGGCCTCGGTGAATGCCGGAATGCCGCTGTTCATCATTGTTGTGGTGAGCCTGCTGATGCTGCAGCTGAAAAGCTTCTCACGTTCGGCGATGGTGTTCCTGACCGCACCGCTGGGGCTGATTGGCGTAGCACTGTTCCTATTGTTGTTCGGCAAGCCGTTCGGTTTCGTAGCGATGCTCGGCACCATCGCTCTGTCCGGCATGATCATGCGCAACTCGGTGATTTTGGTGGACCAGATCGAGCAGGACATTGGCGCGGGGCAGGATCGTTTCAATGCCATCATCGATGCCACGGTGCGGCGCTTCCGGCCCATCGTGCTGACAGCGCTGGCGTCGGTGTTGGCGATGATACCGCTGTCACGCAGTGTGTTCTTCGGACCGATGGCGGTGGCGATCATGGGCGGGTTAATCGTCGCGACTGCGCTGACATTGCTGTTTTTGCCAGCGCTTTACGCCGCCTGGTTCCGGGTCAAGGAAGCGCCTCAAAGCTGAGTCCTGAATGGGAGTCGGCGTCCGCTTAGACGCCGGCGGCCTGCAGCAGCTGCTCCGCTGAGGCCTTGGCCAGCAGCGCCTGGTCATCCGGGCCTTCGATGTGCGCCATGCTCAGTGCGCCTTCGATAAGAAATTGCAACTGGCGTGCAAGCTGCTGAGGCAGCGGTGCATCGAGTGCTTCCAGCAGCTCGCGCAGATGGTGCTGAAATTGCGCCTTGTATCCCGCTGCGCGCTGATGGATCGGGTGTTCTCGATCCAGATATTCGGCCGCTGCGTTGATGAACAGACAGCCACAGAACGCGGTTGGGCTGTGAATCATGTTGTTCAGTCCATCGAAAACGCTCAGCAGCGCCTTGCGCGGCGGCAACGCGCTGCGCGCCTCTCGCAAACGCTCGAGCATCGGCAGCTGGCGCGCTTCCAGCACCGCCAGGATCAGTTCGTCCTTCGACTTGAAGTGCTTATACAGGGTCATCTTGGCCACGCCCGATTCGCTGAGAATCCGATCGATACCGGTAGCGTGGTAGCCCTCTGTGTAGAACAGCCGCTCCGCAGTGGCGAGCAGCAGGTCGCGCTTGTTGGTTGCCATGTAGGTCTCCTCGGCCGGCCATTATGCGGGAGCGAAACTGTTCCCTCCAATTGTCCGCTGACCCATACATTGCGCTTGCAGTGTACAGACAGGTCTGTCTATTATCCAGTCGTGCCTGATTCAGGCCCATCCTCAAGGAGCGACACGATGAAACTCTACGACATGACCCTGTCCGGCAATTGCTACAAGGTTCGCCTGTTTCTTGGTTTGATCGGCCAAACGGCTGAACGGGTGCCGGTGGATGTGCTCAAGGGTGAGCACCGGCAGTCAGCGTTCCTGGCGACCAACCCAAGCGGGCAGGTGCCGGTACTTGAGGACGGCGAGTTCCGCGTGATCGACTCTCAGGCCATCCTCGTTTATCTGGCGCGGCGATATGCCGATGAAGCCTGGTTCCCGCAGGATGCGTTGGCTCAGGCGCGCATCGTCGGCTGGCTGAGCTTCGCGGCCAACGAGATGCACCATGGCCCAGCCACTGCCCGTGCGGGGCGTCTGTTCGGCAGGCCAATCGACGAAGCATTAGCCGCAAACCGTGCCGTGGCCGCCATAAGCCTGCTTGAACAACAGCTTGCGCAGCACGCTTGGCTCGCTGAAACGGCCGGCCCGAGCATCGCTGACATCGCGATATACCCCTATGCGGCGCTGGCCGGGGAGGGCGGTCTCGATCTCGCACCGTTTGCCGCAGTTAGGGCGTGGTGCTCACGTATTCGCCAGCTGCCGGGTTACGTCGGCATGCCCGGTCTGGAGTAAGGAGGCAAGCGCCATGGCCAGTCCTTTCCATGCCGGCGAACAGTGGGTACAGAGCCGTGTCGGCGTGCGCGAAAAAGCCGAGCAGATCGGCAGTCGAATGATCCACTCGGTCATGCCGGAACAGCACCGGGAGTTCTTCGCACAGCTGCCAGCATTACTGGTCGCTGCATCAGACAGCGAAGGGCAACCCTATGCTTCGGTGCTCTGTGGCGAACCCGGGTTTGCCTGGTCGCCGGACCCGGGCTTGTTGTGTGTCGAGGCCAGCATGCAGGCGGATGATCCGATTGCACCATTGCTGCAACCGCACAGCCCCGTTGGCTTGTTGGGATTGGACTGGCCGACGCGCCGTCGAAACAGGTTGAACGGACGAATCCTCCAACGCGATGCGCAAGGCTTCAGCGTGGCCGTGGCGCAGGCATTCGGCAATTGCCCGAAGTACATCCAGGCGCGACAGTGGCATACGGCTCCGCGCCAGCCGGGGCAGACGCTCGAAGGACATGGATTGGCCAACGAATGGCTGGGCCTGGTCAGGCAGGCGGACACCCTGTTTATCGCCAGCGACAGCCGGGACCCGGAGGGCGGCGGTGCAGACGTCTCACACCGTGGCGGGCCGCAGGGCTTCGTCGAGCTCGGTCGGGACGGCCGACTCTGGATGCCGGATTACAGTGGAAATCGGCTGTTCAACACGCTTGGCAATCTGGTCCGTGAACCCCGCTGCGGTCTGCTGTTCATCGATTTCGCCACTGGAGATCTGCTCCAGCTACAGGCCCGGGCAGAAGTAGTCTGGCCCGAGCAGTACGCAGCGCTGGGTGTTTCGGCTCTGCCTGGCGCCGAACGCCTGCTCGCGCTGGAGCCCGGTCACTGGACACTGCGGCGCTCACGTCTGCCGCTGGCATTTGCTGGGCATGACAGTTCGCCGTTTCTGCCTGGAACGGGAGTTTGAGCCATGCGTGTCCTGAAGAGTCTGGCTGTGTTGTTGATACTTTTCTCCGGCGCTTTATCGGCTGCGGAGTTGCGCTTCAGCCTCGTCCAAACCGGGCGGACTATTTCCAGCGGTGAATATGCCTGGCGTGACGGTGGTTCGCTGCCGTCAGCCGAGTTCAATCATGTCGCCGTGCTGATCGAACACAGGGGTAGCCGCCTGTTGTTCGGTACGGGTCTCGGACGGCAAATCGACGCTCAGCTGAACGGCGTAATCCCCTGGCGCGCGAAACGCTACAGCGCAGTGCAGCCGGCGCGAGACCAGTTCGATGGGGATGGCTTCGCCATCGACCGGGTGGTGCTGGGCTGCGCGCGCTGGAATCATGCCTCTGGCCTGGTGGATTTTGCCGAACTCCCGGTGCTCGCAAGTCCGGAGAGCATTCGCTACGCGCAAAGTGCCACACCGCCCGCGGTCATACCGGGGCAGTTTTCTCACGGGGTCAGGTGGCAGCCACTTCGCCTGGAACGCCGCGCTGTTTACGGGTTCGGGGAGAGTCTCGATCTGTTTGGCGACGAACGGCTAGTGCTGGTGAAGCTGGCCGGTCATGGTGCCTTGGGCCTGTTTCTCACTCTCGATGATGGTCGACGTTTCTTCTTTCGAGGGGATGCCCTGAGCTCCGAAAGCCGCGCGGAGGCGCTGCCCGCCGAGGTCTACCGATTGCAGGATGTCCGGCTGCAGGCTCGCCTCGGTTTCTATCCCCGTTGGGTCGAGTGATTGCGCCATTGAACTAGCCCTGAAATTCGTTCGCAGACCGCCGTTTTGAGCCCTTCCGTTCGTCTGTTCGAGCACGTCGAGCGATGCCTCGACAGCTAAGCTTAAGCCTGTATTTTTCTATCAGAAGCCAGGCCGGAAACGATGGGCGCAGTATGGCGAAACGACACATCTCGGGCAGAGGGCAGCAAGCGCGCGCCATCTGCTGACAAGCCTGGGCGAACACGTACGCACGGCAGCCGTCTGGCGCGCCGCATGGGTGTGTTCCTGGGCGTTTCATTGCTTGCCGGGGGCGGTTATGCCGCCTGGCATGAGATGCACACCTCGAAACTGCAGGCGCTGTGGCTTAACCGTTACGCCGAGAATCTGGACTACCAGCTCGAGCCCGGTGCGAGCCGTAGTATCAAATTTCCCGAGGCAGGACCATTCGACCGCCGTCTGGGCTATGCGGCCTTGCCGACGTTCCTGGAACGGCTGACCCAACGGGGGTTCAGCGTGCAGCAGCAGGTGAGTTTTTCGCCGGCGTTGCTGCGCTACGTGAACCGCGGCTTCTTCGTACCGTATCCGGAGAAATCCCAGGCAGGACTGACCATCGACGATTGTCGAGGCGAGCCCCTGTATGCCAACAGTTATCCGCACCAATACTACGAGACCTTCGATGACGTACCGCCGGTCATCGCGATGAGCCTGCTGTTCATCGAGGATCGCGGACTGCTCGACGCCGGCCGCCCACGAGCCAACCCCGCGGTGGATTGGCCACGTTTCACCATGGCGGCGGTCAGCCAGGTCGAGAAGAAGCTCGGCCTGCCGGTCCAGGCGGCTGGCGGCAGTACCTTGGCAACGCAGGTGGAGAAATACCGTCATTCGCCAGAAGGGCGCACTGGCAATGCTGAGGAAAAGATTCGGCAGATGATTTCTGCCAGCGTCCGTACCTACCGCGAAGGCCAGCAGACCATGGTCACCCGGCAGCGCATCGTGCGTGACTACCTCAACAGCGTGCCGCTCTCGGCCGCCTACGGTCACGGCGAGGTGCACGGCATCGCCGACGGTCTGCGCCTCTGGTACGGCGCCGATTTTGCCGAGGTCAACCGGGTGCTCGATGCTCGCCGTAACGCGGGCGTTAGCTATGAAACGCAGGGGCTGGCGCTGCGTCAGGTGCTCTCGCTGCTGATCGCTCAGCGGCGCCCGTCGTATTACCTCGGGGCAGGGCGCGACGACATGGCGGAACTCACCGACAGTCATATCCGCCTGTTGGCCAACGGCGGCGTCATCAATACACGGCTGCGTAATGCCGCCTTGCAGCAGAAGGTTGTGTTCCGGGACCTGCGCCTCGAGCCGGGTATCCGAGAGGTGCCTTCCAGCAAAGGCATCACGGCGGCTCGGATGCGCCTCAGCAACCTGCTGGGTGTTTCGTTGTATGAACTCGATCGTCTCGATCTGGCCGCGACCACGCCGCTGCACGGTGAACTGCAGGGGCAGATCAGCAACTACCTGCATCGACTGGCCGATCCGGCGTTCGCGGGCGAGGCTGGTTTGTTCGGCGAGCGCATGTTGTCACCTGAGCGTACCGGCGACGTGCGCTACAGCTTCACACTGTTCGAGCGCGGCGAGCAGGGCTTTCGCGTGCGGGTGCAGACCGATAACACCAACCAGCCGTTCGATATCAACGAGGGCAGCAAGCTGGAGCTGGGCTCGACCGCGAAGCTGCGGGTACTGACGACTTATCTCGAGGTTGTTGCCGAGCTGCACGAGCGCTACGCGACGAGCGATGCCGCCACCTTGCGCAAGGCCGAGGCGCTGGATCCGCTGACCCGCTGGGCCCTGGCGTATCTTATTCAGCATGAGGATCGCAACTTGCCGGCGATGCTTGATGCCGCGCTGGAACGGCGCTACTCGGCCAGCCCGACCGAGCGCTTCTTCACGGGCGCCGGTATGCACCGGTTCGGCAACTTCCGTCATCAGGACGATGGCCGCCTGCCGACCATGCGTGAAGCCCTGCAGGAGTCGATCAACCTGCCGTTCGTTCGGTTGATGCGTGATCTGGTGAGCTACAGCACCTATCAGACTTCCAACGGCGCCGAGTTGCTCAGAACTGACGACAATCCCGAGCGGCGGGAATACCTGCAGCGCTTTGCTGACCGTGAGGGCTCGGTGTTTCTCCAGCGCTTCTGGCGCAAGTACCGCGACAAGAGTGCAGACGAACGCATCGAAGCACTGCTGGACGGCATGCGGCCAACCCCATCGAGGCTGGCTGCGGTGCATCGTTATCTGATGCCCGAGGCAGATCGCGTAGCGTTCGAGCGATTCCTCAAGGCCCGACTGCCGACTGCGGACCTCACCGACAAGGCGCTCGACTCGCTGTACGAGCGCTATGCGCCGGGGTCGTACAGCTTGCCGGATCAAGGCTACATAGCCCGGGTCCATCCGCTGGATCTATGGCTGCTGGGTTATCTGATCAAGCATCCCGAGGCGGGTATTACCGAAGTGATCGCGGCCAGTAGCGCCGAGCGCCAGGAAGTGTATGGCTGGCTGTTCCGCAGTCGCCACAAGAGCGCACGGGACAGCCGCATCCGCATCATTCTGGAAGTCGAGGCGTTCACTGATATCCATCGCCGTTGGCAGCGTCTGGGCTATCCATTCGACCATCTGGTGCCGTCGCTGGCCACCGCGCTGGGCAGTTCAGGTGATCGTCCGGCGGCGCTGGCCGAGTTGATGGGCATCATCGTCAACGACGGCGTGCGGCTGCCGAGCGTGCGCATCGACAGCCTGCATTTCGCCAGTGACACGCCGTACGAGACTCGCCTCGGCATCCAGCCGGATGTGGGTGTGCGGGTGCTGCCGAGTGAGGTTGCGACGGCTTTGCGCGAAGCGCTTGCAACGGTGGTCGAGGGGGGCACGGCGCGGCGCCTGCGTGGCAGCTTTGTGCAGGCTGACGGTGAAGCCCTGCGTGTTGGTGGCAAGACCGGAACGGGTGACAACCGGATCCAGACCGTTGGGGCCGGCGGCCGGCTGATCAGCTCGCTGGCTCTGAATCGCACCGCAACCTTCGTGTTCTACCTCGGGCCGAACCACTTCGGCACGCTGACCGCCTATGTTCCAGGGCGCGGCGCGGACAGCTTCCGCTTTACCTCGGCGCTGCCGGTGCAGGTGCTCAAAGGCATGGCGCCGATCCTGCAGCCGTACCTGCAACCCGGCGCGCAGACGCAATGCCAGCCAGTTGGTGCGCCACTGGAGCCGACGCTGACGGCGAGCACCAAGAAGTCCTGACGATAGCGAGTCGAGCGGTCGGGGATACCAGACCGCTCTGATCTCTTCTCGCAGATGGCCTTTGCCGAAGACTCCGCGCTCGGCGACACTCATCCTTTTCGCGGGCCCAATCGGGGGCTTGCATGGGATTGAGGGACGACGATGAAACTGCCGATCTATCAGGTCGATGCATTTACTCATGAGCTGTTCAAAGGCAACTCCGCTGCGGTCGTGCCGCTTCAGCAATGGCTGAGTGACGCGCAGATGCAGGCCATTGCCGTGGAAAACAATCTGTCAGAAACCGCCTTTCTCGTGCGTGAGCCTGATGGGGCTTTTCACATTCGCTGGTTCTCACCGATCACCGAAATCGATTTCTGCGGGCACGCCACCTTGGCCAGTGCTTTCGTTCTATTGGGGCAGAAGCTGGCGACGGCTCCGCTGGTCTTCCGTGCGGCCGCGGTCGGTGATATCAGCGTCGCTCAGTTGGACGATGGCTTGCTGGAGATGAGCTTTCCCAACCGTGCCCCGGAACCCGTCGAAAACCCGCCGGTCGAGCTGTTCAATGGCCTTCGTGCCTTGCCGCAGACGGTGTTGAAAAGCAGCCAGGCCTGGTTTGCCGTGTACGAAGATGAAGATCAGGTGCGACAGCTATCACCCGATCTCGCGCTGCTCAAGTCACTGGCGCCACTGGATGTCGTGGCGACCGCGCCGGGACGTCAGCAGGATTTCGTCTCGCGCTATTTCTGGCCGGCCAATGGCGGCGACGAGGACCCGGTCACCGGCTCCATCCATGCAGGCCTTGCTCCTTACTGGAGCGAACGGCTGGGCAAGACGCAGTTGCTGGCGCTGCAGGCCTCGCGCCGCAGCGGTTTGCTGCACTGCCGGGTCGAAGGCGAGCGGGTTTTTGTCGCCGGGCATGCGGTGTTGTATCTGAAAGGCACGATTGAGGTGTAGTTCCCGGTTGTGAAACAGGCGCGCTCGCGTCATGCAGCGCCGCTATTGAACCGGGCGCTAGAACGACTTCACGATCCGCCCGAGCAGCTCCATCGCGTCCTCGCTGCGCTTGTCCCAAGGATGGCCGTAGTTCAGGCGTGCGCAATTGCGAAAGCGCCGGGTGGCTGAAAAGATCGGGCCTGGAGCGAGACTGATGCCCTGCGCGAGCGCCAGCTGCAACAATTGCAGCGAATCGACTCCCTCGGGAAATTCGAACCAGAGGAAGTAGCCGCCGCTGGGCCGCGTTACCCGGGTGCTGGCAGGGAAGTGACGCGCGGCGGAGGCAAACATTTCGCCCTGCTGACGTTCCAGTGCATGACGCAGTTTACGTAAATGGCGGTCGTAGCCGCCATGTTGCAGATAATCAGCGATAGCCGCTTGGGCCGGCACCGAGGGAGAAATCGTCGTCATCAGCTTGAGGCGGCTGATCTGTTCGGCATAGCGCCCGCCCGCCACCCAGCCGATCCGGTAACCCGGCGCCAGGCTTTTGGAAAAAGACCCGCAATGCATTACCCATCCGTCACGGTCGTGGCTCTTGACCGGTTTCGGCGGCTCCTGGTTGAAGTACAGCTCGGCGTAGACGTCGTCTTCGATCAGCGGGACCTGATGGCGCTGCAGCAGCGCATAGAGTTTCTCTTTGTTTGCCTCGCACATGCTCGCACCGAGCGGATTCTGCAGGCTGCTCATGAACCAGCAGGCCTTGATTGGCAGGCTGCCCAGGCGGCTTTCCAGGGTGCCCAGGTCGATTCCGTCACGCGGATGCACCGGGATTTCCACAGCTTTAAGTTTGAGCCGCTCCAGCACCTGCAAGGTGGCGTAGAACGCGGGCGCTTCGATGGCGACCAGATCCCCCGGTTCGGTGACCACCTGTAAGCAGAGGTTCAACGCTTCCATCGCGCCAGTGGTGATTACCAGTTCGTCCAACGGCAGCATGACTCCGCTGACCATATAGCGCAGGGCGATTTGCCGGCGAAGGTCAGGGTGACCGGTAGTCATCTCGGCGATCACCTCACGCCCCGGCATCTCGCGCACGGTGTGTGCCATGGAGCGGGCCAGGCGTTGCAGGGGAAACAGGTCGGGACTGGGGAAGGCGGAACCGAACGGAACGGTGTCCGGATCGCGCAGCGAGGCGAGCACCGAGAACACCAGTTCACTAACGTCGACATCGGTGGTTTCGCTCAGTCGTGGGCTGATCTCAGGCTCGGGAAGCAGGCGTCTGGCGTGCTCGCGAACAAAATAGCCCGAGCGCGGCCGGGCCTGAATCAATCCGCGATCCTCTAGCAGGTAGTACGCCTGGAACACGGTGGAGGGACTAACGCCGTAGGTGCGACTGGCATGGCGCACGGACGGCACCTTTTCGCCCGGCGCCAGCACGCCGGAGCGGATCAGTTCGGCAATTTCGTCAGCGAATTTCTCGTAGCGCTTCATCTGCTTCAGCTTCAGCAAGGGGCAATATCGGTCAGCCGCGTGAGCGGGCGCATGCGAACTGCCACCATCCTATCGAACGCTTGGTGCAATGAAGCTACTCGGAGCCGTTACCTGGCGTGTCGGGTCGCTCGCGTCAGTGACCGAGAAGTGCAGCTTCTCGTGCGCGTTCACATTGTCGTCAACGAGCGCCACGCTGACCGGGATATCGACGATCTCGCCTGCGGCGAGACTGATCTGGTGCGGGCCGTGCAGCTCGTAGGGGCCTTCGCCCAGGGTGATCAGATAGTCGTGCGGCTGCTGGGTTTTATTGATCACCTTCAAGCTGTACATGTTTTCGATCTGGCCCTCGATATTTTCTCGGTAGAGGGTGCGATCCTTGGTTACATCCAGGGATAACGTCGGTCGCGCTTCCAACGCCCAGACGAAGGCGCCGATCATAATCACCAGCGCTCCAGCATAGCCGATCAGGCGCGGTCGCAGCAGCGTAGTTTGGCCGCCTTCAAGCGCACGTTCGGAGGTATATCGGACCAGCCCTCGGGCGTAGCCCATCTTGTCCATGACGCTGTCGCAGGCGTCGATACAGGCACCGCAGCTCAGGCAATCGAGTTGCAGGCCGTCGCGGATATCGATACCGGTGGGGCAGACCTGCACGCACAGTGTGCAGTCGATGCAGTCGCCAAGGCCTTCGGCCTTTGGGTTGGCGTCTTTGCGCCGCGCGCCTCGTTGTTCACCCCGGGCGGCATCGTAGGACGCCACCAGCGTGTCGGCATCGAACATCACACTCTGGAAGCGCGAATAGGGGCACATGTGCACGCACACCTGTTCACGCAGCCAGCCGGCGTTGATGTAGGTCGCGGCGGTGAAGAAGAACAGCCAGAACGCGGCGGTTCCGCCCAGCTGCAGGCTGTACAGATCGATGACCAGTTCACGGACCGGGGTGAAGTAGCCGACGAAGGCAATCGCCGTGGCCAGGCTTACGGCAAGCCAGACGGCGTGCTTGGCAGTGCGTCGTAGCAGCTTGCTGAATGACAGCGGGGCGGCGTCCAGTTTAATTCGCTGGCTGCGATCACCCTCGGTGACTTTCTCAGCCCACATGAACACCCAGGTCCAGGTGCTTTGTGGGCAGGCGTAGCCGCACCAGACTCGACCCGCGAGCACAGTGATGAAGAACAAGCCGAAGGCGGCGATGATCAGCAACGCCGATAACAGGATGAAATCCTGCGGCCAGAATGTCGCCCCGAAGATATGGAACTGTTGTTTGTTCAAATCCCATAGCACCGCCTGGCGTCCGCCCCAGGTCAGCCACTGGGTGCCGAAATAGAGCAGAAACAATAGTCCGCCGCCGACTAGGCGCAGATTGCGGAACAGGCCGGCAAAACTGCGGGTGTGAATCGGCCCGCCCGCCTGTGCCGGGGTCAGGCGTATCGGCTTGCGTGGATCAACGGTGTCGATGATTGTTGCGCGGATGCGTTCGGTCATTGGGGTGCCCCTGTCAGGCTATATCAGGCGGCGCCGATGATCTGATCAGGGTGTTTCGCATAACAGGCTCAGGTACTGCTGAAAAATACGCATCAGATGGTCGCTGCGCTGGTTTGGATCTGCATCCGACGGGCCATCCAAGGCGTGCGCCCTCGTAGCGTAGGGGTTTGGCGACGACCTCGGTAATGTGGTCGCTGCACCGTGCCTGCACCGTGCGACGCTAGGCCACAGTCCGCGCAATCAGCTGATGCGGTTTTTCCGTGCGCATCTGCACCTGTTTCGAGGCGAGCGAGGCAAGTCATAGTCGCTCGCGTGTGGCCGATGCGTGCTGTCAGCGGCCGTTCCCTGCATGATTACCCGTTCCGCTCAACCGTTTTGATAGGACCCTCAATGATTCTCAAAGGCCTGACCTGGCTGGTCGTACTGCAGCTGCTTGGCAGCGTCATCCATCTCTCGCTGCTGCCAGCGCTGCCCGGTCCTATCATCGGCATGGTGCTGCTGTTCGGGCTGCTGTTGCTGCGCCGCGGCATTCCCGAGCCGCTGGAAAAGACCGCCGCGCTGCTGCTGCAGTATCTGCCGTTGCTGTTGATCGTGCCGGCGGCGGGGATCATGACCAGCAGCGAGGCCTTGCTTGCAGACCTGCCGGCGATTGCCGCCGGGCTGGTGTTGTCGCTGGTGGTGACCGTGCCGTTCTGCGGCTGGTTGATGCAGCGGCTGATTCGGCGCATGGACCGCCGAAGGGAGGATCAGGCATGAGCGGCGTCGACTGGCATAGCGTTTGGACGCTGACCCTTGATCATCCGCTGTTCTCAGTGGCGCTGACGTTGATTGCCTTTCAACTGGCACTGGCGTTGTACCGACGCAGTGGTTGGCTGGTGTTGCAGCCGGTCATGATCGGCATGCTGCTGGTGGTTGGCACGCTTTACCTGTGTGGCATCGACTATGCGAGCTATCGCGCCGACGCCTCGATGATCGCCGTGCTGGTCGGTCCGGCGACCGTGGCGCTGGCCGTGCCGCTGTACCGCCATATCCGCCGCATCCAGCAGCTGTTCTGGCCGATCCTCATTACGCTGGTGTTTGGTGGTGTACTCGGCGTTGCGCTGACCCTGGCGATCGCCGGCGCGCTGGGTGCGGATCTGTCGGTGCTGATGAGCCTCTCGCCCAAGGCAGCGACCATGCCGATCGCGATGTTGGTGGCTGAACAGCTGGGTGGTCTGGCGTCTTTGGCAGCGGTATTCGTCATGCTCACCGGGGTCATCGGCACCGCGCTTGGGCCGCTGTTGCTGGGTTGGGCCGGCGTCGATCATCCGGCGGCACGAGGCTTGAGCTATGGCATCAACGCGCACGCCATCGGCACGGCGAGGGCGCTGGAGGAAGGTGACGAGTGCGGCGCATTCGCGGCGCTGGGGATGAGTCTGCTGGGCATTCTGATCGCATTGTTCCTGCCGCTGGTGCTGGGCTGAGGGTTTCTGTTGCATCGGCAGCTGTTGCGGTTGGCCCGGCTACGCCTAGGCTTAGGGCTCTTCCCTCAGGAGCAGTCCCATGTTCGAGCAGTTCCAGCGTAACGAGTGTGAGGTCAACGGCGTTCGGATCAACTATCGCAAGGGCGGCTCCGGTCCGCCTCTGCTCTTGCTGCACGGATACCCGCAGACGCACGTAATCTGGCACAAGGTGGCCGATCAGCTGGCTCAGCGCTTCACCGTTGTGGCGGCTGACCTGCGCGGTTACGGCGATAGCAGCAAGCCCGAAGGCGGCGAGGATCATATCGCCTACAGCAAGCGCGAGATGGCGCGCGACCAGGTGGAGCTGATGCGCGCGTTGGGCTTCGAGCGCTTCGACCTGCTCGCCCACGACCGCGGGGCGCGGGTCAGTCATCGGCTGGCCATGGATCACCCGCAGGCCGTGCGGCGGCTTATCCTGCTCGATATCGCGCCGACCCTGGCTATGTACAGTCAGACCGACGAAACCTTTGCTCGCGCCTACTGGCACTGGTTCTTCCTGATTCGTCCGTCGCCGCTGCCGGAAACGCTGCTCGAGGCCGACCCCGAAATGATCCTGCGCACCGCCGTGGCCACCCGCGCCGATCATGTGCATCCGTTCAGCGAGGGCGCGTTCGCCGAGTACCTGCGATGCATGAAGCTGCCCGGCACCGTTCATGCGTTCTGCGAGGACTATCGGGCCAGCGCCGGCATTGATCTCGACCATGACCGCGAAGACCGTGCCGCCAAGCGAATGATCGCCGCGCCGTTGCTGGTGCTGTGGGGTGCCAAGGGTGTGATCGAGCGTTGTTTCGATCCGCTTGAGGAATGGCGCGCGGTTGCGTCAGACGTTCAGGGCAAGGCCCTGCCAGCGGGGCACTATCTGCCGGAAGAAGTGCCCGAGCTGCTATTGGAAGAAGTGCTGGCGTTTCTCGCCTGAAATCGTCCATCGCGCGGCGGATATATCGATCATAGCGATAGGTTCGTACAGAAAAATCCAACCATGTAATCGGCGATTCAATAGAAGATCACCTCATTCCGTCACTCGGCGCGCCTGTCGCCGAGTCGGCCACCGTTTAGAGGCCTCTCAAATGATCGACATTCGCCCCCGCGCCGAGCTCGGCAGCGCTCAGCATGGTTGGTTAGATACCCGTCATCACTTTTCCTTCGCTGAATACCACGACCCGGCCCGCATGCACTGGGGACACTTACGGGTCTGGAATGACGACAGCATCGCACCGCATTCCGGCTTCCCGAGCCACCCGCATCGCGACATGGAAATCATCACCTACGTGCGCAAAGGCGCGATCACCCATGAGGACAGCCTCGGCAACCGCGGCCGAACCGTGGCGGGTGACGTCCAGGTGATGAGCGCCGGCACCGGCATCACCCACAGCGAATACAACCTGGAAGACGAGACCACCGAGATTTTCCAGATCTGGATCTACCCGGATCAGTCCGGCTTGCCACCGGCCTGGGGCACTCGGCCTTTCCCGGCCGGTGAGCGCGCCGGCAGCTTCGTTACCTTGGCCAGCGGGATGGCAGAGGACGGTGATGCCTTGTCCATTCGAGCCGACGCCCGCCTGGTTGCGGCGACACTTTCTGCCGGTCAGGTTGCCGAATACCAGATTGGCGCGGACCGGAAGGTTTACATGGTTGCGGCCAGCGGGCGTATCGAAGTCGCGGAGCGAATCGCGGCGGCAGGTGATGGGGTGGCAGTGCGAGATGAGAAGCAGCTGAGCATCAAGGCGTTGGAAGACAGTGAAATCGTGCTGGTCGACGTTCGCTGAACATATCGACTTCCACTACTCAAACCGGAACACAACCCAGGAAGAGGAAACTGAAAATGGTGAAGATTCTCGTGGTGTATCACTCAATGTATGGCCACATCGAAACCATGGCCAATGCAGTGGCCGAAGGTGCGCGTCGTGTCGAAGGCGCTGAAGTGACCATCAAGCGCGTGCCGGAAACTATGCCGCAAGAGGCTTTCAAGAGTGCCGGCGGCAAGGTCGACCAGCAGGCACCGGTCGCCAATCCGGCCGAGTTGGCCGATTACGACGCGATCATCTTTGGTACGCCGACTCGCTTCGGCAACATGTCCGGGCAGATGCGTACCTTCCTCGATCAGACCGGTGGGCTCTGGGCCAAGGGCGCGCTGCACGGCAAGGTTGCCAGCGTGTTTACTTCAACCGGCACCGGCGGCGGTCAAGAGATGACCATTACCTCGACCTGGACCACTCTGGCGCACCACGGAATGATCATCGTGCCCACCGGCTACGGTATCGGCGAGTTCTTCGACATTTCGGAAGTAAATGGCGGCACGCCGTACGGTGCCTCGACCATCGCTGGCGGTGACGGCTCGCGTCAACCTTCCAATAAAGAACTGACCATTGCCCGTTACCAGGGCGAGCTGGTGGCCCAGACCGCGGTCAAGCTGAAAGGCTGATCGGCCGCGAAGGTGCCGGGTGGCTTGGCTCGCCCGGCGTCCCGGCCCAATCAGCCGTATTGCAGCAACCCGTACATCAGCTCATCGACATAGCCGGTGTCGCTGGCACGTTTGTAGGCCGCCCGCTGAGTGCCTTCGTGAACGAAGCCCAGACGTTCGTAAAAGGTGATGGCGCGGGGATTGTCCGCTTCGACTGTCAGCTCGACACGCGTGATGCCCGCTCGCTGCAGCCGCGCAAGGGCGTCCTGCATCATTCCCATGGCGATACCTCGGCCTTGAGCTTCCGGCGCCACGGCCAAGGTTCCAAGGTAGGCGACATGGGCAGTACGACCGACGTGCCGCTGCGCCTTGTAGAAGCCCATTACTTCCCCATCGACTTCGTATACGTAGAAACAGCCACTCTCGAACAACGGGTCGAACACCTTGCCGAACGCCTCGCGCGTCATCGGATCGAAGCCCAGGAAGGGCACCACTGATTCGTGCATGTAGATGTCGTAGACCCGATCAAAATCGGTAGGCGCGACCAGTCGGCGCATATCCATCCTCCTAGGGCAGCGGCGCGAACAGCGCCTCGATATCACTCGGCTCCAGTTGCCAGCCACCTTGATCACCGGCATCCAGCACGCCTGCGGCCAGTTCGGCTTTGCGTTGCTGCAGTTGCTGGATCTTTTCTTCGACGGTAGTGCGAGCGATCAGCTTGTAGACAAACACCGGTTTGCTCTGGCCGATACGGTGCGCGCGGTCGGTGGCCTGGTTCTCCGCGGCCGGGTTCCACCAGGGATCGTAATGGATCACGGTGTCGGCAGCCGTCAGGTTCAGACCGGTGCCGCCAGCCTTGAGGCTGATCAGAAACAGTGGGACTTCCCCATTCTGGAACCGCTTGACGGGAGTGCGCCGATCCTTGGTTTCGCCGGTGATCTGTACATAGTCGATGGTGCGGCTCTGCAGCTCTTCTTCAATCAGCGAGAGCATCGAGGTGAACTGTGAAAACAGCAGAATTCGTCGGCCTTCGGCGAGCAGCTCGGTCAGCATCTCCATCAGGCTGTCGAGTTTGCCAGAGGTGCCGCCCCGGACTGGCCGGGCGACGTCGCCCTTGACCAGACGGAGATCGCAGCACACCTGACGCAGCTTGAGCAGGGCATCGAGGATGACGATCTGACTGCGCGCCAGGCCTTTGCGGTCGATCTCCTCGCGGACTTTGCTGTCCATCGCCAGTCGCACGGTTTCGTACAGGTCGCGCTGAGCCGGGCTGAGCTCGACCCAGTGCAAGATCTCGTTTTTGGGCGGCAACTCCTGCGCGACCTGTTCCTTGCGTCGCCTGAGCAGGAAAGGTTTTATTCGCTTGGTGAGGTGCTCGAGCCGATCGGCGTCGCCGTGTTTCTCGATAGGCGTGCGGTAATCCCGGGTGAATTGCTTGGTATCGCCGAGCCAACCGGGCATGAGGAAATGAAACAGCGACCAGAGCTCGCCCAGATGATTTTCCAACGGCGTGCCGGTGAGGCAGAGGCGCTGGCGGGCGTCCAGACGTCCGGCAGCTTGCGCGGCCTTGCTGCTGGCGTTCTTGATGTTCTGGGCTTCGTCGAGCACCAGCACATGCAGCGGGACGTCTGCGAGCAGGTCGATGTCTCTGGGCAGCAGCGCGTAGGTGGTGAGCAGCAGATCGTAGTCGGTCAGGTGCTGGTAGAGCTGTCGACGCGTCGTCCCGTGCAGGGTCGCCACTTTCAGCGATGGCGCGAAGCGGGCCGCTTCATCCTGCCAATTGGGGATGAGGGTAGTGGGCATCACCACAAGAGAGGGTCGGTCCAGCTTGCCCGCTTGCTTCTCCAGTAACAGGTGAGCAAGAGTCTGCAACGTTTTACCCAGACCCATATCGTCGCCCAGAATGCCGCCGACCTCGAGGGCTCGTAGCGTTTGCATCCAGCGCAGGCCGTCCAGCTGATAGGGGCGCAGTGTTGCATTCAGGTCCCGCGGTGGGCTGATGTCTTCTTTGCGGTAATCGCGCAGTCGCTGGGCGAAATCCCGTAAATGCTCGCCGCCATGCCATTGCAGTGGGAGCGAATCGAGCCCAGCCAGCCGGGCCGCATCGGTTCGCTCCAGTCGTAAGTTCTCGCCGTTTGGTTGCTCTTGAAGATAAAGCTCCGAGAGGGTGGCCAAGATGGGTTTCAGGCGATCGAAGGGCAGCAGCACTTGCAGCGGTTGGTCATCTTCTTCGCGGCGCCGATCGATCTGCACTCGCAGGGTTTCGTCGTCGCCGCGTTGTGCCAGGGCGTGCGCAGAGAGCAGGGCCGGATTGCGTCGGATCAGCCCGAGCAGGACCGGCAATAGACTTATTCGCTCACCTTCAACGATGATGCCGAGTTCCAGGTCGAACCAGCTGTGCTCGGGCGGCTCTTCGACGTCGACGTACCAGGCATCAATCGAGGTCAGATCGTAGGCGAAGCCGGGCTGCATGACGATCTGCCAGCCTTGCTCGCGCAGCGGGGTCAGTTGGGTTTGGGTGAAATTCAGCCAGGCCGCCTCGCTCGACAGCTCGAACATCTCGGCCGAATCCTTCGGCAATGCCTGACTCTGGCGCAGCGCTGGGCGAAAACCCAGTTGCTGCAACTGCTGACGCAGCGCCTGTTCCGCGTCTAGCCGGCGGGCGATGCTCAACACGCGAGCCCCTTCGGTCTGGCGTACGCGTTGGCCGGGCTTGGCTTTGCCGTGAACCTGGGTGTGGCCGTAGAGGAAAGTCAGCCCGGCACGATGCTGGTGCTCGCTCACCATGCGTCCGCTGCTGAGCTGGTAGTTGACCGACTGATGGCTGCCGAGGCTCAGGTGGGGCAGTGGAAGTAGGTCATCGACCTGATGTTCTACGGGCTTGGCGGGGGCCGGCAGCTGCGGGGCGATTTCATGCAGCGTCAGGCTGAACAGGGCGGCCTGGGCAGATGGAACCGCGGGTGCGTCGAGGAGGTGCCGAGCCAGTGGCATAGGCAGACCGTGATCGACCATGCCCATTTCGTTCCGGGCCCTGTCGACGTAGTACAGCGGGTCCACAGCTGTAAGCAGTTCGCCGTGGGGTTCGGCCATGTCCAATCCAGGCTGGAAACCCCCGTCGGTTTGCTCGTTCCAGTTGAAGCGTGCCTGCCGGGGCCGGCCGGGCTGCAGTGCGGGCTGATCCCAGCTGAGAAAGGCGCGACCGCTTTCGAGAATCAGGCGCAGGATTTCGCCGCCGTTCTCGCCGTTGGGCTTGAATCCATTGCCTGATGTGCGGCCCAGCGTTACCAGTGCGGCAATGCGCAAATCCAGCGGCTGCATGAAGGTCGGCTTGCGAAATCCGGCTTCACGCAATCCATAGTAGGGCTGTCGCTCGCCCCAGGTGCCGTCTTTGTGTTGACGCACCTTGTAGACCTCCACGGAGAAGTCAGGGCATAGCAGATAGTGCAGACACCAGCCTTGGCCAGTTTGCAGGTTGTCACCTAGCGCCTGTGGGAGCTGCGATAGCCATTGTTCCAGCCGGTCAGGGAAGCGCTCACCGGACTGCTCGCTCTGCTTGGCGGGCAGGCGCTCGGCTTGCGCTTCGAGGGACGCTATCAGGGCTACGCAATGCTTGCAGTTGAGGCCAACCGGACAGCTGCAGATGCAGCTGAGCCGGCCGTCGCGGGATAACTCCAGCGACTGACGATAGACGCTGCCAGCTGAACCGCGGCAGGTCGCTTCGACATACCGTGAATCCTCACGGACGATCCTGATGCGATTCTCCGCTGCGTACTGCAGGCCCCTGGCGATTGCGTTTTCGGAAAACGGTAATCGCCAGGCGGCGGGCAGGTTGGGGAGAAAGTCACCCTGCATCGGTGGATCGGGCGGGGAGTACAGGCGTCTTCGGCATCGTTACGGCTTTTCCACGGACAGACGTTCGAGCAATGCCTCAAGCGTGTTGAAGCGCTCTTCGGCACGCTCCATCGGCACCTGAAATTTGAACATCGTGGCGCCTTCGAACTTGTAACGGTTGGGCTGGCTCTGGATCAGTTTGATCAGCACCATCGGGTCGACGCTGGTATTCGCAGCGAACTCGATACGTCCTCCTTGAGGGCCGGCGTCGATCTTGGTGATGCCGAGGCTGGCCGCCTGCAGCTTAAGCAGGGTCAGCCTGACCAAGTGCTTGGCAGGTTCAGGCAGCAGACCGAAGCGATCGATCATCTCGACCTGCAGTTCACGCAGACCGTTCTCGTCGGCGGCGTTGGCGATGCGCTTGTAGAGGATCAGCCGCGCATGCACATCTGGTAGGTAGTCTTCCGGAATCAACGCCGGGACGCGCAGATTGATCTCTGGTCCGCCGCCCAGCGGTTGATCGAGGTTCGGCTGTTCACCTTTCTGGATGGATTTGACCGCACGTTCGAGCATCTCCATATAGAGCGTGAAACCGACCGCTTGAATCTGCCCGCTCTGGCCATCGCCGAGCAGCTCGCCCGCGCCGCGAATCTCCAGATCGTGGGTAGCGAGGACGAAGCCTGCTCCGAGATCCTGCGCGTTGGCGATGGCTTCCAGGCGCTTCTCGGCGTCTGGGGTCATGGCCTTGCGTGGTGGCGTCAGCAGATAGGCGTAGGCCTGGTGGTGGCTGCGTCCAACGCGTCCCCGCAGCTGATGCAGCTGGGCCAGGCCGAACTTGTCGGCACGTTCGATGATGATGGTGTTGGCGCTCGGTACGTCGATGCCCGTCTCGATGATGGTCGAGGCGATCAGCACGTTAAAGCGCTTGTGGTAGAAGTCGCCCATCACCTGTTCGAGTTCGCGTTCGCGCATCTGGCCGTGGCCTACGCCAATGCGGGCTTCCGGCACCAGTTCGGCAAGATCGGCGGCGCATTTCTCGATCGTCTTCACGTCGTTGTGCAGGTAATAGACCTGGCCACCGCGCAACAGCTCACGCAGCAGCGCTTCCTTGATCACAGAGTTCTGCTGCTCCATGACGAAGGTGCGCACCGACAGCCGGCGCGCAGGCGGCGTGGCGATGATGGAGAGGTCGCGCATGCCGGCGACGGCCATGTTCAAAGTCCGAGGAATCGGTGTGGCGGTCAGGGTGAGGATGTCCACCTCGCTGCGCAGCGCTTTGAGCTGTTCCTTCTGGCGCACCCCGAAGCGGTGTTCCTCGTCGATGATCACCAGCCCAAGGTTGGTGAACTTGACGTCGTCCTGCAGCAGTTTGTGCGTACCGATGAGAATGTCGACCTTGCCTTCGGCCAGCTCCTGCACAGCAGCCTGGATCTCCTTGGCCGATTTGAAACGGCTCATCACCTCGACGCGAACCGGCCAATCGGCGAAACGGTCGCGGAAGCTGTTGTAGTGCTGCTGGGCAAGTAGAGTGGTTGGCACCAGCACTGCCACCTGACGGCCACTGTGCACCGCGATGAAGGCGGCGCGCATGGCCACTTCGGTCTTGCCGAAGCCCACATCGCCGCAAATCAGGCGGTCCATGGGGCGGGGCGCGAGCATGTCGTTGCGAACCGCTTCAATAGCGGCCAGCTGATCTGGAGTCTCCTCGAACGGAAAGCCAGCGCTGAACGTCTCGTAGTCGAGCTGCGGGTCTTCGAACGCATGGCCTTCACGTGCAGCGCGGCGGGCATAGATGTCGAGCAACTCAGCGGCGACATCTCGGACCTGCTCGGCCGCTTTGCGCTTGGCCTTCTGCCAGGTTTCCGAGCCCAGGCGGTGCAGCGGCGCCAGTGCATCGTCGCTGCCGGTGTAACGAGCAATCAGGTGCAGGCTGGAGACCGGCACGTAGAGCTTGGCCTCTTCGGCGTACTGCAGCATCAGGAACTCGGCGGCCTGACCTTCGATCTCCAAGGTGACCAAGCCGTGATAACGGCCGACACCGTGGTCGATGTGAACCACCGGCGCGCCTTCGCGCAGTTCGGTGAGGTTCTTGATGACGTTCTCGCCGGCATCACGACCTTTTTCACGCCGGCGGCGTTGCATGATTCGCTGGCCGAACAGCGGGTTTTCGGCGATCAGCGCCAGGGCCGGGTCTTGCAGCAGCAAGCCGTCGTCGAGCGGGGCGATGGTGATCGCTAGACGCTCGCCGCTTTCAACGAACTGCGGCCAGCCAGCAACTTCCTGCGGACGCAGCTTCAGCCGAGCGAGCAGCTCGAGCAGAACCTCGCGACGCCCAGCCGATTCGGCGGTGAACAGTACGCGGCCTGGAAATTCGTCGAGAAAGCGTCGCAATGCACCCAAGGGTTCAGGTGCCTTGGCGTCGATCGCAAGCTCAGGGAAGCGGCTGGCTGGAAAGCGCTCGCGGCCGATGCCGGTTTCTACATCGTCCTGGCTGGCCACGATCCGCGGCCAGAGTTTCAGATGCGCAAAGCAGTCTTCGACCGCCATGAACAGCTCGGCGGGTGGCAGCAATGGGCGCTCAGGGTCGACGCGACGCTCTTCGTAGCGAGTACGGACGTCTTTCCAAAAGTGCTCCGCAGCCTGCTCGATTCCCGGCAGCGAGAACACCTGGGTGTCTCCCGGCAGATAATCGAACAGCGTCGAGGTCTCGTCGAAGAACAGCGGCAGGTAGTACTCGATACCGGCCGGCGTGATCCCCGTGGATAGATCCTGGTAAACCGGGCAGCGGCGGAAATCCACGTCGAAGCGCTCACGGAAGCGTGCGCGGAAGCCGGTGACCGACTCCTTCTTCAGCGGGAACTCGCGTGCCGGCAGCAAACGGATCGACTCGACTTTATCTATGGAACGCTGATTCTCTGGATCGAAGGTGCGCAGCGTTTCGATTTCGTCGTCGAACAGGTCGATGCGGTAGGGCAGGGGGCTGCCCATCGGGAACAGGTCGATCAGCGCGCCGCGGACTGCGAACTCGCCGTGTTCGTAGACTGTATCGACACAGCGATAGCCGGCCGCTTCAAGGCGCGCCCGCATCTGCTCGACATCAAGCTTCTGGCCGACATCCAGTACCAGGCTGGATCCGAGCAAGAATCGCTTCGGAGCAAGTTTGTGTAGCGCTGTGGTGATCGGGACTACCAGAACGCCGTGCGTCAGCTCCGGCAGCTGATAGAGCGCTGCAATCCGCTGGGAGATGATGTCCTGATGCGGCGAAAACACGTCATAGGGCAGCGTCTCCCAGTCGGGGAAGTGCAGAACCGGCAGGCCAGGCGCGAAGAAGGCGAGCTCTTCCTGCAGGCGTTCGGCGCTCTGACTGTCGGCGGTAAGAAGGAGAGTGAATCGATCTGCGTTGCTGGCTGCTTCGGCAATGGCCAGGCTCAGCGCGGCACCAGGAAGGTTGCCCCAGGTTTGCTTGCCGCTGGCGGCAGGCATGGGCGGAAGGCGCAATACGGACACGAGTGGGCGTGGCTCCGGTCGATAAAAATGGACCGCCCGGATTGTAACTATCCGCGCGGGACGCTGTCAGTGTTTCGGCTGCACAGATTGCCGGCGCTAGGGTGCGGCGGCATAATGTAGCCCTTTTTCTCAGCCCCTACATGTTGGAAGGAACTGCCCGTGACTCAGAAGCCCGACCAGTGTCTTGGTGAATGGATTGATCGAGAAGCCCTCGCCGAAGCGATGATTCCGCTGATTGGTCAGCTGTATCGTAACAACAACGTGGTGACTTCCATCTACGGCCGGGGGTTGATCAACCGTTCGGTCATTGCTCTGCTCAAAGCGCATCGTTTCGCTCGTCACCGTCAGGCTGACGAAGCCGAGCTGTCCGTCAACGAAACCCATCAGATCCTCACGACCATGAGTCAGATGGACCTTGGCGCCGCTTCGGTGGATCTGGGCAAAGTCGTAGCCAAGTTCAAGGCCGAGGGCAACGGCCGCAGCCTTGATCAGTTCGTGCGTGACGAACTCGCTGAAGTTGCTGGCAAGCGCAACACCACGGGCGTCCATAAGGGCACCGACGTCGTGCTCTATGGCTTCGGCCGGATTGGTCGCTTGCTCGCCCGCATTCTGATCGAGAAGACAGGCGGCGGTGATGGCCTCCGTCTGCGCGCGATCGTCGTGCGCAAGGGTGCTGAAAACGACCTGGTCAAACGCGCCAGCCTGCTGCGTCGCGATTCGGTTCATGGTCCGTTTGAAGGCACTATTCACATCGATGCCGAAAACAACACCATCACCGCCAACGGCAATCTGATTCAAGTGATCTATTCGAACGATCCGGCCTCGGTGGATTACACCCAGTATGGAATCGAAAACGCTCTGCTGGTCGATAACACCGGCAAGTGGCGCGATGCCGAGGGCCTCAGCCAGCACCTCAAGTGCCCAGGTGTTGCCCGCGTTGTGCTGACTGCGCCAGGCAAGGGCGAGCTGAAGAACATCGTTCACGGCATCAACCATGGCGAAATCACGGCCGACGACAAGATCGTCTCCGCTGCCTCCTGCACCACCAACGCGATCGTGCCGGTGCTTAAAGCAGTCAATGACCAGTACGGCATCGTCAACGGTCATGTCGAAACTGTGCATTCGTACACCAACGACCAGAACCTGATCGACAACTTCCATAAAGGCAGTCGCCGTGGCCGTAGTGCTGCGCTGAACATGGTCATCACCGAGACGGGTGCTGCTACGGCTGCCGCCAAGGCGCTGCCCGTACTGAAAGGCAAGCTGACAGGTAACGCCATTCGCGTGCCGACGCCGAACGTCTCGATGGCGATTCTGAATCTGAACTTGGAAAAGGCGACGAACCGCGAAGAGATCAATGAGTATCTGCGCCAGATGGCCATGCACTCGGATCTTCAGAAGCAGATCGACTTCGTCAATTCGCAGGAGGTTGTTTCAAGCGATTTCGTAGGTTCTCGTCACGCAGGTGTTGTCGATGCCGAGGCGACGATTTGCAGCGATAACCGAGTCGTGCTTTATGTCTGGTATGACAACGAGTTCGGATATAGCTGCCAGGTAGTGCGTGTAATGGAAGATATGGCCGGCGTTAACCCGCCTGCTTTCCCGCGCTGACGGGCGGCTTTTGCTGAAAGAAAACGGGAGCTTCGGCTCCCGTTTTCGTTTCTTATGTTCTCAATAATGCTGCGGTCGATGCGCTGGCGGCTGGAGCGTCAATAGTCGGTTGCGGATGACCGCTTGTCTTTAGTCAAAAAATTGGAAGACCTTGGGTGGTCAGTCACGGGTCGCGGCCTCTATAATCGGGCGGATTTCTACCTGGGCCCGTGGCATAGCGTCGCGTCGATATATTTTTCGACGCGCGTCGTGCAATTCGACCTTCAGCTAAATCGCTGGGCCTGTAAAAAAGTCTTTTAAAATCAGTGGTTAGGCGAGCCGATGATCAATATAAAACGTGGGCTAGATTTGCCCATTGCAGGTGCGCCGGCGCAGCGTATCGAGGCCGGAAGGCCCGTGCGAAGCGTCGCCGTAGTAGGGTTTGATTACCCTGGCATGAAACCGACCATGGAAGTTCAGGTCGGTGATCGCGTGAAACTGGGTCAGGTGTTGTTTTCGGACAAGAAGACGCCTGGCGTTCATTTCACCGCCCCAGGCGCGGGTGTTGTAAGCGCGATTCATCGTGGCGAGAAGCGCGTCCTGCAATCGGTCGTCATTGACTTGGAAGGCGCTGAAGAGGTGACTTTCAACCAGTACGGCTCGGCTGAGCTGGAAGGGATCGGTGACGAGAAGGTTCGTGAGAATCTGCAGCAGGCTGGTCTCTGGGCTGCGTTTCGCACACGTCCATATAGCAAAGTTCCGGCTATCGATGCCGTTCCCAGCTCGATCTTCGTCACTGCAATCGACACTCATCCGTTGGCTGCTGATCCAGCATTGATCATCGCGGAGCGCGCTGCTGATTTCGAAGCAGGCCTAAAGGTTCTCGGCAATCTGGGTAAGCTGTTTCTGTGTAAAGCAGAAGGCGCCTCGTTACCCGGCGAGCAGATTGCGAAGGTTAAGACTGAAAGTTTCGCTGGTCCGCATCCTGCCGGTCTGGCTGGAACACACATTCATTTTCTGGACCCGGTTAGCGCCACCAAAAGCGTTTGGGCCATTGGCTACCAGGACGTAATCGCGATCGGTGCACTGTTCCTTACCGGCAAGCTTTCGGTAGAACGTGTGGTGTCGTTAGCCGGTCCGGTCGTTGAAACCCCGCGTCTGGTGCGTACTCGCCTGGGCGCTAATCTCGATGAGCTGACAGCTGGCGAATTGCAGCCTGGTGCAAACCGTGTTGTATCTGGATCGGTTCTGGGCGGTCGTACGGCGCATGGCGCTTTCGCGTTTCTCGGTCGCTACCACCAGCAGGTTTCCTGCCTGCGCGAAGGTAAGGAGCGCGAGATGCTGCACTACCTGCGTGCCGGTAGCGACAAGCACTCGATCCTCAACATCTATATCTCCAAGTTGATGGGCGGCAAGAAATTCGCTTTTTCCACCTCCACCAATGGCAGCCCGCGGGCCATGGTGCCGGTTGGGAACTACGAAGAGGTCATGCCGCTGGACATTCTACCGACTCAGTTGCTGCGCTCTTTGATCGTCGGAGATACCGAGGTTGCGCAGAAATTGGGCTGCCTCGAGCTTGATGAAGAGGACCTGGCACTGTGCACCTACGTCTGTGCCGGCAAGTATGAGTACGGCCCGATCCTGCGAGACAATCTGACCCGTATCGAGAAGGAGGGTTAAGGCATGGGCATTCGCGAATTTCTCGACAAGATCGAGCACAACTTCGAAAAGGGCGGCAAGTACGAAAAGTGGTACGCGCTCTACGAAGCGGCGGACACCTTCCTCTATCGTCCGGGCAGCGTGACCAAGACCACGGCCCACGTGCGTGATGGTATCGACCTGAAGCGGATGATGATCACCGTTTGGCTCTGCACCTTCCCGGCAATGTTCTTTGGTATGTGGAACACCGGTTACCAAGCCAACCTGATCTATGCGCAAAGCCCGGACCTGCTTGCAGTTCAGGAAGGTTGGCAGTTTGCGCTGATCAGTGCGTTGGCAGGGTTCGATCCGTCCAGTGCCTGGGATAACTTCATCCAGGGGGCGGCTTACTTCCTGCCGGTTTATGCGGTCACTTTCATTGTCGGTGGCTTCTGGGAAGTCCTGTTCGCCTCGATCCGCAAACATGAGGTCAATGAAGGCTTCTTCGTGACCTCGGTGCTGTTCGCGCTCACGTTGCCGCCCAGCATCCCGCTGTGGCAGGTCGCACTCGGCATCAGCTTCGGTATCGTTATCGGCAAGGAAATCTTCGGCGGTACGGGTAAGAACTTCCTCAACCCTGCTCTGACCGGACGTGCCTTCCTCTTCTTTGCCTACCCGGCGCAGATGTCTGGCGACGCCGTTTGGACTGCGGTTGACGGCTATGCCAGCGCTACTGCATTGAGCTTGGGCTTCGCAGGTGGCATAGAAAATATCGTAGAGAGCGGCATCACCTGGATGGACGCCTTTGTCGGCACCATTCATGGCTCGCTGGGTGAAACCAGCACTCTGGCTATCTTCATCGGCGGCGCGGTACTGCTGCTGACCAAGATCGCTTCGATGCGAATCGTTGCCGGCACCATGATCGGCATGATCGCGCTGAGCTCGCTGTTCAACCTGATCGGTTCGGACAGTAATCCATTGTTTGCCATGCCTTGGTACTGGCACATGGTGGTGGGTGGTTTCGCCTTTGGTCTGATCTACATGACCACCGACCCCGTGTCGGCAGCGATGACCAATACCGGTAAATGGATCTATGGCATTTTCATCGGTGTGATGGTGGTGCTGATCCGTGTAGTCAACCCGGCCTTCCCTGAGGGCATGATGCTGGCAATTCTATTCGCCAACCTCTGTGCACCCTTGATTGACCACTTTGTCATCCAGGCCAACATCAAGCGGAGGCTGGCGCGTAATGTCTAGTCAAAAAGAATCCACTGCCCGTACGCTGATAGTGGCCCTGCTGGTTTGTCTGGTGTGCTCGGTGTTCGTTGCAGGTGCGGCTGTCGCACTGCGTCCGACCCAGCTGGAGAACCGTCAGCTAGACAAGCAGCGCAGTATTCTGGCGATCGCCGGGCTCGGTGAGGCCGGTATGTCTGGCGCCGAGGTGAAGGCGCTGTATAAAGAGCGCATTGTCGCCAAGCTGGTCAACCTCGAGACTGGCAAATTCAGCGACGAGTTCGATCCAAATACCTTTGACCCCCTGGTTGCTGCGAAGGACCCGCAACTGTCCGACGCACTGCCGCCGGAGCAGGACATCGCATCGATCAAGCGTCGCGAAAAGTACAGCGTCGTGTATATCGTCGAAACCGATGGTGAACTCGACACGCTGGTGCTCCCGGTGCGTGGCTACGGCCTTTGGTCGACGCTCTATGGTTTTCTTGCCCTTCAGGAAGATTTGAACACCGTAGCTGGCCTCGGTTTCTACCAACACGGAGAAACGCCTGGTCTGGGTGGCGAAGTAGACAATCCCAAGTGGCGTAGCCTGTGGGAAGGGAAGAAGTTGTACAACGAGGATGGTGAGCTGGCGATCCAGATCGTCAAAGGTGGAGTCGATCCGCAGAGTCCGAACGCCAAGTACCGGGTAGACGCGCTTGCTGGCGCGACGTTGACCAGCAACGGGGTTAATAACCTGTTGCACTTCTGGCTCGGCGAGAACGGCTTCGGTCCTTTTATCGCTAACCTGCGCGCTGGGGAGGCTTGAGTATGTCGCAACCTACCATTAAGGAAGTCCTGTTCAATCCGGTCTTCAATAACAACCCCATCGGCCTGCAGATCCTCGGGATTTGCTCGGCGCTGGCGGTCACCTCCAACCTGAAAACGGCGCTGGTCATGTCCATCGCCCTGACGCTGGTTGTGGCTTTTTCCAACCTGTTCATCTCGATGATCCGCAGCCAGATCCCTGGCTCCATCCGCATGATCGTGCAGATGGTGATCATTGCGTCATTGGTGATCCTGGTGGATCAGGTGCTCAAGGCTTACGCCTTCTCGTTGTCCAAGCAGCTGTCGGTATTCGTGGGTCTGATCATCACCAACTGTATCGTGATGGGCCGGGCCGAAGCGTTCGCCATGCAGAACCCGCCGATGCTCTCGTTCTTCGATGGACTTGGGAACGGCCTCGGTTACAGCGCCATGCTCATTGCGCTCGGGATCATTCGCGAGCTGTTCGGTGCGGGTAAATTGATGGGTTACACCATTCTTCCTGTCGTAAATGACGGTGGCTGGTACTTGCCGAATGGCCTGCTGCTGCTTCCGCCTTCTGCGTTCTTCCTGATCGGCCTTTTCATCTGGGGCATCCGTAGCTGGAAGCGGGAACAGGTCGAGAAGCCGTCGTTCAAGATGGCGCCTCAGGTCTCGAACAAGGAGGCTTATTAATGGAACATTACATCAGCCTTTTCGTCCGCGCCGTGTTCATCGAGAACATGGCCCTGGCGTTCTTCCTTGGCATGTGTACCTTCATCGCAATCTCGAAGAAGGTCGAAACGGCCATTGGTCTCGGCATCGCGGTTATTGTGGTTCAAGCCATCACTGTTCCTGCGAACAACCTGATCTACACCTATCTGCTCAAGGCAGGTGCGTTGTCATGGGCTGGCTTGCCGGAGGTCGATCTGAGCTTCCTCGGCCTGCTGAGTTACATCGGCGTGATCGCGGCAATCGTTCAGATTCTGGAGATGACCCTCGACAAGTACGTACCCAGCCTCTACAACGCGCTGGGCGTGTTCCTGCCGCTGATCACTGTTAACTGCGCCATCATGGGCGGCACGCTTTTCATGGTCGAACGCGACTACAACCTGGCTGAAAGTGTGGTCTACGGCATGGGTTCTGGTCTGTCCTGGGCGCTCGCTATCGCCTTGCTTGCCGGCATTCGCGAGAAGCTTAAGTACAGCGATGTGCCGGATGGCCTACAGGGCCTCGGGATCACCTTCATCACCATCGGACTGATGTCGCTGGGCTTCATGTCTTTCTCTGGCGTACAGCTGTAAGGACGGGATGAACTGATGAGTTACGAAATTTTCCTCGCCATCGGCATGTTCACCGCCATCGTGCTTGCACTGGTGGTGATCATCCTCGCGGCTCGCGCCAAGCTGGTCTCCAGTGGCGATGTGAGCATCGAGATCAACGGCGAACGCACCATTACGGTACCGGCGGGCGGCAAGCTCCTACAAACATTGGCCGCTAACAACATCTTCCTCTCGTCTGCCTGCGGCGGCGGTGGCACTTGCGCTCAGTGCAAGTGCATCGTCGAGAGCGGTGGCGGCGAGATGCTGCCTACCGAGGAGTCGCACTTCACTCGTCGCGAAGCTGGGGAAGGTTGGCGCCTGTCCTGCCAGACCCCGGTCAAAGCGGATATGAAGATCGAGGTTCCGGAAGAGGTTTTTGGGGTCAAGAAGTGGGAATGCACGGTTCTGTCAAACCCGAACGTCGCTACTTTCATCAAAGAATTGACCTTGAAGTTGCCGGAAGGTGAGAAAGTCGATTTCCGGGCTGGCGGGTACGTTCAGCTGGAATGTCCGCCTCACGAGGTCCGCTACAAAGATTTCGATATCCAAGAGGAATATCGTGGCGACTGGGACAAGTTCAACCAGTGGAAGTACGTGTCGAAGGTCGAAGAAACCGTGATCCGCGCCTACTCCATGGCCAACTACCCGGAAGAGGTTGGACTGGTGAAGTTCAACATCCGTATCGCCTCTCCGCCTCCAGGTAAGGATGACCTGCCTCCAGGCCAGATGTCTTCGTGGGTATTCAGCTTGAAGCCCGGCGATAAAGTGACCGTTTACGGGCCTTTCGGTGAGTTCTTCGCCAAAGATACCGATGCGGAAATGGTCTTCATCGGTGGTGGTGCCGGTATGGCGCCGATGCGTTCGCACATCTTCGATCAGCTCAAGCGTTTGAAGTCCAAGCGCAAGATGAGCTTCTGGTACGGCGCACGCTCGATGCGCGAGGCCTTCTATGTTGAGGAGTACGATCAGCTGCAGGCCGAGAACGACAACTTCCAGTGGCATTTGGCGTTGTCCGATCCGCAGCCGGAAGATAACTGGAACGGCCCAACTGGCTTTATTCACAACGTGCTGTACGAGAACTACCTGAAGGACCATCCGGCGCCCGAGGATTGCGAGTTCTACATGTGCGGTCCGCCAATGATGAACGCCTCGGTGATCAAGATGCTCACCGACCTGGGCGTCGAACCAGAGAACATCCTGCTCGACGACTTTGGCGGCTAGTATGACCCCTGCGTTACTTCAGCCCGTCATCGTTGCCGCCCTGGCGGCAGCCCTGACGGGCTGTCTGTTTCAGGACGAGGTAGAAAGTTTCGGTGGTCCCACCATGGGCAGCACCTACTCGGTGAAGTACGTGGCCGGTGATGTCGCCGTGTCCAAAGAGCAGCTGCGAAACGAGACGGATGCAATTCTGGCCGAGATCGACAGCCAGATGTCTACGTACCGTGCCGATTCGGATATCGAGACTTTCAACGCGCTTCCTTCCGGCGCCTGCATGGCCATGCCCGAGGGGGTCCTCGAGCTCCTCCGAGCCGGCCAGCAGCTGTCGGAGGAGAGCGACGGGGCTTTCGATCTGACGGTTGAACCGTTGCTCAATCTATGGGGCTTCGGTCCTCACGGAACCGGCGAGCGTGTGCCCTCTGCCGAAGAGATAGCCACGGCTCGCGGCAACATGGGACATGAGCATCTTCGGATTGATGGCGAGCAGCTCTGTAAAGACGCAGCCGTACAGATTGATTTCAACAGTATCGCTGCGGGTTATGCAGTGGACCGGGTGACCGCACATCTAGAGGCTTCCGGCGTCCGCCGTTACCTTGTGGAAATCACCGGCGAGCTCAAGGCTCTCGGCCGTAAACCCGGCGGGGAGCCCTGGCGTATCGCAATCGAGGCACCGCACGACAACGAGCGAGTAGCGCAGCGGATTGTCGAACTCGACGGATTTGGTGTCTCCACGTCAGGTGACTATCGAAATTATTTCGAGCGTGACGGTAAGCGGTATTCGCACACGCTTGATCCACTGACCGGTGCGCCGATCGATCATCACTTGGCCGCCGTGACGGTTTTCGATCCCTCGACATTGAGGGCAGATGGGTTGTCTACTGTGTTGATGGTGCTGGGGCCCGAACGAGGTTTGGCATACGCGGGGGAGCGAAACATTGCAGCGTTCTTCGTGATTCGTGAAGGGCAGGAATTCATTAGCAAAAGCACTGAGGCCTTTGATGAGCTATTCGGTGCGGGAGTAAGCAAATGACTTGGTTGATCGTGTTTCTGGTCATGTTGCTGGTGGTCTTCGGTATGTCCATCGGCGTAATCATGGGCCGCAAGCCCATTGCAGGCTCCTGCGGGGGCATCGCCAATCTTGGCATCGAGAAGGAATGCTCGATTTGCGGTGGTAGCCGTGAGAAGTGTGAAGAGGTGAATCAAGAGGCGAGCCACGGTGACAAAGCAGATCTCGCATACGACGCGACCAGACGCTGATAGCCGTTTTTGATCGAAAGGCCGGGGATATCTAGCGCTCCGGGCGTTGGTCTTTGCATGCAGTGCCGGCGCAACCCATGCATCGGCGCGACGATCCAGGCGGCGGTGCGTCGAAGTCACTTCCGCCACCCGGTTTACCGAATTCGTTAACAGCGGCAGGGCTGCCTGCTGCGTGGTCTGGGGTGAATATGGCTGTCTACAATTACGATGTGGTGATACTAGGCTCGGGCCCTGCCGGCGAAGGCGCGGCGATGAACGCGGTCAAAGCTGGGCGCAAGGTCGCCGTGGTTGATAGCAGGCCACATGTGGGTGGTAACTCGACCCATCTGGGGACTATCCCGTCAAAAGCGCTGCGCCATTCGGTGCGGCAGATCATGCAGTACAACACCAATCCACTGTTCCGTCAGATCGGGGAGCCCCGTTGGTTTTCGTTTCCCGACGTCCTGAAAAGTGCCGAAAGCGTCATCGGTAAGCAGGTGACTTCCCGCACGGGGTATTACGCGCGTAACCGCATCGATATCTTCTTCGGCACCGCTAGTTTTGCCGACGAGCAGACCGTAGAAGTGGTCAGTGCCAATGGCATGGTTGAAACCCTGGTGGCCAACCAGTTCATCATCGCGACAGGCTCACGGCCCTATCGCCCCGATGATGTCGACTTTAGCCATCCCCGTGTCTATGACAGTGACACCATTCTTACCCTGAGTCACACACCGCGTCGTCTGATCATCTACGGAGCCGGTGTGATCGGCTCAGAGTACGCGTCGATCTTCAGCGGTCTCGGTGTTTTGGTTGACTTGATCGACAACCGCGACCAGCTGCTCAGCTTCCTAGACGATGAAATCTCCGACGCGCTGAGCTATCACCTACGTAACAACAACGTACTCATCCGTCATAACGAGGAGTACGAGCGTGTGGAAGGTGTGGATAACGGCGTGATCCTGCACCTTAAGTCTGGCAAGAAGATTAAGGCCGATGCCTTCCTCTGGTGCAACGGCCGAACCGGCAATACCGACAAGCTCGCCCTGGAAAACATCGGTCTCAAGGTCAACAGCCGCGGCCAGATCAAGGTCGACGAGCACTACCGCACTGATGTCGGAAATATTTACGCGGCTGGCGATGTAATTGGTTGGCCATCGCTAGCGAGTGCCGCTTACGATCAGGGGCGCTCGGCGGCAGGTAGCATCGTGGAGAACGACAGCTGGCGTTTTGTCGATGATGTGCCCACCGGCATTTACACTATTCCGGAGATCAGTTCGATCGGTAAGAACGAACGTGAACTGACCGAAGCGAAGGTGCCATACGAAGTGGGCAAGGCCTTCTTCAAAGGCATGGCGCGCGCGCAGATTTCAGCCGAGCCGGTCGGCATGCTGAAGATCCTCTTCCATCGCGAGACGCTGGCGGTACTAGGCGTGCATTGCTTCGGCTATCAGGCATCGGAGATCGTGCACATCGGTCAGGCGATCATGAACCAACCGGGCGCGGCGAACACGATCAAGTATTTCATCAATACCACCTTCAACTACCCGACCATGGCCGAAGCCTACCGCGTGGCCGCGTTCGACGGGCTAAACCGGCTTTTTTGAGCGGCTCCGACCGGTGGCCTGAGCCGGTCGGAGAAGATACCCGAGGCTGGCGGTGGCCTAATCGGGAAAGTTTTTAAGGCAGGTTGCCGGGCCGCCAATGAGGCGGCCTCGCTTTATGCGTTGCGCAGCGTCGTGACGGCAAGGCCGGGATAGTCAGTGATCAGGCTGTCGACGCCGAAATCCGCAAGGCGACGCATCAGAGCTGGCTCATTGACCGTCCAGACCGATACATGAAGGCCAAGTTGGCGGGCTTTGGCGATTCGTTCGGGTGTGCATAGGGTCCATTTCAATGCTAGTAGCGAGCAGTCGTACTGCTTGGCTACTTTCAGCGGGTCGAGCCAGGCGTACTCGGCCACTAGGCCGCACGACAATTCAGGAGTCAGCCTTTTCAAGGCCCTGAGCACCTCCCTCGAGCCGGATGTGACGGTAATCCGCTCGGTCAGTCCATGGTGCTCAGCCAGTGCCTTGATCGCCAGGACAGTCCGTGCGGCGCGCACCCTCGAAGCGCTTTTCACTTCCAACTGCCAATGCTCGAAGTCGCACTGCTCAAATAGCTCCGCTAGGCGCGGGATGGGGCAGGGGTGTTTCCAGTGGGGGCCGCTGTGGCGCGCGTCGTACTGGATCAACTCGTCTGCATCACGTTCGACGACCTTGCCGCGTCGCCCCGTGGTGCGTTTGAGCGTCGGGTCATGGATGACCATCAGCTCGCCATCTTTTGACAGGTGCAGGTCGAGTTCGCATCGGCGCACGCCATGGGCGAGGCACTGCTTGAAGCCGGCCAGGGTATTTTCAGGCGCTTCGCCCTTTGCGCCGCGGTGGCCATAGATAAGCGTCACGGTTGTCTCTCTGATTGCAATGATGTGGAGCGTTGGTGATGAATAACGCTGTTGATGACCCGGTTCCCCTCGAAGTAGACAGAAAAATCGCGGTAATCCCAACGAGTGATAGGTGGCTGACCGACAGCTGCGTGCTCCTCATCGGCTAAGCCAAAACGATCAAGTACGTCGATTTTCGCATCGCCGCGGCTGGGCAGCGGAAGGCCGGCCGGGCCTTGCTGGCCGACCGGAATTTTGATGTCTTCGGCGCGTGCCGACATGTTCAGGCTGAAAATCAGCAGTAAGAGCAGCAAAGGGCGCATCCATCAGGTTCCTTGCAGGTTTTCACGTGCCAGGCGTCGTTCCGTCGCCTGTTTCTGCAGGATATGTCGCGCGAGGAGTTGCCGTTGTGCATCAGTCAACGCTTCAAAGGATGTACCGATTGCAAACTGCCCGCCCTCCAGCGCTTGGCAGCTCGCTATACGTGCAGTCAGCAGCATGCCCAGGCCCTGGGGCATCAACGCCAGCTTGAGTGTCCAGGTTGAGCCTTCGTCAAGCGGCTGGTCATTGGTGAAACTAATGCCCCCTTCCGATAGCACGGTCGCCCGAGCTGGCCCGAGGTCCTGCAACAGGTCCTGGGCGAGCGCCTGACCAATCAGGTCGATGCGCTTGTTTTGCACTTTCAGGTAGTTGGCCAGCGTGCGGTTGCCCTCGGCTATCTGACGCAGCAGATGCTGAGCTTCAAAGTCGAGCTGATGGAGTTCGCCGAGCAATTCGAACCGTTGCGTCGAACCGTTACCTGAGACTGTTTCGGCGTGTTCCGGCGGCAGGATTTCAAGTGCGATCATATCCTCGATACGATAGTATTCGCGGCGATCTTCGGTGTCTTCAGTGGGCATGTCGATCCCTGAGCTGCAGTGATGACCTGAGTGTATCAGGCCGCTTGGCATCGTCATTCAGCTTGTTATTTCCCGCCAGCGAAAGCGAACCCAACGATTTATGTTCAGACCGCTGTCCGTGTATATCGGGGCGCGCTACACACGCGCCAGACGTCGCAGCCTCTTCGTCTCCTTCATTTCCTTTACGTCCATGATCGGGCTGGCGCTTGGTGTGCTAGTAATGATCGTCGTGTTGTCTGTGATGAATGGGTTCGATCATGAAATGCGCAGCCGTGTGTTGGGTATGGTGCCGCACGCTACGATCGAAAGCTCGACCCCAATCGACGACTGGCCGACATTAGCAGAGCGGCTCGTGCAGCATCCTCAGGTCGCTGCGGTCGCGCCGTTCATACAAATGCAAGGTTTACTGACTCATCGCGGGCAGGTCACCAAAATTCTGATTAACGCCGTGGACCCGGTTATCGAGCCGGAAGTCTCCATCGTGGGCCAGTTTTTTCGCGAAGGCACTCTGGCCGATCTGGCCCCCGGTGAGTTCGGCATTGTTATCGGCGACAAGGCGGCCAACACCTTGGGTGTAGGGGTCGGCGACAAGGTTACCTTTGTCGCCCCTGAGGTTACCGTCACGCCAGCAGGTGTATTTCCCCGCATGAAGCGGTTCACCGTGCGCGGTATTTTTCACGTCGGGGCCGGTGAGATCGATGGTTATGTGGCAATGGCCAACATCTCCGATCTGGCACGCTTGCACCGCTGGCAGCCGGATCAGGTCCAAGGGGTGCGCTTACGTTTCGTCGATCTGTTTCAGGCCCCGCGTATTGCATGGGAACTGGCGGGTCAGCTGGGTGATGACTTCTACTCCCGGGATTGGACCCGCACCCACGGCAACCTGTACCAGGCAATCCGCATGGAAAAGGCCATGATCGGGTTGCTATTGCTGCTGATCGTCGCCGTGGCTGCCTTCAATATCATCTCCACGCTGGTCATGGTCGTGACTGACAAGCGTGGAGATATTGCAATCCTGCGAACGCTTGGCGCGACGCCACGGCAGATCATGGCGATCTTCATGGTTCAAGGGACAGTGATAGGGATCGTCGGCACGCTGGTGGGAGCATTACTCGGTATCTTCGCGGCGCTCAATGTAAGCAGTTGGGTCGCGGCGCTAGAGAGATTGATCGGGCATAAATTTCTCAGCGCAGACGTGTATTTCATCGACTATTTACCGTCTCGACTGATGACCGCCGATGTGGTCCAGGTCTGCGTGGCGGCACTGATTCTTAGCTTTTTCGCCACCCTGTATCCGGCCTGGCGTGCGGCGCGGACGCAACCGGCCGAGGCGTTACGATATGAGTGAGTTGTTTATGAATGAACGGTCTGCGAACGAGGCCGCGGTACTGAGCTGCCGCAACCTGGGCAAGCGCTACGAGCAGGGTCCGGAGTCAGTCAGTGTGCTGTCCGGGCTTCAGTTGGAGTTGTTTCCCGGCCAGCGGGTCGCCATTGTCGGTACTTCCGGCTCTGGCAAGAGCACACTGCTCAATCTGCTCGGCGGGCTGGATACGCCTAGCGAAGGGAGCGTATGGCTGGCTGGGGAAGAGCTTTCCGCACTCAGCGAGAAGGACCGGGGCCTGTTGCGTAACCGTGCCCTTGGCTTCGTTTACCAGTTCCATCATCTGCTACCTGAATTCAGCGCTCTGGAAAACGTTTGCATGCCGCTGCTGATAGGCAGCACGCCGATAGCGGAAGCACGTACGCGAGCGACCGAACTGTTGCAGCGAGTGGGGCTTGGCCACCGACTCGCTCATAAGCCCTCGGAGCTGTCCGGGGGAGAGCGTCAGCGCGTAGCGATCGCCCGTGCGTTGGCGAACCGTCCGGCGCTGGTGTTGCTCGATGAGCCGACCGGCAACCTCGACCACCATACTGCTCAGGGGATTCAAGACCTGATGCTGGAACTGAGCAGCTCATTACGTACGGCCTTCCTCGTCGTCACCCATGATCCACAATTGGCCGGCCAGATGGATCACATCTTGCGCCTGGAAGATGGCCGGTTGGTGGCTGGCTAATGTTCAGGCCGCTCAGCATCTTCATTGGCAGCCGTTACACGCGGGCCAAGCGTCGCAATCATTTCATTTCATTCATCTCGCTGACGTCCATGATCGGGCTGTCGCTGGGCGTGCTGGCGATGATCATTGTGCTGTCCGTCATGAATGGCTTTCAGCGCGAAATGAGCAACCGCATCCTGGGCATGGTGCCGCACGCCGTGATAGCCGGTGACGGAAGGCCGGTGGACGACTGGCAATCGCTGGCCGAGCAGCTACGTGCGCACCCTGGGGTGCTCGGTACGGCACCGATCACCCAGCTTGAAGGCATGCTTTCTTACAGGGGGGCGATGCAGCCGATTGAAATCAAGGGCATCGATCCGAAGGCCGAAAGCGAAGTGTCTATCCTCGGCTCGAAGATGGTCGCAGGCAGTCTCGACGACCTAGAGGCCGGGGAATCCGGCGTAATCGTCGGGCTGATGACTGCGCGTCGATTTGGTCTGAAGCTGGGCGATAAGCTCACGCTGATCGTGCCTGAGCTCAGCGATGCGCCTGGTGGTATTACACCGCGGATGCAGCGTCTGAACGTCGTCGGGGTGTTCAAGGTGGGAGCTGAGCTGGATGGTAGCTTGGCTATGATTCACCGAGCCGATGCAGCCCAGATACTTCGTTGGCAACCAGAGCAGGTCGAAGGCGTGAGGGTCAGGCTGGCTGATCTTTATCGGGCTCCGCAGCTCGCAACCGAGCTTGTAGCCGGTCTCGGCAAGGGTTATCGCAGTGAGGATTGGTCGCTTACCCAGGGGAGTTTATTCAGTGCGATGAAGATGGAAAAGACCATGATCGGCCTGTTGCTTCTGCTGATCGTCGCGGTGGCAGCGTTCAATATCATCGCCACCCTGATCATGGTAGTCGCCGACAAGCGAGCGGATATCGCGATCCTGCGTACCCTTGGCGCAACGCCACGGCAAATCATGGCGATCTTCATGGTTCAGGGCAGCATCATCGGAATGACGGGAACTCTGATAGGGACGGTGCTGGGCGTGCTTGGTGCGATGAACGTCAGTGCCCTGGTGGCCTGGCTGGAAAAGGTATCGGGACAGCACATCTTCAGTTCGGATGTGTACTTCATCAGCACGCTGCCATCTGAACTGCGGCTGCAAGATGTCTTGCTGGTAACGCTGGCGGCGCTACTGCTCAGTTTCCTGGCGACGGTCTATCCCGCTTGGCGGGCAGCACAGACACAGCCGGCTGAAGCGCTGCGCTACGAATAAGGAACAGTCTTAGCGGCGGTCCATCTGCCGCTTGCGCCAACTGCGTCCGACCCACCAGCGCCAATAGCTCTGAGTGGCGATATAGCCCAATATCGCCACCACAACGCCGACAACGAATGAGCCTAGGAAGAGCGGTTGCCAGTGGCTGTCGAGCATTTGACGCACCCAGGCAAGGCTGAGCTCCATCGGCATCGGGGAAACCGGCGTGTCCAGCAGCCAGGCGCCTACCTTGTAATTGCAATAGAACACCGGCGGCATCGTCAGTGGGTTAGTCAGCCAGACTAAGCCCACAGCGATCGGCAGGTTTGCCCTTGCTGGCACGGCGCACAACGCGGCCGCCAGCATCTGCAGGGGCATCGGGATCATGGCCCAGAACAGACCGATAGCCATCGCTCTGGAAACCGAATGCCGGTTTAGATGGAGCAGGTTGGGGTCATGGATCAACGTGCCGAGAAACCGCAAAGACTTGTGTGCCTTTAGACGGTCGGGGTGAGGCATGTAGCGTTTAAAAAAACGACGCGGCATGAAGATTCTCTGGCGGGGCGAAGCGCGCCCGATTATGCCTGAAACGAGACCCGGCGCTGAGAGGAGTTTGTGACATAAATTCTACACTGTGAGCGCCGACAGGACGTCGGTCAGGCTATGTGACTCGGCGGTTTAACCTATCCGGAGCGGCCAGTCACGGGAAAGGAATCCAGGAGAACCGATGCGTACAGCGATGCTGGCGCTGGCAGCAGGCCTTCTACTGCTGCGTTTTTTACCGCAATTACCGCCTGTCTCAGCGTTGCCGTTCATATTGGCGGCGGGCCTGGTCTTGCTTCCGTTCCGCTGGCGAGCGATCGGTTGTTTTCTCTGCGGGTTTGCATGGGCGTGTCTCAGTGCCCACGAGGCGCTGGATGACCGCCTTTCAACTGAGCGTGATGGCCGTACGTTCTGGCTCGAAGGTACGGTGAGCGACCTGCCGGATGTTCGTGGCGGTGTGGTGCGTTTCGAACTGGTCAATATATCGTCCCGGCATAGCGACCTGCCGTCCAGGCTTCGCTTGGCATGGTACGGCGGCCCCAGGATGCAGGCGGGTGAGCGATGGCGGCTCGCTGCCAAATTGAAAAAGCCACGGGGCTTGGTTAATCCGCACTCTTTCGATTACGAGGCCTGGCTCTTGGCGCGGCGGATCGGTGCCAGCGGCACGATCAAAGCCGGAGAGCGCGTGTCGGTGGCGGCGGGAGGGCCGGGATGGCGCGATCAGTTGCGGCAACGCTTGTTGGTGGTCGATGCTCAGGGCCGCTCCGGCGCCATTGCCGCGCTGGTAGTGGGCGATGACAGCGGCCTGTCCACCACGGATTGGCGTACGCTCCAGGACACCGGAACCGTTCATTTGCTGGTTATATCGGGGCAGCACGTGGGCATGCTGGCCGGCTTGCTTTACGGCCTGGTGGCATTGTTAGCGCGATGGGGAATCTGGCCGCGGCGCGTCGCCTGGTTGCCCTGCGCTTGTAGCCTGGCCTTGGCTGGAGCGCTTGCGTACGGCTGGCTGGCGGGTTTTGAAGTCCCGGTCCAGCGGGCGCTGGTGATGGTCGCTCTGGTGCTCCTGTGGCGTTTGCGGTATCGGCATTTGGGTGTCTGGCTGCCACTGCTGATCGCCCTCGATGCTGTACTGCTGTTGGATCCGCTAGTAGGGCTGCAGTCGGGCTTCTGGTTGTCTTTCCTGGCGGTGGCGCTTCTTGCGCTGGTGTTCCGCGGCCGGCTTGGTAGCTGGAGTTGGTGGCGCGCATTAGGCCGTGCACAGTGGAGCATGGCCCTGGGCCTGTTGCCGATCCTGCTGGCGCTAGGCTTGCCGGTTAGCCTGAGTGGGCCGATTGCCAACCTCTTTGCAGTCCCACTGGTCAGCGCGGTAATCGTTCCGCTGTCGTTGTTAGGCACGTCCTTGTTGTGGTTGCCAGGCGTTGGCGAGCCAGTGCTATGGGTGGCCGGTGGGTTATTGGCAATTCTCTTTGATGCGCTGCAATGGCTTGCCGGCTGGCAGCCGGCGTGGCTACCAGCGTCATTGCCGTTTTGGGCTTGGCTGCTGGTTGCGCTTGGGACGCTGCTGATCCTGCTTCCGCCCGGAATACCGTTTCGGGCGTTGGGTCTGGTGTTTCTGCTACCGCTGCTGTTTCCACCCATCGACACGCCGGCAGTAGGGCAGGCGGAAGTCTGGCTGTTCGACGTCGGTCAGGGGCTCGCTGTGCTGGTCCGCACGCATGACCATGCGCTGCTGTACGACACAGGGCCGCGATATGGTGACTTCGACATCGGCGAGCGGGTTGTATTGCCGTCGTTGCGTACGCTGGGGGTGAGCGGTCTCGATTTGCTGATTCTCAGCCATGCCGATAGCGACCATGCGGGTGGCGCTTCGGCGATCCAGCGACAGATACGTGCTGGGCGAGTGGTCAGCGGTGAGCCGGCAAGACTGCCTGCTTCGCTAGGGGCCGAGATGTGCCGCTCCGGAGACGCCTGGGAATGGAATGGAGTCCGCTTTACGCTTTGGCAATCACCACGGGCCAGAGATGGAAACCAGTCCTCCTGCGTGCTGCTGATCGAGGCGAGCGGCGAACGTCTGCTGCTCACTGGCGACATCGACGTGGATACCGAGCAACTGCTCCTGACGAGCGACATGCCGCTTGAGGTCGATTGGTTGTTGGTGCCACATCACGGCAGTCGCAGCTCGTCGTCAACCGCATTCATCGAGGCAACAGGAGCCGGAGGTGCGCTCATCTCGCGCAGCTTGCATAACGCATTCGGACACCCGCATCCGGAAGTGCTGCAGCGGCTGCACACTGCCGGGGCGCGACTTTATGACACGGCAGAGCTAGGAGCGATTCGGATTCGCCTCGGCCGTTTTGAGCCTGTTCGAGGATTACGTACCAAGCGTCGATTCTGGCGGGAAAAATGAGAACCGGGGCCGTCGGCTGGCTGGCGGCCCTATGCTAGAGTGGCGCCACTTTTTCGAGGGGGATTCATCTCGTGTGGGAGCTGGTTAAAGCGGGCGGCTGGATAATGCTGCCAATCATCCTGTGTTCCATCGCAGCCGCCGGTATTGTTGCCGAAAGGCTATGGACGCTTCGGCCTAGTCGAGTGACCCCACCACACCTGCTTGGCCAGGTGTGGAAATGGATCAAGGACAAGAAGCTCAGTAACCAAAAGCTCAAGGAGCTGCGCGCGGATTCTCCGCTGGGGGAGATACTGGCTGCTGGTCTGGCTAACTCCAAGCATGGTCGAGAGATCATGAAGGAATGCATCGAAGAAGCGGCCGCCCGCGTCGTCCATGACCTCGAGCGCTATCTCAACGCGCTGGGTACGATTGCAGGTATTGCTCCCTTGCTCGGGCTTCTCGGTACTGTGCTGGGCATGATCGAAATTTTTAGTGCCTTCATGGGCTCTGGTATGGCCAACGCACCGTTGCTCGCAGCGGGTATTTCCAAAGCGCTGATTACTACCGCGGCGGGTCTGATGGTCGGCATACCGGCACTGTTCTTCCATCGCTTCCTCCTGCGCCGAGTCGAAGAGCTCGTAGTCGGTATGGAGCAGGAAGCGATCAAGTTGGTTGAAGTTGTGCAGGGTGACCGTGACGTCGACCTAGGTGAGGGCAGGGCGTGAAGTTTCGTCGCAAGGCGCGGGAACATGTCGACATCGGCTTGGCCCCGCTGATCGATGTGGTATTCATTCTGTTGTTGTTCTTCGTGGTGACCACCACTTTTACTCGCGAAACCCAACTGCAGGTTGATCTGCCGGAGGCGGCGAGCGGGTCGCCACCACAGGAAACTGAGCAGAAGCGGCTGGAGGTTGTGATCGACGTCAGTGGCAACTTCAGTCTCAATGGCAAGTCGCTGGTCAAGCATGACCTGAACACATTAATGGCGGCGCTCGGCAAGGAGTCGGGCGGCGATACAAGTTTGCCGATGATCATCAGTGCCGACGGTAAAACTCCGCACCAAGCGGTCATTACCGCCATGGACGCAGCCGGGAAGCTGGGCTTCGCGCACCTGCGCATCACTACCATTGAGGCCCAGCCGGAGCCCTAATGTCCTTTGCTGATCGTCTCCAGCGGGCCTGGTACGAAGGGCATCCTGCCTTGGCGCTGCTTGCGCCGTTGGAAATGCTCTACCGCCGCGTGGTGACCGCTAAGCGAAAGCGGTTCATCAACGGCGTGATCGATTGCTATCGGGCGCCCGTGCCTGTGGTGGTGGTCGGAAATATCACCGTTGGCGGTACCGGCAAGACCCCCCTGATTCTCTGGCTCATCGAGCACTGTCAGCGACGCGGCCTGAAAGTCGGTGTAGTCAGTCGTGGCTACGGTGCCAGACCACCGGAATATCCGTGGCGGGTAGAGCCCGAGCATTCTGCGGCCGAGGTTGGCGATGAACCATTGCTGATCGCGCAACGAACAAACGTACCGGTGATGATTGATCCTGATCGTTCCCGCGCGGTTCGTAAATTGCTCGAACTCGAGCTGCTAGACCTGATCCTTTCCGACGATGGGCTGCAGCATTACCGGTTGGGGCGCGATCTGGAGCTCGTCCTCATTGATGCTGCTCGTGGACTGGGCAATCAACGCTGTTTGCCCGCTGGCCCGCTACGTGAGCCATTGGAGCGGCTGGAATCGGTCGATGCGGTGCTGATAAACGGTGCGCAGGTAGACAGTCCCTCGGGGTTTGCGTTCGCCCTGCAGCCATCGAAATTGATCGAGTTGAGCACTGGGCAAGTCTGGCCCCTTGACCATTTTCCTGCAGGCCAGCGGATGCATGCAGTCGCTGGAATCGGCAATCCACAGCGTTTCTTCACCACGCTCGAGGCGCTACACTGGCGGCCGATTCCGCATGCTTTCGCCGATCACGCTCGTTATAGCCTGGAGCAGCTGAGTTTCAGTCCAGAGCTACCCTTGGTGATGACGGAGAAGGATGCGGTCAAATGCCGGGCTTTTGCGCTGCCGGGCTGGTGTTATCTCCAAGTCCAGGCCGAGCCTTCCGCAGCTTTCGTCACTTGGTTTGATTCCCAGCTGGACCGTTTGCTGCTCGTTCATCCCTAAGCCGCTCGATCTGCCAGGTGCGGTCGGCTGCATCCAAGGACTGCACACCATGGATACCAAACTGCTCGATATTCTTGCCTGCCCGCTCTGTAAGGGGCCGCTGAAGCTGACCGATGACAAGTCCGAACTGATCTGCAAGGCCGACGGCATGGCCTTTCCGGTCCGGGACGGCATCCCGGTGATGCTTGAAAGCGAAGCCCGCACCCTCGACGTGGATGAGCGTCTGGACAAATGACTAACGCTTATACCGTGGTGATCCCGGCGCGTTACGCATCCACGCGCCTTCCGGGCAAACCTCTGCAGGACATTGCCGGCAAGCCGATGATTCGCCATGTCTGGGAGCAGGCCTGCAAGAGCAGGGCACAGCGGGTAGTGATCGCCACGGACGATCAGCGCATTCTGCAAGCCTGCGAAGGCTTCGGTGCGCAGGTATTGCTAACACGGGTCGATCACAATTCGGGCACCGATCGGCTTGCCGAGGTGGCGGAGCAGCTGGGCTTAACGGCTGACGCGATAGTCGTCAACGTGCAGGGCGATGAACCATTGATTCCGCCTTCGGTGATCGACCAGGTGGCACTCAATCTGGCTGCTCACCCCGAAGCCGCGATCGCCACGCTTGCCGAGCCAATCAGCGATCCGCACGCGCTCTTTAACCCGAACGTGGTAAAGGTGCTGAGCGATATCAATGGGCTGGCGCTGACTTTCAGTCGCGCGACACTGCCGTGGGCGCGGGACGAATTCGCTCGTAAGCCCGATGCGCTTCCGAGTGATGTTCCGTACCGTCGGCATATCGGCATCTATGCCTATCGGGCCGGGTTCCTGGCTGACTTCGTGAGCTGGGGGCCGTGCTGGCTGGAGAATACTGAGTGCCTGGAGCAGTTACGTGCGCTCTGGCACGGCAAGCGCATTCATGTCGCCGATGCGGTCGAGGCGCCTCCGGCTGGTGTCGACACCGCCGAAGATCTTGACCGCGTCCGCAAACTGCTCGGAGCTTGAGCGTGAAGGTTCTGTTCGTTTGCATGGGCAACATCTGCCGATCGCCCACTGCTGAGGCTGTACTGCGCAAATACGCGCAGGATGCTCAGCTGGACAGCCGAATCACCATAGATTCGGCTGGAACCGGTGATTGGCATGCCGGGAAGGGGCCCGATCAGCGCGCTTGCCAGGCTGCAGCCAGGCGAGGCTATGACCTCAGCGCTCTAAGGGCGCGGCAGGTGATCGCCGAGGACTTCCAGCGCTTCGATCTCATCCTGGCGATGGATCACGACAACCTAAAGCGCCTAGAGGCCCTGCGTCCAGCAGGCTCAGACGGTGAGCTCGATCTATTTCTGCGCCGATACAAATTGGGCTCGGACGCTGTACCCGATCCGTATTACGGCGGGGAGGACGGCTTCGAGCAGGTGCTCGACCTGATCGAGCGTGGTGCTGCTGGATTGCTCGATGAGATCAGAGGGCGTCAATGAGCCTTCTCATCGAGCCGGGTTATTCACTCAAGGCGCTCAACACTTTTGCGGTCGAAGCCCGTGCCGCCTATTTCGCTGAAGCCCAGGACGATCAAGCAGTAACCGAAGCGATCAATGAGGCCTGCCGCATCGACGTTCCGCTATGGATCCTCGGCGGCGGCAGCAATTTGGTACTGACCGGAGATGTACAAGCACTGGTGCTGCACATGGCCAGCCGGGGCATTCGAGTTCTCAAGGATGACGGCCAGCAAGTAGTGATAGAAGCGGAGGCCGGCGAGCCTTGGCATCCGTTCGTACTGCGGAGCCTAGAGCTTGGTTTGGCTGGGTTGGAAAACCTCAGTCTGATCCCCGGTACGGTCGGTGCGGCACCCATCCAGAATGTCGGGGCGTACGGGGTCGAGATAAAGGATGTCTTCGCTGGGCTGACTGCACTGGATCGCCAAACTGGCAGTTTGGTGGAGTTCGATTTGGCGGCATGTGAATTTGCCTACCGCGACAGCCTGTTCAAACGTCAGGCGGGACGCTATGTGATTCTTCGGGTGCGTTTCATGCTTCATCGGACTGCGGAACTAAGTCTAGAGTATGGCCCGCTCCGTAAGTGGCTGCAGCAGCATGATGTCCAGTCCCCCACACCGATGGATGTGAGTCGTGCGGTCTGTTCGATCCGCAGTGAAAAGCTGCCAGACCCTCGGGTTCTGGGCAATGCAGGCAGTTTTTTCAAGAACCCTTTGGTTCCTCAGTCGAAAGCTGACGCCTTGCTCGGGCAGTACCCCGATCTGGTGGCGTTTCCGCAAGGTGGCGGGCAGGTCAAGCTGGCCGCTGGCTGGCTCATTGATCGTGCAGGCTGGAAGGGTTATCGACAGGGGGATGTGGGCGTCCACAGGCTGCAAGCGTTGGTGCTCGTCAACTACGGGCAAGCAACCGGCCAGCAAATCCTGCAACTTTCCGAAAAGATCCAAGCTGACATCCTAGAGCGTTTCGGTGTGAATTTGGAAATCGAGCCGAACGTCGTCTGACTCAGCCCCGTTTCGGCTCTGCCGTGCCCGTTCTTAGCGTTCTATAAGGGCGACAGATCTCCCGATCTCCGCGGCTACAGGCGGAAACAGTAAGCGTTGACTAGGCGTGTTCTCTGGTCATCTGGGCGCTCCACGAAAGAGCGGCGCAGCGATCTTTCCACATTTGTTCGCCAACAAATAAAAAAGGGATGCCGAAGCATCCCCTTTCTACATCGCTGGTCCTGTCAGTCTTGACGCTTGTCGAGGCCCTGCGGATCGGCTTCCTCCTGCGCATCCGCGTCAGCTTCAGTGGCGGGCTTGATCGCCTCCACTTCGGGCTGGAGCAGCTCGGTCACGGCCTGTTCGGCTTCAGGTTCGGCAGGTGGTGTTTCCGGCTTCCGGGCAACGCTTGGCTCTGCATTGCCATTTGCCGTGCTGGCTGGCTGCTCATTTGTCGCGTCGGTGTCCGGTTCGCTGACAACGATTTCAGGGCTGGCCATTTCTGCCGGAGCTTGGGTTTCGGGGGTCGCTTTCTCTTTCGCTTCGGCCTCGGCTGCTTCTTTAGCAAGACGCTCTTGCTCCAAGCGGCGGCGGCGGACCTCACGTGGGTCGTTAGGTGCACGACCGCTAGCCGTCACGACCGGCGCTTCAGTCTCGGTCGCGGTCTGGGTCGGCTCCTCGAAAGCAGGTGTAGCCTCAGGCTGTGAAGTCTCGGGCGCCGTTGCTGACGCTTCGGGCTCGCTGGCTTTCTGCACCGCCGGAGCTGGCTCCGCTACTGCGATAACCGGTGTCACGGCTTCGCTATCCTGAGTCGCGGGAACATTAGCTGGCTTGTCAACTTCGGTTGCTTCGGGCGTGTTATTAACGGCCACAGCTGGAGCTGGGGCTTCCGCTTCCCTTGCTTCAATTTGAATCTCAGTGGGTGCGGTGTCGGTGTCTGCGGTGTTCGCTGCGAGAGCGGCGGCAGTTGCGGCAATGGCGACTTGTTCAGATTTCACCGGCGCATTGCTTTCGCTTACCTCGGCGTTGTTGCTTTGGGCCTCGTCGTCGATTTCGTTTCCGTTGGCGTCGCGTTGACGATCACGGCGGTTGCTGCGGCGACGCTGGCCACGAGAGCGGCGGCGTGGGCGATCGCTACCTTCTGGCGACTCCTGCTCCTCCTGAGCGGTCTCCGCGGTTTCGTTCTGCTGTTCCTCGGCTTGTTCTACATGTTCTACACGAGGTTTGCGCTCTTCGCGGGGCGGCCGCGGCTTACGCTCAGAACTTTCTTCGCCGTTCGCCGCGACTGGAGCGGTCTGCGCGACATCATCGAGCGGTGCGCGCAATTCGCGTTTGCGCTCTTCTCGCGGCTGACGATCTTCGCGTGGGGTGCGCTCACGACGTGGTTGCTGTTGCTGTTGCTGTTGCTGTTGCGGCTGTGCAGTGCTTTCGCTGGCTTCGACTGGCTCGCGAGACTCACGCGGTTCGCGAGCTTCCCGTGGCTTGCGCTCTTCGCGTGGAGGGCGCGCCTGACGCTCTTCACGAGGCTGACGGTCTTCACGCGGGGCGCGCTCTTCACGAGGCTTGCGCTCTTCGTCGCGGTTGCTGCGCGAATCACGGCGACGGTTCTGCTGGCGCCCACTACGGCGTTCATCGTTGCGTTGCGGGCGGCTGCTAGCGGCGGGTTTCTTCTCAACTTCGGCGGCTGGCGTTTCCTGCTTGCCGGCGAAGAGGCCGACCAGGGACTTGACCAACCCCTTGAACAGGCTTGGCTCCTGAGTGGCGGGTGCAGGCAGCTCAGCGGGCGCAGCGATCGGGGCCGGCGCGGGCGCGGTACGCTGTGGTGCGGTTTTGACGGCCGCTTCCTGGCGAACCAGTGTGCGCGTCGAGCTGACCGGCTGAACTTCCTCAACCTCGGTTGGGCTCATTTCATAGCTGGCCTGACCAGTGATAATTTCCGGGCTATCGTCGCGCAGGCGCTGCACTTCGAAGTGCGGCGTCTCCAGATGATCGTCCGGCAGGATGAAGATGCGCGCGCGGCTGCGCAGTTCGATCTTGGTGATCGCGTTGCGCTTCTCATTGAGAAGGAAGGCGGCAACCTGGAAGGGAACGCGGGCGCGGACCTCGGCGGTACGATCCTTAAGGGCTTCTTCTTCGATCAGACGCAAGATGGCCAGCGACAATGATTCGACATCGCGAATGATGCCTTGGCCATTACAGCGCGGGCAGACGATACCGCTGGTCTCGCCGAGCGATGGACGAAGGCGTTGGCGGGACATTTCCAGTAGGCCGAAGCGCGAGATGCGGCCGACCTGGATTCGTGCGCGGTCGGCTTCCAGTGCTTCACGAACCTTCTCTTCAACGGCGCGCTGATTCTTGGCCGGGGTCATGTCGATGAAGTCGATGACGATCAGGCCGCCAATGTCGCGCAGGCGCAGCTGGCGGGCGATTTCCTCGGCCGCTTCCAGGTTGGTCTGCAGGGCAGTTTCTTCGATGTCGCCGCCCTTGGTGGCGCGCGCCGAGTTGATGTCGATGGACACCAACGCCTCAGTCGGGTCGATAACGATGGAACCGCCGGATGGCAGCTTCACTTCGCGCTGGAAGGCCGTCTCGATCTGGCTTTCGATCTGGAAACGGTTGAACAGTGGTACAGGATCTTCGTACAGCTTGATCTTGCTCGCGTACTGCGGCATGACCTGCTGAATAAAGGAAAGCGCTTCGTCCTGGGCTTCGACGCTATCGATCAGAACTTCGCCGATGTCCTGGCGCAGGTAGTCGCGAATGGCGCGAATGATGACGTTGGATTCCTGATAGATCAGGAAGGGCGCGGCGCGATCCTGAGAGGCTTCCTTGACTGCGCTCCATAGCTGCAACAGGTAATCGAGGTCCCATTGCATTTCTTCACTTGAACGGCCGAGGCCGGCAGTACGGACGATCAAGCCCATATCGGCAGGGACATCAAGACCGTTCAGTGCTTCGCGCAGTTCGTTGCGTTCTTCGCCTTCAATTCGACGAGAAATGCCGCCCGCGCGCGGGTTGTTCGGCATCAATACGAGATAGCGACCGGCGAGGCTGATGAAGGTGGTCAGGGCAGCGCCTTTATTGCCGCGCTCTTCTTTTTCGACCTGAACGATGACTTCCTGGCCTTCGCTCAGGACTTCTTTGATGTTGACGCGGCCTTCCGGCGACTTCTTGAAGTACTCGCGGGAAATTTCCTTGAGGGGGAGGAACCCGTGGCGATCGGCACCGAAATCAACGAAGGCGGCTTCAAGGCTGGGCTCGACGCGAGTGATCTTACCCTTGTAGATGTTGGCTTTCTTCTGTTCACGAGCACCGGATTCGATGTCAAGGTCGAACAGGCGCTGGCCATCGACCAGTGCGACACGCAACTCTTCGGGCTGAGTCGCGTTAATTAGCATTCTTTTCATGTAGTACCGTCGGTTTCCAAGGCAGCGGAAACGGCGTTCGGCACACACGACTCTCGCGGTCGGTGTCAGGTGAGTCAGGAATGGTTGTAAGGCACTCCAGTGTCCAGCGATTTCAGGCCGGTTGGGCCGGCGTCGCGACGACGTCTCCTGCTTACTGTCGGAACAGAAGCAATGGTTCGGGAGGAGGAATCAGCAATCGGTAGCGGACGGAATGAAGCGTCTATGAAAGCCTTTACTACGCAATCCGAGGGCTGTACATCTCCACCCAACACTCATACTTTGAAAATCGGGTGCCGCTCGCAGAATCCGGGAGCGGGTTATCGATTATCGTGATTCCCCTTCGGGAACACGCATCATGTCTTCAAGGCTTGTTTCGGAGCTTCTGCTGCTTGAGAAAAGCTCCGCTGGACGGCCTCACGTCCTGGAACATTGCTGGGTCAAGGATGGCGGTTTCGCTGGCATTCTCTAACCTGTCCGCTTTTGGCGGCGCCTGGACTATAACAGTAATGTTTAAGTGCTTCAAATAAGGGAAAATTGATATCATCCGCGCATGACCAATACCCCCTCTCAGACCTCCGGCGTGCAAATGCTCGAGGTCTCGCCGGAGCTTGCCGGCCAGCGCATTGATAACTTTCTCCGTACCCAGCTCAAAGGTGTGCCCAAGACCTTGATCTATCGCATTTTGCGCAAGGGCGAGGTGCGGGTAAACAAAGGCCGTATTAAACCCGAGTACAAGCTTCAGGCGGGTGATGTCGTGAGGGTGCCACCGCTTCGGTTGCCTGAGCGGGACGAGCCAGTCCCGCTCGCGCAAGGGCTTCTCGAGCGGCTTGAGGCGGCAATCGTTTTCGAAGACAAAGCCTTGATCGTGTTGAACAAGCCTGCAGGGATCGCGGTGCATGGAGGCAGCGGGCTCAGCTTCGGGGTTATCGAGGCCCTGCGTCAGTTGCGCCCGGATGCAAAGGAGTTGGAGCTGGTGCATCGCCTGGATCGGGACACCTCCGGGTTGCTGATGATCGCAAAGAAACGCAGCATGCTGCGTCACTTGCACCTGCAATTGCGGGGCGATGGGGTCGACAAACGCTACATGGCTCTCGTGCGGGGGCGCTGGGACACCGGTAAGAAGCAAGTAAATGCGCCGCTGCTGAAAAATACCCTGCGTTCAGGTGAGCGGATGGTGGAGGTCACTGACGAGGGCAAAGACGCACTGACTCTTTTCCGCGTGCTGCGCCGTTTTGGCGACTTCGCTACGCTGGTCGAGGCCAAGCCGGTAACCGGACGTACGCATCAGATTCGTGTGCATGCCCGCCATGCCGGTCACAGCATCGCTGGCGATAATAAATATGGTGATGAAGAGTTTTCCGCACTCATTCGTGATCTGGGTGGTAAGCGCCTGTTCCTGCATGCCTATGCGCTGAAGGTTCCTTTGCCTGACGGTGGCGAACTGAGTTTGGAGGCGCCGGTCGATGATGTCTGGGCCCGGACGCTGGAGAGGCTTGGTGAATAAGTACGAACTGCTGATCTTCGATTGGGATGGGACGTTGGTGAATTCCATCGGGCGTATCGTTGAATCCATTTTGGTTGCTGCGGCCCGGTGTGACCTGCCGCGGCTGGATGAGGACAGTATCAAGGGGATTATTGGGCTAGGTCTGCCTGAGGCGATAGCCGCGCTGTATCCAAATGTCACCGACAGAAGGTTGGTTGAGGCGTTCCGTCGTGCGTACGCCGACCATTATTTGTCACTGGAGGCTGAGCCGTCGGCGCTTTATCCAGGTGTGGCGCACGCGCTACAACAGTTCCGTGATCAGGGGCATCAGCTTGCTGTGGCGACTGGCAAGGGGCGGCGCGGGCTGGATAGGGTCCTAGCAGGGCAGGGTTGGACTGATTTTTTCGATGTGACCCGCTGTGCTGATGAGACTGCGAGCAAGCCTGACCCGCTCATGATCCACGAAATCCTCGCTCACTGCGGGGTCGGGCCCGAGCGGGCTCTGATGATCGGGGATTCGGTGTTCGATTTGGAGATGGCAAGGCGCGCAGGCGTAGACAGTGTTGCGGTTTCCTACGGCGCACAACCCGTCGAGGTGCTGTTGTCGTGTTCGCCGTGCATGGCTATCAATCATTTTTCGGAGCTCGGTGACTGGCTGTGCTCTGCTGCTGGTCACGCTGAGGTGGTTGCATATGTCGGATGAATGGGGGAAACCCGTGAATGAGTCTAAGGAAGACCGTACTAGTCTAAAGCTGTTGGAGAAAACGCTGCTTGCCGGCGTCCAGGAGCAGCGGCGAGCTCGGCGTTGGGGGATCTTTTTCAAGCTGGTGACATTCGTCTATCTCTTTGGGGCGCTGCTGATATTTTCGCCGCTGTTGCACATGGGGGAAGGGAAAGCTGTTGGTGATACCCATACTGCGATCATCAATGTCCGCGGAATGATTGCCGATGAAGAGGCGGCGAGTGCAGACAACATTGTCGGTGCGTTGCGTGCGGCCTTTGAGGATTCAAATACCAAGGGTGTGGTGTTGCGGATCAACAGTCCGGGTGGCAGTCCGGTGCAGTCCGGCTATATCTATGATGAGATCCGCCGGTTGCGTGGGGAGTACCCGGCCATCAAAGTTTATGCAGTGATTGCCGATCTAGGGGCGTCTGGCGCTTATTACATTGCAAGCGCTGCGGATGAAATTTATGCCGACAAGTCGAGTCTGGTTGGCTCTATCGGCGTCACCGCTGCGACCTTTGGCTTTGTCGAGACAATGGACAAGCTGGGCGTCGAGCGCCGTGTCTATACCTCAGGGGAGCACAAGGCGTTTCTAGACCCCTTTCAGCCGGAAAAGCCAGAGGAAACCGAGTTCTGGCGCAGCGTGCTTGCTACCACTCACCGGCAGTTCATCGACAGCGTGAAGCAGGGGCGGGGCGATCGATTGCAAGTCGCGGGGCATCCTGAGCTCTTTTCCGGGCTCATCTGGTCTGGTGAGCAGGCGCTTGAGCTCGGTTTGATTGATGGTCTTGGCAATGCCAGCTATGTCGCACGCGAGGTAATTGGGGAAGCTGAGCTGGTGGATTTCACCGTCAAAGACTCGCCTTTGGAGCGGTTTACCAAGCAGCTCGGTGTCAGTATTGGTTCGCAGCTTGCCCTGTGGATGGGTTTCCAGGGGCCTCAGCTGCGTTAGTGCAGTGTCAGGGTACTTCGACCCCGGCATTGTTAAGCATGTCTACCAGTCGGATCAGGGGTAACCCAATTAGGCTGGTGATGTCTGTTCCTTCGGTGCTGCGGAACAGGCTGATTCCCAAGCCCTCTACCTTGAAACTGCCGGCGCAATCGTAGGGTTGTTCGGCCCGCAGGTAGCGTTCGATCTGCTGATCACCAAGCGTCCGGAAGTGAACGGTAAAAGCGATGCAGTCGATCTGGGCGGCCCCGGTTCGGCTGTCCAGCAGTGCCAATCCGGTTAGAAAGTCTACGCTTTTGCCGCTGCAGCTCTGTAATTGGCTCTTTGCTCGGTCGAAGGTGTGAGGTTTGCCAAGGATGTTTTGTCCAAGCACGGCGACCTGGTCGGAGCCAATGATCAGATGATCCTGATGAGAGGGTGCCAAGGCTTTGGCTTTCTCTAGGGCCAAGCGGCGTACGAGATGTTCCGGTAGCTCCCTGGTGAGTGGGGTTTCATTTATTTCCGGGGCGCTGTAAGCGAACTCAAGCTGAAGGCGTGAAAGCAGTTCGCGACGATAAGGGGAGCTTGATGCGAGAAGCAGGGGTCGCATTCTTCTTCCTTTATATATAGGTACTGATCGATGGTCGGCCGAGCGCTATTGTGCGGCTGAATTCCTTTGACAGTCGACAGGCGCATCCCTAGAATGCCGCGCTTATGTTGAAAGGACCAATACCTCCGCACGTAGATCCGCGCAAGCTCGCTGACCGAGCGGCTTCCCTGAAGGGCGAGCTGCAATTGTCTGGGCTGAAGCGGCTCGTCGATCCTCTTGAGGATGATAAGGGTGTGGTGCGCGCCAGTTTTGATTTTGGGCGCGACGAGCAGCGCACTGTGGTCATCCACAGTGAGCTGGATGTTGAGGTCACGATGATTTGCCAGCGCTGTCTGGAGCCGGTTGTTCTGCCTATTCACAGCGAATGCGATTATGCCGTGGTGAATGAAGGGTCGAGCAGTCAGCACCTGCCTAAGGGTTATGACGTGCTGGAAGTGGGAGAGGATCCTCTGGATCTGCTGGCGCTGGTTGAAGAGGAGCTTCTGCTCGCTCTTCCGATTGTTCCACTCCATGACCAAGAAGTTTGCCAGCCGCCGGCTGGGCCTGATGAGCCCGAGCCGAAAGAGGACGAGGTATCGCGGTCCAACCCGTTCAGCGTACTGGCTCAGTTAAAGCGTGACCCAAACGTTTAGGAGTTGATCCCAATGGCTGTTCAGCAGAACAAAAAATCCCGTTCCGCCCGTGACATGCGTCGTTCGCACGATGCACTCGAGCCGAACGCCCTGTCCGTGGAAAAGAGCACCGGTGAAGTTCACCTGCGTCACCACGTTTCTCCGGAAGGTTTTTACCGTGGTCGTAAAGTGATCGATAAGGGCGCTGACGAGTAAACCTTGTCTGCTCCGATCATAGCGATCGATGCAATGGGTGGGGACTTCGGTCCCCACTGCATTGTTCCGGCCAGTGTCCAATGTCTGGCTGAATACCCCTCGCTTCATCTGGCCTTGGTTGGCCAATCCTCCCTGTTAGAAGAAATTATCGCTCGGCATCCAGCTGTGGATCGCGCTCGTCTGTCGATTGTCAATGCCGATGAAGTGATCGGTATGGATGAGCGTCCAGCGCAGGCGTTGCGCGCCAAGCCGCGCTCGTCCATGCGCATCGCTCTGGAGATGGTGCGTGATGGGCAGGCTCAGGCTTGCGTCAGTGGCGGGAATACTGGTGCGCTGATGGCACTTGCTCGGCAGGTATTGAAAACCCTGCCTGGGGTGGATCGCCCGGCGATGGTGACTGCGATTCCTACGCTTGAGGGGTCGTGCCTGTTGCTTGACCTCGGCGCGAATGTGGACTGCACGGCCGAGCAGCTCTATCAATTCGCTGTCATGGGGTCGGTTGCGGCGCAAAGCCTTGGTATCGAGCAGCCACGCGTCTCGTTGCTGAATATTGGTACCGAAGCAATCAAGGGTAATCAACAGGTCAAAGCAGCAGCCGGGCTTTTGCAGCAGGCTAGCGGTATCAACTATCAAGGGTTCATCGAGGGTGACGCGCTGTTCCGCGGCGAAACAGATGTTGCGGTATGTGATGGCTTTGTTGGCAATATTCTGCTCAAGTCTAGCGAAGGTTTGGCGCATATGGTAGCCACGCGGGTCGAGCTGCTTTTCCGTCGCTCATTGATTTCACGCCTGGTCGGTGCGCTGGCTCTGCCCTTGCTGCGTCAGTTGCGGGCGGACCTGCGCCCAGCTCAGTACAACGGTGCCAGCTTCCTTGGACTCCAAGGTATTGTCGTGAAGAGCCATGGTAGTGCAGCTGGCGAGGGGTTTCGGTCGGCTATACGCCGTGCTGCGCAAGATGTAGAGCGAAATCTTCCGGCGCAATTGCGCAGTCGTCTCGAACACTTGCTTGTGACTGATCGGTCCACAAGCGACCCGGGTGATGTGACTGCACCCGGTGGATCGGCATCCAACTGAACAATTCGTTGCGCCCTAGTGCGCATTCTTTTCTGACGAACAACCACAAGAGAGCCGTTTTCATGTCCGCATCACTTGCATTCGTCTTTCCAGGCCAGGGCTCCCAGGCCCTAGGCATGCTCGCCGAGCATGGCGCCCAGCAATCGCTGATCATCGATACCTTTGCCGAGGCCTCGTCTGTGTTGGGTTACGATCTGTGGGCACTTTGTCAGCAGGGTCCAGAGGACCAACTGAATCAGACCGACAAGACTCAGCCCGCCATTCTCGCCGCTTCGATTGCATTGTGGCGTTTGTGGCTGGCTGAGGGCGGTGCGAAGCCGGCCTTCGTCGCGGGTCACAGCCTGGGCGAGTACTCGGCGTTGGTTGCTGCTGGTAGCCTTCCGTTTGCCGATGCGGTGAAACTGGTCGAGCTGCGGGGTCAGCTGATGCAGCAGGCTGTTCCGGCCGGTACCGGCGGCATGGCCGCGATTTTGGGTCTAGAGGATGCCGATGTTTTGGCAGCGTGTGGCGAGGCGGCGCAGGGTGAGGTCGTAAGTGCGGTCAACTTCAACGCGCCAGGCCAGGTCGTGATTGCCGGCAACGCTGCGGCGGTCGAGCGAGCCATCGATGTCTGCAAAACCAAGGGTGCCAAGCGCGCCATGCCGCTGCCGGTCAGCGTGCCTTCTCATTGCGACCTGATGCGCCCTGCAGCCGAGCAGTTTGCCGCTGCCGTGACCGGCGCCGGCTGGCGGGCCCCCGAGATCCCATTGGTGCAAAATGTCAGTGCAGCAATCGTTTCGGATCTCGACTCGCTTAGACGCAATCTGCTGGCTCAGCTCTATAGTCCGGTTCGCTGGGTCGAAACTGTTGTTGTGTTAAGCGAACACGGTGTGACCGGTCTGGTCGAGTGCGGCCCGGGCAAGGTGCTTTCCGGTCTCAATAAGCGCTGCGTCAAAGGCCTCAGCACCTACAATCTGGACACCCCCGAAGGTTTTGCGGCCACCCGTGGCGCAGTGCTCTGAATAAGGAGATAGGTATGAATTTGCAAGGCAAGGTCGCGCTGGTAACAGGCGCCAGTCGTGGTATTGGTCAGGCCATAGCGCTTGAACTTGGACGTCAAGGCGCCATCGTGATCGGCACGGCGACCTCATCTTCAGGGGCTGAGCGCATTGCTGAGACGCTCAAAGAGAACGGCATCGAAGGTGCTGGGCTGGTGTTGGACGTCACCAGTGATGAATCAGTTGCCACCACCCTGGAGCATATTCAGCAGCACCTCGGTCAGCCGGCTATTCTGGTCAATAACGCCGGCATCACGCGGGACAACCTGATGTTGCGGATGAAAGACGACGAATGGCACGAGGTGATCAATACCAATCTCAGCAGCCTTTATCGTTTGACCAAGGGTGTTCTGCGGGGCATGACTAAAGCCCGCTGGGGGAGAATTATCAGTATCGGTTCCGTGGTGGGTGCCATGGGGAACGCCGGGCAGGTAAACTACGCCGCGGCCAAAGCCGGACTCGAAGGTTTCAGTCGCGCGTTGGCACGTGAAGTCGGTTCGCGCGGTATCACGGTCAACGCCGTGGCTCCGGGCTTCATCGATACAGATATGACGCGCGAGCTGCCAGAAGCTCAGCGTGACGCATTACTGGGGCAGATCCCGCTGGGTCGCCTCGGTCAGGCGGAAGAGATTGCCAAGGTCGTCGCCTTCCTAGCTTCTGACGGTGCCGCCTATGTCACCGGGGCCACTGTCCCAGTGAATGGCGGTATGTACATGAGCTAATGTGACGCCCGACGCATGTACGCAGTCATAACGGCTGATTAGTTTCGTTATAAAACTGTGGTTTGTTTATAGACAGATGGTTGAAAGCAGGTTCATGCTTGCCCGCTTTCAGCTTGAAATGCGGAAAACGCTTTCTATACACTACCGCGCAGACCAGCTGCCTGATTTTTCCATAGGAGTGAAAACAAGGTATGAGCACCATCGAAGAACGCGTCAAGAAAATCGTTGCCGAGCAACTTGGCGTCAAAGAAGAGGAAGTTACCAACAGCGCTTCCTTCGTCGAAGACTTGGGTGCCGACTCCCTTGACACCGTTGAGCTGGTGATGGCTCTGGAAGAGGAATTCGAGACCGAAATCCCGGACGAGCAAGCCGAGAAGATCACCACTGTTCAAGAAGCTATCGATTACATCAACGCGCACGCGCAGTAAGTCGTAGTCCTGCTTCGAACCAGTAAGCCGCACTGCCTCGAAAGGGCAGTGCGGCTTTTGTTTGAGTTAGTTGAATGCAGCTGGTCGTGCCGGTGGCCGACATCTGTGAAGGCGGCTCTCTTTCCGTTACAGATGCTAGCGGAGCAGGGCGAGTCGAATGAATGCAAGGAGAATTGCTGTGTCGCGTAGACGCGTCGTAATTACCGGTATGGGCATGCTCTCACCGCTGGGTAACGATGTGCCAAGCAGCTGGCAGGGGATTCTCGCCGGCCGCAGTGGTATCGGCCTAATAGAGCATATGGACCTTTCCGCCTATTCCACTCGCTTTGGCGGATCAGTCAAGAATTTCGATGTCGAGCAGTACCTGCCCGCTAAAGAGGCTCGCAAACTCGACCTTTTCATCCAGTACGGACTGGCCGCCAGTTTCCAGGCAGTACGAGATTCCGGGCTGGAAATCACCGATGCCAATCGCGAGCGTGTCGGCGTCGCCATGGGCTCGGGCATTGGTGGCCTGACCAATATCGAAAACAGCTGCAAGGCATTGATCGAGCAGGGGCCGCGCCGTATATCGCCGTTTTTCGTGCCGGGCTCGATCATTAACATGGTTTCCGGTTTTCTATCGATCCATCTTGGTTTGCAAGGCCCTAACTACGCCATTGCTACGGCCTGCACGACGGGTACGCATTGCATCGGCATGGCTGCGCGGAACATCGCCTATGGCGAGGCTGATGTGATGGTAGCCGGCGGGTCGGAAATGGCAGCCAGCGGGCTTGGAATAGGCGGGTTCGCCGCCGCTCGTGCATTGTCCACCCGCAACGACGATCCCGCTTCAGCCAGCCGCCCGTGGGACAAGGACCGGGATGGCTTTGTGTTGTCCGACGGCGCGGGCGCGTTGGTGCTAGAGGAGCTCGAGCATGCCAAGGCTCGCGGGGCGAAGATCTATGCCGAGCTGATTGGTTTCGGCATGAGCGCAGATGCGTTCCACATGACCTCACCGCCTGATGATGGCGCGGGTGCTGCTCGCTGCATCCGTAACGCTATATTGGACGCGCGGATCGATGCCAAACAGGTCGACTACATCAACGCCCATGGCACCTCGACGCCGGCCGGCGACAAGGCGGAAGCTGCTGCGATCAGAACGGTATTCGGTGATCACGCTTACGAGCTGTCGGTCAGTTCGACCAAATCGATGGTCGGTCATCTGCTTGGTGCGGCAGGCGCTGTCGAGGCAATCTTCAGCGTGCTTGCCATACGCGACCAAGTGGCGCCGCCGACGATCAACCTTGATGAACCCGGCGAAGGATGCGACCTCGATTTCGTCCCGCATGAGGCCAAGCCGCGGACAATCAATGTTGCTGTCTCCAACTCCTTTGGTTTTGGTGGCACCAACGGGTCGCTGGTGTTCCGCCGGTTCGCCGAGTGACGTTGAGCTGGGTGGATGGGCAGCCAGCTGAAGGGCTGCCCATTCATGATCGAGCGCTTGCTTACGGCGACGGCCTATTTGAAACAATCAAGGTGTTGGCCGGCTGCCCCGAACTGCTCGATCGGCATTTGCAGCGGCTGGAACATGGCTGCCGGCGTCTGGCGATCCCCTGCGACATCAATGGCGTAGGTAGCCAACTCATCGCCTTCAGTGCCGAGCTTGGAGAGGGTGTCGCCAAGCTCATTGTCAGTCGAGGGGAGGGCAAGAGAGGCTATGCTCCGCCCGTCCCCTGTATGCCTCGAACCGTCCTTACCGGATCCTCCCTTCCGAACTACCCGAAAGCACATGCCGAACAGGGCGTTCGCCTGTACCCCTGTACGACCCGTCTTGCCGAGCAGCCAATTCTGGCCGGTCTGAAGCACCTCAATCGTCTGGAACAAGTGCTGGCCCGAGCCGAGTGGCAGGATCCGGTCTACGCCGAAGGCTTGATGCGCGACACCTCCGGGCGGGTCATCGAAGGCGTTTTCAGTAACTTGTTCATCGTCGAATCGGGCAGGTTGATGACGCCGTCCCTTGAGCGCTGCGGGGTCGCAGGGGTGATGCGCGAAGAAGTGCTGGACCGCGCGCGGATTGCCGGCGTGCCGACCCAGGTCGGCGATCTGTCGCTAGGGCAGCTCTATCGCGCTGACGAGGTCTTCGTTTGTAACAGCCTGTATGGCATTTGGCCTGTTCGCCAATTGGATGCCAGTGTATGGCCGGTGGGGCCTGTCACACGTAAACTTCAAAGCCTGGTGGCTGATCTGTCGAGCAATACGTGATTCGAAAACTGTCTTTTGTGCTCCTCGGCGCCTTGCTGATCGCTGCGCTGGCGCTCGGCCTGGTCTATTGGAAGCTTCACTCCGCCTTGGGGCAGCCGCTGCAGCTTGGCGCAGCGCAAACGCTTGAGGTTCAGTCTGGGGATACGCCCAGTGGCTTGTTGCAACGGCTGGAGCGAGGCGGCGTGTTGAGCGACTCGTTCTGGTTGCGGCTGCACTGGCGGCTGAAGCTCTCAGGACACACCTTGCACAGCGGCGAGTATCAACTGCGGCCAGAGATGACTGCCCGCGACATGATCGGGCTATGGCAGCGTGGCGAGGTTGTGCAACATACCCTGACCATCGTCGAAGGGTGGAATTTTCGCCAGGTGCGCGCCGCGCTTGAGGCGCTGCCTACGGTAAAGCAGACGATTGTTGGTCAGTCAGATGATGAAGTCATGACGCGACTCGGCCAAGCCGGCTCGCATCCCGAGGGCCGCTTTTTCCCTGACACCTACAGCTTCACCCGCGGTGTCACCGATCTCGAACTGCTCCAGCGCGCTTATTCACGGCTGGAAACGGTGCTGGCGGAGGAGTGGCAACAGCGTAGCGAAGGCTTGCCCTATCAAGACCCGTATGAGGCGCTGATCATGGCTTCAATCATCGAAAAGGAAACAGGGGTTCCGTCAGAGCGCGGCGAGATCGCTGGCGTTTTCGTTCGCCGGCTGGAGCAAGGCATGTTGCTACAGACAGACCCGACGGTGATCTATGGTATGGGCGAACAATATAGGGGGCGGATCACCCGCAGCGATCTGCGCAGGCCGACCCCCTACAACACCTATACCAACAGCGGGTTACCACCGACGCCGATCGCGATGGTTGGCCGGGAAGCGATTCACGCTGCGCTGCACCCGGTTGAAGGAAAAAGCCTCTACTTCGTCGCTCGGGGGGATGGCAGCCACGTGTTCAGTGATTCGTTGAGCGAACACAATCGCGCGGTGCGTGAATATCAACTCAAGCGCCGAGCAGACTATCGTTCCAGCCCACCGCCCCGGCAAACCCCGGCGCCGATTGAGAATGCCCAGTGACAGGACTCTTTATTACATTGGAAGGGCCCGAAGGCGCGGGCAAGAGCACCAACCGTGAGTACCTCGCGCAGCGCTTGCGTGAACACAGCCTAGACGTCGTCCTGACGCGTGAACCCGGGGGCACGCCGTTGGCTGAGCGCATTCGTGAACTGCTGTTGGCGCCTGCAGACGAACCCATGAACAGCGATACGGAGCTGTTGTTGGTGTTCGCGGCACGCGCACAGCATCTTGCTCAGGTCATTCGGCCCGCGCTCGCGCGAGGCGCTGTGGTGCTGTGCGACCGGTTTACCGATGCCACCTACGCTTATCAGGGCGGTGGCCGCGGTCTCCCCACCCCGCGCATCGAGCAGCTTGAATGCTTTGTTCAGGGTGAGATGCGTCCGGACCTGACGCTGATCTTCGATTTGCCCGTTGAAATCGGTCTGAGCCGCGCCGCTGCTCGGGGACGTCTTGATCGCTTCGAGCAGGAAGGGCTCGAATTCTTCGAGGCCGTGCGCAGCGCCTATCTCAATCGGGCGCAGCAGGACCGGCAGCGCTATCGTGTGGTCGATGCAGGCCAGTCTCTAGCCGCAGTACAACAGAGTCTGGACAGGCTTCTGCCTGAGGTGTTGGAGCGTGCGCTTGGCTGACGGCATTCTTCCATGGCAGGTTGATCTCTGGCAGTTGCTAGCCGGTCGTCAACAGCATGCTCATGCCTATTTGCTGCACGGGCCCGCCGGTATTGGCAAGCGCGCCTTAGCTGAACAGCTGATGGCACTTTTACTGTGTCAACGGCCGGCCGCACTGAGTGCGTGCGGGACCTGCAAAGGCTGCCTGTTGCTTGCAGCGCATACCCATCCAGACCATTACATTCTGGAACCGGAGGAGGCCGACAAAGCGATCAAGGTCGATCAGGTGCGCCACCTCGTAGGTTTTGTTACTCAGACTGCTCAGCTAGGTGGACGTAAGGTCGTTCTGCTCGAGCCAGCCGAGGCGATGAACCTTAACGCTGCCAACGCCTTGCTCAAGAGTCTCGAGGAGCCTGCAGGCGATACCGTTCTGTTGCTTATCAGTCATCAGCCCAGCCGGCTGCTACCGACGATCAAGAGTCGCTGCGTGCAACAAAGCTGCCCCTTGCCCGGGCGCCAGCAGAGCCTTGATTGGCTGGCGGTCCAACTTCCAGATGTGTCGCCTGCGCAGCGCGAGGAGCTGCTTGCATTGTCTGCCAATTCGCCATTGGCCGCGCTCAAGCTGCAGGGTGCGGGCGTACTCGATATGCGGGTGCAAGTAGTCGACGGGGTAAAGAAACTGCTCAAACGGCAGCAATCTCCCAGTCAGCTGGCTGAGGCCTGGAATTCGCATTCGCTGATCCTGTTGTTCGATTGGTTTTGCGAATGGGCTCATCTGATATTGCGCTTTCAAATGACCGGCGATGAAGAAGGGCTTGGCGCAGCCGATATGCAGAAGGTGATTCAATACCTGGCGGAGAAGTCGTCACCCGACCGGCTGCTGGTGCTGCAGGATTGGTTGCTTGCCCATCGACAGAAGGTCCTGGGCAAAGCCAATCTTAATCGTGTCTTGCTTCTCGAAGCGCTTCTGGTGCAGTGGGCAAGCTTGCCCGGGCCAAGCTAGAATCCATCGAACTGTTGTTAGGAATGAATACCGCATGAGCCTGCCTGCAAACCTTGGTCCGCGTAACGGCATTCTGTCTCTGACCATCAAGGACAAGTCAGTGCTCTATGCGGCGTACATGCCGTTCATCAAGCATGGCGGATTGTTCATCCCGACTAACAAGAGTTACAAGCTTGGCGACGAGGTATTCATGCTGCTGAGCCTGATGGACGAGCCGGAAAAGATTCCGGTTGCGGGTAAGGTCGTGTGGATCACGCCCAAGGGCGCCCAAGGCAACCGGGCCGCAGGCGTTGGCGTGCAGTTCAATGAGGGTGACTCGACTGCCCGCAACAAGATTGAAACCTACCTCGCCGGCGCGATGAAATCAGACCGTCCAACGCACACCATGTAGCGTCATCGCAAGCGATTCGTTCGCTTAGCTTTTTTGCCGTTGCTTTTTCCGCCGCGCTGACCTGACTGCGACCGATGGGCTGCTTTGCTCTACAATGGCGCGTTTTCGGTTCGGGTACTTTTCCATGCTGATCGACTCGCATTGCCACCTCGATCGTCTCGATCTTACCTTGCACGACAACTCCCTCGATGCAGCTCTGCATGCTGCGCGTCAGCGTGGTGTTGGGCATTTCCTTTGTATCGGTGTCAGCGCCGAGAATACTGCTGCTGTCAAAGCGCTTGCGCAGCGCTATGACGACGTCGATTGTTCGGTGGGGGTGCACCCGCTGGACCTCGAGCCGGGTGCCGAACCTGCCATGGACTGGTTGCTGCAGGAACTGGACGCGCCCGGTGTAGTGGCGATCGGCGAAACAGGGCTTGACTACCACTACGAGCCTGAAGCCGCCGAGTTGCAGCAGCAATCCTTCCGTCTGCATCTCGATGCCGCGCGGATCAGCGGTAAACCAGTCATCGTCCACACTCGTGCGGCTCGTGCCGACACGCTGGCGCTGCTCCGCGAGGCTTCGTTGCCGCAGGCCGGCGTACTGCATTGCTTCACCGAAGACTGGGACATGGCCAAGTCTGCCTTGGATCTAGGGTTCTATATTTCGCTATCCGGCATCGTGACATTTCGCAACGCCGATGCCTTGCGGGATGTCGCTCGCCGTGTTCCTGCGGATCGCCTGCTAGTGGAGACGGATTCGCCTTACCTGGCCCCGATCCCCTACCGCGGCAAACCGAACCTGCCGCAGTATGTGCGCGAGGTCGCCGAGTATCTCGCTGATCTGCGCGGGGTCGGCTTCGAGGTGCTGGCGGCTCAAACCACAGATAACTTCAAGCGGCTTTTTCCCTTGGCGCGCGTCAAGAACTGACGAGCGCGAGCGCGCGTGCAAGGCGGTGTGCTTGGCGGGCCTTCTCCGCACATGCCGTGTACAATCCGCGCCGCTTAATGCACATGCCGGTAGCCGGCATGCGGATACGAGGGTTTGGGTTGGCGCTCAAAGCATAGCCTTCCGTCAGTCTCGTCATTTCTTCGTCACAGACCAAACTAGGTGACGCCATGTCCAGCGATACGCTGCACACCGGGCCGCTTCAACGCGGCCTGAAAAACCGGCACATTCAGCTGATCGCACTCGGCGGGGCTATTGGAACGGGGCTCTTCCTCGGCTCAGCCGGCGTGCTGCGCAGCGCCGGGCCGTCGATGATCCTTGGCTATGCCATCGGTGGGATGATTGCCTTCCTCATCATGCGTCAGCTCGGCGAGATGATCGTCGAGGAGCCGGTTGCGGGATCCTTCAGTCATTTTGCGCACAAATATTGGGCCCCTTATGCAGGCTTTCTCTCCGGTTGGAATTACTGGGTGCTGTATGTCCTGGTGGGGATGGCCGAACTGACCGCGGTGGGTAAATATGTCCAGTTTTGGTGGCCGGAGGTGCCGACTTGGGCCACCGCTGCGGTGTTTTTTGTGCTGATCAATCTGATCAACCTAGTCAACGTTAAGACCTTTGGTGAGACTGAGTTCTGGTTCGCGATCGTCAAGGTCGGAGCCATTGTCGGCATGATTGCGCTCGGCCTGTACCTCTTGCTGAGCGGCGCGGGTGGTGAACAGGCTGGCTTCAGCAACCTCTGGAGCCACGGCGGGTTCTTCCCCAACGGTATCAGCGGGATGGTCATGGCCCTGGCAATCATCATGTTTTCATTCGGCGGCTTGGAGCTGGTGGGGATCACTGCAGCCGAAGCATCCGACCCGAAGACAGTCATTCCCAAAGCCATCAATCAGGTCGTTTATCGGATTCTGATCTTCTACATCGGCGCGCTCAGCGTTCTGCTGGCGCTCTACCCTTGGGACAGCCTACTGGAAACGTTGGGTTCGGCCGGCGACCCCTACAGCGGCAGCCCTTTCGTGCAGATCTTTTCACTGATCGGCAGTGACACGGCTGCGCACATCCTCAACTTCGTGGTGCTGACGGCGGCTCTCTCTGTCTATAACAGCGGCGTGTACTGCAACAGTCGCATGCTATACGGCCTGGCGGAGCAGGGCGATGCGCCGAAGGTGTTGATGATGGTCAACCGCCGTGGGGTACCGGTGCTTGCAATCGCTGTCTCTGCACTCGTCACCATGCTCTGTGTGCTGGTGAACTACCTGCTGCCGCAAACAGCGCTTGAGTTGCTCATGTCGTTGGTGGTTGCGGCGCTGCTGATCAACTGGGCGATGATCAGTCTCGCCCACTTGAAGTTTCGCAAGGCAATGAAAGCGCAGGGCATCGAGCCTTCGTTCAAGGCCTTTTGGTATCCGCTCAGCAATTACATTTGCCTGGCGTTCGTGGCATTGATTGCCGCGATCATGTTGTCGATGCCCGGTCTGCGAACCTCAATCATCGCGATACCATTTTGGGCGCTGTTTATCTGGCTGTGCTTCCGGTTGCGGCTTTCGAGCCGGCGTGCCGCGCATGGTTGATACGTTGATACGTTGAGGCGTATGGCCACAGCGAACAAAAAAAACCCGGCGTCGCGGGGAGCCGGGTCAAGACCATTAGGAGTATGAGGTCACGTTCCTCGCTTCCTCAGCTGGCCGAGCAGTGGGGGGATTGCGCGGCCAGTGATTGCAGTATTGGTCCGAATCCTAAACGCTGCTGGGCGATTGCGGCGATTTTTAAACGGATTTGGAATAGTCGCGTCCAGGCTGATCGCTCACTTCGCGACCAGCCCGCGAACCACTGCCAGGCTCTGTTCGATGACCGCTGGCGGCGTGTAGAAATGTGGTGAGAATCTGATCCCTCCACCACGAAGCGCACAGACGACCTGCTCCTCCTTGAGGCGTTGAAAAAGCGTCGAGTTGTCTATCCCATCGATCCGGAAAGTCAGAATGCCGGCTCGCCGAGCTGGATCGGTTGGGCTCAGCAATTCGGCCCCCGGCATGGCCGATAGCTCTCGCTGGAGGTGGTCGATCCGTTCGGCCAGTGCCTGTGCCACCGTGACTATTCCCACCTCTTCCAACAAGGACAGGCTGGCTTCCAATGCCATGGCGCCGAGCAGATTCGGGCTGCCGCACTCGAAGCGCTGCGCGCTGCTCGCCGGCTGCCAATCGCTGCGGTCATAATCGCCGGCGTGCTCGAGCATATGCCAGCCGTACTCGTGAAGCTTGAGCTGATCGCGTAGATCGCTCCGGCAATAGAACACACCCAGGCCTTCTGGGCCCAGCAGCCATTTATGTCCGTCGGCCATCGCAAATGCACACCGGCATTGCTGAGCATCGAATGGCAGCGCGCCCAGCTGTTGGATTGCGTCGATGCACAGCAGAACGCCACGTCGTTCGCAGTCTTCACCGAGTCGCGGCAGGTCTAGCCGCAGGCCGCTCGCGTACTGCACGGCGCTGATCGCCAGCAAGCGAACGTTCGGCCCGCAGGCCGCGAGCAGGTCGCCTTCGGGATCTTCACCCTTGAGGCTGACCTGGATGACCTCGACCCCTTGCGGCCGCAACGCCTCCCAAACTACACGGTTGGAGGGAAACTCCTCGTCGCTGATGACCACCTGGTCACCGGGCTTCCACTCCAGTCCGAAGGCTACGAAAGACAGTGCTTCCGAGGTGTTCTTGACCAGCGCTATGTCTGCTGGGGTTGGTGCGTTCAGCAACCTGGCCAGGCGATTTCGCAGACGGGTTTCAACCGCCAGCCACTGCGGGTAGTCGCGCGCGCCAATCGTGATGTTCTGTTGGGCAAAGCTGGTTACCGCATCGCTCGCACGGCGAGGCCAGGGCGAGACGGCCGCGTGATTCAGGTACCGCAAGCCGTCGATTTGGGGGAATTCGTCATTCAATGTACTCATAGGCAATCTTCCGTGCATTTTCTGACTAAACAGGCATAATCATGTGCTTCGATTTTTCACACTGCAGCCACTTATGCAAAATGAATCCCGTAAGGTCCGCGAATTTCGCCGTCGCGAACAAGAGATTCTCGACACGGCGCTCCAGTTGTTTCTCGAACAGGGAGAAGACAGCGTCACCGTCGAGATGATCGCCGACAGGGTGGGGATCGGCAAAGGCACCATCTACAAGCACTTCAAATCAAAGGCCGAAATCTACCTGCGGCTGATGCTCGACTATGAGCGGGATCTGAACGAGCTGCTGCATTCACCGAGTCTTGATCAGGACAAAGAAGCGCTGTCTCGCGCCTACTTCGAATTTCGCATGGGCGATCCCCAGCGCTATCGGTTGTTCGACCGTCTCGAGGAAAAGGTGGTCAAGGGTAATCAGGTACCGGAAATGGTCGAGGAGCTGCACCGTATCCGGGCCTCCAACTTCGAGCATCTAACCCAGCTGATCAAAGGGCGCATTGCCGAAGGAAAGCTGGAGGACGTGCCGCCTTATTTCCACTATTGCGCAGCCTGGGCCTTGGTACATGGGGCTGTAGCGCTCTACCACTCGCCGTTCTGGAGTAATGTTCTCGAGGATCAAGAAGGCTTCTTCCAGTTTCTTATGGATATCGGCGTGCGTATGGGCAACAAGCGCAAGCGAGACTAGCCCAGTCTCTGCGATGTGGTGGCGTAACTAACGATTGGGTCGCGGAGCATTCTCTAGAACTGAGAACGCATAAAGGTTGGTGACTGAAACGGGTCATTCGGACTATATAGGGCAGCGGACTTCCGACCGCTGCCGTGCCTTCGCGGCTACCCTGGTCGTTACTGTTGGAAAACCATCTCAGCATTTGGATAAGAGATCAGCGTCCCAGCGAAGTGTCATGCTTCACCAAAGGAAGCCTCACTACCAGCTCACTTCCTTTACCGCTTCCCTCACTCTTGCCGGTCACCGTGCCACCGTGTGCCTCCACCAACTCGCGGACTACCGTCAGACCGATGCCCAGCCCTGCACCGTTGAAACCAATCGCATTCACATCCTGCACGAATGGCTCGAAAATGAACGGTAGCGCTTGCGCTGTGATCCCGATGCCGTTATCGCGAATGCTGACCTCCACCATGTCCCCTTCGGCAGTAGCCAAAAGGCTGACCGAGCCACCGACCGGCGTGTACTTGGCCGCATTACCCAGCAGGTTGCCGAGAATCTGGGCGAGCCGCATGGAGTCGCCATTTATTGCCAGCACCCCGTCGGGGAGTATTGTGCTCAAGTGTATGTCGCGCGCGATCATTGCCGGACTGCAGAGCTCCACAGCTTCATGGATGATCTGAACCATATCGACAACGCAACATTTGAGTCGAAACTTGCCGGTGCTGGCACGCGCCAGGTCGAGCAGATCCTCTACCAGTCGAGACATGTGGCGTACCTGTCCCTCGATCAAGGCCTGCATTCGCGGCAGCTCCTCGCTGGGCACACGACCCAGACGCCCTGCGATCATGCTGATAGGTGTCAGGGGATTGCGCAGTTCGTGAGCTACCAATGCGAGTACTTTGCGTTGCTGCTCCAGGGCGAGTTCGGCTGAGGCCTGCAGGTCTTTTGCGCTCAAGGCGGCCGTAACCAACTGTTCGTTGGCTTCACGCATATCCTGATATAGCTGCTGCTCTGCTTGCGTGAGCTGCGATCTTTTTGCATCCGACTGCGCTAACAAGGTCGCTAGAACCAATTGCTGGTTGGCCTCGATCAGTTGCTCCATCTGCTGACTGTCGACGAGTTGGCTATGGGTATCGTTGAGCTCTTTATGCAATGCCGCGAGGACCGCGCGAGCTTCGACGGTTTGCTGCCCGAGCCGGAACAGTTCGCTGGAGGCGGTAGCCATAGCTAGCTTGTTGTCGGCACTAGTCTTTTTCACGAGTTTGTATTCACCCCTCGTTCCCACTGCGACACCGTTGGGTAGGTCGTCCTCCGAGCAGACCTTCTTGATCCGACAACATCTCACCGATCTGCAGTCCGTTATCGTCAATTCGATACAGGCGTAACTCATCCGAATGACTGCTGGCGCGCACCTTGACCACCGCCATGATGCGCAACAAGCGGCTTTCAACTTCTATATAACGCTGGACGATGATGGCGTCGGTGAGAAAGGCCGTACCGTAAGGACTGAATCGCAAGTCCGTGTAGCGATCTTCGAGCTCCGAAGTCATCAGTACACTGACCCCAGCAGAGGTCAGTGCAGTGACCATCCGTGAAAGCGATTCACGATAGTCTTCACGGAATGTAGGTGCCAGCGCCAGTTCGAAGCCCGAGAGGGAATCGATCACCACGCGGGTCGCCTTCAGTCGGTCGATCTCGCTCAACAGCTCAGAAACGATTTCGTCGATGGATAGGTCAGGGGCACGACTGTCGACCAAACCGACTTGGCCGTTCTTAATCAGATCGGCAAGGGTGGCGTTTTGCGAGCGATTGGGTCGTTGTTCGAATACAGCGATGACGCCGGTTTCGCCATTGCGAACACCCTCGGCGAGGAAGGATGCAGCCAGAACGCTTTTACCAGAACCCGATGGTCCGGCCACGAGCAGGGAATAGCCCAGAGGCAGTCCACCGCCGAGCATATCGTCGAGCCGCGGTACGCCCATTTTCAGGCGCTTCAGAGGGAAGGTCTGCGGTTCCTCGACGGGACTGGACACCGCGGGTGCAAACACCTTGATTCCCGACGTGGCAATGCGGAACGTGTGCAGCCCAGGTAACGTTGGCTGGCCACGCATCTTCATGATTTCCATCTTACGTACCATGGAATTGCGCTGAACGCTCTGGCGCAACCAGATCAGCCCATCGGCCACGGTGAAAATCGGGTTGGTATCGGTTTCGGTGAAGTACTCACCAATCAGAAATGTCGTTGCCTGCCAAGTGGTCATCAGCATGCCCAGTTGTTGAACGAACTGCGGCAGGTTGTTGTTCGGGTTGTTCTGGGTCTGGCTGGCCAGCACTACCGAACGGAACGAGTCGACGAACACCAGAGCGGGTGAATGGCTTTCAACCTCGCTGACGATACGCCGCAGCACTTCGTCCAGATCGCCGGCCAGGGTATCGTCAGCCAGATTGATGTAGCGGATCGACTTGTTAATCGCTTCGCTGTCGAAGAACTCGAATTGCTGTTGATAACGCAGCATCTTCAGCGGTGGCTCACCGAGCACCGTAAAAAAAAGCGCGGGGCGTTCGGGGGTCGCCAGCGCGAACATCATCTGGTGAGCCAGGGTGGTTTTGCCGCAGCCTGGGGGGCCAGCGATCAGGTTGAAGGAAAACTCCGGCAACCCTCCGCCAAGCACTTCGTCCAACCCCGGTACACCGGTGGCTAGGCGGTTGATAGTCGCTTTGGTGCTCATGGCGATTTTTCCTGCGCAGGGGTTTCGCTCGAAGAAGGTTCCCACACACCGCGAAGCAAGCGTGTGGTGAGCGAGGACCCGATAAGCGTGGTCAGCAGCTCGTGGAATGTAACTAGCAACACCTCACCAAAAAGCAGCGCTTCGGCTTCGCTTTGCTTAACGAGCACGGCCTGCAGAACGGTCAGGTCGAGAGAAGCCTGCATCCCGCCATACGTGCTGGCCAGGTGTGGGTGGCTAGAGAGGCACAGGTGCAGGCTACGGCGATAAAGCGCAGCAACACCTTGCTGCCCGACGATGGGGGTCAGCGATGAGTCTATGTCCTGCAGTATGGAGATGATCGCCTGGGCGACTGCTGCGGCGTCAGGGTTAGGGCCAACGCGACGCGTCAGAGAATCTACAATCTCATGGCTCTCTTCGCTTCGCGTGGACATAGCTAGCCGATATCTGATGGGGCAAGTGTTGATAGTACACCCTAAGCCGAGAAGCGAAGACTTAACCGGCCGTCACCTTAGGTCCGTATCCTTTTTCGGTCATGGGACCGGTGAACTTCAGCGACAGAAACGTGGGGAATAATTAACTTGCAGTGTGAAGCTACCGATATATGCCAATCATCCAGACACTGGCATTCGTCATTTTTGATGCTAATGCGCTCGTGCCGTTGATATGTCGGCAGAGCTACCGTGCCAATCGTGAGCCTAGGGCGGGCTATTATTCGCTGCGCAAGATACCGGCGGCGCTTTATCCGATTGATAACACCGGCTTCATTGCTGCACGACGGAAGGCGGTTGTGAGCGGCACATCGTCTAACTGGCGTGTTTGCTGCATTGCTTCGCTAATCGTCGGTTTTCCGTCACGTCTGGAGCGAGAGATGAACGTGTTTAGCCTTATCGTGGCCGCACTCCTGTTAAGCGGCTGCATGAAGGTAAGCGACATGGCTGAGGGCACCCGCCATCAGCTGCGTGACGTTGGCATTCTCGACCATAGCGAGACTGTCAGGTCCGCCTCGTGGCGCCTGCAGCCCGACTCGTTCATCTACATTGCGCAGGGTCACTTCGTTCCCCCAGGCGGCGCCTATCCGCGCCCGAACGTAGTGGCCGAAGAGGCGTTTGAGAGCTTCGTCCAGTACTTTCCGCTGGTCCGGCGTGCTCCAGAACCTCTAGGACTGGAAGAAGCATTGAACCAGGCGGCAATCGCGGGTGCCCATTACTTGCTGTACACACGATTCGCCGCAGCAGACGACCGTATCGGCAGTTTCGATGAGTTTGATGACCAACGCGCGCTCGACCGACTGGGTGTTGATACGAGCACGGTTCAGTTGATGCTGATCGAGACCGGCAATAGGTATCTGGCCGATACGGCAAGTATTCGCAGTCGCGGCGGATTGCTAAATATCTATGACGCGACACCGCAGGTCTTGTTGGGTCCGCCCTTGCGTGATTACGCCCGGCGCCTGATAGGCCTGGGGCGCTGAGGAGTCAATATGAGCGATGCGGGAAAAGCTGCGAATCTGTTGAGTCAGATTCCCAACGCCGAGAAGAAAGGCTTGCCACCGGTGCATCTGTGGAATCCACCGTTCTGTGGTGATCTGGACATGCGAATCATGCGCGACGGTAGCTGGTTCTACCAAGGCACGCCTATCGGGCGGCCTGCTATGGTGCGACTGTTTTCCACAGTGATCCGGCGAGACGGCGATGACTATTTTCTAGTGACCCCAGTCGAGAAGGTCGGCATCAAGGTGGATGATGCGCCGTTCGTGGCGGTTGAACTGGTGGCAGAGGGAAGCGGAGAAGCTCAGGTGCTCCGCTTTATCACCAATGTCGGAGACGAAACCGAAGCGGGAGCAGAGCACCCAATTCGGGTCGAGCTAGATCCGGATACTCAGGAGCCAGCACCCTACGTTCATGTGCGGGCCAACCTCGAAGCGCTGATTCATCGCAACGTGTTCTACCAGTTGGTTGAATTGGCCGTGCCGCGTGAGATCGATGGAGCCGACTGGCTGGGGGTCTGGAGCCAAGGCCAGTTTTTCCCGATCGGTCGCTCCGAGTAGTTCGATCGAGCGTATCGCTACAGAAGGAAGCCGTATCGCCCGTGCTGTGCCAATGGGTGGTCAGTCGGTACGCCAGAGGATTTCAGCTTCGCCGCGCTCGCTGACGCTGATCCAGCGGTCGGCGTCTTCCACCGATTCTTCTTCCTGCCAACCGCCCGGCGCGCAGCGAATCTCTACACCAAGTGCCTGATAGGCGTCGCGGGCGCAGGCGATATCGTCTTCCCAGGGCGTCGCGTCGCTTTCGAGCAACAGGCTGTGCCACTTTCCCACGGCCTTCGGCAGCCAGGTCACTGGAATGTTGCCGGCGCTGCACTTGAAGGTTTTACCCTTGGCTTGCCAGGCAGAGCAGCTTCCGACCGCCTGGTTCAGCCACTCAGTGACGGCGTCCTGGCTCGCGTCCCTTAGGTAAATTTCGATATCCGGTTGACGCATGGGATGGCCTTGTCTGGCTGGTCTTGCAGCCGGTTGATGTTAACTGTTGAAGCCTAGAAGGCTGCATCAGACGCATTGGATCGACCCAAAAGCCGACGCCGTATTCGTTTGGATAACCTGATCAGTCTCGCTGAATCCAGTCATAGCGTATCGCAACCCGTACGTGCAATGGCGCTTGGATGACTGCTGCGCGGCGTTCGGCGCTGGCGCGCCAACCGTGCGGGGTCATCGCCAGTAGATCAGCACGGGCTTGTGGGTCATCCAGTTGCAGCTCGAAGGACAATGTCTCGCTGTGAGCGAGGTGCATGCCTTCGGGGATCAGCGATAGATGCTTCTGATCGTCGTAGTCGCGGACTTCGTCGTACAGCAGACCTCGCAATTCCCATAAGTGCTCGCGAGTCGGACCCATGCGCAGCAGGCCGCCGCCGGGTGCTAGCAGACGCCGTGCTTCGGTCCAGTCCAGCGGGCTGAATACACTGGCCAGCAGATCGCAGCTGGCATCAGCCAGTGGCACCCGTGCCATGCTTGCTACCAGCCACTCGATCTGCGGCGCGCGCTTACAGGCGCGTTTGACGGCTTCACGGGAAATATCCAGCGCGTAGCCATCCGCATCGGGCAAAGCCTGAGCAATCTGCGCCGTGTAATAACCTTCGCCACAGCCGATATCCAGCCAGCGACTCGGTGAGCGTTCGGCTGCCAGCTGTGCCAGTCGCGTCGCCAGCGGCGCGTAGTAACCCGCCTCGAGGAAGCGCCGCCGCGCCTCGACCATGGCTTGGTTGTCGCCCGGGTCGCGGCTGTTCTTGTGCTGCACTGGCAGCAGATTGAGATAGCCCTGGCGGGCCCGATCGAATCGGTGATTAGCCGGGCAGGCGACGCCGTTGTCCGCCGCGCTGAGCTCGGCGTGGCAGATAGGACAGGTCAGCATGCGAGCAGGTTGACCAGGGTCTGGTAGTAGATCTCGGTGAGCAGGTCGAGGTCGCTGGCGAGGATATGCTCATCCACCTGATGAATCGTTGCGTTGACCGGGCCCAGCTCGACGACCTGGGTGCCCAAAGTCGCGATGAAACGCCCGTCCGAGGTGCCGCCACTGGTGGACGGTGTGGTCTCGCGGCCAGTGACGCTGCGGATTGCCGCAGCCACGCCGTCGAGCAGGTCACCGGGTTCAGTCAGGAAGGGAAGGCCCGAAAGGGCCCAGTCGACATTCCAGTTGAGGCCGTGTTTATCGAGAATCGCCGCAGTGCGTTGCTGCAACCCTTCGACGGTGGATTCGGTGGAAAAACGGAAATTGAACACCGCCTCCAGCGTGCCGGGGATGACGTTGGTGGCGCCTGTGCCCGAATTCAGATTGGAGATCTGGAAGCTGGTCGGCGGGAAGAAGTCATTGCCATCGTCCCAGTGTTCACCTGCCAGTTCGGCCAGTGCCGGTGCCGCCAGATGGATCGGGTTCTTGGCAAGATGTGGGTAAGCCACATGGCCCTGTTGGCCGCGAACCGTAAGCGTGCCACCGAGCGAGCCGCGGCGGCCGTTTTTGACCACGTCGCCGACAAGCGTAGTGCTCGATGGCTCACCAACGATGCACCAGTCAAGCCGCTGGCCGCGCTCACGCAAGCGCTCTACCACAGCCTTTGTGCCGTGGTGCGCAGGGCCTTCCTCGTCGCTGGTGATGAGGAAAGCGATCTGGCCTTTGTGGTCCGGATGCTCAGCGGTAAAGCGCTCGACCGCGACAATCATCGACGCCAGGCTGCCTTTCATGTCGGCAGCGCCACGGCCGTGAAGCATGCCGTTTTCGTCGATTCGCGCGGCAAACGGAGGATTCTGCCACGCCTGTACCGGGCCGGTAGGGACCACGTCGGTATGGCCGGCGAAGCACAGCACGGGACCTTCGCTGCCGTGGATCGCCCAGAAGTTCTCGACGTCCTCAATGTGCATCGGCTCGATGGCAAAGCCGCAGGCGGCGAGGCGCTCACTCATCAGTTGCTGACAGCCCTCATCCAGCGGCGTGACCGATGGCCGATTGATCAGCTCGCAGGCGAGTTCGAGGGTCGGTGAGAGGGCGGCGGCGATCATCACAGCTCCGGGGCAAGGCGGGGAAAGGGCGCCATATTAAATTAAAAATGAGGGCAGCAGCGGGCCGGAAAGACCCGTTTTCGAAACGCCTCGGTATGCCTGGCTGGGACGACGTGGGGCTCGGGCCTATAATCGGCTAACGTCTTGTTTGAGGTATGACATGTCTATCGACGATCAACGTTTCGGCGGCATTGCCCGTCTGTACGGCTCCGAGGGGCTGCAGCGTTTAGCGGCTGCGCATGTCGCGGTGGTCGGTATCGGCGGGGTTGGCTCCTGGGCGGCCGAAGCGCTGGCGCGCAGTGGCGTCGGTGAAATCAGTTTGTTCGATCTCGATGATGTCTGCATCACCAACACCAATCGGCAGGTCCATGCGCTAGAGGGTGCGGTGGGCAAGCCAAAGGTGGATGAAATGTCGGCGCGGATAAAGGCGATCAACCCGGCGTGTGTGGTTCACGCCGTGGCCGACTTCGTGACTCGCGAAACCATGGCCGACTACATCACCGAGCAGTTGGATTGCGTTATTGACTGCATCGACAGCGTGCCGGCCAAGGCCGCGCTCATCGCCTGGTGCAAACGTCGCAAGATCCAGATCATCGCCACTGGCGGCGCGGGCGGACAGGTGGACCCCACGCAGATACAGGTCGCCGATTTGAACAAAACGTTCAACGACCCCCTCGCGGCGAAAGCGCGTTCGCTATTACGGCGTGAATACAATTTCTCTCGAACCCCTGGGCGTACCTACAGCGTGCCTTGTGTGTTTTCCACCGAGCAGCTGCGCTACCCCAAGCCAGATGGTGGCGTCTGTCAAAGCAAAAGCTTCGTCGGTGAAGGGGTGAAGCTCGATTGTGCTGGCGGGTTCGGCGCGTCGATGATGGTGACGGCCAGTTTCGGTCTGGTCGCGGCGGCTAAGGCAGTAGACAAGCTGGTCGCCGGGGCTCGGCGGCCGGCGGAGCGTCTGAAAACCTGATAGCGGCGTTTGTCTGGCCTCTGTTAGCGCCGGTCAGGTAGCCTCTGCCAGCTCACGCATTCTGCCAATAACGGCATTCATCCCATTGGCGCGTGATGGCGAAAGCTGCCGTGAGAGGCCAAGCTGGCTGAACCATTCCGCTATGTCGAGCTGCTGTAGCTCGCCGACATTCAGGCCATTGACGCGAACCAGCAGCACGGCAAGCAGCCCACGCAACAAACGCGCCTCGCTGGTGCCGCGGAAATGCCAGTGGTTGTCTTGTCGCTCGCCGACTAGCCAGAGCTTGCTGTCGCATCCGGCAACCAGGTTGAGCGCGTTGCGCTCGGTGTCGCACAGGGGCTCAAGGCAATCACCCCATTGCATCAACAGCCGCGCACGTTGTTCCCAGCCCGCAGCCAACCGAAAGGCCTGCAGCGTTTCGGCGGCGGCTTCGGGAAGCGCGATCATCGCAACATTTCCAGAGCCTGATCCAGCGCATCGAAGAATCGCTCCAGATCGAGTCCGTCGTTGTACAGCCCGAGCGATACGCGAATCGCACCTTCGATACCCAGTGTTTTCAGCAGGGGCTGCGCACAATGGGTGCCGCTGCGTATGGCGATACCTTGTTCGGTCAGCAGGTGGGCCAGATCGCCGTGATGGACGCCATCGACCGTAAAGCTTGCCAGCGCCAGCTGCGGATCGCCGAGCAGTCGCAGGCCTGCCCGCTCAGCCAAACCTGTGCGCAACGCGCTATGCAGGGCGAGCTCGTGCCGGTCAACAGCATCGGCATCCAGTCTCGACAGGTAGTCCAGCGTGGCGCCCAGGCCGATCACACCCCCGATGGGCGGGGTTCCGGCTTCGAAACCCAATGGGGCCGCGTGGAATTCGGCATGCTGGAAATCAGCGACACGGACCATTTCCCCGCCGAACTGCCAATGCTTGAGTTTGAGCAATGACTCGCCCCGGCCGTAGAGCGCGCCAACGCCTTCCGGGCCGTACAGCTTGTGACTGGAGAGCACATAGAAATCGCAGTCCAGCGCCTGCAGGTCATGTCGGCCATGGACCACGCCTTGGGCACCGTCGACTATGCTGAGCGCGCCCTGCGCCTTGGCCATTGGCAGCAACTCGGGCAGTGGCTGCCACGCGCCCAACACGTTGGATAACTGGCTGACGGCAAGCAGGCGGGCGCGCGGGCCGATCAGGCTGGCTGCTGCCTCGAGGTCGATAATGCCGCGCTCGTCGAGCGGCAGTACGACAAGCTTGGCGGCACGTCGCTTGGCCAATTGCTGCCAAGGCAGCAGGTTGGCGTGGTGCTCAAGGGCGCTGACGACGATATCATCGCCAGCTGAAATCAGATGCTCGAGCCCGTAGGCCAGGAGATTCAGTGCTTCGGTGGCACCGCGGGTAAAAACGATTTCGGTCGGACATGCGGCGTTGAGCCAGCGCGCCACCTTGATACGTGAGTCCTCGAATGCGCGGGTCGCCCGTTCTGCCGGTTGGTGTTGGGCTCGATGCACATTGGCGGTGCCACTGGTGTAGTAGCCGGTGAGGGCATCGATCAGTGCCTGCGGCTTCTGCGAAGTGGCAGCACTGTCCAGATAGGTCTGACCTTGGGCCTCAAGGATAGCCAAGGCTGGAAAGTCGGCGCGCCAGGGCGATGTCAGCGGCATGGGGACTCCTGAAAGCAGGACGGGACGCCTGATGGAGGGACTGCGTAAACAGGCTGGCGAGCTAGCGCCGGCCTGTCTACGTTTTGACGCTGCGTTTAGTTGTGCGCGTGCAGCGCCTCGTTCAGCTCTATCGCAGACTTGTGCGTCTTGCATTCGACCGCACCGCTCAGGGAATTGCGGCGGAATAGCAGATCCGTCTGGCCGGCCAGTTCGCGCGCCTTGACGACCTTGACCAGCTCACCTTGCTCATCGAGCAGGTTCACCTTGGTACCGGCTGTGATGTAGAGGCCGGATTCCACGGTGTTTCGGTCGCCCAACGGAATGCCGATCCCCGCGTTTGCGCCGATCAGGCAGCCTTCGCCGACCGAAATGACGATGTTACCGCCACCGGACAGGGTGCCCATGGTCGAACAGCCGCCGCCAAGATCCGAGCCCTTGCCGACGAACACGCCAGCGGAGACACGGCCTTCGATCATGCCCGGGCCTTCAGTGCCAGCGTTGAAGTTGATGAAGCCTTCATGCATCACCGTGGTGCCTTCACCGACGTAGGCGCCGAGGCGGATACGCGCGCTGTCGGCGATACGAACACCGGCCGGCACCACGTAGTCGGTCATCTTCGGGAATTTGTCGACCGAGACGACTTCCAGCAGATAGCCCTTCAGGCGCGCTTCCAGCTGGCGCTCGGCCAGCTCGGCCAGATCGACGGCACCCTGATTGGTCCAGGCGACGTTAGGCAGTAGCGGGAAGATGCCAGTGAGATTCAAGCCGTGTGGCTTGACCAGGCGATGGGAAATCAAATGCAGCTTGAGATAGGCCTCAGGGGTGGAGGTCAGTGCTGCATCCTCGGCGAGCAAGGTCACGACCAATGGGCGCTGGCTTTCGGCAAGGCGGGTCAACAATGCATGTTGAGCAGTGTCGAGCGGCTTGATGGCATCGGCCAGTTGAGCCGCCTGGGTGGTGTTGATGGTGACGGCCTGATTGCCACCTTCATAATTCAGCAGCGGCGCAATGGCGGCGACCAGCTCGCCGCTCGGGTGCAGCAGTGGCTGCGCATAGAAAACTTCCAGCCAGCTGCCCTGGCGGTTCTGGGTGCCGACGCCAAACGCCAGGCTGAAGAGAGAATTGCTCATATGGGAGTCCTTTATCAGTCGCGCTCGTCTCGGCGAGCGGGTCTCAGTTCTTGGCTGCCAGCTCGGCAGCATAGGTGTCTGGCTTGAAGCCAACGAGCGTCTTGTGGCCCAGATCCAGAACTGGGCGCTTGATCATTGACGGCTGGGCCAGCATCAGTTCGATGGCCTTTGCCTGGTCAAGATCGGCTTTCTGCTCATCGTCCAGTTTGCGGAAGGTCGTGCCGGCACGGTTGAGTACGATCTGCCAACCATGTTCATTGCACCAGGCTTCCAGGTGGGCGCGGTCGATCCCAGCGCTCTTGTAGTCATGAAATTCATAGCTTAGCCCCTGCTGGTCGAGCCAGGTACGGGCTTTTTTCATGGTGTCGCACGCCTTGATGCCAAACAGGCAGCGTCCTTTGCTTTTATCGGGCATAACAGCTCCGCATTCTCCGGCCAAACTGGGCCGCGGATTATGCCACGATGAGACGAAGCCTGCCGTCCGTGGCGCGAAGCCGGCCTGACCTCCCTGTCGCATGCGCTTGCCGCGCGAGTGAAGAGGTTCGACCTTTTCCCCCTAAGATGTTGTCCACTGATCACAATCGTAACGATGAGGTCATGTATGGCACGCAAGCATTTCGAGAACCACGAGGCCATTTCGTCCGCCGTTCCTGCAGACGAGGGGTTCGAGGCGGTGATCGCCGTCAAGCGTCGCGGCACGGACGAAAATGCACATATTTTCAAAGTCGCTAACGGGCGCCGTTACGACCTCGCGTCCGAGGCTGACGTGGCCGCGGAGGCAGCGCTGACCAAGGTCAGGGAGGTCAGCGATGAAGGTGAGCTGATCTGGGAAGAAAATGCCATCTGACGGGAGGATGTCATGAGCGAATCGGAAAAGCCGAACACGGACGAGCAGGGTAAGCAGGATGAAAACACGAAGGCTGACGTACCCGAACACATGAAGCCGGAGAATCTGGAGAAGCTGCGCGACTATGGCAAAGACATGATTCCGCCAGGTGTCGCCTGACGCGCTGAGCCGGACGCCGTGGCGTCCGGCTATGACGTCAAAGCGTCGTGATGAACGCGCGGATTCGCTCCGCAGCCTCGACGCAATCCTCCAGCGGCGCCACAAGCGCCATGCGCACACGGCCCGTTCCTGGGCTGACGCCGTCTACCTCGCGTGACAGGTAGGACCCCGGGACCACCGTGACATGCTCGCGTGCATACAGCTCGCGGGTGAAAAACTGGTCGTCCACTGGCGTCTTCGGCCACAGATAGAAGCCGCCGTCCGGTCGCTGCACGTCCATCACTGGCGAGAGGATCTCCAGCACCGCGTCGAATTTCTCCCGGTACAGCTGCCGATTGGCCTGCACATGAACCTCATCGTTCCACGCCGCGATGCTAGCCAGTTGGGTTTGCACCGGCATGGCGCAGCCGTGGTAGGTGCGGTACAGCAGAAACGCTTTGAGAATATCGGCATCGCCCGCGACGAACCCGGAGCGCAGCCCCGGCAGGTTCGAGCGTTTGGAAAGGCTGTGAAAAACCACGCAGCGCTTGAAATCGTTGCGTCCGAGCGCTGCGCATGCAGTCAACAGCCCAGCGGGCGCTTGGTCTTCGTCGAAATACAGCTCGCTGTAGCATTCGTCGGCTGCGATGACAAAATCGAACTCGTCCGCTAATGCGATCAGCTTCTTCAGCGTTTCAAGCGGGACCAGTGCGCCGGTCGGGTTGCCCGGGGAGCAGAGGAAAAGGATCTGCGTCTGCTGCCAGACCTCTGGCGAAACCGCGTCGAAGTTTGGATTGAAGCCATTATCCGCGGTGCAAGGCAAATAATGCGGCGTGGCGCCGGCCAGAAGTGCCGCACCTTCGTAGATCTGATAGAAGGGGTTGGGGCTGACCACCAGCGCACCCTGTTCGCGGTTGACCACGGCTTGGGTGAAGGCGAACAGCGCTTCACGGGTGCCGTTGACCGGCAATACATGCCGTGCCGGGTCGACTGAGCCTTGAGCCACACCAAAGCGTCGCTCGCACCAGCGGGCGATCGATTCGCGCAACGCCGGGATGCCCTGCGTGGTGGGGTACACCGCAAGCTGGTCAAGGTTGTCGGCCAGTGCTTGAGCGACGAAATCCGGCGAACGGTGTTTCGGCTCTCCGATCGACAGCGCGATTGCGCGCTTGTCTGCTGGCGGCTGCGCACCGGCAAGCAGGCCGCGCAGTTTTTCGAAAGGATAGGGCTGCAACAGGGTCAAGGCGTCATTCATGGTCAGGTCTTCGAAACGTCGAGAGGCGCCAGGCTGCGCCTCGATTGATTCAGTCTTGGCGGGCGCCGCCGTAGTAGGCGCAGCCGCGTAAGGTCTGGCCGTCCAGGCGTAGCTCGGCAGTCAGATGGCTGACTGCGCCGGTTGCGCTGTCCAGGCAGCGTTGCGGGGCTACCCACAGATCGAGGCGCTGATCGTTGGCTTCGGTGCTGAAGCTGGTCTGCCCACTGGGCAGTTGCTCTTCCAGATAGGGCAAGGCCAAGGCCGGTTGGCCGGGACGCTCAAGGAGCAAGCCGCCGCTGGTGATCTTCACGCTCCAGCCTGGCTCGTGACCCGTCGCGCGCAGGAGCAACCGGTTGAAAGTGTCGTCGCTGCAACCCGGCCCCTCTGTCTGCAGGCGATACACCTGGGTCAGCTGAAACTGGTCTCTATCGCCACTTTGGGTTATCAAACTGCCACGGATGTCGGCAAATAAAGGCTGGTTGCTTCCGACCATCAGCGCCTGTGCATCGTCGGGCAGTCCTGTCGCGCCGCTATCGAGCAACGCGAGGTCGCGTCGGCCCTGGCAACTGCTGAACTGCAACCCGCCGTCCTGCTGGGTGATGGTGCCCTGCAGACGCTCGGTCGGTCGCGCCGGAGGCTGGTCGTCCCATTGCAGTGACTGGCACCCGGCAAAAACCGGTAGGAGACTGAGCAGTAAAGCGCGAGGTGCGATCATGGGCGGGCTCAAATTCAGGCGGGGCAATGCTGCGCCAGTGGGGCTGGCGCAGATGGGTCAGCTACCTTTGACGGGTCGGCCGTCGACGGTGCCTTCTTCGAGCATGATCTGGTACTCCTTGCCGTCCTTTTCGACCTGATGCAAGCGGACGAGCATGTAGTCCCAATTCTTCGCGAACCAGAGGATGGTCTGTCGCTTGCTCTGCGTCGGATCGCGCACGCGCTCGACCTTGATCGCATCGACCTGACCGGCCTTCGTGCTGACTTTTTCCTCACCGAGGACGCGGAAGTCGTAGGTTTCGATCTCGTCGCCATCTACGACCTGATAGCTCATGCTCTTCTCGCCCGCTGCAACCGCGTGCTGAAGAGCGATCTGATAGGTGGACTTGTCCAGCAGGCCGCGATTCAGCGGAAGCTTCACCGGGTCACCACGGTCTTCTCCGACTACCTGCTTGGCTTGCCAGTCAAAGTCGTGCTCGATGGATTTTCCCTTGCCCAGTCCGCTGCGTTTGAGTCGGTATTTCTGCGGTAGGAAGGTCTCGCCTTCGACTGTGAAAACGCTGCGCTCATTGAAGCTGGCGACCAGCATCGAGGCTTCGAAATCCAGCTCCCAGGTATTGTCATCGCGTTTTTCCAGGCTGCGCTGGGCTGTGCCACTGACAGGTACCTGTTTCCAGTCCGCGGTGTAGCTAGCGGAGAAAGGCTTCAGCTCAAGGGCCTGGACCGGCAGGGCCAGCACGGCGAGAGCGAGCAGCAAGGCACGACGCATAATGTCTCCTAGATTCTTAATAGATGGCCGGTGGCCGGCAACAGCATGTCGTCCAGCATCGCGCCTTGTGTGGCAAGGCGCAAGCGGCCCTCGGCGAACCAGTGAACTGCCAACGGATAGATAATGTGCTCGGCTGCATGCACTCTATCGGTCAGCTTGTCGATGCTTTCGTTGGGTTCAATCTTTAAGCAGGCCTGTATGGCCACAGGGCCGCCGTCGAGCTCTTCGGTAACGAAGTGCACGCTGCAACCATGTTCCCGGTCACCGGCGTCGAGTGCCCGGCGGTGGGTATCCAGTCCCTTGTATTTCGGTAGCAGGGACGGATGGATGTTGAGCAGGCGACCCTGGTAATGGCGAACGAAGCCTGCGGTGAGAATGCGCATGAAGCCGGCTAGCACCACCAGCTGCGGCTGGTATGTGTCGATGATTTCCATCAGAGCCGCATCGAATGCTTCGCGGTCAGCAAAATCCTTGTGCTGCACAACGTGCGTATCGATGTTGGCCGCTTGCGCACGCTGCAGGCCGAAGGCCTCTGCGCGGTTCGAAACCACCGCGCGGATACGCGCGGGGCTGTGGTCTTCGTCGAGGCTGTCGATCAGAGCCTGGAGATTGCTGCCAGACCCAGAGAGCAGCACGACGACATTACAAGGTGCGTGCATTACTGGGTTTTCAGGTTGTTCAGCAGGACGCGTTCAGCACCTTCGTCAGCTGAGCCAATTTCGCCGATGACCCAGGGGGCTTCGCCGGAGGTGCGTAGATTGGCGAGCACGGCTTCGACCTGATCCTGGGCGACACAGATCACCATGCCGACGCCACAGTTCAATACTCGATGCATTTCATGCTCATCGACATTGCCTTGCTGCTGCAGCCAGTTGAAAACGGCCGGACGCTGCCAGCTGGCGACATCTATGACCGCCTGGCTGCCTTCGGGCAGAACGCGTGGGATGTTGTCTAGTAGACCGCCACCGGTGATGTGCGCCATTGCTTTCACCGCACCGGTTTCCTTGATGAGCTTGAGTAGTGGCTTCACGTAGATACGTGTCGGCGCCATCAACAACTCGGTGAGCGGCTTGCCGTCTAGTTGCGTGTTTTCGATGTCGGTGCCGGCTACCTCGATGATCTTGCGGATCAGCGAATAGCCGTTGGAATGTGGGCCGGACGACGGAAGGGCAATCAGCGCATCGCCAGCGGCTACTTTTGAGCCGTCGATAATTTCACTTTTTTCCACCACGCCGACGCAGAAGCCGGCCAGGTCGTAATCTTCACCTTCATACATACCGGGCATTTCCGCGGTTTCGCCGCCCACCAGCGAGCAACCGGCCAGTTCGCAGCCTGCCCCGATACCCGTTACAACCGTTGCGGCGATGTCGACGTTGAGCTTGCCGGTGGCGTAGTAGTCGAGGAAGAACAGCGGCTCAGCGCCGCAGACCACCAGGTCATTCACGCACATGGCGACCAGATCCTGGCCAATGCTGTCGTGCTGATTGAGGTTCAATGCCAGGCGCAGCTTGGTGCCCACGCCATCGGTGCCCGAGACCAGCACGGGCTGCTTGTAACCAGCCGGAATTTCACAGAGCGCGCCAAAGCCGCCCAGGCCACCCATGACCTCAGGACGAGCGGTGCGCTTGGCCACGCCTTTGATGCGTTCGACCAGCGCTTCGCCTGCATCGATGTCGACACCGGCGTCCTTGTAGCTGATGGAGGGTTGCTTGCTCATAAGAATCCGGACCTGTGAAGGGAAGTGCGGGGGCGACCGGGTCAGAATCAGGTTTCTGTCGCGACGCTGCGAGGGCGCCGGACCGGTCTGCGGAAAGCGCGCGATTTTATCAGGCTTGCCGCACAGCGACCATCCCGCGATCGGGGATGTCGAATAGGTGTGGCAGGGACAGGCAAGGTATTTCCGCGGTGCGATACGCAGCCTATGACTGCTGCGGTTGCCCCGAGTTAGGTGCCTGTTTAAGGTATAACGCATGATTATCCCGAACCCGGTCGCCGCAAGGGGCCGGCAGGCCCTCATGACTGGCTAGCCAGCGAGTTTTTAAAATATGCGCGTAACTTCCCGTCTTCTCGCCCTGTGCTGCGCAGTTGTGTCCGCTCATAGCATGGCGGCACCCGTCAGCGATCTCTACAAGGTGCGTGAACCGGTTGCCAGCCAACAACCAGCCGAGCGCGAAGAGGCGCTACGAAAAGCATTCGATACGCTGGTGCTGCGTCTGACCGGCGACTCCAGCTCTGATCAAGAGGCTGTTGTGCAGTTGCGCAACGATCCGCAGCAGTTGGTGAGCCGCTACGCCTATGAGGGCGACGCAGTTGTCGTTAACTTCGATCCGGTGACTACCGAGCGTGCGCTGCGGTCAGCCGGGCTTTCATTATGGGGCGCTGAGCGCCCGAGCATCCTGACCTGGTGGCTCGGAGAGTCGGCTAACGGCTCGCAGCTTGTTGGCGATGCGCAGGAGGGCTCCTCCGACTTGCGGGCGGCCGCCCAGCATCGTGGCTTGCCGTTGCGTTTGCCGTTGGCCGATCTGAGTGAGCAGCTCGTGGCCACCCCCGAGACCGTCACCGCGAAGGATCCACAGGCGCTTCGCGAAGTATCGGAGCGGTACGATGCAGATGGGCTGCTAACCGTCATGGCTAAACAGTCCGGCGAAACCTGGCAAGCCAACTGGCGCCTCTGGGTTGGTGACAAACAGACGCAGGGTAAGGCGAGTGGCGACACCCGATCCGCGCTGGCCGATGAGGTCATGCTCGCTGTAAGCACATTCCTGGCGCCGCAGTACCGCGTTAAGCCCGGCGACAGAGCGGAGATCACGCTAGAGGTGCTTGGGGCTGACGTGGAGCGTTTCGCCGAGCTAGATCACCTGCTTGAACCCTTCGGTGCACGCTTGCAGCGGGTCGAAAGCGATCGGCTGGTGTATCGCCTCAACGCCAGTCCAGAGCAACTGCGGGCTCAGCTGGCCTTGGCGCGACTGCAGGAAGTCGCCCCCGATGAAATTGACATGCAAACGATAGACGCCGCGGGCGCCGATGCTGACGTCGAGCCCATCGGCGACGGTGACGTGTCGGCCGGAGACGCTGAAGCGCAGCCAAGCAATGCCCAATCTCCTCTCGACGAGCCTGGCGCACCGGCAAGCGAGCAATCCGAGCCGGCAGATCAGGGCACGTTGCTGCGCTACCGTTGGTAGCGTTTATCCGCCCGACAGTAAATCGGAGTGGGCTTTGCCACCCATGGCACTCATCGATTCACGATTTCCCCTTCCGCCTGCTGTAGCCAGCGGCCTCAGATCACCCAAACAAGACGTTTAGAACATGACCATTACCCACAACAACCGCTGGCTATGGCTGGTGGCGCTGTTTTTGATTGGCTGGTTGATCTATCAGCTATCACCCATCCTTTCGCCTTTTCTGGTCGGCATCCTGCTGGCTTATCTGGGCGACCCACTGGTAGACCGGCTGGAGCGTTGGAAGCTGTCCCGAACCTGGGGTGTGATTCTGGTTTTCACACTGTTCACACTGCTGTGTCTGTTGCTGCTGCTGGTGTTGGTTCCGATGCTCGGCAAGCAGCTGATGCATCTCTATGAGCTTGCACCGCTGGGCCTGGACTGGCTGCAGCTTACGGCGCTGCCCTGGGTGCAAGCGCGGTTTGGCCTCGACGAGGATTTCTGGCGCGTCGATCAGCTCAAGAGCGCGTTTTCCGCCAATCTCGGCAGCACCAAGGACGTGGTAGCGATCATCCTCAGTCAGGCTACGGCTTCGAGCATCGCTTTGCTGGCCTGGCTGGCGAATCTCCTGCTGGTGCCGGTGGTGTGTTTCTATTTACTGCGGGACTGGGACCTGATCATGGCCAAACTGCGCACGCTTCTACCGCGGCGGCGCGAGGATGCTGTCATGGCGCTGATGCGCGAATGCCACGAGGTCATCGGCGCCTTTCTGCGTGGACAGCTGCTGGTTATGTTGGCGCTGGCTGTCGTCTATTCCGCTGGTCTCATGTTGGTCGGTGTCGAATTGGGACTGTTGATCGGTGTCTTGGCTGGCCTAGCCAGCATCGTGCCGTACATGGGGTTCGTGGTGGGCATAGGCGCGGCAGTGATTGCCGTGCTGTTCCAGTTTGGTCTGGAGCTCTATCCCCTGCTGGGCGTCGCGGCGGTGTTCACAGTAGGGCAGATGATGGAAGGCATGCTGCTAACCCCGCTGTTGGTGGGTGACCGTATCGGCCTGCACCCCGTTGCGGTGATCTTCGCGGTGCTGGCTGGGGGGCAACTGTTTGGTTTTACCGGCGTGCTCCTGGCATTGCCAGTTGCGGCGGTGATCATGGTCCTGCTGCGCCATGTGCATGATCTCTATAAACTCTCGGATCTTTATGCAGAGCCGCCGGTCGACCCGCCCCGCCAACCATGAAACCCATTCAGCTTCCCCTGGGCATTCGTCTTCGTGACGATGCCACCTTTGCCAACTTCTACCCGGGCGCCAATGCGGCCGCGCTTGGCTATGTCGAGCGAGTCTGTTCGCCTGCGGCTGGTTGGTCCGATGAATTGATCTATCTGTGGGGCGGTACTGGCGTCGGGCGCAGTCATTTGCTTCAGGCTGCATGCTTGCGCGTCGAACAACGTGGTGAACTGGCCGTGTATCTGCCGTTGGCGGAAGTGGCGGAATACGGCCCGGCGCTTCTGGATGATCTGGAACAGAGCGAGCTGGTCTGTCTGGATGATCTGGATGCCATAGCGGGCGATCCGGTGTGGGAAGAAGCCTTGTTCCATCTGTTCAATCGGCTTCGCGATAGCGGTCGGCGCCTGCTGCTCGCCGCAGATGCCTCGCCGCGAGAGATCGCTGTACAGCTTCCAGATCTCAAGTCCCGTTTGAGTCTATCGCTGGTGTTTCAACTGCAGGAACTCTCGGATGAGGACAAGCTGCGCGCCTTGCAGCTTCGAGCATCGCGCCGCGGTCTGAATCTGCCGGACGATGTCGGCCGTTTCATCCTCACTCGCGGTGCCCGCAGTATGAGCGCATTGTTCGAGTTACTCGACCGGCTCGATCAGGCCTCCCTACAGGCGCAGCGGAAACTGACCATCCCGTTTCTCAAGGAAACGCTCGGCTGGTAGGAACGCTGGCAGCAGGCTGTCGAGTCGGCCCGGCTTTGCAGGTCAGTACGGCCAAGCTGAACCGAAACGTCGTCATGCGGCTCACCCGAGAGTAGGTTGAACTGCTGGAGTAGGGTGGGCTTCAGCCCACCGACGCTGTCCAACGTTACCTGAGAACCTGGCGCCTCGCCTCGCTGTGCCTCCTGCTCGTCTCAGCTTTCGCCAGCCGCTTTGCGACCGTACTGATAAGCCCAACGGGTATAGAGCAGGGCGCTTATGAAGAGCGTCAGGCTGATAGTTGCTTCCAGCCAGCCGTAAACCATCCGGGTCGGGTTGATCGCGGCAAGCACGCCTTGAATGAAGTAGATGTTGACGATAAAACAGGTCCAGGCATGGGCGCGCGGGCTTCCGGAGATCATGCCAGGGGCCACCAGAAGGAGTGGAATCAGCTGAATGCTGACCACCACCCAGGTGCGCGCGCCGTGCAGGTCGGCAAATGCCAGGTTCCAGACGACCAATAGCACGGCCAGCCCAATGAAACTGGCCAGGCTGATCGCGCGGCTGAGTTTTACCCGTGGCGTCAGCCATTCGAGCGACGGCAGGGGTTTCGGCTTTCTAGCCACGGTTATTCTCCAGACGCTTGGCGGTTTCCGCGAGGCGTTGGCCTAGTGCGCGGCAAAGACTGATTTCATGCTCATCTAATGCACGCTTGCCATCTGCTCCGGCATGGTGACTGGGGCCGTAGGGGGTGCCGCCGCCACGAGTTTCAAGCAAGGCGTTTTGGCTGTACGGCAGGCCGAGCAGCAACATGCCGTGGTGCAGTAGGGGTAACAGCATGGACAGCAACGTGGTCTCCTGACCGCCATGCAAGCTGGAGGTCGAGGTAAACACGCCAGCAGGTTTACCGACCAGTTCGCCGGTCAGCCAGAGTCCGCTGGTGCCGTCGAGAAAGTATTTCAGCGGAGCGGCCATGTTGCCGAAGCGGGTCGGGCTACCAAGAGCGAGGCCGGAGCAATGTTTCAGGTCATCCAGCGTTGCGTAAATGGCGCCATGCTCGGGAATCGCAGGCGCAACCGTCTCGCATTCGGCAGACACGGCCGGTACGGTGCGCAATCGTGCCTCAAGCCCTGCCTGCTCGACGCCTCGGGCAATTTGCCGGGCCATTTCCGCAGTGGCGCCGTGACGGCTGTAATACAGCACAAGGACGTACGGTGCACTCATGGCAGGATCTCCAGTACCTTTTCCGGCGGTCGTCCGATCACCGCCACATCACCGGCTACCAGTATCGGCCGTTCGATAAGTTTAGGGTGAGCGACCATGGCGTCGATGATCTGCCCATCAGTGAGCGTCGGGTCGGCGAGGTTCAGGGTTCTGTACTCTTCCTCGCCGCTGCGCAGCAGCTGGCGTGGGCTGATGCCCAGCTTGGCAAGTATCTGCTTGAGCTCTGCAGCCGACGGAGGCGTTTCGAGATACCGGATGACGGAAGGGGAGAGGCCGCGTTGTTCGAGCAGTTCCAGGGCAATTCGTGATTTCGAACAGCGTGGGTTGTGGTAAAGGATCAATTCGGTCATTTGGGTTGCTTCGCGCCAATTTAGGTGGCCATTCTAACCCTCAAAGCTGTGGCGCTTGAAACGGTGGTCGCGGAGGGCTGTCTGCCAAGGTAGGCTTTTACTTGCTACAGGCCTGCGGGTAACCGGGTTTCGGCGATCGCGACTGACACCGAGGGGATTGAATGCAACAGCGGATCAAGGATTTTGTGGAGTTCGGTCGTTTCTTGGTGCAGCGCTTCCTCGCGGATCGCGGCCCACACAGCGCTGCCGCATTGACCTATACCACCCTGTTCGCGGTGGTGCCGATGATGACGGTGACGTTCGCCATGCTTTCCGCCATTCCTGCGTTTCAGGGGATCGGTGAGCAAATCCAGATATATATCTTCAGCAACTTCATTCCTTCCACGGGCGCTACCATTCAGGACTATCTGGTCGCCTTCACTGATCAGGCGAGGCAGCTGACCTGGTTCGGTGTGGGGTTTCTGATGGCAACCGCGCTGATGATGCTTTTGACCATCGAAAAGGCGTTCAACGTTATCTGGCGCGTGCGCCAACCGCGCCGTGGGATCTCAAGCTTTCTGTTGTACTGGGCGATCCTTAGTCTCGGCCCGTTGCTGTTGGGTGCGGGGTTTGCCATGAGCACCTATATCACCTCGTTGTCGCTGATATCGGGCCCGCATGCGCTGATTGGCGCGCGCACCGTTTTAAAAGCGATGCCCCTGTTGCTCAGTGTCGCGGCATTCACATTGATCTATGCAGCTGTGCCGAACACTCGAGTGCCGCTGCGGCATGCATTGGTAGGTGGGACGTTTACCGCTGTGCTTTTCGAAACGGCGAAGCAATTGTTCGGTTTGTATGTCAGCTATTTCCCCAGCTATCAATTGATCTACGGGGCGTTTGCCGCAGTGCCGCTGTTTCTGCTGTGGGTCTATCTGTCCTGGATGATCGTATTGTTCGGGGCGGAACTGGTCTGCGGATTGTCATCGTCACAGCAATGGCGACGCCGCTCGGTACCGCGGCTGCTGGTCATGCTCGGGTTGTTGCGCGTGCTTTACGAAAGTCAGCAGGCCGGGCGAGAGGTGCGTTTACGCGATGCCCACCGAAGCGGCTGGAAGCTGCCGGAGGACGAATGGGATGAGATCCTCGAGTTCTTCGAGCGGGAGCAGCTTGTTTGTCGGACCGGCTCTTCCGGTTGGGTGCTCTGTCGCGATCTCAACAGCTACAGCTTCGATCAGCTGTTGCGCTCCAACCCCTGGCCTCTCTCGGGTAAGCAGGCGCTACCGGAGCATCTGGATGAGCCCTGGTACCCAACGCTGCGTCAATCCATGGAGCTGCTTCAGCGCGAGCAGGCCAGCCTGTTTGGTGGTAGCGTCGCGGATTGGCTGCAGTCGCAGCGCGTCTGAACGAGCCGATACTCAGCATCGCAAGGAAAACGAACATGAACAGAGGACTCAGCGGATTGCTTGGTGCCTTCGCCTGCTTGATGCTGGTGGGCTGTGGTGAGGATTGGGGGGCGGACCAGCACGGCGCTAATGTCACTGCGCAGCAGCTCGACGGGCAGTGGCTGCTGATCAATTACTGGGCCGAATGGTGCGGCCCTTGCCGAACCGAAATTCCCGAACTGAACGCACTGGACCAGTCGCGGGACGACATCACGGTACTGGGCGTGAATTTCGACGGGCTGCAAGGCGACGAGCTGGTCGCTGCGGCCAAGCAGTTGAACATCAATTTCAGGGTGCTCAGCGTCGATCCGGCGGAGCGGTTGGGCCTGCCACGCAGTGCAGTGCTGCCGGTCACCTATATTGTCGATGCTGGCGGGGAAGTCCGCGAGAGTCTGGTGGGTGAGCAAACGGCGGAAGGGCTGCTCGCCAGGCTGGATAAACTACGGAGCGAGGGGTAGTGACTATTCGGGCGCTGGCGCCCGTCGTCAAGGCTTGACGTACCAGAAATCCTGCCAGAAGCCGATGACCTTTGCTGGGTAGTGATGTTTGCCGAGGCTACCGTTATAGCGTGCCAGCGCTCGGTTGATGTCACCATTTTCCTTCTTCAGGTAGTAGCTGAGGATGGTGCAGCCGTAGCGAAGGTTGGTGGCGTTGTCGGTCAGGTTGTCTTGCGGCCGACCCAGTTCGGCTTTCCAGAAGGGCATTACCTGCATCATGCCTTGCGCGCCGACGCTGGAGATGGCGAAACGGTCGAAGTGACTTTCCGCATGGATCAAAGCCAGCACAATGTCTGGTTTGAGCGCTGCTTTGCTGGCCTCCTGATGAACCAACCGCAGTAATGTCAGCCGCTCCTGCGGGTCGGGAACGTAGCGCTTGAGGCGGGTCGACATATCGAGCAGCCAGACTTCTGCGTCAAAGCGATCCTGAAAGCTCTCAGCTTCTGCTACGGTTCGCTGCATCAGTTCGCGAAGCTCCGGCTCGGGTGCCTGGCGAACAGTCGCAGCGACTGGCCAGGCAACCACCAGCATTAACAGCCACAGGAGTCGGAGCGGCTTCATGACGCGGCCTAGTCGCCTTCGCCTGGATCGTGTGCCTGGCGACCGGCATCCTGCATCAGGCTCCGGAGAAACTCCTGCTGCAAATCTGGGTCGTTGCGGGTCAGCTCAATCAAGCTCTGTTCAAGCTCGCTGGCTTCCTCCTCGAGACCAAGCTCTGAAAGCCGCTTGACGCGATGCACCCATTGATTGACATCGTCACCTTCGAGGTCATCGAAGATCAGGTCGTGCGCTTCGAGAAGCTTGCCACGCAAGGCGCGACTGACAAGAAGCGTGGCGTCAGCTCGGGTGCCGTCCTGCGGGTCTTCGACCCGTAGCTGAAGCTTGCCGACCTGGCTGATGTCCTGATCGGCGAAGGGGCCATCAAGTAGATTCAGGCGCAGCACGCCGTTGCGATCGGTGCTCAGTTCGTGCGTTTCGTTGGCCGCAACGACCTGCACCGAGCGCTCAGCCCAAGGGAGGCTGGAGTACTCGAGCCGGGCGTCGCGTCGCTGCTCGTCGAGGCTGGCAAGGTTCTGCTGCGAACGGCCGTTGGACTCAACATTAACGAACGGATTGAGGCCCGCAAAACCGTAGCTGATCCAGTCGCGAGTGGCGCTTTCCGGTAGGTTGCCGAGCAACACTACATTGAGCACATTGGCGCCAATACCTGCGACCACCGCAACAGCGCCCAGCGGAATTTCGTATAGCTCGCGCCAGGGTTGATAGGGTGTATAGCGATCATAGCGGCGTGTCACCTCGAAGTCGGTGACTTCGAAGGTCTTCTGGTCGAGTACGCGGATACGTCGCTGTGGCAGCTCGAGCAATGGCGCGCCCACCTCAATGCGCAGACTGTGGTCGAGCAGTTTGCGTTCGGTACGGGCTTCTTGTTCGCTACGTTGAGGCAGCTGATTGGCGCAGCCACCCACAAAAAGCGCCATGCAGAGCATGGCGCAAGTTGAAGCACTTCGGTTGAGCATGATTTCCGTCAGCGGCTGGCGCGGGAATTGATGAATTCGAGAATGTCGGCAGTAGGGATGGCCTGGCTTTCGGCATCGCGGCGATGCTTGTATTCCAGAGTGCCATCGGCAAGCCCGCGGTCGCCTACAACGATGCGATGCGGTATTCCTACCAACTCCATATCGGCAAATTTGACGCCTGGACTGGTCTTTTTGTCACGGTCGTCGAGGAGAACGTCGTAGCCAGCAGCGGTGAGTTCCTCGTAGAGCTTATCGGTTGCTTCGCGGACGGCCTGGTTTTCGTACTTCATCGGGACCAGCGCGATCTGGAACGGGGCGAGGGCCTCGGGCCAGATAATGCCGCGCTCATCGTAGTTCTGCTCGATGGCGGCCGCGACGACACGGGACACGCCGATGCCGTAGCAGCCCATGGTCAGAATTACAGGCTTGCCGTTTTCACCCATCACGCTGCAATTCATCGCCTGGCTGTACTTGGTACCCAGCTGGAAGATGTGCCCGACTTCGATGCCGCGCTTGATGATCAGCGTGCCGACGCCATCTGGGCTTGGGTCGCCTGCAACTACGTTGCGCAGGTCCGCCACCTCAGGTAGCGGCAGGTCACGCTCCCAATTGACGCCGAAGTAGTGCTTGTCCTCCTGGTTGGCTCCCGCCACGAAATCGCTCATTAGCGCCACAGAACGATCAATGACGCAGCTGATCGGCAAGTTCAGCGGGCCTAGCGAGCCAGGACCGGCACCCATAATCGCGCGGATTTCCGCTTCGGTCGCGAATACCAGCGGTTGTGCGACCTGAGGCAGGTTCGCCGCCTTGATCTCGTTCAGTTCATGGTCACCACGAACGATCAGTGCAACCAGTTGGTCCTTCTCAATGCTCCGCACAAGCAGGGTTTTGATCGTTTTTTCAATAGGCAGCTGGAACTGCTCGACCAGTGCAGCAATGGTCTTGCAGTTAGGGGTATCTACCAGGCGGAGCTCTTCGGTCGCAGAGCCGCGCTCAGTCTCGCGGGGGATCGCCTCGGCCTTCTCGATGTTAGCCGCGTAATCGGAGCTGTCGCTGAATGCGATATCGTCTTCACCGGACTCGGCCAGTACATGAAACTCATGCGAGCCCGTGCCGCCAATAGAGCCGGTATCCGCCTGGACAGGTCGGAAATTCAATCCCAGTCGCGTGAAAATCTTGCAGTACGCCTCATGCATCCGGTCATACGTTTCCTGCAGTGACTGTTGGTCAGCATGGAACGAATAGGCGTCCTTCATGATGAATTCGCGCCCGCGCATCAGGCCGAAGCGAGGACGGATTTCATCGCGAAACTTGGTCTGTATTTGGTAGAAGTTGATCGGCAGTTGCTTGTAGCTGTTCAGCTCATTGCGCGCCAGGTCGGTGATGATCTCTTCATGAGTCGGGCCAACACAGAATTCGCGGTCATGACGGTCTTTCAGACGCAGTAGCTCTGGACCGTACTGCTCCCAACGGCCGGTTTCCTGCCAGAGTTCAGCAGGCTGTATCCCTGGCATCAATACTTCCAGCGCGCCGGTCTTGTTCATTTCTTCGCGAACGATAGCCTCGGCCTTGCGTAGCGCGCGCAGCCCCATCGGCATCCAGGTATAGAGGCCGGACGCCAGCTTGCGGATCATCCCGGCACGCAGCATCAGCTGATGGCTGATGACAACGGCGTCAGAAGGGGTTTCTTTAAGGGTCGAGAGCAGGAACTGACTGGTGCGCATGTGGGCCGTTGTGTCCTTGCAGAGCGTAGAATTTGGCTCGGCATTGTACGGTGGCGATACTCTGGCGTACAGAATCGTTCCGATGGCGTGCGTCTGCAAGAATGAAGAAGCCCGGCGAGTGCCGGGCTTCTTGTTTAGCTCGAGTTACAGCTCATGGGCCTGTATTACAGGATGCTCAGCGGGTACTCGACGATCAGGCGGAGGTCGGTCAGGTCGGTGCCGTTAACAGGGGCGTAGTCGCTGTCGGACCAGTACTTGGCGTGACGGAGGCGGAGCGAAAGATCTTTCGCTGCACCGTCCTGTACGACGTACTTGGCTTCAACGTCCCACTCGCGTTCCTTACCTTCGCCAGTAGCTGTGGAGATGTCCCAGCCTTGCGCGTAACGGGTCATGAAGCTCAGGCCCGGGACACCATAACTAGCCATGTTCAGGTCGTAGCGAGCTTGCCAGGATTTCTCGTCTTCGCCGTTGAAGTCGGAATACTGAATCGAGTTAGCCAGCCAGACGGTACCGCCGCCGTCATCGCCGTAGATGTAGCCAACACCGTCAACACCGCCATGCGACTGCTGGTAAGCAACGGTTAATTTATGCGCATCGAACGCATAGGTACCAGCAAGGCTCCAGATAGTGTTGTCTTCGTCGTTGGCAGTGCCGACGTACTCCGACTCATACTCGCTTTGGTAAATATTAAAATCGAACGCAAGCGACTGTTCGCCGCCCAGATCCATGTTGTAGTTGACGTTGCCGTAGTATTTCTCGAAAGCGTCTTGCAAGTCGGAGTAATACAGCGAAGTGCTTAGGTTATCGCCGAACGCGTAAGTACCACCGACGAAGATGATTTCGTCTAGTCCCAAAGCGTCATGGCTGGATTCGCGTTGAGCGCTCAGCGCGGTGAAGCGACCTGCATTCAGCTCCAAGCCTTCGATTTCACTGCTGGAAATGAGGCCGCCCTCGGCTGTTTCAGGAAGCAGACGGCTGTCGTCTGTCGAGAAAACAGGCACGGCGACAAACTGCGTGCCGTATTTCAGGACGGTGTTGGATACGCGGAATTTCACGGCCGCGCCAGCTTGGGAATAGTCATCGGCAACGTGCTCGTCGCCTTGTACTGCTGGGAATATGCCGTTGCCCTGACGGCCGCGGCCGGTGTCCAGTTTAACGCCAAGAAGACCGATCGCATCGACACCTACACCTACGGTGCCTTGGGTGAAGCCGGATTCGAAGGTGCCGATGAAACCGTGGCCCCACTCTTCGCGATAGCTCTGACCATTGACTGCAGGAGTACCACCGGCACCGTTATCACGGAAATCACGGTTCATATACAGGTTACGGTTCAGAATCGTCAGGCTGCTGCCTTCGACAAAGCCTTCCGATTCGGACTGGCTGGACGCCAGCGCCATTTGCGACGTGCCGGCCGCAACGGCCATGGCGATAACGCTCCACTTCATCACTTTCATCGTGATTGCTCCTTTGGTTTCAAATTGGTGCTTGCTTTCCTGCGTGCGCCGGAAAGAGGCATCTTTATTTTCGGTATACAAGCTCAATTGAGTCCTTCGTTTGCCTAGCTGGTCGTGACCTGCAGCAAGCCTGGAATGTATTTCCGAGAATTACTGTGTAGCTGGGTAAACTAGCGCGAGCAAGCTTAACTCAGCTATTTATGATTTTCTTCCCCCGTCCATGCAGCTTTTTTGTCCAAAGCAATAACCGTGCACAAAACTCATTTACTGATTTTTTGCGACGATTCGAGTCGATGCATGTTGCCGCTCGCGCTAAAGCAGGGCTGAGTGGGAACCTGCTGCACCTCGCTGGTGCGCGTTGCTTTGCTGATCCCCTTTCGAGTGCTGGAGTATCCTGCCGCAAACGACCAGGCAAAGCTTAGCTGGCGCCGACATCAAATTAGGCAAAGGAGACCTTTATGTTCGTTCTCGATGAACGCTTGCAGCAGGACACGGTGACGCTGGGCAACTTTCCGTTATGCCGGTTGCTTTTAATGGATGATGCCAGTTATCCATGGTTCATTCTGGTGCCCCGTCGGGAGGAGGTCAGTGAGCTGTTCCAGCTGGATCCGGCCGATCAGCAACTGTTGTGGCGAGAGGCGACGGCCCTGGCGGAAATAGTCAAAGACACCTTTGGCGCGGACAAGATGAATGTGGCAACACTGGGCAATGTCGTGAGCCAGTTGCATGTGCATGTGATTGCCCGGCGGCGGGACGATGCTGCCTGGCCGGCCCCGGTGTGGGGATTTCAGTCGGCCAAGCCTTACAGCGAAGCGCAGCTAGCCGCGATCAAGCAGAAGTTGGAGCTGGTGCTCACCGACGGCTTTCTGTTCGAGGGGGGTAGATAATGGACTTGGAACAACGCATCACCGATTTGGAAGCGCGCCTAGCTTTTCAGGACGATACTATCCAGACCCTTAATGATGTGCTGGTCGCACAGCAGCGCACAGTCGACAGACTGCAGGCACAGCTAGGTTTGCTCGCAAGACGGCAGGAAGATCTGCAAAGCAGGATGGAAGGCGAGGGAGATGAGGCGCCCCCTCCGCATTACTGATAAGGCGGCGGGGTGTATTGACGGCAGGGTGGCGTAGCACCCTGCGCTGGGATCATTGGTTGATCGGGTCGGCGACTACGTCTTCGGCCTGGAGGCCTTTATCACGCATCATGATCGTAAATTCGACGCGTTGGCCTTCAACCAGCACCCGATGACCTTCCCCTCGAATCGCCCGGAAGTGGACAAATACATCGTCGCCACTGTCACGGGAAATGAAGCCAAAACCCTTTGAGGTGTTGAACCACTTGACGGTACCCGTTTCGCGTCCGGCGGTTGGAGTCGCGGCATGACTAGGTTGGACCTTACGGGCCTTGCTGGCGCCACGGTGGGCGCCGGCGCTTGCGCTTTTCGTTTGGCTTGTTGCCAGTTGCAGCAGTACGGCAATGAAAGCGAGCATGAGACTGGCAAGGGTCGCCGGCTGGCCAGCGAAGCTGGCGACAGGAATCAATACGATGGCCGCCTGGACGGCGACTGCAGCGATCAGCAGCGCGGATGCGCCGAACAGAATCGGACGACCGTGACTGTGACCAGTGGTGTTCAGTTGGATGGAGGCGGCGAACTGCACGTTCAGCAGTCCCAGAAGCAGCAGGCATAAGGCTGCAGGCTGGACCAGCAGAGGCACGGCGCCGGTTAGGCTGGGTACGAAGGACAATATCAAGGCGGCTACGCCCGTTAACACATGAAGGATCTTAAGCATTCTTATGACTCACAGTTAAATAGCACGACAGAATGCGGCAGGCTGTAGGGCAAATTGAGACGCTGAGTGTGGGTGAAGCGATCACTCGTATTTGATGGTGCCCTGCCTGCGGCGCGCGCGAATTTAACAGCAAAGCGTGCCCACGCAAAATTCGCTGCGGTTTAGGTGAGGAGCGGTCGGGGTGAGGTTTGTCAGGTCTAGCTTGTCAGGGTCCAGTTTGCGCCGGATGGAACGGGATAGCCGCGAATACAGTTATCCCGTTCGTAAGCGAGGACGCTAGTGCGGTCAGGCAGCCAGCAGGCTGCGCAGCATCCAAGCGGTCTTCTCGTGGATTTGCATGCGCTGAGTCAACAGGTCAGCGGTGGGCTCATCGCTGACTTTTTCCAGCAGCGGGAAAATGCCACGTGCTGTACGGACTACGGCTTCCTGGCCTTCGACCAGTAGTTTAATCATCTCTTCAGCGGCCGGAATTCCCTCCTGCTCCTTGATAGACGAAAGCTTAGAGTAGGCCGCATACGTACCTGGCGCCGGAAAGCCCAGTGCGCGGATCCGCTCGGCAATGTCATCCACAGCTAGCGCCAGTTCGGTGTACTGGGTCTCGAACATCGTGTGCAGGGTGTTGAACATCGGTCCTGTCACGTTCCAGTGGAAGTTGTGGGTCTTCAGATACAAGGTGTAGGTATCGGCCAGCAGGCGGGACAAACCGTCCGCAATTGCGGCGCGATCCTGTTCAGCAATACCAATGTCGATTTCCATGGTTTTCTCCTGTTTGATGAATTCGCTGACATTTATGCCAGAAAAGGAGTGTCTTTGGTGAAGTGCTGCGATGGCAGCGGCGGCATATGGGTTCGAAGGCTCAAAGACGGCTTCGGTTCAAAAAGGATGGTTATGGGCCTGATTGCTTGACCCTATCGGCAGCCGGCTGCGTTGAAATGATTATGCAGATATAATCCCGCGCTTGTGTCGGGCGGCTCGTTTTGCCGTGCGAGGAAGCGCTGCGGTGCTGGTGCTTGATCCTCCATTGCCGACGATTGATATTCCGGGCGGGACGCCACTAGGTAGCCGCCTGCACAGTCGCGATTCCAGCGACCCAACGAATTTCCAAGATACGAGAAGCGAACCTCACCATGATGCGCAGCCACTATTGCGGCCAGTTGAACGAAAGCCTGGACGGCCAGGAAATCACTCTTTGCGGCTGGGTTCACCGTCGCCGTGACCACGGCGGGGTTATCTTCCTCGATGTACGTGACCGTGAGGGCCTGGCTCAGGTCGTGTTCGATCCCGACCGTGCCGAAACTTTCGCTGCCGCAGACAAGGTGCGCAGCGAGTACGTGATCAGGATTACCGGCAAGGTGCGCCTGCGCCCGGCCGGTGCGGTCAACCCGAACATGACGTCCGGCGCTATCGAAGTACTGGGTTACGAACTTGAAGTTCTGAACGAGGCGGAAACCCCGCCGTTCCCCCTCAATGAATACAGCGACGTAGGTGAGGAAACTCGCCTACGCTATCGCTTCATCGACCTTCGTCGTCCGGAAATGGCCGAGAAGCTCAAGCTGCGCTCGAGAATCACTGCCAGCATCCGTCGTTACCTAGACGAAAATGGCTTTCTCGACGTTGAAACGCCTATTCTCGGGCGCCCGACCCCTGAGGGTGCACGTGATTACCTGGTGCCTAGCCGTACCCATCCCGGTAATTTCTTCGCGCTGCCTCAGTCACCACAGCTCTTCAAGCAACTGCTGATGGTTGCGGGTTTCGACCGTTACTACCAGATCGCCAAGTGTTTCCGTGATGAGGACCTTCGCGCCGATCGTCAGCCAGAATTCACCCAGATCGACATCGAAACCAGCTTCCTCGATGAGTCCGACATCATCGGAATCACCGAGGGAATGGTGCGCAAACTGTTCAAGGAAGTACTGGACGTCGAGTTCGGCGAGTTCCCGCACATGCCGTTCGAAGAAGCCATGCGTCGTTATGGCTCCGACAAGCCGGACTTGCGTATTCCGCTGGAGTTGGTCGACGTGGCCGATCAGTTGCAGCAGGTTGATTTCAAGGTATTCAGCGGGCCGGCGAACGATCCCAAGTGCCGCGTCGCCGCGCTGCGGGTACCGGGCGGTGCAAGCATGCCGCGCAAGCAGATCGACGACTACACCAAGTTCGTCGGCATCTACGGTGCCAAGGGGCTGGCGTACATTAAGGTTAACGAGCGCGCTAAAGGCGTCGAGGGACTGCAGTCCCCCATCGTGAAGAACATTCCGGAAGACAAGCTAAACGTGATCCTTGATCGCGTTGGTGCCGTTGACGGGGACATCGTCTTCTTTGGTGCGGATAAGGCCAAGATCGTATCCGAGGCGCTGGGTGCGCTGCGCATCAAGCTTGGTCATGACTTGAAGCTGTTGACCTGCGAGTGGGCGCCGATGTGGGTCGTCGACTTCCCGATGTTCGAGGAGAACGATGACGGCTCGCTCAGCGCGCTGCATCATCCGTTCACCGCACCCAAGTGCACGCCTAAGGAGCTGGAAGCCAACCCGGCGGGTGCGCTGTCGCGTGCGTACGACATGGTTCTTAACGGCACCGAGCTGGGCGGCGGTTCGATCCGTATTCACCGCAAGGAAATGCAGCAGACCGTGTTCCGCATTTTGGGTATCGACGAGGCAGAGCAGGACGAAAAGTTTGGCTTCTTGCTCGATGCGCTCAAATTTGGCGCGCCGCCGCACGGTGGTCTGGCGTTCGGCCTCGATCGCCTGGTGATGCTGATGACCGGCGCGCAGTCGATTCGTGAAGTCATTGCTTTCCCGAAAACACAGAGCGCCGCAGACGTCATGACCCAAGCGCCGGGTGCCGTGGATGGCAAGGCGTTGCGTGAATTGCACATTCGCCTGCGCGAGCAGCCGAAAGCCGAATGACGGCACAAGAGCCCAGGGAAACCTGGGCTCTTGGTTTCAGCAAGATGAAAAGTTGATCGGAAAGGGAGGCAGTTAATGGCTGGTCATTCCAAATGGGCCAACATCAAGCACCGCAAGGGGCGTCAGGACGCCAAGCGCGGCAAGATCTTCACCAAGCTCATTCGCGAGCTGACGGTTGCCGCTAAGAGCGGGCCTATTCCCGCAGACAATCCACGTCTGCGCTTGGCGGTCGACAAGGCACTGGTTGCGAACATGTCGCGGGACGTCATCGACCGTGCCATTGCGCGCGGCGCAGGCAACAACGAGGCCGACAATGTCGTCGAGTTGACCTATGAAGGCTATGCGCCTAGCGGCGTCGCCATCATTGTCGAGGCCATGACAGACAACCGTAACCGTACAGCAGCTGAGGTGCGTCATGCCTTCAGCAAGCACGGCGGAAACCTCGGCACGGATGGGTCGGTGGCCTACATGTTCGATCGCAAGGGGCAGATCAGCTTTGCGACGGGCGTAGAAGAGGACGCATTGATGGAGGCGGCGCTTGAAGCCGGCGCCGACGATGTGGAAATGGGCGAAGACGGCTCGGCTCTGGTGTCTACAAGCTTTACAGATTTTCATGCCGTCAACGAGGCGCTGGGTGCGGCCGGGTTCAAGGGTGACGAGGCGGACATCGCCATGATCCCGTCGATCGCTGCGCCGGTCACTGAGCTCGAGACTGCGCAGAAAGTGCTTCGCCTGATTGATGCGCTAGAAGATCTGGATGACGTACAGAACGTCTACCATAACGCTGAGATTCCAGATGAAATCATGGAACAGCTGGACTGATCCGTTGCGTTAAGTAGAAAGCCGGAAGTCACCGAGTGTGCTTCCGGCTTTTTATTGGCGCTGAGCTTGGTGTCCCGTGATGTCGCTGGTCGCCACGACGGGGCGTCCTTATACTGGTGGCTGGATAAATAGACAGTATGGCGACTGAATGACGCTTATTCTGGGGATAGACCCCGGTTCACGGATCACCGGCTACGGCGTAGTGCGGGATAACGGTCGCAGCTGCGAATATGTAGCGTCGGGCTGCATTCGGACCGGCAGCGGTGAGCTTTCGGCGCGCTTGCAGGCGGTATTCTGCGGCGTCAGCGAAGTCATTAGGCTCCATGGTCCTGTGACGATGGGCATCGAGCAGGTGTTCATGGCGCGCAACGCCGACTCCGCATTGAAGTTGGGGCAGGCGCGAGGGGCTGCAATCGTAGCGGCCGCTGAGCACGGGTTAGAGATATCTGAGTACACCGCCACGCAAGTTAAACAAGCGATTGCAGGAACTGGCGGGGCGGATAAGCAGCAGGTGCAGATGATGGTGATGCATCTGCTGAAATTGACGCAAAAACCGCAAATCGACGCATCTGACGCTCTGGCCATTGCCCTGTGTCATGCACATCATCGTCAGAGCCTGATTCCACACGGTCTTGCCGGTGCTAAGCGAAGAGGCGGGCGCCTGCGGCTGTAGCTGAGTTCACCGGTGTTGTTTGAAGGTTGTATGAGCAATCCGATCGGCTAAAGATCGATTGAACGAGGATGTATCAACGTGATTGGACGCTTGCGCGGTACCTTGGCGGAAAAGCAACCGCCTCATCTGATTCTCGATGTCAACGGCATCGGCTACGAGCTCGAAGTACCCATGACTACACTGTATCGCCTGCCTTCGGTGGGTGAGCCAGTCACGCTTCACACCCATCTGGTGGTGCGTGAAGATGCGCATCTGCTCTACGGTTTTGCCGAAAAGCGCGATCGCGAACTGTTTCGGGAGCTGATTCGGCTGAATGGTGTCGGGCCTAAGCTTGCCTTGGCCCTTATGTCCGGCCTTGAGGTGGATGAACTGGTACGTTGTGTCCAGGCGCAGGACACTTCGGTGCTGGTCAAAATCCCCGGAGTCGGCAAGAAGACCGCCGAGCGACTGTTGGTCGAGCTGAAGGATCGCTTCAAGGCCTGGGAGACCATGCCGTCCATCGCTACCTTGGTGGCGGAACCTCGGGGGGCTGTGGCAGTCTCAAGCGCCGAGAGTGATGCCGTCAGCGCGCTGATCTCCCTTGGCTTCAAGCCGCAAGAGGCGAGCCGTGCCGTAGCCGCCGTACAGGAAGACGATTTGAGCAGTGAAGACCTAATCCGCCGTGCACTGAAGGGAATGGTCTAACGTGGTTGCTCGAGCTTTTTTTGCTGAGTTGCTCGTCACGTTGGGGGGGCAGCGTTATTCGCTTCCCTGCGACCGCGGCGAGTTGCCCGTGTGGTGTCTGATCTCGCAATCCATCTGCGCTCTGCCTGATTCGGAGCTCAGCAAGGGTGAGCGGTTATGATCGAAGCTGATCGTCTGATAACTGCCACCGGTCGGGACCGCGAGGAGCAGTTCGACCGCGCCATCCGCCCGCTGAGTCTTGCTGAATATATTGGTCAGCCGGTGGTGCGCGAGCAGATGGATCTCTTCATCCGTGCGGCGCGTGGGCGCAAAGAACCGCTGGATCACACGCTTATCTTTGGTCCGCCAGGGCTGGGTAAGACCACGCTGGCTAACATCATCGCCCAGGAAATGGGTGTCTCGATCAAAAGCACCTCAGGCCCCGTGCTGGAACGGCCGGGCGATCTTGCGGCGTTGCTGACGAACCTGGAAGAGGGTGATGTCCTCTTCGTCGACGAGATCCATCGACTGTCACCAATCGTGGAGGAAGTGCTTTATCCCGCGATGGAGGATTTTCAGCTCGACATCATGATTGGTGAGGGCCCCGCGGCACGCTCGATTAAACTCGACTTACCACCGTTTACGCTGGTTGGCGCGACGACGCGGGCCGGCATGCTCACCAATCCGCTGCGCGACCGTTTCGGTATCGTCCAGCGTCTCGAATTCTACTCGACGGCTGACCTGGCAACGATCGTAACTCGATCAGCCGGAATCCTCGGTCTACCTATCGAGGCGGAAGGGGCGGTCGAAATCGCCCGTCGCGCCCGTGGTACGCCGCGTATTGCCAATCGCCTGCTCCGTCGGGTGCGTGACTTCGCCGAAGTGCGTGGTAATGGCGAAATCAGCCGCACTACCGCAGACCTCGCGCTGAACATGCTCGATGTCGATGAGCGCGGTCTGGATCACCAGGATCGCCGTTTGCTGCTAACGCTGATCGAGAAGTTCGATGGCGGTCCGGTTGGCATCGACAGCCTCGCAGCTGCTATCAGCGAAGAACGTCACACCATCGAGGATGTGCTTGAGCCCTATCTGATCCAGCAGGGTTACATCATGCGCACCCCGAGGGGGCGCGTCGTCACGCGTCACGCCTATCTGCATTTTGGTTTGAATCTGCCAAAACGTTTGGGAGATACGCCGACTCCCGACCTTTTCGGTGGCGACACAGAGTGACGAAAATTTCTTTGTTTTACCCGATTGGCAATTGCAGGGCCTGGCACTAGTATGCGCGCGGAATCACAAGCTCAATTGTTCTCCCATCGCTGTCGCGTGTATTACGAAGATACCGATGCGGGTGGCATCGTTTACTACGTCAATTACCTAAAGTTCATGGAGCGGGCCCGTACCGAGCGGTTGCGTAGCCTGGGTTTTGCCCAGTCGCAGCTGGTTGGTGAAGACCTGCTTTTCGTCGTGCATTCGAGTGAAGCGCGTTACCACGCCCCGGCGCGTCTGGACGATGAGTTGCTGGTAACAGCCGAAGTGGTCGAGGTGAAGCGTGCAAGCCTGCGTTTCAAGCAGCAGGTGCGGCGAGCTGACGATGATGTGCTGCTCTGTGAAGGGCAGTTCGTGGTGGCCTGTGTGCGCACCGAGAGTTTGAAACCCCGTCCCATTCCCGAGCTGCTTCGTGTCGCTTTCGTCGGGTCGGGTCTACCCCCAGCAGGAGAGTAAGCGTGGAATCCAACGTCGATCATATGTCCATGTGGAGCCTGATCAGCAACGCCAGCTTTGTGGTTCAACTGGTCATGCTGATCCTGGTAGGCGCCTCGGTGACTTCATGGATCTTGATTTTTCAGCGCGGCAACATGATCCGAGCCGCCAAGCGGGCGCTGGACGCTTTTGAGGAGCGTTTCTGGTCGGGCATCGACCTGTCCAAGCTTTACCGGCAGGCCGGAAGCAATCCGGACCCGGACTCGGGCGTCGAACAGATTTTTCGGGCAGGTTTCAAAGAGTTTTCCCGCCTGCGTCAGCAGCAGGGCGTCGATCCGGACGCGGTTATGGATGGTGTGAATCGTGCGATGCGAGTGGCCATCTCTCGCGAAGAAGAAAAGCTCGAGCAGGGCCTGCCGTTCCTGGCAACCGTTGGTTCGACTAGCCCTTATATCGGCCTGTTCGGTACCGTGTGGGGCATCATGAACTCCTTCCGCGGGCTGGCGCAGGTTCAGCAAGCCACTCTAGCCACCGTTGCGCCTGGTATCGCCGAAGCACTGATTGCCACGGCAATCGGGCTTTTTGCGGCAATTCCAGCGGTCATCGCTTACAACCGCTTCGCGGCGCGTGGCGAGATGCTCATCGGTCGTTATTACACCTTTGCCGACGAGTTCCAGGCGATCCTCCATCGCAAAGTTCATACCTCCGAAGATTGAGGCCCGCTGGCCATGGCAAGAATTCGCAACAGACGCAAACCCGTCGCCGAGATGAACGTGGTGCCGTACATCGACGTGATGTTGGTACTGCTAGTGATCTTCATGGTGACCGCCCCAATGCTCAACCAGGGTGTGAAGGTCGACCTGCCAAAGGTCAGTAGCGAAGTGCTGCCCCAGGATAACGATGCGCAGGTGCTGACGATTTCGATCAAGGCTGACAAGACCTATTACTGGAACATTGGCAGCGAGGTCGATACCGATACCGTCCAGGACAAGGCGCTAACGCTAGAAGAAATGACCAAGGCGGTCACCGCGATCATGAACCAGAACCGCAGTCAGGGTAAGCAGATCCAGGTCTTCGTGCGAGGCGATAAAGCCGTGGATTACGGTTCGGTAATGGCGGCGATGGGCGGGCTGCAGGAAGCGGGCGTGGGTAACGTCGGCCTGATTACCGAGGCGCCTTGATGCAACAGCCGGATCGTTCGCGCTCTGAGAGTCTCTACTGGCCCACCATTTTGGCGGTGGGCCTGCATGTCATAATTTTTGGGATGCTCTTCGTTAGCTTCGCCATGACGCCGGAGCTTCCGCCGTCCAAGCCTATCGTCCAGGCCACCCTGTATCAGCTCAAATCCCAGAGCCAGGCCAAAGTACAAACGAACCAGAAAATTGCGGGCGAAGCGCAGAAGACCGCTGCTAAGCAGTATGAAGCCGAGCAGCTGGAGCAGCGTAAGGTCGAACAGCAAAAACAGGCGGCCGCAAAAGCTGCGGAACAAAAAAAGGCTGATGAGGCTCGAAAGGCCGAGACAGCCAAGGCTGATGCAGTGAAGAAAGCCGCCGAAGCCAAGAAGGCAGATGAAGCAAAAAAAGCCGAGCAGCTGAAGCAGGCGGAGATAGCCAAGAAAAAAGCGGCCGAAGAAGTGCAGAAGAAAAAAGCCGCCGAGGAAGCGAAAAAGAAGGCCGCTGCCGAAGCGGCGAAAAAGAAAGCCGCAGAAGAGGCGAAGAAAAAAGCGGCTGCTGAGGCAGCAAAGAAGAAGGCCGCCGAGGAGGCGAAGAAAAAAGCCGCAGCCGAGGCTGCCCGAAAGGCTGCTGAAGACAAAAAGGCACAAGCATTGGCCGAGCTACTTTCGGATGATACGGAACGACAGCAGGCGATGGCCGATACACAGGGCGACCAGACCGCGGGGAATTTTGATGATCTGATTCGCATGCGGGCTGCTGAAAACTGGACTCGGCCACCGTCGGCGCGAAATAACATGTCGGTAACGCTACGAGTCAACATGCTGCCGGACGGCACCATTACCGCTGCGACTGTTTCACGTTCCAGTGGCGATGCACCGTTCGACAGCTCCGCAGTAGCGGCAGTAAAGAATATCGGTCGGCTGACCGAGATGCAGGGGCTCTCTGCTCAGGATTTTCAGCCGTATCGTTCGTTCACGATGACGTTTACGCCTGAGGATCTAGCGTTGTGATCAATTACCTTCGAGGTTTCATCGTTCTTCTCTTGTTTGTGCTGGGTAATGCCACAGCCCAGGAGAAGAACATCGTTGTTACCAGCGGCGCGGACCGGGCGATCCCGATCGCGGTGGTGCCGTTCGGCTGGCAGGGTGGGACTGTCCTGCCTGAAGACATGGCCGAGATAATCGGCAATGACATGCGCAATTCCGGAATCTTCCAGCCGATTCCCAAGCAGAACATGATCAGTCTGCCCACTCGTGGCACTGAGATCATCTTTCGGGACTGGAAGGCGCTCGGCGCGCAGTACGTCATGGTCGGTAGTATCACTCCGGCTGCCGGCAAGCTGCAGATCCGCTACGAGGTGTACAACGTAGCCACCGAACAGCAGATCCTGACTGGCACTGTCGGTGGTTCTCAAGACCAACTGCGGGACATGGCGCACTACGCGTCCGATCAGGCTTTCGAAAAGCTCACGGGCATCAAAGGCGCATTCTCGACCCGTCTGCTGTATGTCACAGTCGAGCGTCTTGGTGGCGCCAATACTCGCTATACCCTGCAACGCTCCGACTACGACGGTGCTCGGGCGGTGACCTTGCTGCAATCCCGAGAGCCCATCCTTTCCCCACGTTATTCGCCGGACGGACGCCGTATCGCCTACGTTTCATTTGAGCAGAAGCGTCCGCGCATCTTCATGCAGCACATCGATACCGGTCGTCGCGAACAGATCACCAATTTCGAGGGGCTTAACGGTGCGCCAGCATTTTCGCCGGATGGCAATCGCCTGGCATTCGTGTTGTCGAAGGACGGCAATCCCGAGATCTATGTGATGGACCTCGGCTCGCGTCAGTTGCAGCGTCTGACTGACCATTATGCGATCGACACGGAGCCATTCTGGGGTGCTGATGGCCAAACCATCTATTTCACCTCAGACCGCGCCGGCAAGCCGCAGATCTACAAGCAGCGTCTTGGCACCAATAACGCCGAGCGCGTTACCTTTGTGGGCAACTACAACGCTAACCCTAAGTTGTCGGCCGATGAGAAGACGCTGGTCATGATCCATCGTCAGGAGGGTTACACGAACTTCAAGGTGGCGGCGCAAGACCTGCAGCGTGGGAATCTGCGCATCCTCTCCGAGACAAGTTTAGATGAGTCGCCCACTGTTGCGCCTAATGGCACCATGCTAGTCTACGCGACCCGCCAGCAGGGCCGGGGAGTCTTGATGCTCGTATCAATCAATGGTCGAGTTAGGCTCCCGCTTCCTACTGCTCAAGGCGAAGTCCGTGAGCCATCGTGGTCCCCTTACCTGAACTGATGCGGTATCAACGCTTTATCTAACCAAAACACACCTGGGGTTGTTACACATGGAAATGCTGAAATTCGGTAAGTTCGCTGCGCTGGCTCTGGCTATGGCCGTAGCTGTTGGTTGTTCGTCCAAGGGCGGCGACGATTCTGGCGAAGGTTCCTCTGCCATTGATCCGAACGCTGGTTATGGTGCCGACAGTGGTGCCGTTGACGGCAGCATGAGCGAAGAAGCTGCTCTGCGCGCTATCACTACTTTCTATTTCGAATACGACAGCTCGGACCTGAAGCCGGAAGCCATGCGCGCGCTGGACGTTCATGCCAAGGATCTGAAGTCCGCTGGCAACCGCGTTGTTCTGGAAGGCCACACTGACGAGCGTGGTACTCGTGAGTACAACATGGCTCTGGGCGAGCGTCGTTCCAAGGCTGTTCAGCGTTATCTGGTTCTGCAGGGCGTATCGCCTGCACAGCTGGAACTGGTTTCCTACGGTGAGGAGCGTCCGGTTGCTATGGGCAACGACGAGCAGTCCTGGGCTCAGAACCGTCGCGTTGAACTGCGTAAGTAATAAACCATGCTCAAGCACCGTTATGCTCTGACGCTTTTTGCACTTGGACTGCCGCTGTTTGCGGCGGCCCAGGTTCCGGTAGTGGACTACGACTCGCAAAACCAAAGTGGTGCGGCTGGGTCGGGCTATTCAACCGGGGCGGATACTGGCGGTGCCTATGCCGGGGGCGGAGCGTCAGCTCCGTCTTCGGCGCAGGGCATGCTCTTCGTGCAGTTGCAGCAAATGCAGGAAGAGATTGCGCAATTGCGCGGCATGCTCGAAGTGCAACAGAACGACATCCAGCGCCTGAAACAGGAAGGGCTGGAGCGATATCAAGATTTAGACCGTCGCTTGTCGGCTGCCTCTTCGGGTGGATCGACCAGCCAGAATTCTTCGACCGCTGGCGCAATTGACGCTAGCGGGGCCGCGCAGGCGCCCACAGGCACCTCAACAGCGCAAACGGCGAGCAGTCAGTCAGCTGATCCTGAAAAGGAAAAGCTTTATTACGACGCCGCATTCGATCTGATCAAAGCAAAGGATTTCGACAAAGCCAGTCAGGCATTTGCCGCTTTCCTGCGCAAGTACCCCAGTAGTCCCTATGCGGGTAATGCTCAATATTGGTTGGGTGAAGTGAATCTCGCCAAAGGTGATCTGCAAGGTGCCGGACAGGCATTCGCCAAGGTCAGCCAGGCGTATCCTCAGCACAACAAGGTGCCCGATTCGCTGTACAAACTTGCGGATGTCGAGTTGCGTATGGGTAACCGTGACAAGGCCAACGGGATTCTTCGGCAGGTCATTGCCGATTATCCGAACAGCTCAGCTGCGCAGTTGGCTCAGCGTCAACTGAATCGATAGGCCATCCCTTGCTTCTGCTTCAAACCCGCCCCTCCGGCGGGTTTTTTCGTTAGAATCGCGGCCCCTTCCCGCAACGGAGGCGGATGGCCTGTTTAGCCGTTACGCCCGTGGCTGATATGCACCATACCTTGCGAATCACCGAGATTTTCCATTCGCTGCAGGGCGAGACGCGCACCACTGGCCTGCCCACTGTGTTCGTCCGCCTGACCGGCTGCCCGCTGCGCTGTCAGTACTGCGATACTGCCTATGCCTTCGGCGGCGGCGAGGTCATACCGTTCGATGCCATTTTGGCACGCGTCGCCGCGTATCGGCCGCGGTACGTTTGCGTCACGGGTGGTGAACCACTGGCCCAGCCGAACTGCATACCATTGCTTAGGCATTTATGTGACGCCGGCTACGAAGTTTCTCTGGAAACCAGTGGCGCTTTGGATATCTCGGCGACTGACGTGCGGGTAAGTCGGGTGGTAGACCTGAAAACGCCAGGCTCGGCAGAAGTGGCACGCAACCGCTACGAGAACATCGGTCATCTAACGCGCAATGACCAAGTCAAGTTCGTGATCTGCTCGCGTGAAGACTACGATTGGGCAGTGACCAAGCTGATCGAGTACAGACTAGAAACGCGGGCGGGTGAAGTGCTTTTTTCACCCAGCCATGGGCAGGTAGAGGCGCGGGCGCTGGCCGACTGGATTGTCGCCGACAACCTTCCGGTGCGTCTGCAGTTGCAGCTGCACAAAATTCTCTGGAACGATGCGGCTGGGCATTGACTGGTCGCAAAGGTTTTCGACGGGCTTTAACTATGACTTCCAAGAAAGCTGTAATCCTTTTGTCCGGCGGGCTCGATTCGGCGACCGTGGTCGCGATGGCCAAAGCTGACGGTTATGCCTGCTACAGCATGAGTTTCGATTATGGCCAGCGTCATCGCGCAGAGCTGCAGGCTGCGGAGCGGGTGGCTCAGCACTTGGGCGTAGTTGAGCACAAAGTGATTGGTATGAATCTTAACGGGATTGGCGGATCGGCTTTGACAGATAGCAGTATCGCCGTGCCTGAAGAGCTAGGAGAAGGAATACCTGTCACCTACGTGCCGGCACGCAACACCCTGTTTCTTTCGCTGGCATTGGGTTGGGCTGAGGTGCTGGGCGCCCGGGATATTTTCATTGGTGTGAATGCAGTCGACTACTCAGGCTATCCAGATTGTCGTCCGGAGTTTGTCGAGGCTTTTGAGCGGCTGGCCAATCTCGCCACCAAGGCGGGTGTAGAAGGGCGCGGGTTTTCCATTCATGCCCCGCTGCAGGACCTAAGCAAAGGGGAGATCATCCAAGCTGGCGAGCGATTAGGTGTCGACTACAGCATGACCGTTTCCTGCTATCAGGCAGACGAAGATGGGCGCGCGTGTGGCAAGTGCGACAGCTGCCGATTACGTGCAGCCGGCTTCAGCGAAGCTGGTGTCCCTGACCCTACACGCTACAAGTGATTCAAAAAAAACTTGATTTACTCAATCAAATCAGTATCATGCGCCCCGCATCGGGTCGTTAGCTCAGTTGGTAGAGCAGTTGGCTTTTAACCAATTGGTCGTAGGTTCGAATCCCACACGACCCACCAAATTCCCTAGGGAACGAAAAAGCCGGAGGCCGAAAGGTCATCCGGCTTTTTTATATCCGCAGTTTATAAAGCTATAAGACCAAGCGTGCGACACGGTTATTAAGGTCAGTTCCTCTACGACCTTGGTATGTGACCCGAGCGTCTTTAAACGTACTAGACTGCCATCTTCCGATTTCTCAGTGGTTCGAGGCTCAAATGTATTCTGATCGCATCCGCTTGTCCTCCCTGCATAGCAAGGTCATGAGCGCCGACGAGGCCGCTACTCATGTGCTCGACGGTATGACTGTCGGCATGAGCGGTTTTACCCGTGCCGGTGAAGCCAAGGCCGTTCCCATGGCGCTGATCAAGCGTGCCAAGGAAAATCCGCTGAAAATCAGCCTGATCACCGGTGCCAGCCTTGGCAACGATCTGGACGGGCTGATGGCTGAGGCTGGCCTGCTGGCCCGTCGTATGCCGTTCCAGGCGGACGCAGCGCTGCGCAAGGCGATCAACGCGGGCGAGGTCATGTTCATCGACCAGCATCTGTCGCACACCGTTGAGCAAATGCGTAACCACCAGATCAAGAAGCCCGACCTCGCAATTATCGAGGCCGTTGCGATCACAGAAGATGGTCACATCGTGCCGACCACGTCGGTGGGCAACTCTGCCAACCTGGCTCTGTTTGCCGACAAGGTGATCATCGAGCTGAACATGGCACACAACCCGAATCTCGAAGGTCTGCACGACATCTACATCCCGGGTGAGCGCCCGAATCGCCAGCCGATCCCGCTGCTGAAAGTTGATGATCGTATCGGCACCGGCGCCATCCCGATCGACCCGGCGAAGATCGCCGCTATCGTTGTCACGGATCAGCCTGATTCCTATTCCACTGTCACGCCGCCGGACGACGAGACTCAGGCCATCGCAAATCACCTGATCCACTTCTTCAAGAAGGAAGTCGATGCAGGTCGTCTAAGCAACAGTCTCGGCCCGCTGCAGGCCGGTATCGGCAACATCGCCAATGCCGTAATGTGCGGCCTGATCGATTCGCCGTTCGAAAATCTGGTGATGTACTCCGAGGTGCTGCAGGACTCCACCTTTGATCTGATCGACGCGGGCAAGATGGTCTTTGCTTCCGGTTGTTCCATCACCCTGTCCGAGCGCTGCAACAGCCGCGTGTTTGGCAATCTGGAAAAATACAAGGACAAGCTAGTTCTGCGTCCCCAGGAGATTTCCAACCATCCGGAGCTGGTGCGTCGTATCGGCATCATCGGCATCAACACCGCACTCGAATTCGACATCTACGGCAACGTCAACTCGACTCACGTTGGCGGCACCAAGATGATGAATGGCATCGGCGGTTCGGGTGACTTCGCCCGTAATGCGCATATGGCCATCTTCGTCACCAAGTCGATCGCCAAGGGCGGCAATATCTCCAGCGTGGTTCCGATGGTCGCGCACGTCGACCACACCGAGCACGATGTCAGCATTCTGGTAACCGAGCAGGGCCTGGCTGACCTGCGAGGCTTGGCGCCTCGTGAGCGTGCTCGTGCGATCATCGACAACTGCGTGCATCCGTCCTACCGCGATGCGTTGAATGCTTACTTCGATGCGGCTTGTAAGAAGGGTGGGCAGACGCCACACCTGCTGCACGAAGCGATGGATTGGCATACCAACCTCGAAGAGCGTGGACACATGCTCAAGGGCAAGTGATGCAGAGCCCGCCGACGAAAGTCGGCGGGCTTTTCAGTTCAGGCTGATCTTTTGTTGTTTCCCCATCCGCTTTCACTTTTCTGAAAGCTTCGGCTAGTATTCCCCCCCCTTGGTAACGGCAGGGGTGAAAGGCTCGGCCCGTCCTCGCTTCATCTCTTCCTTCGCTACGTCCGTATTCTCGGCCTCGATGGCTATAATCGGCGGCTCGTACACCGCCGTGCTTGCAGGAACCAGCGAACATGACGCATATCCCCGAACGTATTCTGGTGCAGGCTCACCTGGCGGCCAAGCAGCCCAAGCCGCTGACGCCTGAGCAGGAGGCGCAGTTGCGCAGTGATATCGCCGCCGAACTGAAGCGGCAAAACGCGGTGCTGGTTGCCCACTATTACACCGACCCGGTGATCCAGGCATTGGCCGAGGAAACTGGCGGCTGCGTTTCGGATTCGCTGGAGATGGCAAGATTCGGCAACGAGCACTGCGCGCAGACGGTGGTCGTGGCAGGCGTCAAGTTCATGGGTGAAACGGCGAAGATCCTCAATCCCGAGAAGCGGGTCCTGATGCCGACATTGGAGGCGACCTGTTCTTTGGACCTTGGGTGCCCGGTCGAAGAGTTCTCGGCATTTTGCGACCAGCATCCAGAGCGTACCGTTGTGGTTTATGCCAACACGTCCGCCGCGGTAAAGGCACGTGCCGATTGGGTCGTCACCTCCAGTTGTGCGCTGGAAATCGTCGAAAGCCTGATGGATAACGGCGAGAAGATCATCTGGGCCCCCGATAGGCACCTCGGAAACTACGTGCAGCGTGAAACTGGCGCCGACATGTTGCTTTGGGATGGCGCATGCATCGTCCATGAAGAGTTCAAGTCGAAGCAATTGGAGGACATGAAAGCGCTGTATCCGGACGCAGCAGTGCTAGTCCATCCAGAGTCGCCTGAATCGGTGATCGCCCTTGCCGACGCGGTCGGGTCGACCAGTCAGCTGATCAAGGCGGCGCAGACCCTGACGAACACGACGTTCATCGTCGCGACTGATCGCGGGATTTTTTATAAAATGCAGCAGCTTTGCCCGGACAAGCAGTTCATTGAGGCGCCGACGGCCGGCAGTGGCGCCACCTGTCGGAGTTGCGCTCATTGCCCGTGGATGGCGATGAATACACTCGAGCGCACGCTTGAGTGCCTGCGCACTGGCAGCAATGAGATACGGGTCGATCCGGCTTTGATACCGCGAGCAGTCAAGCCGCTCAAGCGCATGCTTGAATTCACTCAGGCCGCTCGCATCAGGCAGGCTGGCAACGCCTGATGCAAGAGCTTGGACGGGTTGTGGGCCTGAATCCTGTGGCAGCCTGAGGCTGCTGCAGGATTCAACGCAACATGTCCTCAACCATACGTTTTTCTTCGATCAGCTGTTTCTGCCGGGCATCAATTCGTGCCGCGCTCTGGAAGTTGTTCGAGCGACGTTTGGCGAAGTCCAACTGCTCGATTGCCTGATCATAATCCCCAACGAGTGCGAAATATTCCGCGCGGGCCTGATGCAGGCCGATGATGTTGCCGGTGAGGCCACGGATTTCTGCAACCTGATACCAGATGTCCGGGTCCTGTGGCCGGGCTTCCACCAGAGCGTCAAGCTCCTGCTCGGCATCCTGCAGTTTGTTTTCCTTGATCAGCAGATCAATATTCGCCTGGCGTACCGGATAATTTCCTGGGTAAAGGATAAGCAAGCCCTGCAACCGCGCGCGCGCGGCGGCAAGGCGGTTAGCCGTGATGTCCAGCTCGATCTGGGCTAGGTTGTAGGTGGCATCGTCCGGTTCCTTTGCCAGCAATGGCTCAAGGTTCAACGTGGCTTCCTTCAGCTGGCCGCTTTTCATCTGCGCCAGCGCCAGCCCGTAGCGAGCCGCGTCGAGGTTCGGATCGTCCGCTAGCATCGCGCGGAAGCGCTTGGCGCTGACCCCTGGCGTGCTTTCGAACTTCAGGTCCATGCGAGCACGTAGCAACTGATACTTCAGACTGTCTTCGACGCCTGTATCGGGGTATTGCTCGGCGCGGTTCTTGGTGTCGGCAATACGTGATTCGGTGACCGGGTGGGTGAGAAGGAATTCTGGTGGCTTCTGGTCATAACGATATTGGCGCATCAGGCGGCCGAACATCTCAGGCATGGCGCGCGGGTCGTAGCCGGCTCGCTCAAGGTTGATGATGCCAATTCGGTCGGCTTCTTGCTCGTTCTGTCTGGAGAAACGACGCTGAGATTGAATTGCCGCCGCCTGCGTCGAAATAATGGCTGCGATGCCGGCATCGCCTGCACCAGCCGCAGCGGCGACAACACCGGCGAGCATGGCCGCCATCAGTGGTAGCTGCATACGTTTTTGCGCTTCCAGCCCGCGCGCGAAATGGCGTTGCGACAGGTGGGCCAGTTCGTGCGCGAGTACCGAGGCGTACTCGGCTTCAGTCTGCGCATGAAGAAACAATCCGCCATTGACCCCAATGATGCCGCCGGGCGCGGCAAAGGCGTTCAGCTGTGGGCTGTCGAGCAGCACGAATTCCAGGCGACGATCCTGTAGCTGGCTGGTTTCGGCCAGGCGATACACGCTGCGCTCCAAGTAGTCCTTCAGCAGCGGGTCGGACAGCTGAGGGACCTGGCCACGCAACAGGCTGAGCCAGGCTCTGCCCAGCTGATGTTCCTGCTCTGGCGAGACGATGCCGGAGCTGGAGTCGCCGAGCGAGGGAAGGTCGTTGGCTAGTACCGGCTGGCCGATCAGGCAGGCAAGTGTCAGCAGGGTAGGGCGCAGCAATTTCATCCAGACTGGCTCTTAAAGGCGGGAGCGCTACTGTAGCCTTGTGCTCGGGTCGCTGGCCAGAGCCGGGCGCAGCTCGGTATCCTGCAGCCCTTTCGAGGAGATGAACATGATTCAACAGGGTGCCCCCGGCATGGCCTGTGACGCCGAGCTGGATGCGGTCGGGCTGGCCTGTCCGATGCCGCTGCTAAAGGCCAAGCTGGAACTCAATCGACTGGCCAGCGGGCAAGTATTAATGGTCACCGCGACCGACCCGGGATCGCAACGCGACTTTCGCAGTTTCGCCAATCTGGCCGGCCATACGCTGCTGCACGAAGAAGCGGACGAAGGGCTTTACCGTTACTGGCTGCGCAAGGCCTGACGGCTGTTAAGGAAGGCATATGCTCAACGTGTTACGGAGTTGGATACATCGCTATTTTTCGGATGAGGAGGCGGTGGTCCTTGGGGTTCTGCTGGTGGTCGCCTTTGCGACAGTGTTGACCCTCGGTCACATGCTGGCCCCCGTCATCGCCGGCTTGGTGCTGGCGTATCTGATGCAGGGGTTGGTCGGTGCGCTGGAGCGAATCAAGCTGCCGCATTTGATAGCGGTTTGGCTGGTGTTTTTGATGTTCATCGGTCTGCTGACCGTCTGCATGCTGTTCTTGGCGCCGTTGATGTGGCAGCAGGTGCTGACGCTGTTCAACGAGCTCCCGCGGATGCTAGTGGAATGGCAGTCGCTGCTGCTTCTTCTGCCCGAGCGCTACCCCCAATTGCTCACTGAGGTGCAGGTGCTGCGGGGTATCGATTTCATCCGCGGCGAGGTCGGTCGTTATGGCCAAATCATGCTCACGTCTTCGTTGTCGAGCCTGCCGCTGCTGCTGAGCCTGATGATCTATCTGATCCTGGTGCCGATCCTGGTGTTCTTTTTTCTCAAAGATCGCCAACAGATTAACGATTGGCTCAGTGGTTACCTGCCGCACGAGCGAGGGCTGATCACCCAGGTCGCGCAAGAAATGAATGTGCAGATCGCCAACTACATACGCGGCAAGGCGATCGAGATTCTGATCTGTGGTGTGGTCTCGTATGCAGTGTTCGCCGCCCTTGAGCTGAACTATGCGGCGTTACTGGCCATGCTCGTCGGGATTTCGGTGGTGGTGCCCTATATCGGGGCCACTGTCGTTACCATTCCGATCGCATTGATCGGGCTCTTTCAGTGGGGGGTGGGCGACCAGTTCATCTACTTGATGGTGGCCTACGCCATTATCCAGGCGTTGGATGGCAACGTTTTAGTGCCGCTGTTGTTTTCCGAGGCGGTGAATCTGCACCCTGTTGCGATTATCTGCGCCGTGCTGCTGTTCGGTGGCTTGTGGGGCTTCTGGGGCGTGTTCTTCGCGATTCCCTTGGCGACCCTGTTCAAGGCCGTGCTTTACGCTTGGCCGCGCCGGCCGGCCACGCTACCGGTGGTGGAGCACGTCGGATAATTTTAAAGGCGGCACGTCGGAAGGGCGGCCCGGTGGGGAGCGCAGCAGGCGAGGCCACGGCAAGCTGCAAGCCGTAGCCTCAGCATTCCCGGTTTGCTGCGATGGAGCTTGGTAGGTCGCTCGGATCAGCCCTGGTGCAATGCTTGTGCGGCCTGCAGCACGGCGTCTACATGCCCTGGCACCTTCACCCCGCGCCATTCCTGCCGCAGCACGCCGTCAGCGTCGATGAGGAAGGTGCTTCGGTCTATGCCCAGATACTCCTTGCCGTAAAGCTTTTTCAGCTTGATCACGTCGAATAGCTGGCAAAGCTGCTCGTCTTTGTCGCAGATCAGCTCGAAGGGAAAGCCCTGCTTGGTCTTGAAATTCTCATGGGTTTTCAGGCTGTCTCGCGACACTCCGAAAACGACCGTGTCGGCGGCAATGAAGGCGTCGTGCTGGTCGCGAAAGCCCTGGCCTTGCGTCGTGCAGCCCGGAGTATTGTCCTTCGGGTAGAAGTAGAGGACCACCTGCTTGCCCTTCAACGCATCGAGGCTGACCTGCGTGTTGCTGGTCGCCTGTGCCTGGAAGGCCGGCACGGGTTGGTCAACGGCTACGGACATGGAGGTCTTTCCTAAATTAAGGGTTCTGAGGGCGCCAGGGTTCGATCAACGCATCCAGGTTTAGTGCATCGGCGAAATCGAGGAATTGGTCCCGTAGCCAGCTGATCTGCGTGCCAGCCGGCAATGTGACGGTCATCGTCGCGTTGAGCATGGTGCCGCCAGTTTGCGGTGCCTCATAGGTATCGCATGTAAGGGCTTCGAGCTCGACACGATGGTCGATAAAGAACTGGCACAACTCGTTGAGGATGTCTGGACGATAGGCCGAGCTGACATACGCCACATAGGGCAGCGCCTGTGGTCGAGTCTCCAGTGCTTCGCTGCGCACCACATTAGTGGTGAACTCGTGCTTCTTGGCCAGGCCGGGCAGGGCCGTCTCCATTCGAGCAAGCGCGTCCCAGCTTCCGGTGATCTCCAGAACCAGGGCACAGCATTCGCCGTGTCGGGTCAGGCGCGTACTGACCACGGCGCAGCGATTCTCGTTGCTGGCTCGGCAAAGCACATTGGTGAGCGCCATCGGGCTCCGGCCCATGGCGCTGATGACGAGAAATTGTTCTCGGGGTACTGGGGGGGTGGACATGCAGATTCCTGGCGGTGATGAATCGGGCGGCCAGCCAAGCCGAAAATGGCTAAGGGTAGCGAAAAGCGTCGTCAGAGGGAATGCGTCGGCCGAGTAAGCCAGTTGACTGTCGCGCCGGTGCTCAGTCGTTCCGGCGGTTGATGCCTCCAGCGTACTCGCAAAGCGCTCGGGAGCCTTGTACCATTACGCCTCTCTTTTTCCGGCAGGAGTGGGTTGCATGATTGCGGGCAGTATGGTGGCGTTGGTCACTCCCATGGACGCACAGGGTGGTCTTGATTGGGATAGCCTGAGCAAGCTGGTCGACTTCCATCTCCAGGAAGGCACCCATGCAATCGTTGCGGTCGGTACTACTGGCGAAGCGTCTACTCTCGAAGTGGCTGAGCATATCGAGGTGATCCGTCGAGTAGTTGATCAGGTCAACGGTCGAATCCCAGTGATCGCCGGTACCGGGGCCAACTCAACGCGTGAAGCCGTCGAGCTGACTGAAAACGCCAAGCAGGCCGGCGCTGACGCCTGTCTACTGGTTACGCCGTACTACAACAAGCCGACGCAGGAAGGTATGTATCTTCACTTCCGCCACATCGCCGAAGCTGTAGCGATTCCCCAGATTCTTTACAACGTCCCCGGGCGTACTGCCTGCGACATGCTGCCGGAAACCATCGAACGCTTGGCCAAGGTGTCAAATATCATCGGCGTTAAAGAAGCAACCGGTGATCTCAAGCGCGGGCAGGAGGTGCTTGATCGCGTCGCCAAGGACTTCCTCGTCTATTCCGGCGATGACGCCACTGCCGTAGAACTGATGCTGATGGGGGGCAAGGGCAACATCTCCGTTACCGCGAACGTTGCGCCGCGCGCGATGAGCGAGCTGTGTACCGCTGCTATCGCTGGCGATGCCGACAAGGCGCGTGCCATCAATGCGCTGTTGATGCCGCTGCACCAGACACTGTTCCTTGAGGCCAATCCGATTCCGGTGAAATGGGCTCTGCACGAGATGGGTCTTATACCGGACGGCATTCGCCTGCCGCTCACCTGGCTTAGCCAGCGTTGCCACGAGCCGCTTCGCGACGCGATGCGTCAGTCCGGTGTGCTGGCCTGATAGTCTCAGGCGTACTGGTTTAATAATGAAGGAACATGCATGAAGCGATTGGCCGGCCTCTCGACCCTAGCCTTGATCATCTCTGGAACCAGCGGTTGTGGCTGGTTGTGGGGTGAAGACGGATACTTCCGCGACCGTGGCAGCGACTACCTGCAGGCACAGCAGGTGCCGCCGATGCAGGTGCCTGGCGATGTCGAGCTGCGCCCGATCGAGCCGCTGCTGCCAATTCCACAGCAAGTAGCCGACAGTCGTGCGACAGGCGAGTACGAAGTGCCCCGTCCACAGCGTCTTGTCGCCGCCGAAGAGGCGAGCGACTACACGCTGCAGACATCTGAAGATGCGCGCTGGCTTGTTGCTATGCGTGCTCCTTCGCAAGTGTGGGCGGCGGCCCGTCAGTTCTTCACCGATAACGGCTTCCAGATTGCCGAAGAGCGGCCTCAGACCGGTGAGTTCGTCACCGCCTGGCAGACCCGTGACCAGCTCTCGCCAGCATTAGTACGCAACCTTGGCCTGGGCGAAGGCGAAACCCGTGTAAGGGTTCGCGTCGAGCCCGGTGTGCAGCGTGATACCAGCGAGATCTTCTTGGTCAGCGTTGAGCGCCCCGCAGGCAGCAGTGCCGATGTTGCCTGGCCGGACACCCCGGCGAATGCGGAGCGTGATCGTGTACTGCTCGATGAGCTGCAGGCAGGGCTGAGCAGCAGCACCGCACAAGGTGGATCCGCCTCGCTGCTGGCTGAGCGCGAGTTCGACGCGCCAAGCCGTGTCACACTCAATGAAGCCGGCAGCGGCGAGCCAGTGTTGCAGCTTGACACCGATTTCAACCGTGGTTGGTCGAGCGTCGGTCGTGCTCTAGCTGCGAGCGATATCCTCGTCGAGGATTTGGATAGAAGCCTTGGCGTTTACTACGTCAATCTGGCGGAAGGCGCGGCTAATCCAGACGAGAAGCCAGGTTTCTTCTCGCGCTTGTTCGGTGGAGCCCCTGACCGCGAAGAAATCGAAGCCCGCGCCGAACGTTATCAGGTACGCGTGACCGCTGTGGGAGACAAGGTACAGGTCACCCTCGACAAGGATCTCGACACCGTTGCTCCGGCTGAAACCTCGCGACGCGTGCTGAATATGCTCAAGGACAACCTGGACTGATTCTGCAAAACAGTCCGCTTCGATCAAGTCAGGCGAAACCTCTCGGTTTCGCCTGTTTCGTTTGATGACTGATCCAATCGTTGCGGCTGCGCTGTTGCGCAAGCCGGCGTAGGTTCGGCAACCGCGAGAATCGCCATGACCACTCCCAATTCCCTCAGCCTGAAGAAAATCTATTCTGGCAAGGTGCGTGATCTGTACGAGATCGACGACAAGCGCATGCTGATGGTCGCCACCGACCGGCTTTCGGCATTTGATGTGATCCTAGCCGAACCGATCCCGGAGAAAGGCAAGATCCTGACCGCCATTTCCAACTTCTGGTTCGACAAGCTTGCTCAGCTGGTCCCTAACCATTTCACCGGCGACAAGGTCGAGGACGTAGTATCTGCCGCGGAGCTGCCTCTGGTAGAGGGGCGGGCGGTAGTGGCTAAGCGTCTGAAACCCGTAGCAGTCGAGGCCATCGTGCGGGGTTATATCGTCGGCTCGGGCTGGAAGGAATACCAGCAGAACGGCACCGTCTGCGGCATCAAGCTGCCAGCCGGCCTGAAAGAGGCGGCCAAGCTGCCGCAGCCGATCTTTACGCCGTCGACCAAGGCGGCCGTGGGCGATCACGACGAGAACATCTCCTTTGAGCAGTGCGAAGCCATCATAGGTAAAGAGCTTGCGGCAAAGGTGCGCGATACGTCGATCGCGCTGTACAGCGCAGCCGTCGCGTACGCAGCAACGCGGGGCATCATCATCGCTGATACCAAGTTCGAGTTCGGCCTTGACGAAAACGGCGAGCTGACACTGATGGATGAAGTGCTTACACCTGACTCCAGCCGCTTCTGGCCTGCAGACAGTTACGCTGAAGGCAGCAACCCGCCGAGCTTCGACAAACAGTTTGTCCGCGACTGGCTGGAATCCACCGGCTGGAACAAGGAGCCGCCAGCCCCGCCTGTTCCAGCTGATGTGGCCCAGAAGACTGCCGGCAAATACCGTGAAGCGCTGACGCGCCTGACCAGCTAATTGGAGGCGGCCGGGCGGGGCTGATCACTGCAGCCAGCCTGGCTGTCACGATATGGCGCCGTTAAAAAAATCTGAGCAGTTGGGGTTAGACAAAACAAACCGAGCTGCTATGATGCGCGCCGCTGGAGAGATGCCGGAGTGGCCGAACGGGACGGATTCGAAATCCGTTGAACTGGCAACAGTTCCTAGGGTTCAAATCCCTATCTCTCCGCCATTCTTCTAGAAGCCCCGTAATCAAATGATTTACGGGGCTTTTTCGTTTCTGATGCTTATGGTTCTCTTTTGTGGTTCCTGAGCTGACTCCCCTGGTCGCTCTTAGGCTGGAGCCGGGTAGTTGGACCAAGCGGACGGTGTTGGCGCCTGATCCAAAGGTAGAGGCCCTGGGTGTCCGTTTTACATTGCAAGATAGATATCAAAAAGCCATCATTCCCCGTTTATGAATGTTTGGCGAGGCTCCACATGGATCGTGATATTGGGTGCTGGTACTTGCTCCAATGCAAAGTACGCCAAGACGAGCGCGCTGAAGAGAATCTGGTCCGTCAGGGCTATGAGTGTTTGCGTCCAACGCTTTCGCGCGAGCGAGTCGTGCGGGGCAAACGGCAGCGTGTCGTGGAGTCGCTATTTCCGGGCTACCTGTTTATTCGGCTCGATGCGGGAGACAACTGGGGGCCGTTGCGCTCGACGCGCGGGGTTCTTCGTCTCGTTGGGTTCGGCGAGGGTGCGCTTCCAATAGATCCCGAAATCATCCTGCAGCTCCGGCAGCGAGCAGGGCAGGCGGAAGGAGCACCCGTGTTGGTCGTCGGTGAAACGGTCCGGATCATCAGCGGCCCGTTTGCTGAGCTGGAGGCCGTCTTCTGTGCCATGGATGGCGACGACCGGGTCGTGCTGCTACTTAACTTTCTGCAGCGTGAACAGAGGATCCGCGTGCCGCTGGGCGGCATCGCTAAAGCTAAATAGAACGTTGCCGCGACACTAAAACATGATGCCTAAATGCCATCCCGCCAGTATACTCCGCGGCGATTTCTCTCCCGCCCTCATGGGGCCAGTTAGAGCGTACGGACCCTGCAGCTGACGGATACAGTCGGCGCAGCGTCAAAGCAGTGATAGATGGATGCTCGAAAGGCCGAACACAGGCCTGAGTTGGATCACCGCGTGCAATAGCGACATTTTCTTCGCGCTGCCAAGCCGCGAAGTTTATTTGGGGAACATTTCCACTCGTACGTCTTCGCGGTTCCCGCGATTTCATCGAAGCATGGATTTCATACCGCGCCGTTTTCAGGAATCCGACGGAAAATCCTGGGGCGGTAGCGTGTCTGCAGCCTCGTGACTGCTGCGCTCGTTAAAGGATTAACGTCATTTTTGATTACTTCTCCCTTTACTACACGATGCGTTCTTCCGCGTCGTGTTTTCGTTCGTCCGCCATTCAGCAGCCTGCACGAACATGACTCTGGTCCGCGTACCAGCCGGCTACGGCGGGGCCGGGCGAAACGATAACCACCGCTACCCGCTGCTCACGCAGCGGGAGGGCAAGAACCATGCAACAGCCAACGAGGACGTTCATTATGCGCAAAACCCTATCCACTCTTACTCTGGCCATGGCGCTGGCTTCCGGCCATGCACTAGCCGATCAGGCCACGCTGGCCGCCATTCAGGCGACTGGTGTACAGCTGACCGAAGCCCAGGCACAGGCCCTCGCCGTCGCTCAGGGTGACGCCTTGGCACAAGCCGTTGCGGCTGTCGTGGCTGCCAATCCAGATGCCGCTGCTTCGATCGTCGCCGCTGCCGTTGCGGCTGCTCCAGCTCAGGCTGCTTCCATCGTTAGCGCTGCCGTAAGCGCTGCTCCGGCTCAGGCCGCAGCAATCGTGACGGCTGCAATCAGCGCCGCACCAGCTCAAGCCGTAGCGATCACTAATGCAGCTGTTGCCGCTGCTCCAGCCCAAGCCGCCGCTATCAACGCAGCTGCATCAGCAGCTGGTGCAGCTCCGGCTGGCGCTACTGCCGGCTCGACCACCACCGTTTCCAACAACCCTGCAAGCAGCGGTGGCGGCGGTGGCGGTGGCAGCAGCACACCCGCCAGCCCTAACTGATCGACTCGATCGCACCAGAAGTCGGTGATGAGCCGGCTTCTGATTTTGAAACTTCCTGTCGATGGGTAAGGGACTGGAACGCATGAGCACCAAAATCAAGGCCAGCCTGCTGGCAATCGCTGTGTCCGCTGCTAGTGGCAGCGCTCTGGCTGTTGAAGCCATGAGCATGAAGATCGCTGACGGTCTGGAATTCACGCCAACCCTGAAAGTCAGCGAAAGCTATGACGACAACTTTCGTGAAGTGGAAAAGAACGAAGAATCGTCTTGGATCACCCGTATTTCGCCGACCCTGGCACTGACTGCATACGGTCGCAAATCTGAATACGTCCTGAGCTACACAGCTGACAGTGACACCATTCACTCCAGCCACAAGGACAACAACACCGACCATCACCTGACGGGTGATGCTGGGTTCCGCTTCAATGCGCGCAATCAGCTTGTCCTGAATGCCGGTTACCACAAAGTGGAAGAAACCACCTCGGCGACTCCGGGCGTGCAGGGCGACAAGTACAACAGCAAGAACATTGGTGGCGTCTACACCTATGGTGTCGAGACTGCGCGTGCTCAGGTCGACTTCGGAGCCGACTACAAAGAGCTGCGCTACGACAACACCGGGCTTCGCTCCAACGGTACGCGTCTGAACTCCGAAAAGGAGCGTGACGCCACAGCACTGCGTAGCACGCTGTACTACCGCCTCGGCGCCAAGACACGTGCTCTGGCCGAGCTGCGTCACACCGATTACTCCTATGTTTCGGCCAAGAGTCTGGACGCCACCAATCTGGCATTCCTCGGCGGTCTGACCTGGGATGCCACGGCCAAGACTACCGGCACCGTCAAGTTCGGCCGTGAAAAGAAAGAGTTCGACCGCAACATCAATGACGACCAGTCGGGCGGTATGTGGGAAGCCGGTATCACCTGGCAGCCACGTACCTATTCCACGTTCGGCCTGAAAGCGCGTCGCGCTCTGGACGAAGGCGAAAATGGCGCATCGGCAATCCAGGCAACCAGCACCACCCTGGACTGGAAGCATTATTGGCTTGATCGCGTGTACTCCATCGCCAGCTACACCCGCAGCGAGCAGGATTACATCGACGACACGGTAAATAACCGTCTCGACAAGACCGATATCTTCGGTCTGGGCCTGAACTACGAAATGCGTCGCTGGCTGGATATCGGCATCGGCTACAAGTACGCCGAGAACGATTCCAACGTGGTGAATGAGAGCTACGAACGCAACATCTATTCGATCAGCTTCACAGCCAGCCTGTAATACCCGCGGTTACGGACGATCCGGCAGTAGCAACGCTTCCGGATCATTCGCGCGTCAACCAAGAGAAACCGAGTCATATGTTCAATCGATTCTTCTACAGCATGCTTTTCGGCATGTTCCTTCTCAGCGCCAATGCTCAGGCCGAAGGCAGCTCTACCTACAAGCTGGCTTCAGGCGACGTCATTCGCATCAACGTATTTGGCGAACCGGACCTGAGCTTCGAGGAGCTGCGCCTCACCGATGCCGGCACCTTCTCTTATCCGTTCATTGGGGAGCTGCGCGCCAAGGGCAAGACTGCGTCGGAAATCGAACAGATGCTCGTTGACAACCTCAAGGGCGAATACCTGATCAACCCACGCGTATCGGTCAGCGTCCTGACCTACCGTGAGTTCTTCATCAGCGGTGAAGTGAAAGAGCCGGGCGGCTATCCCTATCAGCCGGGCCTGACGCTGCGTCGTGCCATTGCTCTTGCGGGCGGCCTGACCGAGCGCGCGTCCACCAAGCGAATCAATGTGATCCGCGATCAGCAGAGCGACAAGCCGATCAGCGGCACGCTCGACACCGTTGTGGCACCTGGCGACACCATCACCATCGAGCAGGGATTCTTCTAAGCCCGCCGAAGCTGAGCAAGCGCCGCTGTAGACCTCGCGGCCAATACTTAAATCGTCGTTCCTGATGGGCGGCCGCCGAGCCGACTGGGCGCGGTCCGGTGCCTGAGCGCCTACATCTATTCAGAGTTTTTCCGAGCATGACAAGCGACAATACCCAGATCATCGAGCGCAACCTGGTCGGCCAGCGCCAGGACGACAACGACGATGATGAAATTGACCTGTTGAAACTTTGGCAGACCGTCTGGCGCCGCAAGTGGAGCATCATCACCCTGGTGCTTGTGGTCACTATGGTCACGATCCTTGGGGTGCTCGCGATCACGCCAATCTATCGCGCGGCTGCAACGCTCCTCATCGAGGAAAAAACCGCCAAGGTCGTATCCATCGAGCAGGTGTACGGGCTCGAAGGCGCAGGCAGCGAATATCTACAGACCCAATTCGAACTGCTCAAGTCCAGGGCACTGGCGGAGCGCGTGGTGCGTCAGCTCAACCTGACCACCCACCCTGAGTTCGACCCGCGACAGCAGCCCGAGCCGCTGATCGATGTGAGCGGCGTGCTGGCCAAGCTTGATTTCCGCAAGGCGATGCCCTTTACCATGCCGGGTGACCTTGACGGCGAAATGGACAAAACCGAATCGGACATCTTCGATGCGGTAACACTCGAGTTCATGGAGCGCATCAGCATTGAGCCGCAAGGCAAGAGCCAGCTGGTAAAGGTCCAGGTCGACATGGCCGACCCTTACACTGCCGCACTCGCCGCCAACGCCTTGACCAATGGCTTCATCGAGACGCAACTCGAAGCGACCATGGAAATGTCGTTGACGGCCACCAACTGGATGAACAGCCGCCTCGGCGAACTGCGCACCAAGTTGAAGAGCGCCGAGGATCGGCTGCAAGCCTTCCGCGAGAAAGAAAACCTGGTTGATGTCGACGGCGTGGCCACCATCAGCGCCGCCGAACTCTCGCTCACTGGTGATCGCATGATTGATGCTCGTCGTCAGCGTGCCGAGGCCGAGAGCCAGTATCGCCAGGTGCAGAGTATGCGCACCGGCGGTTGGGAGCGTCTGGCGACCATTCCCGCCGTGCTTGGCCATCCGCTGATCCAGCAATTCAAGGCCGAGCAGGCCAAGGCCCAAGCGAAGGTCGAAGAACTGTCCAAACGCTATGGTCCGGGGCATCCGTCGATGGCGGCTGCACGCTCGGATCTCAGCGCTGCGTCCGGTAGCCTGCGCGGGCAGGTTGAGCAGATCGTGGCCGGTATCGAGCGCAACTATCAGCTGGCACTGGCTAACGAGAGCTCGCTGCAGGCCTCGTTCAACGCCAACAAGTCGCAAATTCAGGACATCTCCCGCAAGGAATTCCAACTGCGCGAACTGCAGCGCGAAGTCGATGGCAACCGCGCGCTGTACGACACCTTCATGACCCGTCTGAAAGAAACGGCCGCAACCTCCGATCTGGAAACCGCAAACGCCCGCGTGGTCGACAAGGCCGTGGTGCCAAACGAGCCGATCAAACCGAAGAAGTCGCTTATCGTCGCCATCGCCGCACTGCTGGCGCTGTTTGTCGGTGTCGGCCTGACCTTGCTGTTGGACGCGCTGAGCAACACCTTCAAAAGCACCGAAGAAGTAGAAGGGCGCCTGAACATCCCGGTGTTCGGCATTCTGCCGATGATCAAGCAAGGCGAGCGCAGCGACATGGCGCGGCTGTTCACCAGCGACAAGGACAAGAGCTTTTCCGAGTCGATTCGCACCATCCGGACCGGTGTCGTGCTCTCCGGGATCGATAACCCTCACAAGGTCATGGTGATCACCTCGTCCATTCCGGGCGAGGGCAAGAGTACCGTTTCGGTCAACATGGCCTTTGCACTGGGCCAGATGGAGCGAGTGCTGCTGATAGATGCCGACCTGCGTCGTCCAACGCTGGCCAAGAGTTTCGAGTTCCCGGTCGGCACGCCCGGCCTGGCCAACCTGATCGCCGGCAATGCCAAGCTGGACGAGTGCATCAAGACGGTCGACGGCCTCGACATGATCGGTGCCGGCACCGTTCCGCCGAACCCGCTCGAACTGCTGTCCTCACAGCGGTTCGCCAAGGCCATCGAAGTGCTCAAGACCAAGTACGACCGCATCATCATCGACTCCCCGCCAACCCAGGCCGTGAGCGATGCGATCATCCTGTCGACCCTGGCCGATTCGCTGATCTACGTGATCAAGTCCGACTCCACGCATATCCCTCTGGTGGAGAAGGGCGTAGGCCAACTGCTGCAAAACAACGCCCCGGTCAAAGGCATTGTGCTCAACCAGGTCGATATCAAAAAGGCCAAGAAATACGGCTACAGCTACGGCGGTTATTACGACTACTACGGCTACAGCAATACCAAACCCGCTTGACCAGTAGCCCGTCGTAGGGTGGATCACGCTCCATCGATCCACCGGGTGGCGTACCACCTGACCATCCACCCGACAGCCAAAGCAACCGACCAAAGACAAACCGAACCACCATGATCGACCTTCACAATCACCTGCTACCAGGCATAGACGACGGCGCACCAGACCTGGATACGGCACTGGCGCTCGCCCGTATGGCTGTGGATGAAGGCATCACTCACCTGGTCTGCACACCGCACATTCACCCAGGCCGCTACGACAACACCCCAGTCAGCATTGCCGCCGCCAAGGCCCAATTTATCGCGGGCTTGCAGCAAGCCAATATCCCCTTGCAGGTCGCCTCGGCCGCCGAAGTACGCTTCGGTATGGAGCTGATGGTCGGCATCACCCAAGGCGTGATCCCTTTTCTTGGCGAATGGCAAGGCAAGCAGGTCCTGTTGCTGGAATTCCCCCATGGCGAAATCCCCTTTGGTGCGGAGCGCCTGACCAGCTGGCTGATTCAACGCAACGTCATTCCGATGATTGCCCACCCCGAGCGCAACAAGGGCCTGCTGCGCGCACCAAGCAAGCTCAAACCGTTCCTCGAACAAGGTTGCCTGCTGCAGGTTACCGCCTCATCAGTGGCGGGTGGCTTTGGCCCGGCGGCCGAACAACTGGCCCATATGTTGTTGGAGGAGGGCGTAGTGACGATTCTCGCCACCGACGCCCATAACCAGCAGCACCGGCCACCGAAGCTCAACGACGGCATGCAACATGCCGCACGCCTGATAGGCGAAACCAAGGCCGAAGCCCTGGTCAAGCTCAACCCCTGGCAAATCGCCCAGTCCCACTTCCAATGACCGACCTTACCCTTGACCGGCCAAGCCGCCGGAAGCGCCAGCGTTCGCGCGCTGAATCGCAAAACGTGACCAGCATCACCCAAAAAGCGGTAATAGCGCTCGTTCTCCTGGCCTCGTTGGGGCTGTTGTTCGCCGGCCTGCGCATGGCCGGCGCCGGGTTTGCCAGCTACCAGGCAGAAGCCTTTCTCCAGGATTGGGCAGGCAAAGGAACCGAACCATCGGATGCGGCTTGGCGAGTCGCCGAAGGCGCTGCACAACGCGCCGTCGGCCTTTATCCAGTCGCCAACGGCGAATACCTTGACCGCCTCGGGCGGGTCTACAGCTGGCAACAGTTCGAACGGCCCTATGGCAGCCCGGATGCGCTCGGCTCTCGCTTGGCCGCCCTGGATGCCTATCGCGCCTCGCTCGAAGCACGGCCGGTATGGCCCAACACCTGGGCGCGGCTGGCCAATACCAAGCTGCATCTGGCGCTGTTTGATGACGAGTTCAAGCAAGCCCTGGAGCAAGCCTCAGCCCTCGGCCCCTCGCGCCTCGAAGTCCAGCGGGAAGTGGCCATGATCGTGTTTGCGGGCTGGGCACAGTTGAGCAAACAGGAACGCGCAAACTTTCTCGAATCCGCTCGGCGCAGCGTGACCTATGGCCAGCGTGAAGCCCAACAGATCCAGTTGCTCGCGGCGCAAAACGGGTTGACCGGTGCGCTCTGCAACAGCCTGCCCTTCGAGATGAAGGCCCAACGCGGACTGTGCCTGGAGAGAAAGTGAACCCATGTTCACTCGCCTGATCAATGTGGCCTTACGCGGCATGACGCTAGTCAGCAAGTTCCTGCTGATCTTCTTCCTGGCGCGTTTGCTTGAGCCAGCGGAGCTGGGTCTATATGGGCTGCTCACAGCAACAATTAGTTATGCCCTCTATTTGTTGGGTTTTGACTTCTATGCATTCACAACTCGCGAATTGCTCAAGCGCGAGCGCAGCGAGTGGGGCGGGCTATTGAAGGATCAGGGGGCCCTTTCAGGAATCATGTATGCCGTATTCTTGCCATTGCTGTGCCTGCTCTTCCTACAAGGACTCCTGCCTTGGAGACTGATCGGCTGGTTCTTCGCACTGCTGATACTTGAACACCTGACTCAGGAAGTGGGTCGCCTGCTGATCGCTATTTCGGAACAGCTCCTTGCCAGCTTGGTGCTCTTCCTGCGCTCCGGAGTCTGGGCAGTTGCGGTAACCGTGCTGATGTTTTTTGAAGCTGACGCCCGTAGTCTGCATTACGTACTAGCCGCCTGGTCGCTTGGGGCGCTTACAGCCTTGCTGCTTGGCATCCACACAATCACTCGGCTGAAAATGGGTAACTGGGAAAAACCGGTCGACTGGCAATGGATCGGCAGAGGACTGAAGATTGCTGTTCCGCTGCTAGTGGCCACCCTGGCGATACGAGGCGTCTTTACCCTTGACCGCTATTGGTTCGAAGCGCTGGCGGGCATCGAAGTGTTGGGCGCTTATGTATTGTTCATGGGCATTAGCAATGCGCTGATGTCGTTTCTGGATGCAGGCGTGTTCGCCTTCAGCTACCCCGGCCTAATCGCTGCGCATAATCGGCGGGACGCCACAGCCTTTCGCCAAGGGTTGCGCAAGTTGCTACTACAGACTCTGCTGCTATCTGCCGCCTTTGCCGTGATAGCGCTGCTGCTGATCGGTCCCTTGCTGCAATGGCTGGACCGACCCCTTTATATCGAGCGGCAAGGCCTGTTCCCGTGGGTTCTGCTGGCCACCGTGCTTTATGCCATCGGCATGGTTCCGCATTACGCCCTGTACGCCCAAGGCTATGACCGCCCAATCATGCAAAGCCACATCGCCAGCTTCCTGTTCTTTATCCCGGCTACGTGGCTGTTTTCACTTTGTTCGCCACTGCTGGCGATACCCCTCAGTCTATCCGCAGCCTTCGCACTGGTGCTGCTATGGAAGTCCTGGTTCTTTTTCCAGCTGACACCCGCACCCTACCGCGCAACTAGCACCAACCGAGCTTCAGGTTTTAACCGAGGAACCCGCTAAATGTTCAGCAACAAGATCATCCTCGTCACCGGCGGCACCGGTTCGTTCGGCAATACCTTCGTGCCGATGACACTAGCCAAATACAACCCGAAGAAAATCATCATCTTCTCCCGCGACGAGATGAAACAGTGGGACATGGCTAAGAAGTTCGAGGGTGACAAGCGCGTGCGCTTCTTCATTGGCGACGTGCGTGACAAGGATCGCCTCTACCGCGCCCTGGATGGCGTGGATTACGTAGTGCATGCCGCCGCGACCAAGATCGTGCCGACCGCCGAATACAACCCTTTCGAGTGCGTCAAGACGAACGTTGACGGCGCCATGAACCTTATCGACGCCTGCATCGACAAGGGCGTCAAAGGCGTAGTCGCCCTGTCCACCGACAAGGCCAGCAGCCCGATCAACCTGTACGGCGCCACCAAGCTAGCCTCCGACAAACTATTTGTCGCTGGCAACTCCTATGCCGGTGAGAACGGTACCCGTTTTTCCGTGGTCCGCTATGGCAACGTCATGGGCTCTCGCGGCTCGGTAATCCCATTCTTTATGTCCATCAAGGATAAAGGTGTGCTGCCAATTACCGACCAGCGCATGACCCGCTTCATGATCTCCTTGGAAGAAGGCGTGGAACTGGTCTGGCACGCCTTTCAAGACATGGAAGGCGGCGAGATCTACGTGAAAAAGATCCCTTCGATGAAGGTCACCGACCTTGCGCGCGTTATCGCTCCGGCAGCAGAACAGGAAGTAATCGGCATTCGCCCTGGTGAAAAGCTGCATGAGCAGATGATCAGCGCCGAAGACGCCTACTACACCTACGAATATCCCGAGCACTTCAAGATTCTGCCGACCATCAACAACTGGGCTACTTGCATCAAGCGCATCAAAGACGGCAAGAAAGTACCTGAAGGCTTCGTTTACTCCAGCGATAACAACAGCGAATGGATGAGCGATGAGGAGCTAAGCGCCTGGATCGACCGCAACTACGAAAAAATCGGAAGCATTTGAGTCATGATCCCTTAAGGTCGTAAGGACATTACACAAGCCGATATCGACACGGTTCTGGAAGTGCTTAATCTGACTTACTGACCCAAGGTCCGATGGTGCCTCGCTTTTAAGCAGCGTGTCGCAGAGCACGTCGGTGCCAGCTATGCGTTGGCCGTGAACAGCGCTACCTCGGCGTTGCATATCGCCTGTCTGGCACTTGGGCTTGGCCCCGGTGACCGTTTGTGGACTACTCCGGTCACTTCACGCTCGACCGCAGCGGCGGCGGACCGGACGACAGTTTCTCGCTAGGGCCCATGGAGCTTGCCGCACTGTGTCGTGACAGTAAGACGGCCCGGGCCGCGTTGGGCAAGGTGGATTACGGGCGTAAATACAGTGAGCAGGGGAACGTAAAGTTTCGGCGGTCGTTGTACTTCGTAAAGGATTTGAAGGCGGGGAGGTGATTACTGAGGATGCTGTAAGGAGTGTGAGGCCAGGGTTAGCTGTAGCACCGAAGAAAATTAATGAAGTCGTCGGCGCAAGATTTTTGATTGATATAATAGCCAACACACCCACAAGCTTAGAGCTGCTCTCGAAGAAATGAAGATAAGAATAAACTTTCTGCAGGCCACGCCAAATGATGCCAGCACGGACGTAATGAGCGTAGGAATTAGAATAATCCTGTCGACGCTAGCCTAGTAAAATTCGTTTCGATAAATAAGCTCACCTACGCTGATTTAATCACCGCAGGCGTAACAGCGCCCAGGCTCTCAAGGTACCAGTTGCATATCTTATATATGCTCGCAGTAGCCTTGTTTCTTCCTAACCAATGCTACCAATCCTTAAAAATGAAGATTCTGATAAGCTGTGAAGTAACCGAAGAGCTGAATGATATACTACAAATAATAAACGAAAATCTGGAAGGCGCTCTAATTACCATCTATGCACCGGTCAGACTGAAAAACTCCATTGAACTGATCGAAAGCAGGGCCATAGTCAAAAAGAAATATTACCGCACTATATCCCGCTCAAATTTCATAAACAAAATACTTGAATTGATAAACTTTATTCACCTGTCGCACGTTGAGAAGCCAGACATCATTATATCTGGCTTTTCAATGATGAAGCATAGACTATCCAGCACCCTTTTTAAAATCAAACATATCGCCTATCTTAGAGGCCTAATGTTTGATTCCGCGAACAAATCAGGGGTCTCTGATCTACTTCGCTTTAGCATTCCAGGCTTTATAACCAAAAACAAGCTATTTAATTCTTGCGAAGCCTCTAGCATCATAACGGTATCCGCCATAAACGAAACTTTCATAGTTGACCGTGGAGTAGATAAGAATAAAATTTCACTAATTCCGCCACCTTGGTTAAAGAAAGAAAGAAAAACAGGTATCCGCCAAATCCCTGAATTATTCTTTATCACCCAAGCGTTCGCTGCCCATGGCCATGTCGAACAACACATGGAGCAAATATCATTTTTAAGATTGTTGAGCAAGTACTGTTCTATAAACGAGAAAACGCTTACCGTACGGATACACCCTAGAGACTATTTTGACTACAGAGCCGAACTGCCTAACCTTAAATACGACAGCCAAACACCAAAGGATTTTTTGAATCACTTGTCGGCAAGCGATATTCTAATATCGCCATTATCTACGTTATCGTTTGAGCATATGTACTACGGCGGAAAGTGCATCTTTTATTCAACCCCTGCACTAGACATAGTTTATGCTAGATCTTATAAAAAGCTAACAATAAGTCCCATCTGCCAAGAAGAAATTGCTAATCTTTCGGAGATTATGGAAACAAGGTTACACAGCCTAAATATTGGATTTTCGCAATATGGAGAGCTACCTAGGAATTTTTTTAAATGAATACACCTATAAGCAGCCGCTCTTTTCTTATAACCGTCATTGCAACCCCTATTTGTCTAGTTATCCTGCTGGGCATAAACCTAGCTGCGGACAACAACATCGTTTACTCCGCATTTTCATTAATAATTTTCTTAGTATCCTGCTGCTTTCTCTTAAAAGCGAATAGAGGGGTTTTTTTTCTAACTCTCTTAAGTTTCGCCTCATTTATACCTATTGTCATCTCAAATCTATACATAGAAACGGGGCAGTATATTTCAGAGCAAGCCGTCAATGGACACAATAATGGCGCCACTATTCGACTCGCTATTTTCGTACAGGTTTACATGTTAGGGCTGTTTTGGACATCAGTCTATCTGACAAATATTATAAGCAAAAGATACCAGCTCTCTGACAGCAGCAACAAACTTAAAAAATTGGACTATATAAGTACTTGCTTTTTGGGAATCGTATTATCTCTAGGCTTCAGCACTATTCTTGTGTACGGTTCGCCATTGCTCATGGGAGTCTCACGATTTCGCTACTGGCATTATTTGCCTAGTATCTTAAGCAGAATCCCTGCGTTGATAACATTCGGTGCGTTTTTCCTTGGTCTGCTAACCGCATCCTTCGGCGTGAAACGTAAGTATATTGCTTTAACAGTAATGAATATTTTTCTGTTAATATTACTTGCCGAAAAGTTTACATCCGTTTTTTTGTATGGAATCTATTTTTTTACTGCATATATGCTAGGCCTAATTCTGGTGAGGGAAACGCAACCCAAGCTTGGAAAGTTGTTTCTGCTTAGTATTTTGCTTATTTTATTGCTGCTATTTCTCGCCGCTGCGGGCTACGTATATCTTCACGATTACAACTGGGAGGATGTTCCAAAAAAAATTGTGGATCGAGCCTTTGGCTTACAAGGCCACGTATGGTACGGAATCGACAGACTCGCCATTCAAGGAGCCCCCTTAGCGACCCCATTAGACTTATTGAAAAACCACTCTGAACAGGACCCTGCAGGGCTGGTTATGCTTATGTGGATGATCTCACCCGATCGGCTAGTTTCTGCGATGCGAGAGTTAAACATTCGATTTACGATGGGAGGACCTGCCGTAGGCTTAGCTGCTTTGAACTATTTTGGCGGCGCCATTTATCAGTTGGCTACAGGAGTTTTTTCTTCCCTTATATTTTCGTACTTATATCTTTCTGTTGCGCGGCTAAGTTTCTTTAGGATTCTCATAGCTCTTTTAGGAACAAAAATAGTCATGAATGCATTTTTTATGGGCGAGCCCTACAAAGCGTATGATGCCTTGGCGATATCATATTATTTTGCCGTCTCTGTAGACTTGATGGTAACCAGAAGGAAGCGCAGGACAACTTTCAGATTAGGTCTCAAGCGAAATATCAAACGGCAATCCGTAAACCCGATATCGATTAAGCGAAGTTTACTTTGAAAATATTAATAATTGGAGCTGGCTTTTCTGGCTCAGTTGTTGCCAGGGAGCTAGCATCTCACGGGCATGATATTCATATCACTGATGCTCGGGCTCAATTAGCTGGAAACTGTTATTCAGAACGCGATAACACTTCCGGTGTAATGATGCACAAATATGGCCCTCACATATTTCACACTGACAATGAGCGAGTCTGGAACTTCGTAAATAGATTTGCCACCTTTATGCCTTATACCAACAGAGTGAAAACAACTGTAAACGGAAGAGTATTCTCTCTTCCAATCAATCTGCACACCATAAATCAGTTTTTCGAACAAGCGCTGACTCCTGATGGCGCCAAAGCACATCTAACAAAAATTGGCGACACCTGTATCGCCAATCCAATGTCCTTCGAAGAGCAGGCATTACGCTTTGTCGGCAAAGAGCTCTACGAAGCTTTTTTCAAAGGCTACACTAAAAAACAGTGGGGACTGGAGCCAAGCGAGCTTCCAGCAAGCATTCTCAAGCGACTGCCTGTTCGTTTCAATTATGACGACAACTATTTCAACCATAAGTACCAAGGCATGCCGAAAGACGGCTACACGGCCCTAGTAGAACGCCTGCTGGACCACTCATCGATCAGCGTTGAGTTAGAGCGAAAAGTCGCACGTGCCGATATCGGGGATTACGACCACGTATTTTATAGTGGCCCGATCGATGAGTGGTTTAACTACTGTGAAGGGCGTCTGCCTTACCGCACCTTGGATTTCGAAGAGATCCGGGCGGATGGGGACTACCAGGGCTGTGCCGTAATGAACTATGGCGACGAATCAGTTCCCTATACCCGCATCGCCGAGCACAAGCACTTTGCACCTTGGGAGACGCACGAAAAAACTGTCGCATTCAAGGAATACAGCCGTGCCTGTGAGCCAGGCGATATCCCTTATTACCCCATCCGCCTAGTGCGCGAGCAAGCGCAACTAAAAAGGTACGTAGAATTGGCACGCAAAGAAACGAAGGTTTCCTTTGTAGGGCGACTGGGCACTTATCGCTATCTGGATATGGATGTGACCATCGCGGAGGCATTAGACGCTGCGGCTACCTATCTTGATTGCCTAAAAAACAATATTGCCCCGCCGGTATTTTTTGTGGATCCTATTTGATGAATACTGCTGTTTCGATCATGGTGGCTGCGCACAAGAATTATGAGTTTCCTGCAGATCTTGGCTATATGCCTATTCAGGTTGGAAGAGAAACGTCTAAGCAACAGCTAGCTATTTGCGGAGATAACACCGGGGAATCCATCTCCGAGTTAAACCGCTCTTTTTGTGAGTTGACTGGCCTTTATTGGCTTTGGAAAAATCAGAAATCAAGCATATATGGGCTGTCGCATTATCGTCGATATTTTAAGTCGATCAACGGCGAAGCATCAGTCGTTTTGCAACATTCTGTAGCGAGCTCAATAGAACTAGCCTTACTACTCAAATCGCATGATGTTGTTGTTTCCAAGCCCCGCAACTACTGGGTTGAAACAGTGCGCGAACACTACAAGAATGCGCACCATCAAGATGACCTTCTGACGGTAGAGTCGATAATTGCCGAGCAGTGTCCCGACTACTTATCTGCATTTAACGAGGTTATGTCACGCCGGCGCGTTTCGCTTTACAACATGTTTGTAATGCGTTCAGCTGAATTCAACAGATACTGCGGATGGCTATTCGCAATCTTGTTTGAGGCGCAGAAGCGAATCCCTTATCAGAGTTACGGTCCGTACCAAGGCCGAGTGTTTGGTTTTCTAGCGGAACGTTTGCTCAACGTGTGGATTGAGCAAAATGTACAGAAGGAAAGGGTCAAATACCTCCCGGTCGTGAATCTGGAGGGAGAGAACATTGTAAAGAAAGCGGTTGGCTTGCTGGGAAGGAAGTTTCGAGGCACCAAACTGGATTGATGCAACTGAGACAAAAAGCAGATTCGGCCACCAATCGCTAGCTATCAATCAGCCGATGAGACCACTTCGATTGCACAAGCTTTGCCAAGAACTATAGCGGGACCAATTTTATGTGTAGATCGCTCTGCACCCGAGCCCGATCTCTACTCCGAACATTAGCAATCGCGCCGATTGTTGAGAGGTTCGTCAACACGAGCGCTTCTGGACGCTGTATCTGTTGGAGGGGATCATGGAACTGACATTCAGACGCAGCAGAAACCTGTCGCACAAATATGGATGGCTGAGTAGCCGGCTGGCGCAGCTTACTGATGTAGGTGCAACAGCACTGGCCGCCTATGTGGTGCATGTTCTGTATTTGAAACAAAGCTTTATGTCACCGTTATACATATGGGGTACGACAGTTGGCGCATTGTTGATAGCGGTCGTGTTGCCCTCGTTGGGTATATACAACACCTGGCGAGGCCGGGTGCTTAGCCCGCTGCTATTCAAGCTGTCGACGGGTTATCTGATTGTCGGCCTCGTTTGTACCAGTCTGCTGTTCCTAACGGGGCTATCGGACTCATTTTCACGTGTGTGGCTGGTGGTTACGCTTACCGTCGCGTTTCTGACATCGCTCTCGGCGCGTGCGGCGGTGTACCCACTGCTCAAGCGTTATCGAATGCTTGGCCGCAACCGCAAGCATGTGGTGCTGGTCGGCGACGCTAATTCGTGCGCAACGGCCGCCCGTCATCTTCAATCAGAGCCGGCCGCAGGCTTCGATATTAGCGCTGTCTATCTGACCGGTGATGATCGCCACAAGGAACTCGCTGAACGAGGATTGGACTGGGTGCCCTATGCTGCCAGCCGTGTTCAGGACATAAAGAGCGACGAGGTGTGGATCTGCCTCCCATTGGCGGAAGGCGAGCGCGTCAAGCAGACCATCGCCGACCTCGGCGTGACAGCAGCAAACGTGCGCTTTATGCCGGATATGCGCGATTTCCGTCTGATCAACCACAACATTTCTCATGTGGCCAACCTGTACCTGCTCGATATGAGTTGCTCGCCTATCAGTGGCAGTGCGCATTTCTGGAAGGCGCTAGAAGATCGCCTGATTTCGGTGTTTATCGTTCTGATGATTTCCCCTGTGCTGTTGGCGGTTGCCATTGGGGTGAAGCTGTCATCTCCGGGCCCTATTTTCTACCGGCAGGAGCGGGTCAGTTGGAACGGCAAGCCGTTCGACATGTTGAAGTTTCGCTCCATGCCGGTGGACTCGGAAAAGAGCGGCGTGACCTGGGGGGGCGCTCAACAGAAGCAAACCACCCGCTTTGGCGCTTTTATTCGTCGCACCAGCCTTGATGAACTACCGCAATTCATCAACGTCCTGAAGGGTGACATGTCCATCGTTGGGCCACGACCGGAGCGCACGTTATTCGTTGATCGCTTCAAGCACGAGATTCCGGGTTATATGCAAAAGCACCTGATGAAAGCCGGTATTACCGGCTGGGCGCAGGTCAACGGTTGGCGTGGCGATACCGACTTGGAAAAACGCATCGAGTGCGATCTTTGGTACATCGAAAATTGGTCGCTGATGCTTGATTTCAAGATCATCCTGCTGACGGTGTTCAGGGGATTTATCAACAAAAACGCTTACTGAGCCTTCTGGCTGTTGCTCTGAAGAGATCTGGTGCTGTGTGGCGCCTGCAAGGCGCCATTTGTTTTACTGAAAGGAAGCACTCTTGAAAGAAACCATTCTGGTGACCGGCGGTGCCGGCTATATCGGCTCGCACACCGCCCTGGCTCTGCTCGAAGCAGACTATGACGTTGTAGTGCTGGACAACCTCAGCAACAGCTCGGATGAATCTCTTGAGCGCGTCACCCGCATCTGCGGCAAGGCTCCGGTTTTTGTACGGGGCGATATTCGCGATGCGGCGCTGCTCGATCTACTGTTTGCCAGCCACCCCATCAGCGCCGTGCTGCACTTCGCTGGGCTCAAGGCCGTTGGGGAAAGCGTGCGCGAGCCGCTTGCCTATTATGAGAACAATGTGGCCGGCAGCCTTTCGCTGTGCCAGGCCATGGCCCGTTCCAAGGTGTTCCGTCTGGTGTTCAGTTCCTCAGCTACGGTTTATGGCGACCCAAAGCAGATGCCGATTTCGGAAAGCTGCCCTACCGGTAACCCCACCAATCCCTATGGCCGCTCCAAGCTGGGCGTCGAAGAAGTACTGCGAGACCTGGCCGCTTCAGATCCACGCTGGAGCGTTGCACTGCTACGCTACTTCAATCCGGTTGGCGCTCATGAGAGCGGGCTTATTGGAGAATCGCCCAACGGCATACCAAATAACCTGCTGCCGTACATAAGCCAGGTCGCCGTGGGCAAGTTGCGTGAGCTGACGGTGTTCGGCAACGACTATGCAACGCCAGACGGAACTGGTGTGCGTGACTATATCCATGTCATGGACTTGGCTGAGGGGCATCTGAAGGCGCTGGAGCGCATCACATCGGATGCAGGCTTGCAGGTTTGGAACCTGGGCACTGGTGCAGGCTACAGCGTGCTGCAGATGATCCATGCATTCGAACAGGCGTCAGGCCGCTCGATTCCCTACCGATTTGCGCCACGTCGCACCGGCGATATCGCCGAATGCTGGGCCGACCCTCGTAAGGCCGCCACCGAATTGGGCTGGCAGGCCAAGCGAGGGATCGACGCGATGATGCGTGATACCTGGCGCTGGCAGCTGGGCAATCCGGATGGTTATGTTTCTGAAGATTCAGTGCTGGAATCGGGTGTGCCGTTACCTCCGGCATCTATCGCCTCGTAAGTGATCTTCCTGTCTATGGCACACAGGCGCGGCCACGACATTTCGCCCTTGATTTATCGCTTCGTGATGTCGAGGTCATGGCCGGTTTTGCTTTACCCAGTTGGTTTGGCGGCTCCTAGCTCGCCATCGTCGCGCTTTCCCTGACCATGCCTATACGTGGCACCTGCATTCCATAATGCGGGTTGGCTTCTTCCTTCTCTTTGATTTGTCGCGAGTCTCGATTGATGCGCTATTGGCGATTCCTGCCGTTGCTGGTTGTAACGGCAATCCTCCTGTACGCCGGGTTGCGGCCCGATCCGGTGCCGCAAGTGTTCGATCAGCAGGACAAACTGCACCACTTACTGGGCTTCGCTGCGTTGGCGTTTAGCATGCGGCTGGCGTTGCCTCGCTGGTCTGTCGTCTGGATCTTTTCGCTGTGCTTGGCGACGGCCGTGCTGATCGAGCTCGCTCAGGGTTACCAGCCGCATCGCTTCGCCTCCCTGGCGGACATGGTCGCTAACACGCTGGGAGTAGGGGCGGGCGTCGTGAGTTCTGGAGCCTGGCGTGGCATTTGCCGCCGCTGGGCGCGGCATTCGCGCCCGCTTACGGCAGTGGAATTAGCCGTGAAGGGCCGCGCTTGAGGCCCGAATACCCAAGCGCGCCGATATCTGACATAAGCCACAACCAACGCCTGAGCTGACCGTTCATCGGCGTCGCCGTTTCGCTTGCAACGTTGTACATCCGCCTCGGTCCGTATTCATGTTCGGCGGGATTCGAGGAAGACGATCGCTTCGCCCGCTCCAGATGGATGGATGAGGGCGAAATATGGCTAGTCGATTGAGGAGCGTCGAAACCGCAGTTGTTCCGGTGCCTGGTTGGCATTCATCCATGCGTCTCGCACCGGCTGCCCTTGTGTGCGGCCTTCTGGCGCTGCTGACGGGTTGCGCGAGTGAACCGGCTACGCCAGTCACCCGTGACGAGGCGCTTATCCATATACGGCTGGTCGACAAGATCGATTACAAGCCAGGCATGAAGGCCTTTGGTCTGTCGCGCTGCGCCAATGGCGTGTGTGTTGTAGAGGTGTTGCGGGAGAACTACCCCTACTGCGTGGGGCATGAGATTCGACACGTGTTCGAGGGCGACTGGCACGCCGGGCACGAGAGCACTGAGGGTTGCTGAGGCTAGCCGTTGGCAGTGGTCGGTGATTTCAGCCCCAAACCGGTGAGCCGGGTAGCACTTGATCGCTCGCGGTCGGTTCCACGCACCCGCGAGTGACTGCCGGCAAGTACTGCTATGGCACAGACCACCACCAAAGTGGCGGCGTTGGCCGGTATTTGCAGATTGAAGTCAGTACTGGAGTGGATCAACAGCGAAATGATCCCCATCGCCGCACCAAATCCTACGCCACTTCGATAGATTGATTCGCGCTGCCACAGCGCACGCAGTGCCTGCCAAAGTGCGAGCAGCACGAAGGCGGCGAGCGGCAGGCTGCCTAGCAAGCCAAACTCGATGCCGAACTGCAGGTAGTCGTTGTGGGCATGGTCGAAGTGCAATCGAATGTCCGGCCCTGGGTACTTCGGAAAGACTGCCTCGAAACTGCCTGCACCCTGGCCGATCAACGGGCGCTCCAGTAGCAGCGGAATGGCATAGCCAAACACGTCATCACGCACCTCGTTGGCCTTCTGAATAATGTCCCCATCGACGACCTTATCGCTGAGCTGCGTGCTTAGTACGCGATCCTTCAGCCGTTCAAGACCGAAGTACTGACTGATCACCAGTACGTCGATCAGGATGAGGCTGACCAGGATGATGCTGTTGCGCAGGCGGTGTTCCTTGTCCAGCAGGACGAACACGCCACCAACGATGAGCAGGCTGGCGAAGAATGCAGCGTTGCCCATGCGCGAATGCGTCATCACCAGCGCAATGACCATCACCACCAACGCCAGGCGCAATCGCGCCTTGGGGCCCATCAGCAGTTCAAGCAGGTTGACCCAGCTGAACGGACGGCTGTCACGCAGCGCCATCAGCAGACCAATGCCACAGGCCAACGTCAGTTCCAGGTAGCCGGCCAGGTGGTTGCGGTTGACGAAGGTACCGGTGGCCACGCCGATGTAGCTGGTTTTTGGGCCTATCAACAGCCACTCGACGCCCGACAGGGTCATGAGCGCGCCCCAGAAGGCTTGTAAGGTTCCGCTGACTACCAGGGTCGCTAACAACAGTGTCAGTCGCTTGCGGGTATTGAAGAGGCTGATGATGAGCAGGAATAGCAGGCTGTAGGCTACGCCAAGGGATAGATACTGGACGGTGGCGCCGTTATCGACGGTGAAGCCAAACAGCCATTGCACTGCTACCCAGAGTTGGCTGAGTAGCAGTAACGCCAACATCGGTCGCGCTGCTTGTATGGCCTTGGACGGCATGATCGGCTCGCCGCTGCGGGCTCTTTCTACGGCCCACAGCCCGCACAGGCCACCCACCAGCGCAATCAGCACACCTACCGACCAGTCACGATTGCTGCCCAGCGGTAGCGGCAGCCACACGAGAGTGAAGAGAACGAGGGCTACGAGCAGCCGGTCGAGGCGGTTGACGGGTTGAGGCATGACGGTTCGCCAGTCAGGGCCGCCCAAGCGGCTGAATGTGAGGCGCGATTGTAGAGCGTTGGTCAGACGATAACCATGGCGAACAGCCACCATTCCGCAGCTATAGCTTGCGCCGGGCAGAAAGTTACTGCGAAGGCAAGTAGCAATCTGCTGGCATCGGTTCGTTGCAGCAGGAGAGCATCCATGACGTGTGTCGCTTGCGGTTACCAGCCGACGGTAAAGAACGTGCCGAACAGCCCTATGCGTGCCCGCGTTGCGAGCCAGAATCATGGCGGCCGTCTTTGTCGCAGGCGACGAAGGATTGTTTCAAGAGCCTGGCTAAAGCGGCGCTTGGGCCGCGGTGTCGCGGACAGGATGCGCTTTGCAACGGGTTTCGCTGATGCCATGGATGACCTTGAGGCCATGAACGATCCGCGCAATACAGCGCAAAGCGTCGCGGCTGCTCACGAGAAGCGACGTGCAAGCCCAGGGCTGGTTCGCGTGATGTCCGACTGGGTGCTCTCGCGCTGGCCGGCCAAAAAAGAATCAGATGGCAGTTCTGCGAAACGCGACATGACGCCGCAAGAAGAAGCAACGCAGCTGTCAGAAGCAGTTACCCATGCGTTTGATCAGGTTGATGCCGTTGTTCATGCCTACCAGCAGAGCCGTCCGCCTGTGACTACGAGCATGCCTGAGCCAACCCCTGAAGCTTTAGCCCAGACAGCCAGCAAGGCGTCGTAGACACTGGACCTTGCTGACACCCCGACCCATCTCTGGTGCTCCGCCAGCAGGCTGCGGCGCATCAGGCGCTCCGCCACTCGCTATCGCTAGTGGACCTGAGCCGGGATCATCTCTTCCGTTCCCATCTCCCCAACGTCCTATCGGCTTTACGCCTGAAAGGCAGAAAACGTTCTTGAAACAATACATATAAAAATATAATGTAATTCAAGAATGTAATTGCCGATACGAATCAATTTTGCGATTCAGGCTGAACGGCAGGCCGATCGGCGTTATCGGTGCTATGCGCATCGAGAGGATTTTTTCTTAAGGAGCGGCCGCGCATGAAGACCATCAGTGTTCAAGGCAGTATGGGTGACGGCTTCGCAATCGAAGTGGATTGCGGCAATCACCGGGTGCTGATCGACCAGCCGCGTGCCGCGTTTGGTACTGATACCGGACCAAGTCCGCTGGAGCTGGTCTTGGCGGCGCTTGCAGGTTGCTTCGGAACGATCGGTCGTTTCCTCGCCCACCAGCGCAAGGTGGAGCTGCGCGGCATGCGCTTCGAAGTCGAGGCGGACTACGGTCCGGCCGGGTTGCTAGGGCGTGACACTAGCGTGCGGCCCGGATTCGAGGAAGTGCGCCTGCGGGTAGAGATCGATGCTGACATGACGCTTGAGCAGAAACAGGAATTCCTCGCCGAGGTGGAACGCCGTTGCCCGCTGGCAGATAACCTGTTGCATGGCACGCGTGTGCACAGCGAGTTGGCAGGCTGAGCGCTGAAGCTGCACTAGCGCCAATGCAAAGGACAAGTGGGCGCCGAGGGCACCGAAACTTTCGGCGAGGGGGACGCTGGACGATTAAATGCGCATGCTTTCTTCGGCACTGGCGAAAGTAACGTGTGCAACACACAGCGAGTCTGCGACAGCTGCGCAGATGCCTGGTCGCAGGGGCGCGGGTCCAATTGGTTTTCGATTCAATACATCTCTTCGGCCAGTAGGCCACCAAGGAGTTTTTATGCGCTATCTGTTGCCCTTGAGCTGTTTGGCGTTGAGCTTGTCTGCCCAAGCGGAGCCACTGGATCCGCTGATCAGTGAGGGGATGGCACTCATTCCTCCATTTCAGCAGCAGCTGATGGCCACGGTGAAGTCCGCTGTGGAAAGTGGCGGACCGCAACAGGCGGTGCAGGCCTGCCAGCAATTGGCGCCGCAGATCACTGCCGAGCATAGCGAGGCGCCTTGGCGGGTGGGTCGCACGGCACTGAAGCTGCGTAACCAAGACAATGCGCCCGATCCTTGGGAGCGCGCCGTGCTGGAGCAGTTCCAGCAGCGCGCTGCGGAGGGTGAGCCGCTGCAAAACATGTCGCATGCCGAAATGGTGGATGGTGAGTTTCGACTGATGAAGGCCATTCCCACTGGCGAGGCGTGTCTGGCATGTCATGGTGGCTCGATCAAACCCGAGCTGGCGGCGCTGATTGACCAGTATTACCCCGAGGATGAGGCTCGGGGCTTCAAGCTTGGGGAGCTGCGGGGCGCTTTCACGCTTAGGCGTGCTGTCGACTAGCCGTCTGCTTTACTGACCTGCCCGTGGCCGCCCGGCTGCGGCGCACGGAGAATGTAGTCGTGTATCGACAGCGCCTGCACATACAAGCTTTAGCATCCCGCCGCTTTGATCATGCGCCGATGCGTCCTGTCACGCTGGCCAGTCCAGACGCCGGTGATAACAAGGCTGATGCCGTCCACAGTCGCAGACGGCAACTCAGGTCGTCCGATGGCGGTGGCTAGCGCGATAGATAGCCAATCAGCGTTTCTGAGAATCCTCTTCGTTATCTACGCGCTCGTCGTCTCCGTGAGCGTTTTCGATCGTGTCCTCGGTTAAACGTGGTTGCGGGTCTTCGCCGGTAGGGTTCTGGTAGCCATGTGCGCTTGCCTCGTTGTTGAGGTCCCGCCGGGCCTGGCTGTTTGTATCGGCCGGCTCATGCTCGGTCGGTTCCTGATTGGCCGACGCGGTCGTTGCTAGCAGGGCTAGTAACACTGATGAAGCGATGCTCAAGCTCTTCATTTGATATCCCTCGACTGTTTGCGGGCTCCATGTTTCGGACCTGCAGCGGCTGGCGTTCGTTCGTGTCTGCTGCTGGACGGGCCGCGCCTGGAGCGGCGCCTACCGACAGGGTTGGGGCACCCAGCCGGGTTTGGACTGTCTCAGCTGGGAATCACTTACCGAGACGCTACATGATCGATTGGTTAATGAAGAACCAGCAGCTCGTTTCGTTGCTGATCTCCTTGAGCACGCTTCTGGTGTGGATGTTCTATGCGCATTTGCTCTTGCGAAACTTCAGACGGCAGCGCCAGCCGAGCCTGCTCATCAATCGAGGCGCAGGCAAAGGGCTCGGCTCGCTTTGCATCATCTCCAACATGAGTGCCGAGCCGATGTTCATCAATCAGCTCGTGGTCTCGGTGGTGACGTCACGGGGACCCTTGGAAGTGGATATCACCGACATTCGCCAGAGCATGGAAGATGACGTGCCACCCGATCTCGCCATCCACCAGACCACCCACCAGGGGCCACTGAGCAGTGGTGATTTCATTCACGTCGGCACCTTTCAGGGTATGTTGCGGCGAGTTGCCGAGCTTAATGGCATCGAGCTTCAAGGCCATCAGCCAGTGGGTGACTGGCAGTTCCACTGCATGGAAATCCGCGCGGTGGCGTTTTACGGGCCAGAGCGCCACCCGCTGGGTGTGTTGCGGCGCTTCAAACTGGGCGACCTCACCGATCCGGAATGCCGTCTGGTGCCGGAGAGCCCGTTCACCCACCAGCTGACCTCCTGGCGTGACCGTCGCCGCGTACGGAGCTGGCTATCGGAAGGGCTGAATGACTAGCCCTTCGCACGCATGGGCGTAAGCAGGCTGGAACTCCGCTTCGTTTCAAAGGTCACGTAGAACTGGCTTCTCAGCGCGTGTCGTAGCGATACGCCGGGTTCAAGCCGTGACATGCGCTGCGCAGCAGGACATTGCTGACGTGTAAATGATTGGACAGCTTGGTTTCGGCGAGGCTGCAGCAGTAAGGGAATCGGTCGTGGAGATCAACCGGGTAAGCGCAAAGGACATCAACGAAGAACACTATGAGTTGGTTGTAGTCGGGTCTGGTTTTGGTTCGAGCTTCTTTTTGACTGAAGCCTTGAAACACCTCACCGGACGCGCATTGATCCTAGAGTGGGGTGATTTCCATCCCTGGGATTGGCAGATCCAGACCCAAAGCAGTTCTGCCATCAAGCCGGACTCCACCTACGACAACCGCGGCGAGAAACCTTGGAATACCACCATCGCCTTGGGCGGTGGAATGAATTGCTGGTATTCACAGACGCCTCGTTTGCACCCCAGTGATTTCGCCATTCGGACGCGTTACGGTGTTGGCAACGATTGGCCGCTGAGCTATGCCGAGCTCGAACCCTACTATTGCCAGGCCGAGCAGATCATGTCGATCGCAGGCGACCCGGATATGACCCGAGTGTTGCCTCGCAGCCAACCCTTCCCCCAGCCTCCGCATAAAGGCTCCTCCATCGACATGTTGATGAAGGAGGCCATGCCCGACCATCATTTCATCATGCCGACCGGGCGTGCTCGGGTCGCGACCGGCACCCGAGGCGTCTGCTGTGCCAATGCCACCTGCAACCTCTGCCCGATGAACGCCAAGTTCACCGCGCAGAATGGCTTGGCCGAGCTGTACAGCCATCCCAAGGTGGATGTGTGCCTGAAGACCGAAGTGCGCACACTCGAATACCAAGGCAACATCATTAAGGGCGTCACGATCCGCTCCGATGGGCAGGAGTTCAAAGTATTCGGTGATCTGTTCGTGCTGGGCGCCAATGCCATTCAGAGCCCGGCGATCCTGCTGCGTTCGGATATCAACTTCGGCGAAACCGGTATGGCCTGCACGAGCAAGTGGGGGCCAACGTCGAGGTATATCTCGATGGGCTGGGCAACTTCGATGGCAGCACGATCACCACCGGCCTTAACTACTCGCTATACGACGGTGACTTCCGTAAGGAGCACTCGGCGTGCCTGGTCTACTTTGAAAATCGCTGGCCCTACGGGCTACGTCCAGAAATCGGGCGCTGGAACCAGACGCTGCCGTTGATGCTGGTGAGCGAAGACCTGCCCAACGTCGAGAACCGGGTCCTCATCGACCCGCAGACCGGGCAGGCGATCATCGACTACCGCGGCGAGTCCGACTACGGCATGAAGGGGGTTCAGTACGGCCTCGACAGCTTGGAAAAATTGCTCGCGCCGCTGCCGGTGGAATCGATCAATTTCAGGGAATGGCGTCTGACGGAATCGCACGTGCAGGGCACGTTGCGCATGGGGCAGGTGGATGACGGTTCGGTCGTCGATGGGCATATGGTGCATCACAAAATGCGCAATCTTGTTGTCGTCGGTACTGCGACTTACCCGAGCTGCTCGCCGGCGAATCCCAGCCTGACGGCTGCCGCCTTGTCCATCCGTGCTGCCGACCTGCTTTATAGCTAAGGATTGCCCATGAAACGTCGTACGTTGTTGGTTTCGTCCGCCGCCACACTGGGTCTGGTGGCAATCGGGTCCGGCGCCTTGATCTACGAGGACCGTCAGGTCTTCATCCCACAGCTACTGCAACGGCTGGTGGGAAACTTCCAGATGGATCCTGACGACCAGCGCAAATTCGTCGATGCGATGGCTGACCACTACGGCTCGGAGAAGCTGACCGCATTGATGGGGCTCTACAAGATCCGCCAGCAAACCGGTGTGGGAACAGCCTACACTGATCTTCGGGTCGACAACTTCGAGCGCCGCTTGTTAACGGATTTCATGGTTTCGACTGATTTTTTGCGGCAGCAGAACAAGACCAATCCCAAGATTAGCTTTCTTGGCTATCGATTGCCCTGCAGCAACCCTTACGCCCGGTTCGACGGGCTGGTGTGAGGTCATACGGTATCCGCCTGCCTCGTTGAACCCGTCGGCCGATGGCCTTTGCAATGTCATTCGATGGATCAAGTGACAGGCTGGGTGGCCCCCTCAATCCGTCTCATTCGGAGCCTGTTCATGCGCATCGCCGTCTTCAGTACCAAGCCCTACGATCGCACATTTCTCGACCAGGCCAACCAGTCGCACCAGCACCAACTGGTCTATCTGGACGCCCGGCTGACCGCGGAAACCGCGCCGCTAGCGGCGGGTTTCGCCGGCATATGTGCCTTCGTTAACGACAAGCTCGACCGCGAAGTGCTGCAGCGCTTGCATTCCAGCGGTACGGAGCTCATCGCCCTGCGGTCGGCCGGTTTCAATAACGTCGACCTCGCCGAGGCGGAGCGGCTGGGCATAACGGTGGCGCGAGTGCCGGCGTATTCGCCCCACGCGGTCGCAGAGCATGCGGTGGCATTGGTGCTCGGGCTCAACAGGATGACCCATCGCGCCTATAACCGCGTGCGTGAAGGAAATTTCTCCCTCGATGGCCTGCTCGGTTTCGACCTGTACGGTAAGACGGTGGGCGTGATTGGGACCGGTAAGATCGGCCTTATCTTCGCCGACATCATGCATGGCTTCGGTTGCAGGGTGCTGGCCAGCGATCCCTTTCCCAGCGCCGATGCGAAGGAATTCGTCAGCTATGTGCCGTTAGAAAAACTGTTCGGCGAAGCGGACATCATTTCGCTGCACTGCCCGCTGACCCCGGAAACCAACCACCTGATCGATGCCGACGCGATTGCTCAGATGAAACCGGGCGTAATGTTGGTCAACACCGGCCGAGGCCGTGTAGTCGATACGCGCGCAGTCATCGAGGGTCTCAAGAGCGGAAGGATCGGTCGGCTGGGGCTGGATGTTTACGAGGAGGAAGAAAACCTTTTCTTCCAGGACCTTTCACAGCAGGTCATCAGCGACGATTTGTTCATGCGTCTGACGACCTTTCCCAACGTGTTGATAACTGGGCATCAGGCATTCTTCACTGCGGAAGCGCTGACCAATATCGCCGAGACCACGCTGGCGAATATCAGCGTCTTCGAGCAGGGCAGCGGTGCCCTGCATCGCGTGACCGTCGACAAGCTGGTGTAGCCATCACGGTTTGCTCCCGCCTGGATTGCCAGGCGGAACCCTGGCCGGGTCAGCGTGGGCTCTGCTCGCTGATCAGCATCCCGCATGCCACCTGATAAACCTGATTTCCACGTCTGATCGTCAGTGGCGCTCGTTCAGCAATCACCGCGCCGCTGTCGAGCATCCGTTCGATGTGGGTACGCAATTGATGGTATTGCCTGGTGTATTCCCGATGCATCTAAGTCAGCCCCCTCAGCCATCTTGAGTTATTAGGCGTAGCGACCCAGTTACGACTCGCTAGAAGTCGATTTATCCCACCGTTCGTCGGAGCGTGCGCGGGCGAAGCCTGGCTGCGACCGCTTAATGCAGCGATGGTATTCGCCCATTAACGCCGGTAGTATCAAAAAGCTATTACTGCCGCGACGCTTTACTAAGGGTGAGCTAGGACGCATGAACGAACAAGCCATACCGGTGCTAATCACATTTCTCGCCGTTGCCGGTATCGCCGCGCTGTTGCTGCGTCGAGCGTTGACCCTTTCGAGTCTTCAGCGCAATGCGAAGGAAGCACAACCAACCCAAGCGAAAGTTACTCATCCCAACTCCGAGCCGACCGATAGTCCAATCGACGGGCACGGCGCGGCGATACGCCCGACCGGGTCAGCTCTGGAATAGCTGGCGCAGGCTACTGGGCGCTAGCCCGGTCCAGCGTTTGAACGAACGGCGGAAATTGGTGGTGTCGTTGAAACGCAGGTAGCTCGCTACTTCATCATTGCTGTAGCCCTTCATTTGGTACAGGTACAGCGCTACATGCTTGCGTACCTGATCCAGCTGCTCCTGAAAACCGGTGCCGTGCTTGTGCAGTTTGCGCTTGAGCGAGGCGGGACTCATGTCGAAGGACTGGGCGACACGCTCCAGATTCAGCGGCTCTCGGATGTTCGCGTAGAGATGGTCGTACAGTTGATCGATAAAGCTGCCAGGCCAGCCAAGGCTCTCCAGCTGCGCGCAACTCGCCTGCTGAGCGACCTGTCCGGCGGTCGCCGAGGCGCCTGGCCAAGGCTTGTGCAGATATTCCAGCGGCAGGCTCATCATGGTCATCTGACTGGCGAAGGTCAGCTGCTCGCTCAAATGCACCCAGTACTGCTCGACATGCCGCGGCTGCGGGTAGGCGAGGTGGAAGCGCCAAGGCAGGCGCTCGCCGGAAAGCCGTCTGCTCATCGCCACCACGGCGGTCAGGCTGGCCTCGGTGAGGAACCGCTGCTGGTTACCGATACCACAGTTGTCGGTCCAGTACAGGTATGCCCTCCGCTCGTCGAGGAGCAGCCGGGGCGTCAGTAGCGGACTGAGCAGGGCGCGGAATTGCTGCAGCTGTTCCAGCGCCTGTTGCAAGGTGCAGGCATGGGTCAACGCGTGGCTGACCTCGCCGTAGTGGCCCGGTAACAGGCGCTGGCCGAACAGAAAGCTGCTGTCGTCAGCCTCAAGCAAGCGCTGCGCGTTTCCGATCAGGGTCAGGAACTGCCGGGGGCTGATCCGCGCCTGGCCACCGATGACGTCTTCATAGAACAGCCCACTACCGCGCAGTAGCTGGTGGTTGTCGATCCCGCGTGACAGCGCCAGATCGATCAGCACGGCCGGCTGGTGATGAGCGGCGATGAAACGCGTATCGCAATCGTAACCAGTGGGCATGGCCATTTCCTCAGGCGCAGCGCGGCAGCTGCTGCTTGGTTTTGGCCAGGTTCAAGTTCAGGCGTTTGAGCAGCTGTTCAGCATCCTCGTCGAACGCCATCACTGTCCCTGTGCTTGCACGGAGGTGCACCCGTTCGCCGTGCTGTGCTGTTTTGTGCGCCAGGCTGGCCACGGCCTGTTGCAGTTCTTCTGCGATCATTCGGGCCTGGGTCTCGCCCGTGTTTGGCAACACCGCCACGAAGCGATCCCCGGCCAAGCGGCAGAGTAGATCCTGACGGCGCAGATTGAGCAGCAGTAGCTGCGCCATGGCCTGCAAAACCGCATCCCCCTCTGCCTGGCCGTAGCGCTGATTGATTGTGTTGAAATCGTCCAGGTCCACGACCACCAGCGAGAGTGGCTGCTGTTCCGCCTGGGCATGACCGAGCGCCTGCTGCACCTGCTGGCGCAAGTATTCCGCGGCGCCCAATGGGGTCAGCTTGTCGAACAGGCGGTGCTCGCGGAATCCTTTCTCACGCTTGCTCATCTGCTGGCTGATGGCACGCTGTTCCTGGTTGAGGTGATAGATGCCCAGCGTCAACAGCAGCAAGCCGATGGGCATCGGCGCGGTCTCCAGCCAATTGTCCCAGACGGCCAGCTCCGGCAACTGGATGAACTCGTCCAGCGTGTCCATCCACCAGGAAAAGAACACGCAGGCCAGGCCCAGGGCGAGCAGCCGTGTCACACGACCGGCTGGACGGCTGTGCAGCAGCATGATCAGCCAGGCGAGCGCCAGCACGGCCGAGCCGCCTTCGCCGGCGACGTCCGTCCAGTTGATCTCCGCCCAGGTTTTGATCTGGCCGGTCGCCAGGTAGACCTGCAGACCAAGATTGGCGACGAAAGCGAGGCCGAGCAGGGTGAGGGTGTGGAGCTTGAGCAGGGATTTCATCGGGTCTCCGTGGCGAGCCGCGCCAGTGCGTGAGGGCACGGAAACAGATGGATGTGACGGTTGGATGAATGGGGTGGGGGTTGAATTGGCTCAGGGATTTTTAGGGATAGGTTTAAAAGCGGTGCTGCGTAGGTTCAGCGTTAGGCTTATTGGCGAGTTGGTTGATAGCTTGGTTTCGCCCTGCCAGGCGAGTCACTTTTTCTTGTGTGGCCAAGAAAAAGTAACCAAAAAGAAGGCCACCCCTGCATCCGGGTTTTGCTTCGCAAAACTTCCCTCGCTTCGGCGCTGCTCCGGGGGTCGTCGCGAAGGGACATCCATGTCCCATCGCTCCTCGCTCGGCATCCATGCCTCGCGTCCCCCTGCGCAGCGCCTACGCTCGGCCTCCTGAAGGGGAGTCGGTCCGAGTTGCCTGAAAGTTTTAACAGCCAAACAAACACGCTTGGCTTGTTTTCTGAAGAACGAGCTACCAGACGCCACCGAACGCCCCTTCCAGTAGGCTGAATGGAATCGCTGCTTAGAGGGGCGAGCGGCATGGATGCCGCGAGAGCCGTGAAGGGCCATGGATGGCCCTTGCGCGGCGACCCTCGGAGCAGCGATGGAATGAGGGAAGTCTCGCGAAGCGAGACCCGGATGTAGGGGCAAGACCTTTTGGTTCCTTTTGGGGCAACTGCCAAAAGGGACTCGCCCAGCAGGGCGAAACCAGCGTCCCGGACCGTGCCGAAACGGCCAGCGGCACGACCCGCGCTCCCACCAATGCGTCACCCCGCCATCACCGTAGGGTGGGCTTCAGCCCACCGTGACGGAGTCGCGATGTGCTTGTGGTGGGCTAAAGCCCACCCTACGGGTTGAGCGTTGCGTCCGAGCCGAAGGCGGGTCATATCGGCTCACCTCATACCCCAAACTACCCCAATAACCCCCTCTCTGGCGCCCCAGCAAAAAAACCTGTCACAGAACCGCCATATCCCAACCCTACCGTCCGCTCCAGTTCCGGGATGGACCCGGTAAACAGCGTTCGGGGGATTGTTCATGAGCACATACCGCAGCGGCATCCGTCATGCAGGGTTCCGCATCAGCCTGCTGGCCCTGGCCGTCAGCGCCGGTTCGGCCTGGGCCGAGGAGCCGCTTGTCATGGAGCACGTCGAGGTGATCGGCCAGGCCGTCAGCATCGACGAGGCATTGAGGGACCAGCGCAACTCCGACAGCGTGAAAAGCGTCGTCCATGCCGATGGCATCGGCCAGCTGCCCGATGACAACGCCGCCGAAGCCTTGCAGCGCATCCCTGGCCTCTCCGTCGAGCGCGATCAGGGTGAAGGCCGCTTCGTCAGCGTGCGCGGCATCGCGCCGGACCTGAACAGCGTAACCATCAACGGCACCCTGGTGCCCTCACCGGAGAGTGGTCGCCGCGCGGTAGCGCTGGACGTGCTGCCTTCGGAACTGGTGCAGTCGCTTTCGGTGGTCAAGACCCTCACGCCGGACATGGACGCCAACTCCCTGGGCGGCACCATCGAGGTGGAAAGTCTGTCCGCCTTCGACCACGACGGCCTGTTCTACAGCCTCAGCACCGAAGCCAGCTACGACGAGAACGTCGGCGAGACCAGCCCCAAATTTTCCGGTGCCATCAGCAACCGCTTCAGCCTGGGCGGTGGCGTCGATAACTTCGGCGTGGCCGCGGCGCTGAGTTGGCAGGATCGCGACTTCGGCTCGGACAACGTGGAAACCGGTGGCGCCTGGGATTTCGAAGACGGCGCCCGGCTGGAAGAGTTCGAGCAGCGCGATTACGAGATCACCCGCGAGCGCACCGGATTTGGCCTTAACTTCGATTACCAGCCAGACGACTTCAGCAGCTATTACCTGCGCACACTGTACAGCCGCTTCAAGGACACCGAGACCCGTAACGCAGCCGGGGTCGAGTTCGAAGATGCGCAACTGGCCGGCGAGCTGGGCGATGCCGAGGGCTGGCGTGAGCTGAAATCCCGCGAGGAAACCCAGACCATTCAGTCCTACGTGTTCGGCGGTGAGCGCATGATGGGCCTCTGGACCCTCAGTAGTCAGGTCGGCTACAGCGAGGCGCGCGAGCGCAACCCGGGCGGCATTTCCAGCGCGACCTTCGAGGGTGACTTCGCTGACGTCGGTTTCTCCAGCACCAGCAAACCGCGCCTGACCGTCGACCCGTCTTTCTACGATCCTGCCAGCTTCGAGCTGGACGAGGTGGAGTGGGAGAAGACCGATGCGCGCGACAAAGAGAAAAACATCCGTCTGGATCTGGCCCGCGATTACGACATCCAAGGCTACGCCTCGCAGCTCAAGTTCGGTGGCAAGCTCAGCCGGCGCGACAAGACCAACGACGCCGAGATCTGGGCCTACGATGATTTCGACGACCTGACCCTGGCCGATTTCCAGAGCGGCAATGTCGACTACGCGCTGGGCCGCTTCGGCTCGGGCATCAGTGCCGGTGGGCTGGAAGGCTTGATCGGTGGGCTGGACGCGAGCGAGTTCTACGATGACGAGGAGTCGCGCATCGGCGACTTCGACATGAGTGAAGACATCAACGCGGCGTATTTCATGAACACCCTGGACTTGGACAAGTGGCGCATCATCGCCGGCCTGCGCTATGAGGGCACCGAGTTCAGCGCCAAGGGCACCGGCCTGCGCGACGGTGAGTTCGAAGCCGTCTCCAGCGACAACCGTTATGACCATTGGCTGCCAGGCCTGCATACGCGCTATGAGCTGACGCCCGATACCTTCATCCGTGCCGCCTGGACCAACACCGTGGTGCGCCCGACGTTCGAACAGCTGGCGCCTGGCTTCGTCATCGATGGCGAAGATGCGGAGTTTGGCAACCCGGACCTCAAGCCACTGGAGTCGATGAACTACGACCTCGGCATCGAGCACTACATGGGCCGTGCGGGCGCCGTGTCGGCGTACCTCTTCTACAAGGACATCGACAATTTCATCTACAACACCGATCTGGCCGGCACGGGCCAATGGACCGGATTCGACGAAGCGCTGAGTTTCGAGAACGGCAGCAGCGCCAAGCTCTACGGTGTCGAGTTGGCCTATTCGCAGAAGCTCGATTGGCTACCGGCACCCTGGAATGGCGTGCTGCTGGGCGCCAACGCCACCTTCAGCAAATCCGATGCAGAGATCGAAGGGCAGGGCAGCCGTCGCAGCATCGACCTGCCAAACCACTCCGATAGCGTCGGCAACCTCATGGTCGGTTGGGAGAATGACGTGTTCAACATGCGTCTGGCCGCCAACTACAAATCCGAGTACCTGGCCGAAGTGGCCGGTATCGATGACGCAGCCCACGATCTCTACGCAGACGATCAGCTGTTCGTGGACTTCAAGGCAGGCTACTTCATCACGCCGAATCTGCAGGTGACGTTCGAGGCGTTGAACCTTACGGACGAGTCCTACTTCGTTTACACCGGGCGCAGCAACTACAACGCCCAGTACGAGGAATACGGCCCGACCTACAAGCTCGGCCTGACCCTGACTCACTTCTGACTCTTTTCGACTTATTCGCCGCCCCGCCTCTGCTCTGTTCCCCTTTTCGGAATGGTGGCGGTCAGCGGCTGCTGATTGGAAAAACCATGTACATGACTTTGCATAAACCCATGCTGCTGAGCCTCTGCATTGCGCTTGCGGCCTGTCAGTCCGGAGCGGGCGTCGACTCCGACAAGCAGCCATCGCCGAGCCTGAGCATCGTGGATGCCGCACCGCTGGAAGCCGTGAACGCTCAGTTGATCGCCAATACGGATTTCTGGCCGAATGCGTCGCGACTGGTCGTTCGACCGGATTCGCGCGGGCTGCAGATACTCGACGCCGATGGCGCCGTGATCAGCGATTCCAAAGGCCGCTTCGAAGGGCTGGATCATCGTGTCGGTGAGCAGGGCATGCTGATCGCCACCCTCGACCGCAAGCGACAGCAGGCCGTGTTGCTAGGGCTTGACCGCCAGCGTCGCTGGAGTCAGCCGCTGTACATCCCGCGAACGGACTTCGCCATCGAGGGGCTGTGCTTGTTCCGCGACGCGGCGCGCAACAGCTTCCTCTTTCTGGTCGGTGAAGAAGGTGTCGGCGAGCAATGGCTGGTCGCCGCGAACATGCGCCCACTTGCGACGCCGCAGCGCGTACGCGGCCTGAGCCTGCCACCGGAAAGCGGCTACTGCCAGGTGGATGATCAAACCGGCGAGCTGATCGTCAACGAAGAAGGCGTGGGACTCTGGCGTTACGCGGCAGATGCTGAAGCACCGCTCGTACGTCAACCCGTGGACATCGTTCAGCCGTTCGGTGGGATCGCTGAAGCCGCTGCCGGCATGGCATTGGTGCCGGGCGGATTGCTGGCGCTAGACCCGGAAGCAGGCGCGCTGCACCTTTATGGGCGAGACGCCGACAGCTGGCGTAGCCATTCGGTACTGCCGCTCGAAGGCTTCGACGAGCCTGAGCAGATCAGCGCCCGATTGACCGAGCGTGGCGTCGAGCTGCTGCTGACCGATGAGCGTGGCGCCCACGCGGCTCGTCTGGATTGGCAGCCTCCAACGCCCACCGCGACGGCTGTCATCCCGATGTTGCCGGCCCAGGTTCAGACCGACCCTGTGCCGCACCTCGGCGATGCTGCCGACGACCCGGCGATCTGGGTCAACGCAAGCGACCGCGCCAGAAGTCGTGTGCTGGGCACCGACAAGAAGGGCGGGCTCGGTGTGTACGACATGGCCGGCAAGCAACTCCAGTACCTGCCCGTCGGACGGTTGAACAACGTGGACGTGCGCACTGGCTTTGTTCTCGGTGGCAAGCAGGTTGACCTCGCCGTGGCCAGCAATCGGGATCACAACAGCCTGCACCTGTTCGCCATCGAACCAACGAGCGGGCAGTTGAGCGACATCGGCCAGATCGCCACGCCGATCACGGATATCTATGGCCTGTGCATGTTCAAGGATCGCCAGGGCGCCATCCACGCGATCACCAACGACAAGGACGGCACCTTTCTACAGTACCGCCTTGACGGTACAGGCGGCTCGCCGCGCGGCGAGCTGGTAAGGCAGTTCAAGGTCGGCAGCCAACCCGAGGGCTGCGTGGCCGATGACCGGACGCAACGGCTCTTCGTCGGTGAGGAAGACGAGGCGGTCTGGACGCTGGATGCCCGTAGCGATGCGCCAGCGAAGCTGGAAAAGGTCATCGGTGTCGGCGGCCCGTTGCATGACGACGTCGAGGGTCTGGCGCTCTATCAGGGTGAGAAGGCCGATTACCTGGTGATCTCGAGTCAGGGCAACGACAGCTATCTGGTGCTCGATGCCTCCGCCCCCTACGCCGTTCGCGGCGCCTTCCGCGTCGGGTTGAATGCCGAACTCGGTATCGATGGTGCATCGGAAACCGATGGGCTGGAGGTCACCTCGGCCAACCTCGGCGGTATCTGGAGCCGCGGCATGCTGGTGGTGCAGGACGGCCGCAAGCGTATGCCCGAAGGGGCTCAGAACTACAAGTATTTGCCATGGACAGCGGTTGCCGACGCGCTGGGGCTGGACTGAGCCCGGTTGGCATAACCCCCTCTGGTAACGCCTGCAGCAATCGAGGCGTTGCCCGAAGCGATCCAACGAGTGCCGTCCCACGGGGCGGCCGGAGGAATACAGATGCAAAGTGAACACATGTCGGTCTGGGGTCTGGTCAGCGAAGCCAGCCTGGTGGTGCAACTGGTGATGGTAATTCTGGTGCTGGCCTCGATTGCCAGTTGGTACCTCATCATCCAGCGTGGCGCGGCCTTGCGCCGCAGCGAACGCCTTTTGAAAACCTTCCTGCAGCGCTTTCGTAGCGGCGCGGAACTGACGCAGTTGTATCGCGAGGGCAGTGATCAGCCGCTGCCCCGGGAGGCGGCCCTGCAGCACATCTTTCTCGCCGGTTATCAGGAATTCAGCCAGCTGCAGCGCCAGCCGGGTATCGCGCCGGATGCGGTGATCGAGGGGGTGGAGCGCAGCCTCTATGTCGCGATTTCCGAGCAGGAAGAGCGCTTGGAAGGCGGTTTGCAGTTCCTCGCCACCGTCGGTTCGGTCAGCCCTTATATCGGGCTGTTCGGTACGGTGTGGGGGATCATGAATTCCTTCCTTGGTCTGTCCATGGTGCAACAGGCGACGCTCTCCACCGTTGCTCCGGGCATTGCGGAAGCGCTGATCGCCACGGCCATCGGCCTGTTCGCGGCTATTCCTGCGGTGATGGCCTACAACCGTTTCTCCGCCCGTGGCCAGACCCTGAGCGCGCGTTACTACAGCTTCGCCAACGAGCTGCAGGCGCGCCTGCATCGTCGCCTGCATGCCGGCTCGCCCAACGTCGCCGCTGCTGCCTGAAGGAGCTTCGCCATGCTGGTCAAACCGCAGCGTAAACACGGCCCCAAAGCCGAAATGAATGTGGTGCCCTACATCGATGTGATGCTGGTGCTGCTGGTGATCTTCATGGTGACCGCGCCGATGCTGGTGCAGGGCGTGAAGATCGAACTGCCCAAGGTCGCCGCCGAGGCGCTGCCCACGGAGAACGAGCGGCAGATCCTGACCCTCTCGGTAAAGGCTGACGGCGGCTTCTACTGGCACCTGGGCAGCGAGCTGAATGCCGAGGATCAGACCGACAGCGCCATCGACCTCGATGACATGCGCGAGAAGGTCGCGGCGATCATCGCCGAGCGCGGCGATACCCAGGTCTACGTACGCGCTGATGATGCCGCGGACTATGGCCGCGTGGTGGCCGGGATCGCCGAGCTGCAGCGCGGCGGGGTGGTGAATCTGGGCCTGATCACCGAGGCGCCACCTGGGCAGCCTGCGCCATGAGCAGCCTGAGCATGACGCTGCCAGCCAGCTTCCCGGTAGCGCGAACGCAGTGGCGCAGCCATGCCGGTGCGGCGGCGGTCACCCTGGCGCTGCACGCGGGAGTGTTCGGTCTGTTGCTGCATGGCTGGACGCCCGAGCTGAGCGCGCCGAGCCAGACTCAAGTACTCAAGACACAGCTGATTAGCCTGCCGACACCCAAGCCGGCGGCGGAGGCTGTGATTGAGCCCGAGCCTACAGCCGTCCCGGAGCCGCTGGTGGAGACGGTCATCGAGGAACCGCAGGTCGATCCGCAGATCGAACAGCAGCGCCTGGAACAGGCCGAGCTGGCCTACAAGCGCGCCGAGCAGGAGCGACAGGTAGAGGAGGCGCGCGTCAAAGAGCAGCAACGAGCCAAGCAGCAGCGCAAAGAGCAGCTAGAGCGCGAACGGCAGGAACGCATCGAAGTCGAGCGGCAACAGCGCGAAGCCCAGCGCCGCGAGCAGCTGGCTCGTGAGGAACAACAGCGCCAACAGGCGGCACGTGCCGAAGCGGCGGCCGCTGCAGAACGCGCGCGCCAAGCCGAAGCCGCAGCGGCTGCCAGTCGGCAGTATCTGCCCATCGCCAAGGATGCACCTGACTACCCATCGCGGGCGTTGGACAAGGGCATCGAGGGCACCTGCACCGTCAGTTATTCGGTCAACCGACAGGGGCGGATCGAAAACCCGAAAGCGCTGGAAGACTGCCATCCGCTGTTTATCCGACCGTCACTTACGGCTGCTAAAAGTTTTCGCTACCAACCTCGGATCGTCGACGGTCGCGCCGTGACCGTCCCCGAGGTCAAAAACACCTTTCACTACCGCATCCAGTGATGCGGACCAGACCCATTTGCTTAACGAGTTAATGATGAAACAGGATTTCCAAAGCTTTCACGCCAACCTTTCCGCGCTCGATGATCAGGCCATCAACCCGAGCGCCAACGTCTCGCTGGAGCAGCTTGTCGATCGCAGCCGACGCAACCTGCTGAAGGGCGGGATGGGCCTTGCCGCACTGGGCTTTCTCGGTGGCAGCTTGGGCGCCTGTCGAAGCGCCGTACAGTCTGAGTCGCTGATCGGCTTCAAGGGTATTCCCACCCAGCTAGACCCAGCGTTCGACAGCGTGCAGGTCGCACCGGGCTACAGTGCGCGGACGTTCTTTTCCTGGGGCGATGCGGTCATGGCCGACGCTCCGGAGTGGAACCCGGACGCCACCGATGACTGGCAGGCCCAGCTCAAGCAGGCGGGCGACAACCATGACGGCATGCATTTCTTTCCCTTCCCGGAAAATCCGGACAGCCACGGCCTGCTGGTGATGAACCACGAGTACGCCAATCCGCCGCTGCATCCCAACGGCATGACGTTTACCGACGGCAAGCGCCCGCTGGATGAGGTGCGCAAAGAGCAGGCAGCTCATGGCGTCAGCGTCATCGAAGTGAAAAAGGATGCACAGGGCCAATGGCAACGGGTTATGCCGTCGCGCTACAACCGGCGCATATCGGCCATGACGCCGATGGCGGTGAGCGGCCCGCTGGCCGGCAACGATGCACTGAAAACCGCATCCGATCCCAGCGGCCGCGAAATCATCGGCACGCTGAACAACTGTTCCAGCGGCATCACGCCCTGGGGTACCTATCTGGTCTGCGAGGAGAACTGGCACAACTACTTCGTCAACCATGACGCCGAGGACATGGCCAAGCGCGTATCGCACAAGAGATACGGCATCGAAGGCAAGGGCCTGAGCAAACTCTACGGCTGGGAAACCGCCGACGCCCGCTTCAACGCCACACCGGACCCTGCGCAACCTCATGGTGGCCACGTACATGAGCCAAACCGTTTCGGCTGGGTGGTCGAGGTCGATCCCTTCGATCCAGCGAGCAAGCCGGTCAAGCGCACCGCGTTCGGTCGCTACTGCCGCGAGTGTTCCGTTCTTTCGCTGGGTGACGACGGCCGCATGGCCTTCTATTCCGGCGACGACACCAAGGGCGAATATGTCTACAAATTCGTCCCAAGCGGCCGTTATATAGCGGGCGATGATCAGGCCAACCGGCGACTACTGGACGATGGCACCTTGTACGTGGCGCGGTTCAACGCCGATGGCAGCGGCGAGTGGCTGGCGCTGGTCCACGGACAGAACGGTTTGACCGCCGAGAACGGTTTCGCCGACCAGGCTGAAGTGTTGCTCAACGCCCGCGCCGCTGGCGACCACGTGGGCGCGACGCCCATGGACCGGCCAGAGTGGGTGGCCGTGCACCCGCGTAGCCGCGAGGTCTATGTAACCCTCACCAATAACGACAACCGCGGCATCAAGTGGCCCACCGACAAGGCCAACCCGCGTCCCGTGAACCTGCACGGCCAGATCCTGCGCTGGAGTGAAGAGGGCGCCGACCCCACCGCGACCGCCTTCACTTGGGAAGTCTTCCTGCTGGCTGGCGAGCAGCCTGGCGCCAAGGGCGTAGACGGGCAGCCGGTGCCGCCCAACCTTACCGGCACCATCAACGGCGACATCTTTTCTTCGCCCGACGGGCTCTCGTTCGACAATGCCGGGCGGCTTTGGATTGAAACCGACTACGGCGACGAGGAGGCCGCGATGCAGGCCATGGGCACCAACCAGCTGCTCTGTGCTGACCCGCGCACCCGCGAGGTGCGGCGCTTTCTGGTCGGCCCTCGCGGCTGCGAGATCACCGGTATCACTTGGAGCCCGGACTGCCGCGCCATGTGGATCAACGTGCAGCACCCCGAGCTGAGCTTTCCGGCCAGCGATGGCAAGACGCGTCCCCGGGCCTCGACAGTGCTTATTACCAAGGATGATGGCGGCATCATCGGGACCTGATGGCTGTTAGCGATGAGAGGCCTGCCGGCGCACTCATGTTCGTGCGCCGCAGTCACGCTGAACGTTGCACCGCAACCCTGCTCTAACATCCTGATACATACTTCTCTGCATGTAACCAAGGAGTCGGGCTATGGCCATTTCGCAGCTGCGCACTCGCGTGTCCCTCGCCGTCGTCGTTTCCTGTACACCGCTGGTGAGCCAGGCGGACCTCTACTCGCTGAAAATCGAAAACGATATTTTTGCTTCTGACGATGGGCACTACACCAACGGTTTCGAGTTGATGCGTTCGTTCGAGCCTGGCGCCGATCACTGGTCGCGGCGTTTCGCCGAGGCGATGCCGGGCTGGAGTTCCGATCAGGTTGATAACGTCGCCTATCGGCTGGGACATCAGCTATACACGCCGGACGATATAACTCGAGCTGAGCTGATCGAGGACGACCGTCCCTACGCCGCGCTGTTGTTTGCTGGCATGTCGATTTTCTCGAATGATCAGCATGAAGGCTGGCGCGGCACCAGCGGTCTGCATCTGGATGTCGGGATCGTCGGCCCGGCAGCTGGGGGCAAAAAGATTCAGCGCCGGGTCCACGAAATCACCAACAGTGACGAGCCGCGCGGCTGGGACAACCAATTGCGCAACGAACCCTTCGTCAACCTTGCGTACCACTACCGCTGGTGGGGTCAGCAGCGCCTTGGCGGTCTGGAGTTCGAGTACGGTCCGAGCGCCGGCTTTGCGCTAGGCAATCTCTACACCTACGGCTCTGCGGGGTTCGGGTTGCGCATCGGGCAGCGACTAGAGCGCAGTTTCAGCATTCCGGCAGTGGCGCCGGCACAGAGCGGCAGCATGTTCTTCGATCAGGGCGGCGGCTTCGCCTGGAGCCTTTTCGCCGATGTCGAAGGGCGCTATATGGCGCAGAACATGCTGCTTGAGGGTAACACCTGGAAAAGCAGTCATTCAGTGGACCCGAACGAATGGGTGGGTGACGCCAAGGCTGGTATAGCGCTCACCTGGAACAGCTGGCAACTGGCCTTTGCCAGGGTCTGGCGGACGCGTGAATTCAATGGCCAGGCCAATCATGACCAGTTCGGCTCGCTGACGGTCTCGACCTGGTTTTGAGAATCAAGCGGGGAGCGAGTGCCCCCCGCGAAGGCTTCACTTACTTCCTAACCCAGCTGCCGTTTAGCAGGATGATCTGGCCAGGCGGGGTTTTTTCGATGGCCTTCTTACCGGCAATGGCTTCCACGTCTGCGACGCCGATGCCGTTCTTCTGCGCCAAGCGATAGTACTCGGCGCGTCGGGCCTGGTTGATCTGACTGGCGATTTCTTCGGCTTGCCCGCCGCTCTGCACGACGCCGAGATAGCCGTCGGGTTTCTCGCCGAGCTGGCCGCTGGCCTTGGCCTGGCCGAGTGCGGACATGGCCTCGTTGAGCGACATGGCGGCAGCCGGCAGCGCAAGGCACAGCGCCACAAGCAGGGTTCCGAGTTTCAGATAGGTCTTCATAAGGCTCCTCAGAACAGACCGCTGTCTTCGTTGATGATCGAGTCGAGTTGCTTGTCGACCTTGATGTAGATCTCGTGCTCGATTTTCACGTTGAGATTGATGTTGATCGGCTCGTTGGGCACGGCCAGCTCAACGCGTGGGGTACAGGCAGTGGCCAGCAGGGCCAGCGCCAGAATGCTGATGGGATGGCACAACCGCATGACGGTGTTCTCCAGATCGAGGTCGCCGCTACATTGCCTCATCTGAGGCGCTCCTGCACGCGCCGTTGAATGGTTTCGCTGACACGATCAGACAATTGGAGGCTGGTTAGCAGGGCGGGAATGTCTTCCTCGAGGTTGATTGAAAAATTGATAGGGCGGCCGCCTTCCAGCGCGGGGTTGCGACCGTGCAGCTTGAGGCCCAGGTCGAGTGTGCCGTCGGCGGCATAGTGCACATCGCTGGCGAGCAGATCGTAGTGGAAGTCATCCAGCGCCTCGGTGACCAGGCGCATCGCCGGGTTGGCTTGGCCCAATGCCTGGATTTTCGGCGAGCGGAATTGCAGCGCGCCGCCAGGCTCGCGTGCCTGCAGCGAGCCTTGTTCGATGCTGATTCCGGCTTCACTGCGCTGCAGCTGCAGCTCGCCATCGATCACGCCTGTGCCGGATAGCCCTTCGGCGGGATAGGCTTCGAGCAATAACGGCAATTGCAGCCCGCGCAGGTGCGCTTTCAACTGCTGCGTGCCCGACCCAAGGTCAGCCATACCCGGTTCCAGCCATAGCCGACCGCCCAGCAGCCGCACCTCGGCGATACTCCAGGCCAGGCGGCCTTGATCGAGGTTGTAGAGCGGGCCCGCGTATTCACCGGCGAAGCGCAAGGGGCCGAACGTGAAGCCCGGATTGGCCTCGCGCAGGGTCAGTTCCGTCACGTCCAACCGCAGCTGATCGCGCCGTAACGCGGCCGAAATCTCTACGTCGAGCCCGCTCAATTCGGTGCGATCATAAATGCCGCCGAGCCCCTTGGCGCTGAGCTTGGCCGACGCTGCGAGTGGGCCGCTGCCCGGCAGGTTGAGTTGTGCCTGCCCCTGCAGGCGTCCGTTGTTCAGCTCCAGCAAGGGCGGCCAGTCGGCGAAAGTCGCGGCCAGTGGGTTACCGGCGCGCAGGAACAGCTCAGGCAGGATAACGTTGAGGCGAGTCGCGCTACTGGCCCAGGTGTGGCTCAGCGCCACTGGCAGGCTGAGGCCGCCATCGTTGCCCAGCGGGCCGTCGAGGGAGACCTGCGATAGGTCCGCATTGAGCGTGCCGCTCCAGCGCCAGCCCTGCGGACGCAAGGCCGGCTGCTTTACTTCACTGGCCGTTACAGCGGGCTTGCCGGTGATCGCCAAACGTTGCAGTTCGCCCTCGGCGAAGCCTGCTTCCACCCCGATTCCCGCCAGCTGCAGCATCAGCTTGCTGGCGGTCAGGCCTGACGCGGCTGACAGGCTCTCTACTCGCAGCCTTGAATTTTTGTCGAAGCGAATGGTGGCGCCCTGCTGCGAAACCCGCCCGCTCAGCCGTAGATCTGCTTCGAGCCCCTGCAGGCTGAAGTCCGCCTCTGTCATCGTCGGGCTGCGCAGCGTGAGCCGGGTTTGGTCGAAGGTCGCCGCATAGGGCACAGCGGTTGCCAGTACGAGACGCGTATCCAGCGTCACAGGCGAGGGGCCGCTGGCAGACAGCTGCACGCTCAAGGGCAGCGCCTGAGTCGCCTCGTCAGCCTCTGTCGGTATGATCTTGAGACTCACGGCACTGGGCCGCAGCTGTGCCGGCAACGCCGCGAACAGATCCGCGGCCGGCTGCAGGGTGACATCGCCGGCCAGCTCGGTTGGTATCCACAGGCCGTCATCGGCAAGAAGGCTCAAGTCCAGCTGGCCCTGTAGCTGGCCAAGCCCGACCACGGGCCAGGGCGCCGGTAGATTCGCCGATAATCGCAGCTCGCCATTCAGTGCCTGCCAATCCTCCGCCAGGGTTTGCGTGTCGAGTTGCAGTGCCCAGCCGGCGCCGATCCGCATCTGCTCGGGTAGTGTCGGCAACGCGGGCGGCGTATAGGCCAGCCATTCGTTCAACCAGGCCAGCAGCCACGGCGCTTCTGGCAACTCGTTCATCGCCAAGGTACCGCGCCAGAACGTCGAATCGGTCTGTGCTGTCAGTTGGTTTTGCATGCTCAAGCGCTGCTGGCCGTCCAGCTGCAAGCCGAGGTCCAGATGGGTGTCGCTGTCTTGTTCATACGCGTGCAGCGCCAAGGCCAGGCGATGCGGCTGGTGGTCCAGCTGCAGGTCGAGGGTGGCGGGAAGCAGCTCCTCCTCGCCAAGCTGCCAGCCAAGTTGCCCCTGGGCCCGGCAGGTCCCGCTTGCACAGGGCACAGTCAAGTCCAGCGAAGCGATCTGTCCTTGTCGGGGCAGCCAAGCCGACCAGTCGTTCAGTTGCTCAGGGTCGGGTAAAGAGAGGGGCTGGTTGTCGTCGTTCTTGCTGGCAGCGGGCTGCCATTGGGCGTCGAGGCGCTCGATGCTCAGTGACCGAAGCGGCAGCAGTCGCCAACCGTCTGCAAAGTCGAGGCGCAGATTGTCGAGTGTCACTTCGAGCCGTTCGTCGGCTGATGGCTGCCGGACGAGGACCATCTGCCGCACGGCAAAATGGTCGAGCGTCAGGCGCACCCCGCTCACATCGAGCGTGACAATTCCGAGGTCGCGCTTGAGTTGCTGCCAGCGGAAGCCACCGTAAAACCCGAACCCCAGAACGAGCAGAGCCAGGCCGGCAACCGCCCAGACAAGGATTGTCCGCCGCTTCGTCATGACCCGTTCCGCTGAAAATCGATGCGTAAGCATAGGCCGGTCGTTGCGCGCTTGCGACCGCCTCACGAAGCGAGGTCGTCGAGACCGAACTGGGAACGGAAAGTTCCTTGCCATACCGCGAAACGCTGGAGGGACGTGCCCAGACGGGCGTTTCGAGAAGGTTGCGCCAAACTTGTGCACATTCGCTGTCGAGCCTTGTCAAGCGCTTATGACAATCTGTCGCAAATCAAGCGGAAGCTTATATCGACAATAACCTACTGAAAAATAAAGGTTTTTTACATTGGCGAAAAAACCGCCAGTTTAACTGCAGCCCGCTAACCACAGGCGCTAGGGGAATTTGTAACCTGTTTGCCCACAGAGTTATCCACAGCTTCTGTGGATTAAAAATTTGTGTGATCCAGATCGTGTATTTCGAATTTTTGCAAGACTTTAACTCTGTGAAAAAAGGAGTAGAGTGCGCGCCCTTGTCCCCCCGAACCATTCGGTGACCATGAGAACGCGTCCACTCGCCTCGAGCTCGCTCGAGAGCACTTCATCTTCTCCACGCCTGCCGATGCGCATGGCGTTGTGGCTGCTGGACAGCCAGCGTCTAGGACAGGCCAAGAGTGTCAAACGCATCGCCGGTCGGATGCTCAAGCAGCCGGCACTCGAAGGTGTGGTTGAAGCGCAGAGCCGCCTGGGACGGTTGCTCTGCCACGATTGCGATAGCCAGCGTGATCGTCGCATCGGTTTCGAGTTGCTGCGCCAAGCCGCTCGCGCCGGCGATCGTCAGGCGCAATTCGAGCTGGGTCAGCTGTACTTCCACGGGCAGTACCAAGAGCTGACCAAGGCGCGTCACTGGTTGGAGCAGGCTGCAGCCCAAGGCTCGGTCGAAGCCTCGCGCCTACTTTCTCGGCTGATTGCCACGCGCTAAAAGCTGCATCGCAGACGGGCCGGCCTGACCTGCAGGGTCATGCTGGCTATACTGCCCGGCAATTCAGCCGGAGCCGTTCATGCCTCTCGATCCCCTCTATTTATCCGCTGCTCTAGGCGCGCTCTGCCTGGTACTGGTCACTGTAGCGGTGCTGCTGCAGCGGCGCCTGTCTCAGCAGCAGGCTGAACTGTCGCTGCTCGAAGAGCGGCTTAGCCAGGCTCTGATGGCGCAGGAAGGCTTGAGTGCACAGCTGGAAACCAGCCGCCAGGATCAGGCAGATCTCCACGAATCCCGCGCCGCTCTGCAATCAGAAGCTGCTGTCTTGCGCCGTGAGTCCGAATGGTTGCAGGCACAGCGCCTCGAAACCCGCGAAACCCTTGATGACCTGCAAGCCGAGCGCGACGCGCAGCAGGCCGAGCTTCGCGCACTGAGCGCTGCCCATGCGGCCGTAACGGCCGAGCTGAATGAACAACAGAAGACCCACGAACAGCGCCTCACAGATCTTCAGGGTGCCCGCGATGAACTGCGCGCGCAGTTTGCCGAGCTTGCAGGCAAGATCTTCGAAGAGCGTGAGCAGCGTTTTGCCGAGACCAGTCATGAGCGGCTGGGCCAGCTGCTCGATCCGTTGAAGGAGCGCATCCAGTCATTCGAAAAGCGTGTCGAGGAGAGCTACCAGAACGAGGCGCGCGAGCGTTTTTCCCTGGCCAAGGAGCTCGAGCGGCTGCAGCAACTCAACCAGCGCCTCGGCGACGAAGCGACCAACCTGACCCGCGCCCTGCAGGGGCAGAAGACCCAAGGTAACTGGGGCGAGCTGATCCTCGAGCGGGTGCTCGAGCATGCCGGGCTTGAAAAGGGCCGCGAATACCACACCCAGGTCAGTCTCAAGAGCGCCGATGGCGAGCGCTTCCAGCCTGACGTGTTGATCCAGCTGCCCGGCGACAAGCAAGTGGTGGTGGACGCCAAGGTCAGCCTCACGGCCTACCAGGCGCTGATCTGCGCCGAAGACGAGGGCAGCCGCGCTCTGGCGCTCAAGCAGCACGTCCTGTCGTTGCGCAATCACCTGAAAGGCTTGTCACTCAAGGACTACCAGCGCCTCGAAGGGCTACAGAGCCTGGATTTCGTCCTGCTTTTCGTGCCCATCGAAGCGGCGTTCGCAGCGGCGCTACAAGCCGACCCCGAGCTGTTTCAGGATGCCTACAGCAAGCACATTGTGATCGTCAGCCCAACAACCCTGCTGGCGACGCTAAGGGTGATCGACAGCCTCTGGCGCCAAGAGCGGCAAAGCCAGAATGCTCGTGAGATCGCCGAGCGGGCAGGGGGGCTGTACGACAAGTTCGCCGCGTTCATCCAGGATCTCGACGAGATCGGTACGCGGCTGCAGCAGTTGGACAAGGCCTACCTGGGGGCACGTAACAAGCTCACCGACGGGCGCGGAAATCTGGTGGGGCGCGCCGAACAGCTCAAGCTGTTGGGCGCGCGGGCGAGCAAGCGGCTGCCGTCCGATTGGCTCGAGCGTGCCGGGGCCGAGCTGCCGCTAGAAGCTGAGGAGTAGCGCGCGTATTTAGCGTCACAGCAGCCACAACACCGCCAGCCCGGCGAGCAAACCGCTGAACATGAACGGTAGGGTCAGCATCGCCAGGGCGCGGCCGCCGATAAAGACGATCAGGCCTCCCTTGACCAGACTGTTGCTCAGCGCCGCGAGAAAGATGCCACGCACCGCGACCTGTTCAGCCAGATCGGTCCGGGCGCTGTTGGCCAGCGACAGGGTGATTGCATCCACATCGGTGAGACCGGACAGCAAAGCAATCAGATAGACCCCCGCGTCGCCCAGCCCCCTTTGCGCGCCTTCGACAAGGAACAGGATGAGTACGAGCAGGCCGGCAAAACGAAGCGCCGGACCCAGTTCGAACGGGTTCTTCAACGGTGGCTCGGCGGCGTTGTCGGGCTGCTGGCCGGCGCGCAAGTAGTAGAACAAGGCGCCGGCGGCGTAGATCAGGCCGGCCGTCAGCATGGGCGCGAGCAAGGCCGGCAGTAACGTCCTATTGATCACCCCGACTTCCAGCAGTACCCGCGGGAACATCAGCGCCGAGGTTGCCAGCAGGCCCGCGGCCAGGGCGTGGCGCATTTTCCCCGAGTCCAGGCGAGCGAGGGTGATGGTCATCGCTGTGGAGGAAACGATGCCGCCCAGCAGTGCCGTGATCATCAATCCGTGGCGGGTGCCCAACAGACGGATGGCGACATAGGCAGCAAAGCCAATACCGGCTATCAGCACCACCATCCACCAGGTGGTATAGGGGTTGAACGCCTGCCAGGGCCCATACCCCTGATTCGGCAGTGCGGGCAGCAGCACCACGGAAATGAACAGCAGCTTCAGCACGCCGCTCAGTTCCGCTTCGTTTAGCTTGTGCAGCGCGCCGTGCAGTCGCGCTTTCAGGCTCAACAGCAAGGCCACCACGACCGCCACAGCCGCGGCCAGCAAGCGACTTTCGGCCACGGCCAGGCTGCCAAGCAGGAAGGTCAGTAGCAGCGCCATCTCGGTGGTCATGCCACGATCAGTATTGGTGCGGGACTCGATCACGTAGCCGGCGATTGTCAGCAAGGCCAGCACGACGAACATTGCGATCCAGGCGGGCGTACCGAAATGACTGGCGCTCAGCGCAGCCAGGCCGCCGAACAGCCCGGTAAGGCCGAAGGTGCGGATGCCGGCCATCTCCTGGCCGTCTCTATCACCGCCGCTCCAGCTGCGTTCTGTACCGATCAGTAGGCCAACGCCGAGAGCGGTTGCTAGGTTCAACAATAATTCGAGGGTCATGGGCAAAGGCCGTCGGCAACTTCTAATGAGACCAGTCTAGCCGTCTCGCTGCGGCCGCGGTTTGCGTTGGCGCAACGCGACGTCAATGCAGCGGAACGTGGCGGCTCATCAGTGCGCGCAACGCTGCTGGCTTGACCGGTTTGGCGAGAAAATCCAGCCCTGCCGCATGGATCGCCGCGATCAGCTCCGGACGTCCGTCTGCACTGATCACCACTCCGGGCACCGGTTCGCCGAGGCGGGTGCGCAGCCAGGCCATCAGTTCCGAACCGGTCTCACCGTGATCCAGGTGGTAGTCGACCAGCACCAGTTGCGGGCGCACGTCCTCACGCAGCAGTGCCTCGCATTCGGCCCGGTTACTGGCCGTCCAGACCTGGCAGCCCCAGCGCGACAACAGGCTGTTCATGCCCACCAGAATGCTGTCTTCGTTGTCGATGCACAGCACCTGGATGCCGGTCAGAGCGGTTTGCTGCGCTTCGCCGTTGCCATTGCTGGTGACCTGCCGGAGCACCTGGCTGGCGATCGGTACCGTCACGCTGAATACACTTCCTTTGCCAGGCCAGGAGCGCACCGCCAGCGGATGGTTGAGGACCTGGCAGAAGCCGTCCGCAATCGCCAGACCCAGTCCCAGCCCTTTCTCGGCGCGCGTCTGATGGCTGTCCAGACGTTTGAACTCCTCGAAGATCACTCGCAGCTTGTCTTCGGCGATGCCCGGGCCGTGGTCCCAGACCTCGAGACGCAAGGAAGAGCCCTGGCGACGCACCCCTAGCACCACGCGACCTTTGGCGTAGCGGAAGGCATTGGTGAGGAAGTTCTGCAGCACCCGGCGCAGCAGGCGGATGTCGCTGTCGACCCGCAGTCGGCTGCCATGCACCCTGAAATCGACGCCTTGTTCGGCGGCGAGCATGGTGAACTCCGTGGTCAGCGTGTCGAACAGGGTCGCAAGTGGGAAGGGGTTACGGTCGGGGGTGATGCGACCATTTTCCAGGCGCGAGATATCGAGCAGGTCGGAGATCAGGTCTTCGGCCGAGCGCAAAGAGCTGTCCAGATGCCGAACCAGATCCCGGGCTTCCGCTGGCAGCGCATCGTGTTGGTGTGACAGGGCGGCGGAAAACAGTCGCGCCGCATTCAGGGGCTGCATCAGGTCATGGCTGACCGCGGCAAGGAAACGCGTCTTCGATTGGCTGGCCGCCTCGGCCGCGCTCTTGGCGGCCGTCAGCGCCTTGTTCAGTTTGGACAATTCATGGGTGCGCTCGCTGACGCGCTGTTCGAGGCCTTCGTTGGCATCCTTGAGGGCGCGTTCGGCGTCGCGGTAGGCGGTGATGTCACTGAAGCTCATGACGAAGCCGCCGCCGGGCATGGGGTTACCGATCAGTTCGACCACCCGGCCGTTAGGGAAGGTGCGCTCCGAGGTGTGCGCGCGGCCCTGGCGCATCCAGTACAGCCGCTTGGCTACGTGGGTGTCCGGGTCGCCAGGCCCGCAGAGCCCACGCTCGGCGTTGTAGCGGATGATGTCGGCGATGGGCCGGCCAATGTAGACCAGCCCGTCCGGGTACTCGAACATTTCTAAGTAGCGGTGGTTCCAGGCCACCAGCCGTAGCGACTGGTCGACCACGCTGATGCCCTGAGTGATGTTCTCGATCGCGCCTTGCAGCAGCGCGCGGTTGAACTGCAGCACTTCCGATGCTTCGCCGACAATGCGCACAACGTCATCGACCTGCATGTCGCGGCCTTCCAGCGCGGCCTTGACCACGGCACGGGTGGACGAGGCGCCCAGCACACCGGCCAACAATCGCTCGGTATGGGCGATCCATTGACCGTCGGCCTGCTGTCGGGGTGAGTAATCATGGCCGTGACGCCGGGCAAAGCGCTGGAAGCTGAGTTCGGCGCGCTCGGCGCCGACGAAGCGTGAGGCCAGCAGGAGCAGATCCTCGACCTGCACGGCCAGCAGCCGGCGGCTGCTGGCCGTGGGGTGGATTTCCTGTCCGATGAAACGGCTGGCCTGCCAGTGTTCGGCGACACGTGTCTGCGACAGGATTGACACCCAGAAGAACAGCGTCGCGTTGCCCACCAGCGACAGGGTGACGCCAAGCGTCAACGCGCTGGTATTGAATGGCAGATCGGTTGTGTACATCCACTGCAGGCCAGGAAACATTTCCAGCGGCCAGCCGAGCAGCGGCAGAATCAGCGTGTAAAGCCAGATCAGTCCGCCTGCGGTGAGGCCAGCAAACACACCGCGGCGGTTAGCCTGCTTCCAATACAGCGCGCCGACCATGGCCGGGGCCAACTGGGTGAGCGCGGCAAAGGCGATCTGGCCAATGGTCGCCAGGCTCGCGCTGGAGCCCAGCAGGCGATAGCTGACATAGGCCAGCAGCAGGATCGCGACGATGCTGATCCGGCGCACCGAGAGCATCCAGTGGCGGAACACTTCGAATGGTTGCTCGGCTTCCTTGCGACGCAACAACCAGGGCAGCAGCATGTCGTTGGACACCATGGTCGACAGCGCCACGCTCGCCACGATCACCATGCCGGTCGCGGCCGACGCGCCGCCAATGAACGCCAGCAGCGCCAGGGCAGGATGGGACTCGGCCAGTGGCAGGCTGATCACGAAGGAGTCCGGGCTGACGCCGCTGGGCAACAGCAGCTGGCCCGCCAGGGCGATCGGGATGACGAACACGGCGGCCAGTACCAGATACAACGGGAACACCCAGCGGGCCAGGCGAAAATCGTGCGGTTCGATGTTTTCCACCACCGTCACGTGGAACTGGCGTGGCAGGCAAACGATGGCCATCAGCGCGACCGTGGTCTGCACCATCATGGCTGGCCAGTTCACCGTTTCCTGCCAGAACTCCGAGAGTTCGGGGGCATCGTGAGCCCGGTTGAACAGGTCGCCAAACCCATCAAACAGACCAAAGGTGACGAAGGCACCGATCGCGAGGAAGGCAAACAGCTTGACCAACGACTCGAAAGCGATGGCCAGGACCATGCCGCGGTGGTGCTCGGTCACGTCCAGGTTTCGGGTGCCAAACAGAATGGTGAACAGCGCCAGCACCATCGATACGATCAGCGCCGTGTCCTGCGCGCCGGAGCCGGCCGCGGCCTCGCCCTCGTTGCCCACCAGCAGGTTCACGCCGAGGACGATGCCCTTGAGCTGCAACGCGATGTAGGGCAGCACGCCGACCAGGCAGATGAGTGTCACCACCACCGCCAACGGTTGCGATTTGCCGTAGCGCGCGGCGATGAAGTCTGCAATCGAAGTGATATTTTCCTGCTTGCTGATCATGATCATCTTCTGGATGACCTGCGGCGCCAGCAGCATCAGCAGAATCGGACCAAGGTAGATCGGCAAGAAGGCCCAGAGTTGTTCAGCCGCCTGGCCGACCGCGCCGAAGAAGGTCCAGCTGGTGCAATAGACCGCCAGCGACAGGCTATAAACCCAGGCACGAACCCGCGGCGACAACTGGCTGCGGTTGCGATCCCCGTAAAAGGCAATGGCAAACAGCACGGCCATATAAGTGAGGGCGACCAGCGCAATCAGCCCACCGGACAACGACATGCGAACTCCAGATGTACATAAGTAAGCGGGCTCCAGCCTGGCCGTTTCCACAGAGTGGTCGATCCATGCCAGGCCGGGCAGCGTTCACCGTCGCCGGTAGGCAGCCTGACCACTGGAGCTGCGCGTCAGGGACAGCCAATGAATGGTGACTACCGGGATGGTGCTTGGGGCTGCCCAGGCTCAGCAGGTTTCGATGGCCGGAAGCTACCGCTTGTTGAATACTTGAAAGGGTAAAGTTTCGCAGTAAAACGGGGCGGCGTGTTGCGGCTGCGACCATGGTCGCATGAGCTGGGCAAACACGACTGAATCCGCCGCAAAGCACTGCGCTAGACAATCTGCATGCCGGGTCTGGTGATTTGCAGCTTCAGCGCGGTCCGGGTGCCGTTGATCCGAAGCGAGCCACTAGACTGACGACCGTTTGACCGCGTCGCGCTGGCCCATTAATGACCGGGGCACTTACTGCTGCCCCTGCGATCACAACAGGGCCTCATTCCGTTCAAGTCTGGAGAAAAACTGATGTTCACGCCGGGTCCGGTCACCTTACAGCGGGGCGCCCTACGGTTGGAGCCGCTGGTAGAAGCCGACATTCCGGCCTTGGTCGAACTGGCCGAGCACAACCGCGACGAACTGATCTACCTGAACGGGCCCTTGCGCCCCGATTGGTATCGCCTGGCCGTGACCGAACAACGCCAGGGTCGTGCCGTGGTGTTCACCCTGCGCATGGCCGAGCGCATCGTGGGCACGACCCGCTTCGCCGACTTCAACCCGGCATTGCCTGCTGCAGAACTGGGTTGGACCTGGATCGACAAGGCCGAGCATGGCAGCGGCCTCAACGGATCGATCAAGCACCTACTGCTCAAGCATGCTTTCGAAGACTGGCACCTGGTGCGCCTGCAGCTGAAGACGGCGGCAAGCAACATGCGCTCTCAGCGCGCGATCGAAAAGCTGGGTGCACAACGTGAAGGACTCTTGCGCAATCACCGGCGACTCGCCGACGGTCGCCTGGATGACACCGTGCTGTACAGCATCACCGACCGCGAATGGCCGGCCGTCAAGCGCTTGCTCGAGCCCGCCACGCGCTGAACCCGCATGGGCCGGCCAGGCCCGGTTCGGCCTTTTGATTTCGGCCTGGGCAACCAAAACCCCGTGTGCCGGCCATCGCCCTTGGGGCTCGACTTGGGGTAATGTTGGGTCCCTTCAGGAGCGCTATGTCAGCGTTCATCAGCTTGTCTTCAACCTTTCCCTATGCTCCGGCCCAGACGGCGGTGCGTAGCTCATCATCGTTTGCGGTGCATATCTAAGGAGCCCCGATGTCCCGCTCGCAAGAGTTCTTGCATGGCTGCCGCGATATCCTGCCGCTGATCGTCGGCGCCATTCCCTTTGGCATCATTTTCGGAACGCTGGCTATTGGTGCAGGGCTGTCTAGCTGGCAGGCCATGGGTATGTCCGCGCTGGTATTCGCCGGCTCGGCGCAATTCATCGCCATTACCTTGATTACCGGTGGTGTGGGTGCAGCGGTGGTGTTACTCACGACCTTCGTGGTCAACCTGCGGCATGCGCTTTATAGCGCTTCGATGCAGCCTTTCGTCCGGCATTTGCCGAGCCGCTGGCGCGTGCCGCTGGCGTTCTGGCTGACCGATGAAGCCTTTGCCGTCATCCAGCATCGTTATGCTCGCGATGACGCTTCGCCGTATAAACACTGGTTCTTCCTCGGCGCTGGCCTGACCATGTATTTGAGCTGGCAGCTGGCAACGCTTGCCGGTATCGCCTTTGGCCAGGCTGTGCCCAACGTTGCCAGCTGGGGCCTGGACTTCGCCATGATTGCCACCTTTATCGGCATTGCCGTACCCATGATGCGCACCCGCCCGCAGGTCGCATCAGCGCTTGTGGCAGCGGGCGTCGCGCTGCTGACATGGGAACTGCCCTACAAGCTCGGCCTGATCGCTGCAGCGCTGGCCGGCATTATCGTTGGCGTCTGGCTCGAGCGACGGGCCGAGCGCCAGCTTCAAGCGGAGGCGTGCTGATGCAGATCTGGTTGCTGATCCTGGGAATGCTGGTTATCACCTTTCTGACTCGATACAGCTTCTTCGCCTGGCCCAACCTGCGCTTTCCTCGCCTGGTGGAGCAGGGGCTGCATTACGTACCCGTCGCGGTGCTGACCGCCATCGTAGTGCCAGGGATGTTGATGCCAGCCGGCGAATGGGCGCTGGACTGGCACAACGCCTACCTGCTGGCGGGTGTGCTGTCGATCCTGATTGCGGCCTTGACCCGGAACCTGCTGGCGACCATCGCGGGCGGGCTGCTGTTCTTTTTTCTGTTGCGCTGGGCGTTCGGGCAGTTGCCCCTGTGATGGGCTGCCCAGTCGGCGATACGGGCATGGCAGTGCTGTGCCTTTACCGGACCCTTGATACTCAAATATCCGACGTCTTATCCATGGAAGCGGATCGATGACCAAGCCTCACTCGCAATTCACCTTGTTCGGCAAGCGGCGCTTCCTGCCGTTCTTTCTGACGCAACTATCGGGCGCCTTCAACGACAACCTGTTCAAGCAGTCGCTGATTCTGGCGATCCTCTACAAGATCGGCTCGAACGCCGACACCAGTTTGCTGATCAATCTGTGCGCGCTGCTGTTCATCCTGCCGTTCTTTCTGTTCTCGGCGCTGGGCGGCCAGCTGGGTGAGAAGTACGCCAAGGAGCGGCTGATCCGGGCGATCAAAGCTGGCGAGATCTTCATCATGCTCGGCGGTGCGGCCGGTTTGTTGTTGGGCAACCTGCCGTTGCTGCTGACTGTGCTCTTCTGCATGGGGACGCAGTCCGCGCTGTTCGGGCCGGTCAAATACTCGGTGCTGCCGAAGCTGCTTGAGAACCACGAACTGGTCGGCGGCAACGCGCTGGTGGAGATGGGCACCTTTTTGGCCATCCTCGCCGGCACCATCACCGCTGGCGTGATGATGGCCAGCGAAGGCTACGCTCAACTGGTCGCCGGCAGCGTGGTGCTGGTGGCGGTCGCCGGTTACCTCGCCAGTCGAGCGGTGCCTGTGACCGGTGCGTCCTTGCCGTCGCTTGAGATGGACTGGAATTTGTTTCGTCAGACCGGCGCGATCCTGCGAATGGGGCTGGGGCAGCGCCTTTCGGTGTCGCGTTCACTGATTGGCAACTCTTGGTTCTGGTTTCTTGGCGCGACCTACCTGACCCAGATCCCGGCCTATTCGAAGGATCTGCTGCATGGCGACGAAACCGTCGTCACGCTGATCCTGACGGTTTTCTCGGTCGGCATCGCTCTTGGCTCGCTGCTCTGCGAGCGACTATCCGGTCACAAGGTGGAGATCGGGCTGGTGCCGTTCGGCTCCTTTGGTCTGACGCTGTTCGGCTTGCTGCTGTGGTGGTGGTCGGGCGGCTTTCCGCAGGCTGCAGCGCCTCACGACTGGCTAGCACTGCTGGGCATCGGTCAGGCCTGGTGGGTTCTTGCCTCGGTGCTTGGCATCGGTGTGTTCGGTGGCTTCTATATCGTGCCGCTGTACGCGTTGATCCAGGCGCGCACGCCGGAGCATGAGCGGGCGAGGGTGGTGGCCGCAAACAACATCCTCAATGCGCTGCTGATGGTCGCGTCGGCGCTGGTCGCCATCCTGCTGTTGAGTGTCGCGGAGCTGTCGATTCCGCAGCTGTTTCTCGTGGTGTCGTTGATGAACGTGGCGGTCAGCGCCTACATCTTCAGCATCGTGCCGGAATTCAGCATGCGCTTTCTGGTGTGGCTGCTCGGCCACTCCATGTACCGGGTGCGTCATCAGGGACTGGACGCGATTCCCGAGGAGGGTCCGGCAGTGCTGGTCTGCAACCACGTGTCCTATGTCGATGCGCTGCTGATCGCTGGAGCGGTGCGCCGCCCCGTTCGCTTTGTCATGTACTACAAGATCTTCCGCATTCCGGTATTGAACTTCATCTTTCGCACGGCGGGCGCGGTGCCCATCGCTGCGCGTCATGAAGACGAGGCGATCTACACCGAGGCGTTCGAGCGCGTCAGCCACTACCTCAGCAATGGCGAAGTGGTGTGCATCTTTCCCGAAGGCAAACTCACCACCGATGGCGAGATCAACGAGTTCAAGGCGGGAGTCGAGCGTATTCTCGAGGCGAACCCGGTGCCCGTGGTGCCGATGGCGCTGCGTGGGCTGTGGGGTAGTTTTTTCAGTCGCGATCCAGACAAGGGCTTCTTCCGACGGATCTGGTCGCAGGTGGACCTGATCGCCAGTTCGCCTGTCGCCGCGAGCGAAGCCAGCCGTCAACAGTTACAGGCGCAGGTCCATCTGTTACGCGGCGACCGGCGCTGAGCGCAGGTCGCCGTGTCGTGTGGTCTATTTGATCTCGATGCGTTCCAGCAGATAGGCCTTGGCACTGGCATCGCCGACCCGCGCAGCCTCATCGGCCAGGCGCAGCGCGCGCTCCAGATCCTTGCTCGCAAGCGCTGCGTCGATGCCCTGTCGGTAGTACGCCTGGGTTTCCGGCAGAACTGCCGGTGCGGGCACTGACGGTAAATCGTTACCCATTTCGCGGCCGATGCTATAGGAAGGCACATAAGTATTGGCCTGCTGGCCGGCGGCCTTGTCCTCGATCAGCACCATCTTCACGACGCCGGTAGGTGAATGCTGCGCAACCGGGTCGGGCAGGCTCGGTGGCTCATTACCCAGCGCCCTGGCGTAGGCCTTGGCCGGGTGCTCAAGCGGCGTGTGACCGTCTAGCTGGGCTCCGTCTGCATACAGCACCAAGTAGTACTCGTTGCCCGGGTTGTCCAGGTAGGTGCGATCGATGCGCAGCCGCGCGTCCAGGCTGTCGCCTTTAAGGCCGGAAGCGGGGGCATAGGTGAAGTCATCCGCATCCAGAATGCGGGTGGGCCGCAAGCGGCTGTCGAGCAGCATCACGCTGGGGGCCAAAACGGCCTTACCGGCTTGGCTGTAGAGGCGGATCTCGAAGGACTTGCTGTCTTTGGGCAATGCAAAGGCGCGAAAGAAGCTCTTGCCACTGTCAAAGCGATACGCCGGCGCCGAGGCGTCGAGCGTCACGTTCCCGTTGAAGCTCGCGGGCAGTGGCTGGAAGGGAAAATCAGCGATCGTGTCGCAGCAGATCGGGGCATTGGCCAGCGCCTGACGGGCAGTGCTCGCGGACTGTTCCAGCGGCGCGGGTGTATGGGTCAGCGCGTCCACTCGGCGCAAGGGTTCGCTGCCGCATCCGGCAGCCAGCGTAATGGCGAAGCCAAGCAGGGACGTTCTCAGATAGCTCATAAGGGCAACTCCAGTCGCCAATCGAAAAAAGACCCCGACCAGCCACGGTCGGGGTAAAACACCGCCAAAACGGTGGGAGCGGAACATGCAGTGCTGCCGATAGCAGCGGGCGATACGGAAGGAGACGACCGCTACGCCTCGCCGCACCTCAGGTGATTACCACCAGGCTTCGGCCTGGACGCCAAAGGTCAAACCGTCGTCTTCACCCGCGTCGATGGATTCGCTAGCGGCCTGATAGCGGCCGCCGTCCCACTGGGCGTAGGTGGCAAACACGCGAATCTGCGGACGTGCCCAAAAGCTGCGGCCAGCTGACCACTGCTGGGCGAGGGTGAGTTTTTTCAGGTCGCGGCTGCGCTCGCCATCGGCCTGCGGGTCGATTCGGTCATAGCCGAATTCCAGCGCGGTGCTCATGACGTCGGTCCACTTGTAGACCGGGCGTACACCGAAGGAGAGCCATTGCTGGCCGGACTCGTTGTCGAAGTCGCGGTCTTCATAAATCTGGACGTACATCATCTCGATGTCATCGGTAATGCCGACCACGCCCTGGTTGACCAGGCGCAGCATGTCGCCGTCGCTGTTGCCGGTGTTGTTGCGGCCGCTGGTGGCGATGATGCCGTCGGTGCCGTATTGAACGGCGAGCTTGTTGTAGCCACCGAACCACCCCGCCTGGGTGTGTTCGAGCGTAACCAGGTGACCTTTCTGGTCCTGGTAGCCATCGTCACGTTCCTGGAAATCGGTCAGGTTGGCCTTGCCGTAGTCGTAACCAATCTCCAGCTTACCGTTGGGGTTGACGTCGATCTCGCCGATGCGGAAGTCCAGGGTGTCGTTGGCCAGGTTGGTGCCGGTGCCCGAGCCCTGATAAGTCCACTCACCGTCGGTATTGCGCATCCAGGCGATGCTGGCCTTGCCGAAGCCCAGATCAATGTCTTCGATGCCGGCGCCGGGGCCGGATACGTCCCAGTAGTAGTAGTCGTTGATGTGTACGTCGTGGCGCTTGTAATAGCGCTTGCCAGCCCAGATGTCGGCGCCCGGCAGACTCTCGATGAGGTTGTGGCCGACCACGTTGAACTGGCGGATCGCGACGTCGCCGCTCTCATCAAAGGGGTTATTGGCATCGCCATTGGTGTCGGTGCGGGTCGCTTCCCAGTCATTCGCCTGCCGCGAGTTGTAGGCGATCATGGTGTCGACGTAGAAGCTCTGTTCGCCTTCCTTCCAGACCTCCTGGCCGAGACCGATCTCGGCATAGGTCTCGCACTCGTTGCCCAGGCGGTACTTGGCGGGAGCGCCGGCTGCCTGGAAGCAAGCTTGGTCGCCACCGCCCACGGTGGTGCCGACGCCTGAGCGCAAATAGCCGTGAAAATCCACCGCATGCGAGGGCATTGCGGCTATGAGGGCTGTGCAAAGCAGGGTCGGTTGCAGAAGACGTACGGATCGTTGGGGGTTCATCGCGAAGTCCTTTGTTTTTGTTGTTGGTCTGTGCGGCCGGCGAGCTGCGGCCGGCTGGTCCACGGCAGCTGTCGGTGTTTGCCACTGCCCGGGTTGCTGCGCCGGATTGGGCTGGTGGCGACCAAAAGCCTGCGGATCGGCGACATTCGCGACATCCTCCCGGCCGATCTTTTTTGAGGCGGAGCGGTGGGGCGTAGCGGGGGAGGAGGGAGACAAGCACGCGCAGCGGTACCCATTACGCCTGGCCACTAAGCCCGGAAAAAACCGTGGGGGGAGCTATGGTCAGCGCAATCACCGGCGCCGTCTGGCCCGGTCAATGATGTTTGCATTGGCGGTTGCATCCGGTTTCCGCGGTCGCCGGTAATCGCTGTCGGGTGCTCACAACAACTACAAAACTGGGGCTACTTCGATGAAATATTCCTTGCTTCCCACCCGTCTGGCCATGGTGGCCACCTCCCTGCTGCTGACACTGGGTAGCGCTCATGCCGCTGATCTCGCTGGCAAGAGCCCGGCCGGGGTTCGTTACCACGGTGGTGACGAAATCATCCTTCAAGGGTTCCACTGGAACGTAGTCCGGGAGTCTCCCAACAACTGGTACAACACTCTGCGCGACATGGCGCCAACCATTGCGGCTGATGGTTTTAGCGCGATCTGGATGCCAGTGCCGTGGCGCGATTTCTCCAGCTGGAGCGATGGTGCCAACTCCGGCGGCGGCGAAGGCTACTTCTGGCATGACTTCAACAAGAATGGCCGCTACGGCAGCGATGCTCAGCTCAAGCAGGCGGTTGCTGCGCTGAACGGTGCCCAGGTTAAGGTGCTGTACGACGCGGTTCCCAATCATATGAATCGCGGTTATCCGAACAAGGAAATCAACCTGCCGGCCGGCCAGGGCTTCTGGCGCAACGATTGTTCCGATCCCGGCAACTACCCCAACGATTGCGACGATGGTGACCGTTTCGTCGGTGGCGATGCCGACCTGAACACTGCCAACCCGCAGGTCTACGGGATGTTCCGCGACGAGTTCGCCAATCTGCGCAGCAACTACGGTGCCGGTGGCTTGCGTTTCGACTTCGTGCGCGGTTATGCCGCTGAGCGGGTCGATGGCTGGATGAGCGCGGCGCATGACAATGCCTTCTGCGTGGGCGAACTGTGGAAGGCGCCGGGTGAATACCCGAGCTGGGACTGGCGCAACACGGCCAGCTGGCAGCAGGTCATCAAGGATTGGTCCGATCGCGCCAAGTGCCCGGTATTCGACTTCGCACTCAAGGAGCGTATGCAGAACGGCTCCATCGCCGACTGGAAGAACGGCCTCAACGGCAACCCCGATCCGCGCTGGCGCGAAGTGGCGGTGACCTTCGTCGACAACCACGACACCGGTTATTCGCCTGGGCAGAACGGCGGGCAGCACCACTGGGCGTTGCGTGACGAGCTGGTACGCCAGGCCTACGCCTATATCCTCACGAGCCCGGGCACGCCGGTTGTGTACTGGTCGCACATGTACGACTGGGGGCATGCGCCGCTGATCCGTCAACTGATCAAGATCCGTCGTGCTGCGGGCGTTCGGGCTGATTCGGCGATTGAATTCCACGGCGGCTATTCCGGCCTGGTGGCAACCGTTCGAGGCACGACACAGACACTCGTGATCGCCCTGGGCTCGAACCTGAACGATCCATCCCTGGTCAGCAGCGGCACTTTCAATCCGGCGCTGAACGAGGACAGCGGTCAGCTGAAAGTCTGGACGACCGGTGGTGGGGTCGGTGGCGGTAATGGCGGCCTGGTTCGCGTCAATTTCCGCTGCGAGAACGGCATAACCCAGCCGGGTGACAGCATCTATGCCGTCGGTAACCTGGCTCAGCTTGGTAACTGGGCGCCGGCCAGCGCGGTGCGCCTCACGGACGTCAGCAGCTATCCCGCCTGGAAAGGCAGCATCAGCCTGCCCGCGCAACAAACGGTCGAGTGGAAATGCATCGTGCGCAGCGATGCCAGCCCGACTCAGGTGAAAAGCTGGCAGCCGGGTGCCAACAACCGGGTGACCAGTGCCGAAGGCGCGACAACCGTAGGGCGTTTATAACGCTTGCCTGCCGGGCCCGCTCGGGCCCGGCTCCCTATTCGGTACCCCATGCCGGCCGCAGTTTGACTAAGCGATCTGCCAGCGCTCGGCCAGCTCTCGTGCCCGCCGCAGCTCCTCGATTAGCTGTCGTTGTGGCTCGACGGGTAGCAAACGCTGCAGGTCGCCATGCCGCTCGCGCGTGGTGCGCTCCAGCCAGCCAATGCGCGCAAGAGTCGAGGCGGTGCAGGTCTGGCCGCTGAGGTCATCGTGCAGATCGAGCCAATGCGAACGCCAGGCTTCCTTCAGGTACAGCGCTTCGAGATCGCCGCGCATCGCGTGCTTCCATTCACCAATGATGCCGGCCAACCAGTCGAGTACCGTCGAACTGGCGCCGCGCGCCTCAAGCTCCATGTGCAGTCGCCCATATGCCTCCAGGGCGATGCGTTTCTCCAGCGCAAACGCGGCCAGCGCGAGCGGTTCCTCCCGTTGCTCCAGTGCTAAAAGATGTGCGAAGTATTGGCGCGTCTCGAAGCGCTCGGCGGCGTGAAATTGAGGCATTTCGGTGCCGTTGCTGTTGAACTGACGCAGTGGGTCGAAGCGGTACATATAGCCGAAGTCGAACAGCCGCACCTCGCCGTCATCCAGTGTATTGCCGGGACATAGATCCCATTCGAACAGCCCGCCGAGCAACAGCGCCACCAGCATCTCGAACAGCTGCGTCAGCTGTCGCTCATTCCAAGCCGCGATGGGTTCGCCCTCAATCCAGGGCGAAAGCAGTACGCCTTGGCGAAAGCTTCCATAACAGGTGTCGACGATGCCGACCAGCCGCGCGCCGAGAGTCGGGTCGCGCTTGAGCTCGCGCAAGTCCGCACGGCGTTGCACCTCATTGAGAAAAGACGTCTGGCCATCAGTGTTCTGCACCAGGCACCTCTCGCGGGCGCGTTTGAGCGTCCAGCTCCGGCCCTGCGCCTCGATCCGGTAGACATGCGCTGTGAGCCCGCCGGAGAGTACGCGGCTGACGTAGTCTTCGCTGCCATCGGTGGTCGCCAGGGTTGCCAGCGGTAGCGGACAATCGTCCGGGTGCCCGACTTCCAGTTCGGCATTGCTGGCGATGAAAGCCAGCTGCGCTTGCTGGCGCGTGTTCAACGTGTTCATGGCGAGGTCTCCGCACAGGGTGCGCTATGGATGAGATTGCATGGATCGGTCGCGGCGTGTCGGGGTCGATAGGAGAACAGACGTGGAGGTGAACATGGCCGATGTGTACAAGACTGAAACCATCACGCGCGCCGAGGTCGACTCGCTCGACGGGGTAACGGTGCTCGACTTCGGCACCAACTGGTGCGGACATTGCCGCTCTGCCGAGCCGCACATCGAGCGGGCACTGGCCGAGTATCCGCAGATCAACCACATCAAGGTCGAGGACGGCCCGGGACGTCCACTTGGGCGCAGCTATCGCGTCAAGCTCTGGCCAACTCTGGTCTTCGTGCGTCTCGGTCAGGAGCTGGCCCGAGTGGTGCGGCCGACCGACGCCAAGGTGGTCGGCGATGCCGCTGCCCAGGCCACCAACCCGCTCAGCGATTGACCAGAGCCCCCGCCTGCACCACGACGACCCTGTCGTTGCCCTGTACCCGCGAGAACGCGTAGGGCTGGTTTGAAAGCCATTGGTGCCGGCCGGCGCCAATGGCTGGATGCCGTGCGCGGAACTGACCGATTCGTTGCCAGTGATCGATTAGCGCAGCGATCTCGGGTTTGGTGTGCTCGCTCCAGTTCATATCTGACCGTGTGCCCTGATAGGGGTCGGAGCCGGTGGGGCCGAAAGCGCGGGCGCTCTCGTCGCCGTAGTAGATCTGCACGGCGCCGGGGCTCAGCAGAAGTGCGCTGGCAAGGCCGTGCTGTCGCATCAGATCGCCGTCGTGCTGCGCACTGAATAGCGAAGTGTCGTGGGATGAGGCATAGCTCATGAAGTTGTGCCCGGGATTGTCCGCCAGCAGGCTGGCGTAATGCCCGTAGCTCTTGTCGGCACGGACCAGGCAATCGCTGGCAGCTCCAGCGACCTCCTGCTGGAAGGTAAAGTTGATCAGCGCATCGAAGCCGTTGCTCTGGTAATCGCTGATTTCCGGGCCGTGGCCAAAGACTTCGCCCACCATCCAGAACGGCTCGCCCGCGAACGGGTCGTCTGGATTGGCTTCAGACCAATCGCGCCGGGCCTGGTCCGCCTGCTGGCGCAGCTGCGCCCACGCGGTCGGCTCGACGTGCATGACAGTGTCGGCGCGAAAACCGTCGACGCCGAACTCGCGCACCCAATTGGTCAGCCATTCATTGAGGTAGTCGCGCACACGATAGCCGTCCCGTTCGACGGCGCGGGTCGGTTGTTTATGGCGAAGGAATTGCGGCAGGCCGACCGGAATGTCGGACTCGGTGCGAAAATCCGGCAGGAATGCCAGCGAGCCTTTGAGCGGGTCCACCAGAACGCTGGGTGGCACCGGGTAGTCGGCAATACCGGCGCGCACCCAATCCTTGCCCCACCAGCGAGACCAGGCCGGGTGATCGTAATCGATCAGGTTGTGGTAGGCGTGCAGGTGCTCGTAGGGCTCCGGCTGCCAAGCGGTCCAGCGTTCGGGCAGGTATTGCGCCATCCCGTCTCGCAGGCCACCAAAGCCAAACTGTTGCATGTCCGCGAGGGTGGAGTAGCCAGCGTGGTTGAGCACGACGTCGAACAACACGCGGATGCCGCGGGCATGTGCCTCCCTGATCAGCTCGCGCAGGTCGGCTTCGGTGCCCATGTTGGCGTCCAGCTGGGTGTAATCCAACGCGTAGTAGCCGTGGTAGGCGTAATGGCGAAAGTCGCCTTTATCGCCGCCACCGACCCAGCCGTGTATCTGTTCATAGGGTGCGCTGATCCACAGCGCGTCCACGCCCAGCTTGGCCAGGTAATCGAGCTTGCTGGTCAGCCCTTTGAGATCGCCGCCATGGAAGGTGCCGATTTCCTGAGCGCCGTCGGGCTCTCGGCCATAGCTGCGGTCGTTGCTCGGGTCGCCATTGGCGAAACGGTCGGTCAGGGCGAAATAGACGGTCGCGTTGCGCCAGTCTCGCGCTCGTACCGGGCGCGCGTCGACGGCTTCGATCAGCAGTAAGCCGTTGCTGCCGGGCGCCGGGGTCAGTTCGACCTTGCCGTCCTTGACGATGGTCGTGTTGCCGCTGTAAGCGTCGCGCAATCGCTGGCCATTCTCGAATACCCCAGCGACCGGAACCTGTACGGCTTCGCCATTCCATGGTTGGCAGGCCTGCTCAATCGGCTCCTGCGATTGGCGACTGGGCACCAACCGCAGGTTGGCGTCATCGCCCGTCTGCACCAGCAGGCGGTAGCGCCCCGGTTTGACTACATCGAAATCGAAGCGATCGCCAGCGTTCAGCGCGTGGCGTTGAAACGGCTTGAGCGACTTCTGTTCGGCCTCGCCAGTACCCAGTTCGAGGGTGCCTTTGGTTAGCTCCAGCTCCGCCGCGAAGCGATCCTCGGCTAGCGTTTCCCAGGCCGGTTGCAGGGGGTGACCGTTCAGTCTGATAGGGACTTGCGGTTCCGCTTGTATAACGGGTGCGAGCAGTCCGAAACAAAGGGCTAGGATAGATGGACTAAGGGGCGGCAGAGGGCGCATGTCCGGCTCCGGCTTGGCGGGAAAGAGGCGGTATTCAAGCCTGTTTTCGTCGGCCCGTGCAGGCTGAGAAAGGGCGATTCGAGGGCTCTGCGGGTGCAGTGCGAATGCAAAACTACGCCCTGCTTCTACGCCCCTCATCCTCCCTTCGGGGAGGATGTCTTCGCCCACTGGCGGGGCGAGTATGGATGCACTGCGAGACCGTCAGACGGCACGCAGAACGTTGTGGATCAAAAATAAGAAGCCACGAGGAAATACCTACATGAATAAAAAGCTGTTTGCAGCGGCCGCGATCGGTCTCTCCGCAACTCTGAGCCTGCCGCTGTCTGTCCAGGCCGCCATCGAAGAAGGCAAGCTGGTCGTCTGGATCAATGGCGACAAAGGCCATAAGGGACTGGCCGAGGTAGGCAAGAAGTTCACCGAAGAAACCGGCATTCCCGTCGAGGTGGCACACCCCGATGCAGCCACGGACAAATTCCAGCAGGCCGCCGCCACCGGCAATGGCCCGGACATCTTCATCTGGGCCCATGACCGCCTTGGTGAGTGGGCCCAGAGCGGCCTGATCACTCCCGTTACGCCAAGCGCCGAGACCAAGCAGGAAGTCGCCGATTTCGCCTGGGACGCCGTTAGCTACAACGGCAAGCTGTGGGGCTATCCCATGGCCGTCGAAGCCCCCGCGCTGATCTACAACAAGGCCCTGGTATCGACGCCACCGAAGACCTTCGACGAAGTGCTGGCGCTGCATAAAGACCTCGCCGCAGACGGCAAGCGCGCAATTCTGTGGGACTACAACAACACCTATTTCACCTGGGCCTTGCTGGCTGCAAACGGCGGTTATGCCTTCGAAGATACCGGCTCGGGCTATGACGTCAGCAAAACCGGCGTCAATAACGAGGGCGCCAAGCAGGGCGCGGCCGTCCTCAAGCGTTTGATCGACGAGGGCGTGATGCCCAAGGGCGCCGACTACAGCGCCGCCGAGGCAGCCTTCAATAAGGGCGAGTCGGCAATGTTCATCAGCGGCCCCTGGGCTTGGTCAAACATCAAGAAGAGCGGCATCGACTTTGGCGTGGCGCCGGTCCCGGCGGTAGGCGATAGCCCGAGCAAGCCGTTCTCCGGCGTGATGGCCGCGACCCTCAACGCCGCCAGCCCGAACCAGGCGCTCGCCGTCGAGTTTCTCGAAAACTACCTGCTAGAAGTGGATGGCCTCAAAACGGTGAATGCCGACGTGCCGCTGGGTGCGGTGGTGAACAAGGAATTCATGGCCGAGTTGTCCGACGATCCGATGATCAAGGCGACGTTCGAGAGTGCTCAGCAGGGCCGTCCGATGCCGAACATTCCGCAAATGGGCGTGTTCTGGTCAGCCATGGAGCCTGCCCTGACGAACATCACCTCCGGTCGCCAAACTGTGGATGCCGCCCTGGATGACGCCGCCAAACGCATCGTCAAATAACGACAACCCACAGCCGCGGTTGGAGACGCCTGCGTCTTCGGCTGCGCGCCCTGAGGCCCAGATCCCGATGTCCGCCGTGAATGTTCCCGCCGAAATGCCCGGCCGCGCCGTGCCGAAACTGTCGATACCCAAGCTGCCAGCTGCGATGCGTTGGGGCCTTTGGCTGCTGTGCAACGCCTTTGCCCTGTACCTGATCATCGCGCTCTATGCGCAGGGGCAAACCGTGTTCGCTCTGCTCGGGCTGGTGGTCGCCGGAATCGCCAGTTTCGTGTTCATCAACCGCCGTGCCTACGCCCACCGCTACATATTCCCGGCGGTAGCGGGGATGCTGGTGTTCGTGATCTTCCCGCTGCTCTACACCGTGGGCATCGGCTTCACCAATTACAGTGGCACCAACCTGCTGAGCTTCGAGCAGGCGCAGCGTTACCACCTCAATCAGACCTACCTTGCAGGCGAACGCTTCGGCTTCAGCCTGCACCAGAACGATGCCGGTGAGATGCGCCTGCGGGTCGACCGTGGCGAGCAGGGCGTCTGGGTTTCCGCTCCGCTGGCGGGTGAGCCGGTCGCGGGCGAGCCGCTTGGCATGAGCCGGGAGCCTGAGGTCGAAAACCTGGGTGCGGCCTTGCCGTTGCGTGATGTGATCCGCCAGCGCAAACAGCTGGAACAGTGGGTCATGCGCGGCCATGAAGGTCAGCTGCTGCGCCTTTATGGCCTGCGTGAAGTCGCCGCTGTGGAGCCGCTGTACCGGTTGCACGACGACGGCTCGCTGGTCAATAGCCAGACCGGTGAACGCCTTACGGCCAACGATGAGATCGGCTTCTACGTCGATGCCGAAGGGCAGAAGGTCGCGCCGGGTTATACGGTCTATGCCGGCTGGAGCAATTTCGCCAAGGTGCTGACCGATCCGAAGATTCGCGGCCCGTTTCTGCAGATCTTCGTCTGGACGGTGTGCTTCGCCGCGCTGACGGTGGTCTTCACCCTCGCGGTCGGCCTGGTGTTGGCCAGTCTGCTGCAGTGGGAGATGGTCCGCGGCAAGGCGTTTTATCGGCTGATGCTGATCCTGCCGTACGCGGTGCCGGCGTTCATCTCGATCCTGGTGTTCAAAGGCCTGTTCAACCAGAGCTTCGGTGAGATCAACCTGATGCTCGACAGCCTGTTCGGGGTGCGGCCGGACTGGTTCAGTGACCCGACCCTGGCGCGCAGCATGATCCTGATGGTCAACACCTGGCTCGGTTATCCCTACATGTTGTTGCTGTGCATGGGGCTGCTGCAGGCGATTCCGCGCGATCTCTATGAGGCCTCGGCAATGGACGGCGCGACGCCAGTCGACAACCTGTTGAAGATCACGCTGCCGCTGCTGATCAAGCCACTGGCGCCGCTGCTGATCGCAAGCTTCGCCTTCAACTTCAACAACTTCGTGCTGATCACGCTGCTGACCCGTGGCGGGCCCGACATCCTCGGCACCACGACTCCGGCAGGCACCACCGATCTGCTGGTCAGTTACACCTACCGCATCGCCTTCCAGGATTCGGGGCAGAACTTTGCCCTGGCCGCCGCCATCGCCACGCTGATCTTCATCGTCGTCGGCGCCATGGCCTGGCTGAACCTGAAGCTCTCGAAAGTGAAGGTCTAAGGATTACGCACATGGCCATGGTTCAACCGAAATCCGTCAAATACCGCCTCTGGCTGACGCACGCAGGCTTGCTCGCCTTTGTCGCGCTGATCGTGTTCCCACTGCTGATGGTGGTGTCGATCTCCTTCCGGGAGGGCAACTTCGCCACCGGTAGCCTGCTGCCCGACAATCCGACTTTGGAGCATTGGTCGCTGGCGCTGGGCATCCCTTACGTCCATGAAAATGGCGAAGTCAGCAACCCGCCGTTCCCCGTGCTGACCTGGCTGTGGAACTCGATGAAGATCGCGCTGATCAGCTCGCTGCTGATCCTCATGCTGTCGACCACCAGCGCCTATGCCTTTGCGCGGCTGCGCTTCGGTGGCAAGAGTCCAATCCTCAAGGGCATGCTGATCTTCCAGATGTTCCCGCCGGTGCTGACGCTGGTGGCCATCTACGCCTTGTTCGATCAGCTCGGTGAGCACATCAGCTGGCTGGGCGTTAACACCCACGGCGCCGTGATCATCGCCTCGCTGGGTGGCATGGCGCTGCATATCTGGACCATCAAGGGCTACTTCGAGAGCATCGACGGCTCGCTGGAAGAAGCGGCCATCGTCGATGGCGCCACCACCTGGCAGGCTTTCGTGCACATCTTGCTGCCCATGAGCGTGCCGATTCTGGCGGTGGTGTTCATCCTCGCCTTCATCACCAGTGTCACCGAGTACCCCATTGCCTCGGTGCTGTTGATGGATGTAGACAAGCTCACCTTGTCGGTCGGTGCGCAACAGTATCTCTACGATCAGAACTACCTCTGGGGCGACTTCGCTGCGGCGGCGGTGCTCTCCGGACTGCCGATCACCGCGGTGTTCCTGTATTGCCAGAAGTGGATCGTCGGCGGGCTCACAGCCGGAGGCGTAAAGGGGTAATCGACCCAGGACAGCTCGATGCGTCACGACACCCGAACAGGGAACGAACAACGGGAGACGACCATGAACGCCGCAATACCTGCACCCTTGCCGCTGATACCGGCAAAGCTGAACATGCCGCTGTTGCCGCGCGGTCTGTTGGCGCGGCCACGCCTTGACGAGTGGTTTCAACGTCTTGGCGAGGTGCGGCTGGCTGTACTGCACGCACCGAGCGGTTTCGGCAAGACGACCCTGGCGTGCCAGTGGGCAAGGGCGTTCGAGGGTAGTGTCGCCTGGTTGCAGCTGCATCCGGGCGATAATGATCCGCTGCAGCTTGGCCGCTATCTGCTTCACGCCCTCGACGCTCAGTTGGAGCATGGGTGTCCCCGCAGCCTCTTGCTGGCCGGTCAGGGCAGGGAGGCTTTCGATACGCTGCTTACGCATCTGCTAGCCGAATTGCCGGGCGAGCACGAACCGCTGCTGCTGGTACTGGATGATTTCGAAACGCTGTACACCGCAGAAGTCATCGCTGCGCTGCGCTTCTTCCTGCGCAACATGCCGAGCTGGATGACGCTATTGGTCTGCAGTCGCGGCCTGCCGGAACTGGGCGTGGCGGATCTACGGGTCAAGCATCAGCTGCTTACCGTTGACGCTCAGCATCTGGCCTTCGAAACCGACGAAGTTCAGGCACTGCTGGATCTGGGCCTGCCGGTTTCGATCAACCGCGAGCAGGTCGAGCGCTTGAACCGGCGTATCGGCGGCTGGCCGTGCGCATTGCAGCTGGTTCTGCAGGAGGTGCAGACGGGCCGTGGTATGGACCTGTTTCTGGAAAACCTGCAGCTCGGCCATCCGTATATTCGCGATTACATGCGCGAGCAGGTCGTTGCCAACCTGGGCGCAAGCACGCTGGATTTCCTCCAGGCGACCTGTCTGCTGGATCGCTTCAACGCAGCACTGGCCGACCGACTGACTCAGGGCAGCAATGCTCGCGGGATGCTCGAGCAATTGGAGCGTAACGGGCTCTTCCTGCAATCGCTGGATGGCCTTCGTCAGTGGTATGCCTACCACCCATTGTTCGCCACCTTTGTGCTGGGCGAACTGCGCACCCATCAGCCGCAGCGGCTATCCGATCTGCACCTGCGTGCGGCCGAAGCGCTGATGGCGGAAAACCTGCCGGAAGAGGCCGCGCGGCATGCGGTACAGGCCGGCTGCCCGACCCGCGTCGGCGAAGTGCTGGAGCGCCACGGCCGGCAGTTCTACCGTCAGGGCCGTCTTGAGCTGCTGCAGCAATGCCTGGAAACACTGCCGGAGGCGGTTATCGCCGGCTCGCCGCTGTTGACCCTGCTGCAGGCCTGGGTGTCGCAGAATTCCTACCAGTTCGATCAGGTCGAACGCTGGTTCAAGGCCGGCGAGCAGGCCCTGCAGCAGAGCTGTTCGGAAGACGACTGGGCGCGCATCGTTGGCGAATTCAACGCCGTTCGCGCTCAGGTCGCCATGAACCGTGGTGATGAAGAGCAGGCAATTGCCCTGGCACGGGAAGCCTTGGTACGTGAGCCGTTGATCATGCGTACTTCGAAGGTCGCAGCCCTCTCGGGCCTGGCCGAGGCGCATTTCGTTCAGGGCCTGCTACCGCAGGCGCAGAAGCAGTATGAAGAGGCCGAACGCCGTGCCCGTGAGATTCGCGCCTCGCATCTGGTGGTATGGAATCTCGGCCAGCTTTCTGAAATCGCCATTGCCCAGGGCTATCTACAGAAGGCCTATTCGCTGCAGGAGCGGGCGATCCAGTACGTCGAACAGGCCGACCTGCAGGCGACCCCGATCATGGAGTTCATCTACCGCGTGCGTGGTCAGGTGCTGCTCGAGTGGCACCATCTGGATGCCGCCGAGCAGTGCGCGCTGCAGGGCATCCAGATACTCGAAGACGTCGGCGATCGCTGGCTGCTGCAGTGCTACGCGCTGCTGGCTGGAATCGCTCATGCGCGCGGCCAGCAGAGCGCCTGTGCCGATTACATCGGCAAGATGCAGAGCATGCTCGCCGACGACAATTACCATGTCGACTGGCTCGCCAATGCCCATGCGGTAATGCTCAGCTACTGGGACTCCACCCAGGACAAGACCGCGATCCAGCAATGGCTGCTGACGGCGCCAGCACTCGAGCGCGGCCTCAATCACTTCGCCCAGTACAACGGCCGCAACCACGCGCGAGCCCACCTCTCGCTGAAGCAGCCGGACAAGGCGCTGCCGATCCTCCGGCAGCTGCAGACCGATGCCGAGCAGCACGGCCTAGTTATGGACTTGAATCGCAACCATATCTTGCTTGCGCAGCTGCACTGGCTGCGCGAGGAGCGTCAGCAGGCGCTGGACAACCTGCAGCTGGCGTTGACCCTGGCGAGCAGCACGGGTGCCATCGGCAGCTTTCTGCGCGTCGGTAAGCTGCTGATCGCCATGCTCAAGGCGTTGCAGCATGAACGTCGGCTCGACGAACTCGAAGCGCAGCGCGCCGACCGGCTGATCCAACTGGCGCAACAGCAGCGCGACTTCAGCCGGGCGATCCGCATCACCCTCGACGAAGCGGTGATTCAGGACATCATCAACCGCCCGGATGTGCCGGAGCTCATCCGCCATTCGCCGCTGACCCGCCGAGAGTGGCAGGTGCTGAGCCTGATCCACGCGGGGCAGTCCAACGAGCAGATCGCCGAGCACCTGAATGTTGCGCCCACAACCATCAAGACGCACATCCGCAGCCTGTATCAGAAGCTCAACATCACCCATCGCAACGAGGCCGTGCAGCTGGCGCGTAGCCTGCTGAGTAAAATTCAGGGCGAATAGCGGGTGGCATGCGAGCGATGGCGCATCCGGCCGGTCCAAGGCTGAATGCGTCATTTTCATCCAGGGGAGCCCGACATGCCGATGACCGAAAAACAGAAGATGCTCGCCGGCGAACTCTACCGGCCCGGTGACGCCGAGTTGCAGGCTGATCAAGCCGCCGCCAAAGCCTGGATGGTGCGTTACAACGCAGCGCTCGGCGAAACACCGGCGGTGCGCCGTGACTTGCTGAAAGAGCTTTTAGGAAGCGTAGGCGAAGGCGCTGTGATCCGGCCGCCGTTTCATTGCGACTACGGCTACAACATTCACCTCGGCGACGATGTGTTCTTCAACTTCAATTGCGTGATTCTCGACGTGGTCGAGGTGCGCATCGGTTCGGGAACGCAGATCGGACCAGCTACGCAGATTTACGCGGCGGACCATCCTCGAAGCGCGGAAGAGCGCCGCAGCGGCCTGGAATTCGGCCGTCCGGTGGTGATTGGTGAGAATGTCTGGATTGGCGGTGGCGCAATCATTCTGCCGGGCGTAACCATCGGCGATGACGCCGTGATCGGAGCGGGCAGCGTGGTGACTCGGGATGTGGCGGCGGGGACGACAGTCGTAGGCAATCCGGCCCGTAGTCGCTGATAGACGTGAGAATGGCAGCCGGCTCCGAGGCCGGCTGCCGGCACTGCTTACTGCTGAGTCACGGTGGCCATGTTGCCCGAGCCCATCTGCGACACCATTGCCGTGTCGCCCATGCCGCTCTGCATCACCATCGCTTGGTTGCCTACGCCGCCCTGAAGCACGGTCGCCATGTTGTCCTGGCCATCCTGGGTCAGGCTGACTTCGTTGTCTGAGCCGTAGATCTGCTGGATGTCGGCCACGTTGAGGTCGCCGCCCTGCACCACGTCCACGCGGTTGTTGTCGCCGTAGCTGGAACCGGTCAGCTCGTTGCCATTGCCGCTCTGGTTAGCGGTGAGCAGGTTGTCGGCGCCATCCTGGGCGAAGTCGATCAGCTGATCGGTGCCTTCCTGAGTGACGTAAGCCTCGTTGAACTGCCCGTTCTGCTGCAGCGAAGCAGTCATCATGCTGCCGTCTTGATCGACGATGGCATAGTTGTTGTTGCCGGTCTGCTCGGTGCTGGCGGTGTTGCTATCGCCAACCTGGAAGATGTCGGCGCTGTTGGCGGTACCGTCTTGGAAGATCGACGCGGTCTGCAGCGAGCCGCTCTGGTCGATGTAGGCTTCGTTCTGCAGTCCGTTGGACCGGATCTCAGCGCTATGCTCGGCGCCTTCCTGGGTGACGGACGCGACCTGCATATCACCCTGCTGGTCGATATCAGCGACGGAGTCAGAAACGTCCATCTGATAGACAGTAGCGTCGTTGCCGTTGCCTCCCTGATTAACCAGGCCGTCGTTGCGCGCGCCATTTTCCTGCCAGACCAGCGAGACGTTGTCATTGCCGATCTGGCGTTGTTCCGAAACGCTCAGTTCGGTGTTGCTCTGGATGGATTCGGCGAAGTTGTCGCTGCCGTCCTGGTCGATAACGGCGGTGCTCAGGTCAGCTGCGGTCTGCTCGGTGTACGCAGTATTGAAACTGCCCGCCTGGTACTGGCGAGCGGTGGCGCCGGTGGAGTCGCTCTGGACAATGCTCGCATCGTGGTTGTCGCCACTTTGCAGCTGGATGGCTTCGCTCTGCACGGTCGAGGACTGCACGATGTCCGCGCGGTTCAGGTCGCCGGTTTGCGTCTGCACGGCGTCGGACATCGTGGCCTGAGTCTGGGTCACCATGCCGTCGTTGCTGGCGCCGGTCTGGGCCTGGTAGGAAATGTTGTCCTGACCACCAGTCTGAGTCACTTCGACAATGTTGTCGGCACCGTTCTGATTCTGTTCTGCGCTGTTGTCTTGGGCGTGAGCCTGAGTGGCCAGAATCGCGATGATGGCGGCTGCGAGGGGCTTGCACTTGAACATTTCATCTCTCCATGGATTTTGGATGCGTGTCGCTCCTGACTGGGCGGCTGCGCAGGTCTGCTGGGCGGCGGCTACTGCGGATCAGTCCTGGAACTGCATCGATCCTAAATACCGCTCGTGACAGATAAGTGTCGATTCGCTTGTTTGTCGACATTTTTATGACGAATGACAGGGGCCGGCTATACACGACTTCCGGCAGCCCGCTCTACGCCCCCCGCTCAGGCCGGCTCTACGCCCGAGCCATACGCCTCGGTATTGCGCTGCCGGGAGGATGTTGCGGCGGGATGACGCACCTAGAGTGGCGGCGTGTTCCCCCAAACATCGAAGGTTGGTTGTATGAATCGCAATGACTGGTGGCGCGGCGGCGTCATATATCAGGTTTACCCGCGCAGCTTTTTCGACAGCAACGGCGACGGGGTCGGCGATCTGCTCGGTGTGGTCGAGAAGATCGACTACATCGCCAGCCTCAACGTCGATGCCATCTGGCTGTCGCCGTTCTTCACCTCGCCCATGAAGGACTTCGGCTATGACGTGTCCGATTACCGCGGCGTAGATCCGCTGTTCGGCACGCTGGAAGACTTCAAACAGGTCATTGATGTTGCCCATGCGCGTGGCATTCGCATCCTCATCGATCAGGTGCTCAATCACTCGTCCGATCAGCACGCCTGGTTCAAGGAAAGCCGCTCGAGCCGCGACAACGACAAAGCCGACTGGTACGTCTGGGCCGATCCGAAAGATGACGGCACCGTGCCCAACAATTGGCTGTCGGTCTTCGGCGGTGCCGCCTGGACCTGGGACAGCCGCCGCAAGCAGTACTACCTGCACAACTTCCTCTCCAGCCAGCCCGACCTCAACTTCCATTGCGAAGCGGTGCAGCAACAGCTGCTCGAGGACATGGAGTTCTGGTTGAAGCTCGGTGTCGACGGCTTCCGTCTGGACGCGGCGAACTTCTATTTTCACGACCGCGAGCTGCGAGACAACCCGCCGAACCATGACATTCGCGAAGGCAGCATCGGCGTTCGCGCTGACAATCCTTACGCCTTTCAGAAGCACGTATACGACAAGACCCAGCCGGAAAACCTCGACTTTCTGCGGCGTATTCGCCAGTTGCTGGAACGCTATCCGGGCAGCGCCACGGTGGCCGAAATCGGTTGCGACCATTCGTTGAGCACCATGGCCGCTTACACGGGAGGCAGCGACACGCTGCACATGGCGTACTCCTTCGATCTGCTGACCGAACAGTGCAGCCCGGGTTTTCTGCGGCACACCATCGACTGCGTGGAACGCGAGTTGGTAGACGGCTGGCCGTGCTGGTCCATCGGCAACCACGATGTGGTGCGGGTCATGAGCCGCTGGGCGCTCGCCAACCAGCCCGATCTGGCGCGCGGCCGCATGTTCATGGCGATGCTACTGACCATGCGCGGCAGCGTGTGCCTTTATCAGGGCGAGGAGCTGGGGCTGGATGAGGCCGAGCTGCAGTTCGAGCAGTTGGTCGATCCCTATGGCATTCGCTTCTGGCCGGAATTCAAGGGCCGCGACGGTTGCCGCACGCCAATGCCTTGGCATGATCGGGACCAGCACGGCGGTTTCAGTCGGGAACAGCCCTGGTTGCCGATGGCTGACCGTCACCTGCCGATGTCAGTGGCCGCCCAGGAGCAAGACCCGAATTCGATGCTCAACATCTATCGCCGTTTTCTTGCATGGCGTCAGGACCAGCGCTTGTTGATCGAAGGCAGCATGCGCACCGTTTACCATGACGATGCGCTGCTGGTGTACGAGCGCCGCCTGGACGATGAGGTTTGGGTATGTCTGTTCAATATGGGCGATAGCGCACGGCACTTTGATCTGTCGGCTCCGGTCGAAGGCCTCGACGTGCCCTCGGCATCAGCCGTTTTCGAGGGGCACGGCGTACATTTGCCGGCGCATGGTTTCGGATTTGCGCGCCGGCTTGGCTGAGCGAGTCGGTTGAGACGGGCGTCTGGTCCGTTTCGACCGGGTTGCTGTCGCCCGTTTGGCTTGCCGCGATGCGTCGTGGCGGCTGTTTGAAGGAGAACAACAATAATGGCCAGCGTAACCCTGCGGAATATCTGCAAGAGCTTCGATGACGTTCCTATTACCCGCAGTATCGATCTGGATATTGCTGACGGTGAATTCGTGGTGTTCGTGGGCCCTTCCGGTTGTGGCAAGTCGACACTGTTGCGACTGATTGCCGGATTGGAAGACATCACGGACGGGGAGCTGCGCATCGATGGCGAGCGGGTCAACGAGCTGCCGCCCATGGATCGTTCAGTGGGCATGGTGTTCCAGTCCTATGCGCTCTACCCGCATATGAATGTCGCAGAAAATATGGCGTTCGGTCTGAAGCTGGCGAAGATCGACAAGGCTGAAATCAAACGTCGCGTCGACTCGGTGGCGAAAATTCTTCAGCTCGATCAGATGCTTGATCGCAAACCCAAGGATTTGTCCGGCGGTCAGCGTCAGCGTGTCGCCATCGGCCGGACCATGGTGCGAGAACCGAAGGTATTTCTGTTCGACGAGCCGTTGTCGAACCTCGACGCTTTTCTCCGCGTGCAGATGCGTATCGAGATCTCGCGCCTGCACCAGCGACTGCAGTCCACGATGATCTATGTCACGCACGATCAGGTCGAAGCCATGACGCTGGCGGACAAGATCGTCGTGCTCAACGCCGGCCGCATCGCTCAGGTCGGGCCGCCGCTGGAGCTGTATCACTACCCGAAGAACCAGTTCGTAGCGGGCTTCATCGGTTCACCGCAGATGAATTTCCTGCCGGTAAAGGTGTTACGCGCCGATGCGGGGTCGGTGGAGGTCGCGATGCCAGGGGGCAGCGCGTTACGGCTACCGGTCGATGGCAGTCAGGTTGCTCCAGGCGATGCGCTGACCCTGGGCGTCCGGCCAGAACATTTCGTTGACCCCGAGCAGGCTGATTTCGTCTTCCATGGCGAAATTGCAGTGGCTGAGCGCCTCGGCGATCACAATCTGCTGCATCTGAACTTCGAAGGCGTGGACGAGATGGTGGCAGTTGCCAGTGACGGTAACCGCCGCGTGGCGGTGGGCCAGACCTACGCAACGGGACTGTTGGCCAACAAATGCCACCTGTTCCGGGCCGATGGTCAAGCTTGTGACCGGCACTATCGGGAGCCGGCACTGTTCGGCTGAGGGCGGTATTTAGCTAATTGCACATGACAGCTGGCTGTTGGCCAGCTGTCATGCTGCTTCAATGACTGAGCTTCAGGCCAAGCAGTCCGGTGCAGATCAATAGCACGCTGCCGAGGCGAAACAGGCTCATCGATTCCCCGAACAAGATGGTGCCGGCGATCACCGTTCCCACTGCACCTACTCCAGTCCAAACGGCGTAGGCGGTGCCCAGCGGCAACTCCTTCATGGCAAGCCCCAGCAGGCCCAGGCTGGCGGCCATCGCTGCGACAGTAAGCAATGTGGGAAGAGGGCGGGTGAATCCCTCGGTGAACTTCAGCCCAACGGCCCAGCCAATCTCGAACAGACCGGCAAAAAACAGAATGACCCAGGACATACGCACCTCGACAGGACGGTAATCAGGTGGGGCCGTCCCCGGTGAGTGTGTACAGCCTGAGGTCGTCCTCAGCGGGCGCTATTGTCCACAGCGAGCCGGTCCGGGCAAGAGCGCCGGACCGGTGGCCGTGTCAGCGCGCGTCCGGGCCGTCGTCTTTCATCCTCCGATAGACCGTCGCCAGCAGTGCACCTGACAGGTTGTGCCAGACGCTGAACAGCGCGCTGGGCACTGCTGCAAGAGGTGAGAAGTGCGCACTGGCCAGGGCTGCGCCGAGCCCCGAGTTCTGCATGCCCACTTCGATCGAAAGGGTTTTGCGCTGCGCCAGTGGCAGGCCGAACAGTCGTCCGACCAGGTAGCCGATGCCGAGGCCAAGGCTGTTGTGCAGCACCACAACCGCCATGATCAACAAACCAGACTCGGCGATCTTCGCCTGGCTGGCGGCAACCACGGCGGCAACGATGATCACGATGCTGACTACCGAAACCAGCGGCAGGATATCGACAACCTGATGCACCCGGTTGCCCAGAAAACGGCGTGCGACCAGGCCGAGGGCAATAGGCAGTAGAACAATCTGCACGATGGACATGAACAGCGCGCCAAAGTTGACCGGTAGCCACGCCGATGCCAGCAGCCAGATCAAAGTCGGCGTTACCAACGGGGCGAGCAGTGTGGTCACGGCGGTGATCGCGACTGACAGCGCGACGTCACCACGGGAAAACCAGGCGATCACGTTCGAGGCGGTACCGCCCGGACAGCAGCCGACTAGAATCACGCCGACAGCGATTTCCGCTGGCAAGCCCAGCAAGGTGCAGAGTCCCCAGGCGAGAGCAGGCATGATCAGAAATTGCGCGCCGACACCCAGCGCGACCCAGAGTGGACGTCGAGCAACTTCCGCAAAATCGGAGGCTTTCAGCGTCAGGCCCATGCCGAACATGATTAGCCCCAGCAGTGGCACGATCCAGGCGGTGGCGGGCAGGAACCAGCTGGGCTGGAAGAAAGCGAGAACGGCGAACAGCAGGACCCAGAGGGCGAAGGTATTGCCGACAAAGCGGCTGAGGGAGGCGAGGGCGCGCATCGGACTTACCTTGTAATGATGGAAGGAGCGCCGTCAGCATCAACTGCCGGCGCTGAGGCAGTTTAGATGCCTTGCGGGATCTCCTCTCCACCCAGGGCTTCGAACAGTGCGGGAAGAAACTCTTTAAAGGTCAGCATCATTAACAGGAAGCTGGCGTCCTGCTGGCCGAGGTCGTCATCGCCACCGTCCTGTTCGGCCTGGTCCTGCAGCAATTCCTCGAAGCGCAGGCGCTTGATTACCATCTTGTCATCGAGCACGAAGGACAACTTGTCCTGCCAGCCCAGTGACAGTTGAGTGACCTGCTTGCCGACTTCCAGGTGCTGCTGGATTTCGTCGCTGGTCAAGTCCTGGCGCTTGCAGCGCACGGTGCCGCCGTCTTCGTGGGTGTCACGCAGCTCGCATTCATCGAGCACGAAGAAATCATCCGCCGATTTCTGCGTCTTGACCCAGTCGGTCATGGTGGCCGAAGGGGCAATTTTCACGGTCAGCGGGCGAACCGGCAGCGAACCAATGGCTTCACGCAGTGTGGAAAGAAGGTCTTCGGCGCGCTTGGGGCTGGAAGCGTCGACCAGGACCAAGCCTTGTTCAGGCGCGATGGCGGCGAAGGTGCCGGACTTACGGATGAAGGCGCGCGGCAGAAACGCCTGGATGATGTCGTCCTTCAACTGCTCGCGCTCTTTCTTGTAGACCTTGCGCATCTGCTCGTTTTCGATCTCGTCGACCTTTTCCTTCAGTGCGTCCTTAACCACGCTGCCGGGTAGGATGCGCTCTTCCTTGCGCGTGGAGATCAGCAAGAAGCCCTGGCTGGCATGCACCAGAGGCGCATCTTCGCCTTTGCCGAAGGGGGCGACGAAACCGTAGGTGCTCAGTTCCTGGCTGGCGCAGGGGCGCGCGGGCTTGGCGGCCAATGCAGCTTCAAGTGTCTCGACATCGAAAGGGACGTTCTGGGTGAGACGGTAGACGAGCAGGTTGCGAAACCACATGGCGATTTGAAACTCCGGTAAAAGCAAAGCGCGCATTATTCCCCTCCGGCGAACGCAGGCCAACCCTGCGCAAGGGCAATGCCGATGGAAACCACAAAAACGGGCCATAAACAGAGGCTTTCCTAAGTCTTTGTAAGTTCTTCAATTTTTTTTTCAAAAGGGGGTTGCCAAGGTCCAGATCCCTCTCTAGAATGCGCCCCACTTCGAGAGCAAACGGGTGATTAGCTCAGCTGGGAGAGCATCTGCCTTACAAGCAGAGGGTCGGCGGTTCGATCCCGTCATCACCCACCACTCGAGGTTTAGCGCAGCGGTAGTTCAGTCGGTTAGAATACCGGCCTGTCACGCCGGGGGTCGCGGGTTCGAGTCCCGTCCGCTGCGCCATATTTGCCATCAAGGACCACTGAACGCCTTGATGGCCCGAAAAAAGCGACCTTAGGGTCGCTTTTTTTTGTCCTCGAATTCACTTCTGCCTGTTTCGCCGTTTCGTGCGGCACTTCTGTACTTTTCACTGTCTTTACCTATTAGCGCGGTGTGCTCGGTAGCCACTGTCCGAGCTCGCTGCTAAGCTCCGGCAATGTTTTTGCACCACTTCTTGGGTAATAAGGAAACAGAATGAGACCTCAACGTTTGGCGTCGGCGATAGCCCTGGTTGGCCTGGTCCTGGCGGGCTGTGATTCGGAAACCAGCGCTAAGCTGGAAACGCCAGCGCAGAAAGCCTCCTATGGCATCGGCCTGAATATGGGCAAGAGCCTGGCACAGGAAGGCTTGGCTGATCTGGACTCGACGGCCGTCGCGCAAGGCATCGATGATGCCATCGGCAAGAAAGATCAGAAGCTGACCGATGAAGAGCTGATGGAAGCCTTCGCTTATCTGCAGACTCGTGCCGAAGAGCGCATGGTCGAGATGAACAAGGAATCCGTCGCCGCTGGCAAGAAGTTCTTGGAAGAAAACGCCAAGCGTGAAGGCGTTAAGACCACCGAATCTGGCCTGCAGTACGAAGTGATCAAAGAGGCCGACGGCGCCCAGCCGGGTCCGGACGATGTCGTCACTGTCCACTACGAAGGCAGCCTTACTGACGGCACGGTCTTCGATAGCTCGATCAAGCGTGGCACCCCGATCGATCTTCCTGTCAGCGGCGTGATTCCAGGCTGGGTCGAAGGGCTGCAGCTGATGCATGTCGGCGAAAAGTACAAGCTGTATATCCCGAGCGAACTCGCCTATGGCGAGCAGAGCCCGAGCCCGCTGATTCCTGCCAACTCCGTTCTGGTCTTCGACCTTGAGCTCCTGGGCATCAAGGGTGAAGAGGGTGAGGCGACGCCTCCACCGGAAGCTGTCGAAGAGGCTGTCGAGGCTGCCAAGGAATAACAGATCCTTGCGTTCCAAACGCCCCGCATATGCGGGGCGTTTTAGTTTCCAGTGTCAGCGTTGTGTGAGAATTGGTTCGCCGATTACGCATTGTAGGAGCGAGCTTGCGCGCGATCAGTGGTGATGCGGTTCTGCATAACGGCTGTGTTTGGTTTGCCAGCAAGCGAGCTCCTACAGACCGTTGTTGGTGGGGCGTGGGAGGTTAGCGCCTACAAAGTAAAGCCCGGGCACTGGTCTGATGCTTTGAAGTTGGCTCCGCCACCTGGACTCGACTGCGCAGCAGACGCGCTTCAGCGCGGCCCCGAAGGAGTGAGCGAAGCGAATCACCTGGGACAGGGTCCCTGGTGAGAGTCCGACGGAAACAAAAAAGCCCCAGATTTTCACCTGAGGCTTTGAAGTTGGCTCCGCGACCTGGACTCGACTGCGAAGCAGAACGCGCTTCAGCGCGGCCCCGAAGGGGTGAGCGAAGCGAATCACCTGGGACAGGGTCCCTGGTGAGAGTCCGACGGAAACAAAAAAGCCTCAGATTTTCACCTGAGGCTTTGAATTTGGCTCCGCGACCTGGACTCGAACCAGGGACCCAATGATTAACAGTCATTTGCTCTACCGACTGAGCTATCGCGGAACAGCGGTGCGTATCCTAATGATAACTAAGGGAAAGTCAACCCTCGGCAGCTCAGAGAACCTGCACGATCGCATCAGTCACGTGGTCCAGATTGCTGTGGTTCAATGCTGCGGCACAGATGCGCCCGGTGCCGATCGCATAGACGCCGAATTCGACGCGCAGGCGCTCGACCTGGGCGGCGGTCAGGCCGGAGTAGGAGAACATCCCGCGTTGCTTGGCGACAAAGCTGAAATCCTGCTTAGCGCCTTTTTCAGCCAGCTGTCGAACCATGGTCAGACGCATGTCCTGGATGCGGGTGCGCATCTCGCCCAGCTCGGTTTCCCACATTGCGCGCAGCTCAGGGCTGTTGAGCACGGCAGACACCACGGTCGCGCCATGGGTTGGCGGGTTGGAATAGTTGGTGCGGATCACGCGCTTGATCTGGGACAGGACTCGGGCCGACTCGTCGCGGTTCTGGGTCACCATCGACAGCGCGCCGACGCGCTCGCCATATAGCGAGAATGACTTGGAGAAGGAGCTCGATACAAAGAAGCTCATGCCTGAGTCGGCGAACAGGCGCACGGCAGCGGCATCCTCCTCGATGTTGTCACCGAAGCCCTGATAGGCGATGTCGATAAACGGCACGTGATCATTGGCGCGCAGCACTTCGAGGATCTGCTTCCAGTCCTCCGGCTGCAGATCGACGCCGGTCGGGTTGTGGCAGCAGGCGTGCAGCACAACGATCGAGCGTGGCGGCAGGTTTTTCAGGTCTTCAAGCATGCCGGCGCGGTCGATGCCATGGCTGGCCGCGTCGTAATAGCTATAGTTCTGCACGGGAAAGCCCGCAGCCTCGAACAGTGCGCGGTGGTTTTCCCAGCTTGGATTGGTGATGGCGACGACCGCATCGGGCAGCATGCGCTTGAGGAAATCCGCGCCGATCTTCAACGCGCCAGTGCCGCCCAACGCCTGCGTAGTAACCACGCGGCCATCGGCAACCAGCGACGAGTCGGCACCGAACAGCAAGCCCTGTACAGCCATGTCATAACTGGCGATGCCCTCGATGGGCAGATAGCCGCGCGGTGCATTCAGCTCCAGTCGCGCCATCTCGGCGGCGGCCACAGCGCGCAGCAGGGGAATTCGACCTTCTTCGTTGTAGTAGACGCCTACCCCCAGGTTGACCTTGTTCTGCCGAGTGTCGGCATTGAAGGCTTCATTGAGGCCGAGGATCGGATCGCGCGGCGCCATTTCGACAGCGGAGAACAAACTCATGATGGGGAGGCTCGAAGAGAGGAGGTGACTGATGCAGCACCCTCGCTTCGCGCTGAGGGCGGTGCGCAAACGGGGCAAGAGTATAACGGGACTGGCCCTGTGCCGCGATATGCTAGGGCGGTTTTTCTGTCGGTTTAAGCCCAGCGGAGGCCGCGAGTTTTCCTGGCTTTGCCTGCTCGTCGCCCGAGCACTTGATATCGCTGAGCGAGCCCGCATTGAAAGGGGTTGTGGTTGCTGTGCGCCGCGTCGCCAGCAGCACGTTGCACGTCTGGAAACACCGCCATAGCGGCTCGAATAGTCATTTTCGAGTCGTCTCGCTATCTGAAGAGGTCGATATGTCGCAGTTCGAATTGGTCACGCGCTTCAAGCCAGCCGGAGACCAGCCTGAAGCCATTCGGCAGATGATCGAAGGCATCGAGGCCGGCTTGTCGCACCAGACGTTGCTCGGTGTAACGGGGTCGGGCAAGACCTTCAGCATCGCCAATGTGATCGCCCACGTGCAGCGGCCCACGCTGGTGCTTGCGCCAAACAAGACGCTTGCAGCTCAGCTCTATGGGGAGTTCAAGGCGTTCTTCCCGAACAACGCGGTTGAGTATTTCGTCTCCTACTACGATTACTACCAGCCGGAAGCCTATGTGCCGTCGTCCGATACCTTCATCGAGAAGGATGCTTCGATCAACGACCATATCGAGCAGATGCGTTTATCAGCGACCAAGGCGCTGCTGGAGCGGTCGGACGCAATCATCGTCACTACTGTTTCGTGCATCTACGGCTTGGGTAGCCCCGAAACCTACCTGAAAATGGTGCTCCACATCGACCGAGGCGATCGCCTGGACCAGCGTGAGCTGCTGCGCAGACTCACCGGGCTGCAGTACACCCGCAATGAAATGGATTTCGCCCGTGCGACCTTTCGCGTGCGTGGCGATGTGATCGATGTCTATCCGGCCGAATCGGACCTGGAAGCGGTGCGCATCGAGCTGTTCGATGACGAAGTGGAAAGCCTGTCTGCCTTCGATCCCCTGACCGGCGAGGTGATCCGCAAGCTGCCGCGCTTCACCTTCTATCCCAAGAGTCACTACGTGACGCCGCGCGAGACCCTGCTGGATGCCATCGAGAACATCAAGGTGGAGCTCAAGGATCGCCTCGATTACCTGCGCAGCAACAACAAGCTGGTGGAGGCTCAGCGACTCGAGCAACGCACCCGTTTCGATCTGGAAATGATCATGGAGCTGGGCTATTGCAACGGCATCGAGAACTACTCGCGCTATTTGTCCGGGCGCGACTCTGGCGAGGCCCCACCGACGCTTTATGACTATCTACCAGCCGATGCGCTGTTGGTGATCGACGAGTCCCACGTGAGCGTTCCGCAGGTCGGTGCCATGTACAAAGGCGACCGCTCACGCAAGGAGACGCTGGTCGAGTACGGCTTCCGTCTGCCATCGGCGTTGGATAACCGGCCGATGCGTTTCGATGAGTGGGAGGCGATCAGCCCACAGACGATCTTCGTCTCGGCGACGCCTGGACCTTACGAGGCTGAGCATGCGGGGCGAGTGATCGAACAGCTGGTAAGGCCTACCGGGCTGGTCGACCCTCAGATCGAGATACGACCAGCGCTGACGCAGGTCGACGATCTGCTTTCGGAAATCAACAAGTGCGTGGTCAAGGAAGAGCGTGTGCTGGTCACGACGCTGACCAAGCGAATGGCCGAGGATCTCACCGACTACCTCGGCGATCACGGCGCGCGGGTGCGCTACCTGCACTCGGACATCGATACCGTGGAGCGGGTCGAGATCATCCGAGACCTACGCCTGGGCGTGTTCGACGTCCTGGTAGGCATCAACCTGCTGCGTGAGGGCCTGGACATGCCCGAGGTGTCGCTGGTGGCGATCCTCGATGCGGACAAGGAAGGCTTCCTGCGCTCCGAGCGCTCGCTGATCCAGACCATCGGCCGCGCGGCGCGTAATCTCAACGGCCGGGCCATTCTGTATGCCGACAGAATAACCGGCTCGATGGAGCGGGCCATCGGCGAAACTGAGCGCCGGCGCAACAAGCAAATCGCCTTCAACGAAGCCAACGGTATCGTCCCGCAGGGTGTGTTCAAGGATGTTCAGGACATCCTGGAAGGCGCTACCGTGCCGGGTTCGCGCAGCAAGAAGCGTCGCGGCGAAGCCAAAGCGGCGGAAGAAGCGGCGCGCTACGAGAACGAACTCCGCTCACCGAGCGAGATCACCAAACGGATTCGCCAGCTGGAAGAGAAGATGCTCGCCTATGCGCGCGATCTGGAATTCGAAGCCGCCGCGCAGACGCGCGACGAGATCCACAAACTACGCGAGAGGTTGCTGCAAGTTTGATGCTTTCGGTGCGTCGCAAGGCGACTCGGGCAAGTAAATCGCCTCTGCATTGCGGGACGCGTAAGACGCTCGGTCCTGTAAGGGCGAGTTTTCACCCGTGACGCTTGGCGAAATACCACCTTCCGGCCTCAGTGGGCCGCGCCACCTTTGATGTCGTCAGGCAGGCGCCGCGTCAGCAGCACAGCAACCATGCTGACTGCTAGCGCAATGCCGACGAAGTGGAAGGCATCGTTGTACGCCATGATCATCGCCTGCTGATGAGTGATCTCGCTGATCCGCCCTAGTGCGGCCTGCTCGCTGCCCAGCTGCTGAGTCAGGGCGCTCAGCCGCTCCGCGACAGCAGGGTTGCCCGGCACCACCGACTCGCGCAGATAGTCGAAATAGATCTTCGCGCGACTGTCCAGCAGTGTCGCCAGCAAAGCGATGCCAATCGCGCCGCCGAGGTTGCGCAGAATGTTGAACAGGCTGGACGCTGAGCCGGCGTCCTGCGGCTGGATGTAGGCCGTGGCGATCAGCGAGATGGTGACCATGATCATGGGTTGGCCGAGCGCTCGGATGATCTGGATCGGATGGAACTGGTCGCCGGCAAAGTCCGGATTGAGTGCGCCGGAGGCAAAGCTGGAGATGCCGAACAGGGCGAAGCCTGCAGCGCATAGCAGCTTTGGAGGAATGATCTTCATCAGCTTGGGAACCAGTGGAATCAGGAACAGCTGCGGAATGCCCATCCACATGATGACCTGGCCGATCTGCAGCGCGTTGTAGTTCTGGATCTGCGCCAGGTACAGCGGTAGCAGATAGATCGATCCATAAAGCCCGAGCCCCATGCCCAGGCTGGCGATGCTGGTCAGACCGAAGTTGCGCTCACGCAGGATTCCCAAGTTGATCAGTGGGTTAGGCCGCGACAGCTGCAGGATCACGAAAAGTATCAGACTGACCACTGCCACCGAGCCCAGCTGGACGATCAGGGTCGATTCCAGCCAGTCCTTGCGATGTCCTTCTTCGAGAAATTCCTGCAGGCATCCCAGCCCCATCGCCAGCGTGATGATGCCCGCGTAGTCGGTGCTTTTGAGCAGCTCCCAGTGCGGCGGCTTTTTCTCCAGACCGTACAGCAGGCCCGCGATCATCAGCAGCCCGGGCGGCACGTTGATGTAGAAAATGTATTCCCAACCCCAGCTCTCGGTGAGCCAGCCGCCCAGTGTGGGCCCGATCGAGGGTGCAAAGGTCGCGGTGATGGCGAACAGCGCCATGCCCTTGGCGCGATGATGGTCCGGCAGCTTGATCAGCGTCAGGGTGAAGGCCAGTGGGATCAGCGCGCCGCCGGTGAAGCCCTGCAGTGCGCGAAACACGATCATGCTTTCCAGGTTCCAGGCAAAGGAACAGAGCAGTGACGAGATCAGAAAGCCGATCGATACCCAGACCGCCAGGCGCCGCGCAGAGAGCAGCTGCACCAGCCAGGCGGTGAGCGGAATCATGATGATTTCCGCCACCAGATAGGAGGTGGAGATCCAGGAGCCTTCCTCCAGCGTGGCGGACAATGCACCCTGGATGTCCTTCAGCGAAGAGTTGGTGATCTGGATATCCAGTACCGCCATGAAGGCGCCAAGCATGGCGCTCATCACGGCAATCCAGTCGCGTCGGCTAGGCTCACCGACCGGCCGGATCAGGGCATCAGCGGCCACGGATGTCGATCTTCACGTCCACCGACATGCCGGGGCGGATACGGCCGTTGAGCGGGTTATCGCTGGCAAAGGTCAGCTTGACCGGAATGCGCTGCACCACCTTGGTGAAGTTACCGGTGGCATTGTCCGGCGGCAGCAGACTGAACTGCGCGCCGGAGGCGGGGAACAGGCTTTCGACGCGGGCATCGATGGGCGTGTCAGGATAGGTGTCGAAGGTCAGTTCGGCGTTTTGTCCAACCTGCATCCGGCCGATCTGGGTTTCCTTGAAATTGGCCTGAACCCAGATTTCCTCGTCGGGAACGATCGACATCAGGTAGGCACCGACCGGCACGTATTGGCCGTTGCGCGCTGAACGCTGCCCGACGATCCCGCTGATCGGCGAGCGAATTTCCGTACGGCCCTGGTTCAGCTCGGCTTGCTCGATTTCGGCTCGAGCGCTGCCAATTTGCGCGTCCAGACGTTTGACGTCCGCTTCCAGCGCGTCGACCTGCTGGCGTTGCGCTGCCAGGTCGGCTTCGGCTTTCTGTCGCTGCGAGCGGGCGACCTTTGCGTCGGCAGACAGCGTGGTGACGCGTTCTTCCGAGATGAAGCCGGGCTTTCGTAGCGCTTCGACGCGCGACAGGTCCGTCTGGCTACGCTCCAGATTTGCCTGAGCCGCGCCAACCGAAGCCTGGCTGGCGGCGATCAGGCTGCTCTGCTGCGCCAGGCGGCTGCGTGCCTGGGTGAGTTCAGCTTCACGAATCGCCAGGTTGGCCCTGGCCTGTTCCAGGGCGAGGCGGAAGTCGCCTGGTTCAAGGCTGACCAGCAAATCACCTGGTTGCACATGCTGATTATCCTGCACGTGGACCTGTTCGATACGCGCGGCGAGCTGGCTGGAAATCCGTGTGATTTCACCTTGTACATAGGCGTTGTCGGTGTGTTCGTAATGACGACCAACGAAATACCATTGAGCGAAGAACCCGGCTGCGACCAGCAGTACAAGGGCAACGAAGATGATCAATCGGCGTTTCAGCTGGGCGGGCATGGGGTCGCTCATTGGCGGAGTGAGCCGGCAATCTAGCAGCGTTCCGCTTCAGTAATAACCCGTTACAATTGCGAAACTTTGTTGCAAATACGGAACAATGCAATGGGTCTGGATGACGCGCTGATCTTCACTCGTGTGGTCGAGTGCCACAGTTTTACCCAGGCGGCTTCGAGCCTGGCCATGCAGAAGTCAACGGTAAGCCGTCGTATCGTCCAGCTCGAAGAGCGGTTGGGCGTGCGGTTGATCAACCGCACCACGCGCCGCTTGCGGCTGACCGAAGTGGGGCAGGCATACTACGAGCGCTGTCGGCAGATCATGGTCGATTTCGCCGAAGCCGAGCAGGCCGTCATGCAGCTTCAGCAGGCGCCGGCCGGGCTGCTGCGAATCTCCGCGCCGATCGAATTTGGTCAGTGGATCCTGGGTCGAGTGCTGGGTGATTTCATGCGCTTGTATCCGGAGATCAATGCCGAAGTGGAACTGGCATCGAGGCACATCGACCCGGTAGAGGAGGGTGTCGACATCGTCATCTCGGTGGGGCAGCCCCAGGACTCCAGTTTGATCGGGCGTAAGCTCTTCGAGACCCGGCGGCGACTCTGCGCCAGTCCAGAATATCTGGCCCAGCATGGCGTGCCCACGCGGGCGGAGGATCTCGCCAGCCACCGCGCGATCACGCTGTCGCGCGACCCGGTGCGCTACTGGCCGATCCTCGAACAGAACGTCAGTTGCCGCCGGGTGCTGACCTGCAACAACATCACCTTTGCCCGCGAGGCTGCACTGGCCGGAGCAGGCATCGCGGCGCTACCGACCATGATCACCGATCAGGAGGTGCGTGAAGGTCATCTGGTCGAGCTTCTCCCAGATGTCGATCTGCCGATAGGCGAGGTGTATGCGGTCTATCCCTCGCGACGTTTTCAGGCGATGAAGGTCAAGGCGTTTCTTGATTTTCTGATGCAGTCGTTGCCAGTTGCGGAAGGCCGTCTGGTGGAGCCGGTGGATGCGCGCCTGTTAACATCGCGCCTTTACACGCGCTGACCCAGCCGGCCGAACCGGCTATCGCAGCCGCCGTGTCTTCCTGTGCCTTGATTCGAGAACATCATGACCACCGTTCGCACCCGTATCGCACCATCCCCTACCGGCGATCCGCATGTCGGCACCGCTTATATCGCGCTGTTCAACCTGTGCTTTGCGCGCCAGCACGGCGGCGAGTTCATCCTGCGCATTGAGGACACCGACCAGTTGCGTTCCACGCGCGAGTCGGAACAGCAGATCTATGACGCGCTGCGTTGGTTGGGCATCGAGTGGGACGAAGGCCCGGACGTGGGCGGTCCACACGGACCGTATCGGCAGAGCGAGCGCGGCGAGATCTACAAGAAGTATTCGGACGAGTTGGTCGCCAAGGGACATGCGTTCCCATGCTTCTGCAGTGCCGAGCGCCTGGATCAGGTGCGTGCCGAGCAGATGGCCAACAAGGAAACGCCGCGCTACGACGGGCATTGCATGCACATCCCGGCCGAAACCGCGCAGCAGCGCATTGCGGCGGGCGAGTCGCACGTGATCCGCATGAAGGTGCCGAGCGAGGGCATATGCCAGGTCAACGACATGCTCCGCGGCACGGTCGAAATCGGCTGGGATCGCATGGACATGCAGGTACTGATGAAGGCTGATGGTCTGCCGACCTACTTCCTGGCCAACGTCGTCGACGACCATCTGATGGGCATCACCCATGTGCTGCGCGGCGAGGAATGGCTGCCGTCGGCGCCGAAGCTGATCAAGCTCTACGAATATTTCGGTTGGGAACAGCCACAGCTCTGCTACATGCCACTGCTGCGCAACCCGGACAAGAGCAAGCTTTCCAAGCGCAAGAATCCCACTTCGGTGACTTTCTACGAGCGCATGGGTTTTATGCCCGAGGCGATGCTCAACTACCTGGGCCGCATGGGCTGGTCGATGCCGGACGAGCGCGAGAAATTCACGCTGGCGGAAATGATCGAACACTTCGACATCAATCGCGTCTCGCTGGGTGGACCGATCTTCGACGTCGAAAAGCTGTCCTGGCTCAACGGCCAGTGGCTGCGCGAGCTACCAGTCGAGCAGTTCGCAGCCGAGGTGCAGAGGTGGGCGTTCAACCCCGAGTACATGATGAAGATCGCGCCCCACGTGCAGCAGCGTGTCGAGACCTTCAGCCAGATCGCGCCATTGGCTGGCTTCTTCTTCTCCGGCGCACTGAACCTTGATCCGGCATTGTTCGAGCACAAGAAGCTCGACGCCACTCAGGTCCGTCAGGTGTTGCAGCTGACGCTGTGGAAGCTGGAAGCTTTGCGTCAGTGGGACAAAGAGCGCATCACCGAATGCATCCAAGCGGTTGGGGCGCATCTCGAATTGAAGCTGCGTGACGTCATGCCCTTGATGTTCGCCTCGATCACCGGCCAGGCCAGCTCCGTGTCGGTGCTCGACGCCATGGAGATCATCGGGCCCGACCTGACCCGCTTCCGTCTGCGTCAGGCGTTGGAGCTGTTGGGCGGCGCTTCGAAGAAAGAAGTGAAAGAGTGGGAAAAGCTCTTCGCCGCGATGGCGTGATCCGCGATGGCTTCTCGGGACGCGGTTGGCGCCGTCCCGCTGCTGTTCGGCGTTTGCCACTCGTCGCCGGTAAGTATTTGTTCTGATGCCAAAAAATCTTCGGGGTCAGGCAAAAATATCGTTGACACTCCGAGAGGCCGCACCTAATATGCGCCCCGTCCTCGAGATGGGGCTATAGCTCAGCTGGGAGAGCGCTTGCATGGCATGCAAGAGGTCGACGGTTCGATCCCGTCTAGCTCCACCAATCTCGATTGCCACACCGGTTCACGCCGGTTGCCTTTGAAGGGCTTTGCGTCCCCTTCGTCTAGTGGCCTAGGACACCGCCCTTTCACGGCGGTAACAGGGGTTCGAGTCCCCTAGGGGACGCCATTATTCAAAATCGCAACGCGAGAGCGGGGCGAGTCGAGAGACATTAAATCCGGGGCTATAGCTCAGCTGGGAGAGCGCTTGCATGGCATGCAAGAGGTCGACGGTTCGATCCCGTCTAGCTCCACCAATCCACGACAGGTCGTAGCGGTTACGGTTTGTTCATCGAAGGTTTCGTCCCCTTCGTCTAGTGGCCTAGGACACCGCCCTTTCACGGCGGTAACAGGGGTTCGAGTCCCCTAGGGGACGCCATTTTTTTTGCCCGTTTTGGGCATCAAAGGGTCATTTCTCACGAAATGACCCTTTTTGTTTTGCCCGCAATTTGAGCGTCGTCATCAGGGCGACATGGTCTGGCATGCTGAATGGTGGGCCATAGATCCGGCCCGCATGCGTGACAATCAGGCGGCAGGTGGCTTCCAATAGGCGATTCGGCCGCATCTGCGGCGCACAGCACAGCGAGGGTACGCATGATCTGGGACCAGGCCGACTCATTCGTCATCGATATTGACGTGCAATCCGAGCATATCGACGAGCTCGGCCACGCAAACAATGCGGTTTATGTGACTTGGCTGGAAACTTGCGCCTGGCAGCATTCGCAGCATCTGGGGCTTGGGCTGGGCGACTACCGTAGGCTTGATCGAGCGATGGCGGTACTGCGACACGAAATCGACTACTTGGCTGCTGCGTATCAGGGCGATCAATTGCAGCTCGGTACTTGGATCGTGGACTCCGATCAGCGACTGAAGATGAAACGTAATTTCCAGCTGATCCGGCCGGCGGACGGGGTGACGCTGTTACGTGCGCAAACCACCTTCGTCTGCATTCAGTTGTCTACCGGCAAGCCCAAGCGCATGCCGGGCGAGTTTGTCGAGGGGTATGGCAAGGCGCTGGTGCAGCCTTATCCCCTCGAACTCTGACCCCATTTATGATCAGCGCTGTTCCGGCTTGCTGACGTCTGCCTCGCGGCGTTCCTCGGCATCGCCGCGCCAATCGTCCTGCACCTCGTTTTCCATCTTCTGCTTGAGGGTCTCGGGGTCATTCTTGATGTTTGCCGTATCGGCGCGCTGGTGGTTTTCATTCATTGCGCTGCCCTGGGCCGTGCTTGACAAGCCAAGGTCTTCGTCGTCCTGCATGACTTCCTGATTGGCCATTGCTCCAGTCGCAAGCAGGCTGATGAAAAGGGCAGTGGCAATACTCAAGGTCTTCATCGGTAATCCTCCGGGTAGCTTGGAAGTGTTTGCTGCTCTACCTCTTAAATTCCGACTCGGTGGTCCGGGAATTGTTCGTGGGTAGCCGCATTGGCCGGGGCTTGCAAGCGATGGCGCGGCCTCTAGCGCCGCGCTTTCGTTCGTTTTACCTCTGGTCGGTTTGCCGCCCGAATGGTTTGTTCAGTTGAGTAAATACAGCGAATTGCCAGTGGCCGCCGGTTCCAAGAAGGTTCCGGAAAAGTGATCGCCTCGAGTCGCCGGCTCGCTTATCCGCTCATCCTCGCAATATCCTCGGGGCGACCCGGATCGGCCATAATGTCGCGCGGCCCGCTTCGCTCTTGATGGAGTTGTTCAAGGGGAGCGGCGATTTAGTCCAGTCACGAGTTTCTTACCGTTATCCCGTCCAGAAAAATCATCCATGTCGATTGCGATTGCTTCTATGCCGCGATCGAGATGCGCGACGATCCCAGTCTTGCCAACCGGCCTATCGCGGTTGGTGGCTTGGCTGATCGACGCGGCGTTATTGCCACCTGCAACTACGAAGCTCGCGCATACGGCGTGCGCTCCGCGATGGCCTCCGGTCATGCGCTGAAGCTGTGCCCGGACCTGCTGATCGTGCGGCCGCGGATGGATGCCTATAAGGAAGCTTCGCGCGAAATCCACGGGATTTTCCGGACCTACACCGATCTGATCGAACCCTTATCGCTCGACGAGGCTTTTCTCGATGTGAGTGGCTGCGAACATTTTGCCGGCAGCGCCACCCGCATCGCACAGGACATCCGCCGGCGAGTCTGGCGGCAGCTGCGCATCACGGTTTCAGCGGGCGTTGCGCCTAACAAGTTTCTGGCAAAGATCGCCAGCGACTGGAACAAGCCGGATGGTCTGTTCGTGATTACCCCGGATCAGGTGGACGATTTCGTACTCGCTCTGCCGGTCACCAAACTCCATGGTGTCGGCCGGGTGACGGCGGAGAAGCTGAAGCGCATGGGTATTCACACCTGCGCTGATCTGCGCAGCTGGAGGCGCCTTGATCTGGTTCGGGATTTCGGCTCGTTCGGTGAGCGACTGTGGGGGCTGGCGCATGGCGTCGACGAGCGCTTGGTTCAGGTCGAGAGCCGGCGCCAGTCGGTCAGCGTCGAGAATACCTACGAGCGCGACTTACCAGACCTCGCCGCCTGCCTTGAGCGACTTCCGGAGTTGCTCGAGCAACTCGCCGGCAGAATGGCGCGACTCGATAGCGGCTACCGGCCCGGCAAGCCGTTCGTGAAGTTGAAGTTCCATGACTTCACCCAGACGACCCTCGAACAGTCCGGTGCCGGACTGGAGCTTGAAGACTATTCCGACCTTCTGGCGGGCGCCTTTGCCCGTGGCAAGCGACCGGTGCGGTTGATTGGCGTCGGGGTTCGTTTGATCGACCTGCGAAGCGGCTTCGAGCAGTTGCGGTTGTTCTGATCGCCGTCCGTTGGTCATCCGTCTAAGCCCACCCTGCTTTTTGGTACGTCTGTTGCTTCAGCTGTTGCGACGTGGCCAAAGCTGCCACTTTTCCGGCGCGGATTGTTCAGACGCGCTCTGGCGACGAGTGGCCTAACTGAGGGGCAGCAGTGGCCGATACGGTGGAAGGTTTTTGACGCCTCGTCGTGAAGAGCAGAGGTGTCGGTGATTGGACTAGATAACGGTTTTTGTTAGGCTTCCTATATAGATGGCAATCTGATATCAGATTAGGTGCGTGTGTTCCGTCTCGTGTTTAGAGTTGTGCAAGTCGCGAAGCGGCAGGAGTGCCTTCCCTGATGGGGCTATTTTTCAAACGTCGCAAAGCCACCGCAATGGGGCTACTGGGTCTTGAGTTCGGGCCGCAAGGCGTCGCACTTGCGCAGGTTCAGCGTGCTGACGGCGAGACACCACAGTTGCTGCGTTGCGACTACCTTGAGGGTCAGCCGGAGGCGCAAGCTGAATTGCTCAAGCAAGCCGTTGCCGAGCATGGCCTGAACGGTATGTCGGTCAATCTCCTGCTGCACCCTTCGGCTTATCAAATGTTCCTGCTTGAAGCGCCAGAGGTACCGGCTGAAGAGCTGCGTGACGCCATGCGCTGGCGCGTCAAGGACTTGCTCAGCGAGCCGCTTGAAGACGTTGTCATCGATTGCTTTAGCCTTCCTGAGGACGCTTATCGTGGCCGCACGCGCATGGTTTATTGCGTGGTGCTGAAAAAGTCCCGGATGAATGAGTTTCGCTCACTCGTCCAGCATGCCGGCCTGACCCTGGCAAGCATCGACATTACTGAAATGGCCTTTCGCAACCTCGGGCTGCTGGCCGGTGCCGATGCCATCAATTTGGCGCTGTTGCGCCTACGTACCAGCGAAGGTTTGATCTGTGTACAGAACGGTGCCGATCTGTATATGGCACGGCGTATCGAACACGGTCTGGCACGTGCCGAGCAGGATCTGTCCAGCATGACCCTGGAGATCCAGCGCTCGCTCGACTACTACGAAAGTCAGCTGGGCAAAGGCTATATCAGCCGCCTGTTGCTGTTGCCGATGAAACAGGACGGTGAGCGGACCCATCAGGCGCTGGCGGCCGGGCTGGCTGTCAATCTGCAACGGCTGGATTTGCGTGAGCTGTTCCCGGGGCAGCCGGCCGGTGACCTCGCCGAATCGAGCCAGGCCTTCTGTATCGGCGCTGTCGGTGCCGCCCTGCGTCAGGATGCTTGCTGATGCAGAACATCAACCTCTATCAACGCGAACGCCGTAGCGGCGGTGGACCACGCCCCAGGCAGATGCAGCTGGGCGTCGTGTTGGTTATCGCAGTGCTGGCGATCCATGGCGCATGGCAGGGTTGGAAGCTGCATACCGCCGGCCAAGCTGCCGTACTCGCCGAACAACAGGCCGGGCAGGCAGAGGCCAGGCTGGACGTGGTCAAGGCGGATTTTCGCGAGCCGACGCTCGACCCGCGGCTTCCGCTGCAGTTGGCCGAGCGCGAAGCCGAGAACCGCGAGCTGCAACGACTCGCCGACCACCTCAAAACGTTGGATGCGCAGCGCAGCACCGGCTTCTCAGGGTTGCTGCAGGGCTTGGCTGATCGCCACCCGCCACAAGGGCTCTGGCTGACCCGGATTCGCCTGCAGGCGGGCGGGGATGAAATGGCATTGCAGGGGCTGACGCAGGATCAGGAACTCCTCCCGCTTTATTTGCAGAGCCTGGGTCAGAGCAGCGCGTTCAGCGGACGCGAGTTCGCCCGTTTCGATCTTCAGCGCGACGACAGCGATCTGCTGCAGTTCCGTTTGTCCTCACAGGCCGTAGTGGAGCAGGACGATGAATAAGCTCATCCAGCACTGGCAGGCGCTGGCGCCGCGCGAGCAATGGCTGACCTACGGGGTGGGGCTGTCGCTGCTGATCATGCTCTACGTGTTGTTGATCGCCGAGCCGCTGGGTCTGCGCATTGCCGCCGAAACCAGTCGGCAACAGGCTGCGCACACCCGTCTTCTCGCGGCTGAGAGCAGCCTGCTGGAAATCCAGGCCAAGCTTGCGGCCGATCCGAACCTGAGCTACCGGCAGGCACTGGCGGCTGCACAGGTCAGCCATGACGAGTTGCTGCAACGTATCGATCTGGAAACCAGCACGCTGGTATCGCCGACCCGGATGAAGGGGCTGCTGCAGGATCTGTTGCGTAACCAGACCCAGCTCAAACTGGTCGCCCTTGAAAGTTCGAGCGGGCCGCTCGCGGTGCCCGCTGCGGCAACGGCTGAGAGCAAGGAGCAAAAGACGCCACCGGTGGTGTTCTATCGCCATGGCCTGCGCCTGACCCTCGAAGGCGGCTATTTCGATCTACTGGCCTATCTCAACGCCGTCCAGGGGAGTGGCTGGCGTTTGCATTGGGACAGCCTGAACTACGAAGTCGGTGAGGAGGGTGCTGGCCGGGCTCGCGTCACCCTCGACTTGCATACCTTGAGTCGCGATGCGGGGTGGGTTGGTGTTTAGAACTGCGATCAAACTTCTCTGCCTGGCTTCGCTGTTCGGCGCCGCGCCTGTCGTCGCGCTGGATCCCACGCAACCGCCGGCCGGGCGGGCGGCTGGTGATGCGCCGGTAGACGCGGCTGCCAGCTTGCACCTGCAGGCGATCCTGCGTGGCCCCGGGCGTGCCAGCGCCGTGATCAACGGAAACAGCCTGCAGGTCGGAGACCGCGTGGGAGATGCTCGCATCCTTGCAATTCACCGGCACGCCGTCCTCATTGATCGCCAAGGTCAGCAGCAAGAACTGCACCTCAGCGCCCCCATCATCCAAACGAGCCGTACCCAGCCATGATGCCGACCCAGATGTCTCGCTTCGGCGTGTTGAGCCTGATCTGCCTGCTTTCTGCCTGTCAGACCTTCGAAGACGGCGATCAACGTCTGTACGAGCAGAGCAACCGCCTGTTCGAGGAAAGCCTGGAACAGAACCAGCTGAAAGTGGTTCCGCCAGTTTCGGTGCAGGCGGGACTGATCCCACCTTTGGCAGCCGACAAGCTCGTCGTCTCGGGGCCTCGGTTCGACGTGGCCGTCAGCGACATGCCGGCCCGCGAGTTCTTCCTCAGCCTGATGAACAGTGCCGGGGAAAATCTGCTGGTGCACCCCGGCGTGACCGGCAACGTAACCTTCAGTCTGCGTAACGTCACCCTCGAAGAAACCCTGGCGGCGGTTCGGGATAGCTACGGCTATGACTACCAGCGTACCGCCTACGGCTATCAGATCCAGCCGAACGAGGCGATTACCCGCACGTACGATCTCGACTATCTGAACGTCCAGCGCCAGGGTATGACCGACACCCGCGTAAGCTCGGGCCAGGTCACCAGCAGCGATAGCACCGGCGTCGGCGCGGCGGGCACCACGACCAGCAGTACCTCCTCGACGGTGAATGCCAGCCAGTTGTTGACCACCAGCAACGTGGACTTCTGGAGCGAAGTGCGAGCCGTGATCGAGATGATGATCGGCGGCGAAGAAGGCAATCAGGTCGTCGTGAATCCGCAAAGCGGATTGCTTGTGGTGCGAGCCTCCAGCGCGGATCAGCAGGCTGTAGAGCGCTTTCTGATCCTGGCGCAGCGCAACCTGCAACGTCAGGTCATCCTCGAAACCAAGATCCTCGAAGTGAATCTGTCCGATGGCTTTCAGTCCGGCATCAACTGGGCTCAGCTCGGCAGCATGGGCAATGCCGATTTCAGCCTTGGCGTGCAGGGCGACGCGCTGAGCGGGCCGAACAGCGTCGGCGGTGTGTTCAGTGCTGCGGTGCAGGTCGGTGATTTCAGCGGCGTGCTGCAACTGCTGGAGACCCAAGGCGAGGTACGTGTGCTGTCCAGCCCACGGATTTCGACACTGAACAACCAGAAAGCGGTCATCAAGGTCGGCACGGACGAGTTCTTCGTAACCGATGTTTCGACCACCACGACGTCGCTCGTGGGCGGCACCACTGCACCGGATCTGGACATCACCCTGACTCCGTTCTTCTCCGGCATATCGCTGGATGTCACCCCGCAGATCGATGAGAACGGCCAGGTCACGCTGCACGTGCGGCCGACCGTCAGCCGCGTGCAGGACCAGAACAAGACCATCCAGCTGGGCGGCTCGGACAATGTCTTCAATCTGCCGCTGGCGCTCTCGACTACACGTCAGTCCGATTCCATCGTGCGTGCCCGCAGCGGTCAGGTGGTGGTCATCGGCGGCCTGCTGGAAAACCGCAACACCAATACCGATGCAAACATCCCCTGGGCCTCGAAGCTGCCGATAGTGGGCACGCTGTTTCAGCAACAACGCAAAGCCTTGCTGCAGACCGAGCTGGTGATCCTCATGCGGCCACAAGTGGTGGACGATCAGGTCTGGTTGGATGATCTGCGTAAATCCGCCGAATCCTTCCGGTCGACCAGGTAACCGCCGGTATGTACGAAGCATTTTTCGGCCTGCGCGAGAAGCCATTCGCGCTGACACCGAACACAGGCTTCATGGTTCAGCTGGCGCCGTATCAGGCCTGCCTCAATCTGCTGCGCGTGGCGCTGGGTGAGGGCGAGGGCTTCATCAAGGTCACCGGGGAAGTGGGCACCGGCAAGACACTACTCTGTCGCGCGCTGCTCAACGAACTGGACGCCGCTCTCTATCAGGTCGCCTGGTTGCCGAATCCGACGTTGACGCCAATGGCCTTGCGCCAGGCGCTGGCGCACGAACTGCACATTGCCGAGGCGAGCGAGCTGGACAACCACGGCTTGCTCAACGCCCTCCACGCACGCTTGATCGAGCTGGCCGCGCAGGGCAAGAGCACCGTTCTGCTGATCGACGAAGCCCAGGCGCTGCCGACTGCGACGCTGGAAGCCTTGCGCCTGTTGACCAACCTCGAGACCGAACACGACAAGCTGTTGCAGGTGGTGCTGTTCGGTCAGCCGGAACTGGACGCGACCCTGGCCCGCGAAGACTTTCGTCAGCTGCGTCAGCGCATCACCTTTTCCTACAGCCTGCGCCCGCTGGATGTGAGCGATGCTACGCGCTACCTGCAGGAACGCCTGGCCGTGGCGGGTTATCGGGGCGAGCCGCTGTTCAAGGCTGCGGCGGTACGTTTGCTCGTGCGAGGCAGCGGCGGAATTCCGAGGTTGCTCAACATCCTGGCGAACAAATGCCTGATGGTGGCGTTCGGTGAAGGGGCACGTCAGGTCCTGACTCGGCATGTCCGCCGGGCGTTGGACGATACCGAAGGTACGAAGCCGTTCTGGCGAAACACCTCACGTCTTTTCGGCTGGAAGATGACCGCTGGGTGCCTGTCGCTGGCACTGATCGCCGGTGCCTGGCAATGGCTGGCGCAACTCACCGAGGTGCTGCCGTGAGCCTGGTCAACGACATGCTGCGGGATCTTGAGGCGCGCCGCGCGGCGCCGGCCGAACGTGAGCAGCTGGGTAGCCTTTATGCCGTGGACGAAGCCGCTGCGAAACGGCGTGAGGGCTATGAGCGCTTGCGCCGCGGGTTGCTGATCGTTGCCGCAATCGGGGTGCTGGCCGTTGCGCTGTTCCTGCTCTCCGGGCGCCTGCAACCGGCCGCGCAGCCCATGTCTGCGGCGCCCGTCGTTGTCCCGCCACCGGTCGAAGAAGTTGTGCCGATTCCAGAGCCTGTCGCGCTGACGCGACTGCTGGAGGTGTTGCCACAGAACGATGGGCGGCGTTTCGTCCTGCAGCTGCTACTCGATCGATCCGTCAGCTACCAGCGAATCGATACGAACGGCTCGGTCAGCTTCCGCCTCAGCGATGTGCAGTTCAAGGGCGAGGCCCGCACCGGGCGCATCGAGAAAGAAGGGCAGACGCTGTCTTGGCGCGTCGAGGCGCAGGACGGCAACGTTAATGTGCTGATCATCGGTTTCGGTGATCAGTTGAACGTGGCTGATCGCCTCGAAACGATCGGTGATCGCTCGCAGCTATGGTTGGACGTGTCGTTTGGCAGTGCGGCTGATGCCGATCCGCAGACCGAATCTATGCCGGTTGCCGAGTCGCCGGGTATGGACGAGGCGCAGTTGCCGGACTGGGTGACCCGGGACGTCGAGCCGGCTGAGACGCTCAACGAGTCGACCCGCGCCAAAACGAAACTTGAGCCCAAGGCCGTGCCCCGCGCTGCGGTTGCCGCAGAGCCCGTTGTGCCAGCAGGCGCTGGAAATATCACGATCGGTGCGCATCAGCCCGATGCACTGGCGCAGGCCCGCGACGCGCTGAGTCGGGGTGATCACCTATCGGCTATTCGGCAGCTGCAGGCACTGCACCAGGCACAACCGGATAGCGCGGAGATCAGCCGCTGGCTGGCTCGTGCCTACCTCAGCGCCGGCGATACCACCGCGTTGCTGAAATGGCTGCCGGCTCAGTTGCAGGCCCGCCCGTTCGATGCCGAGCTGCGTGAGTTGCTCGCGCGCGGCCAGTTGCAACTCGGCGATCAAGGCGCAGCCATCGCAACGTTGCAGCAGAACGCGCCGGCACTGCAGCGCAACACCGCGTATCACGCCTTGCTCGCTGCGCTGTACCAACAGGTCGGCGAGTGGTCCGCAAGCGCTGCGACCTACCGTCAGCTAATCGCTATTCAACCAGGGCAGGGCGCATGGCAGCTCGGCCTGGCCATCGCGCTGGAACAACTCGATCAGCCGGCACAGGCCGGTCGGCATTATCGCCAGGCATTGCAAGGGCAGGGCCTGGATGAAAGCGCGCGTCAGTTCGCCACTGAACGTGCCGGTTCCCTCGGAGGGACGCAATGACTCAGGACATCCGCCAGCGCAAGATTCGCCTCGGCGACCTCCTGGTCCAGGCCGGGCTGATCAGTGACGCTCAGTTGCAGCTCGCATTGCAGGACCAGAAGCGGACCGGCTCCAAGCTCGGTCGCACGGTACTGGATCTCGGTTTTATCGATGAAGGACGCCTGCTTCGGGCGCTTTCCGAGCAGTTGCAGATCCCCTTCGTCGAGCTCAAACACTACAAGTTCGACAATCAGCTGACCCAGAGCCTGCCCGAGGCAATGGCACGGCGTTTCCGCGTCATCGTGCTGTCGCGCCAGGCTGAGGGGCTGCTGGTCGGCATGACCGATCCGCTCGACCTCTTCGCCCAGGACGAAATGGAGCGTTTGCTGGGCAAGCGGGTATTCCCAGCGGTAGTCCGTGAAAGCGAGCTGCTGGGCGCCCTCGATCAGCTCTACCGACGCACTAGCGAAATCGCCTCGCTGGCCGGTGAGCTGGAAGGCGAACTGCAAGACAGCGATTTCGACTTGTCGCGCCTCGGTGCTGAGAGCAACAGCGACGCGCCTGTGGTGCGGCTGTTGCAGACGCTGTTCGAAGATGCCGTGCAGATGAAAGCTTCCGACATTCACATCGAACCCGACGAAGGCGTGGTGCGGATCCGTCAGCGTATCGACGGTGTACTCAACGAGCAGGTGATGAAAGAGCATCGCGTTGCTTCGGCGCTGGTCATGCGTTTGAAGATCATGTCCGGCCTGGACATCTCGGAGAAACGTTTGCCGCAGGATGGTCGCTTCAACATCCGGGTGAAGGGCCGCAACATTGATGTGCGTGTGTCGACGATGCCGGTGCAGTTCGGCGAATCGGTGGTGATGCGCCTGCTCGACCAGAGCGGGGCGATGTTTCAGCTCGACGGCACCGGCATGCCGGCGGCGATGCTCGAGCGCTTCCGTCGTCTGCTGCAACGTCCCCACGGCATGGTGCTGGTCACCGGGCCGACCGGCTCGGGTAAAACCACCACGCTCTATGCGGGACTTTCCGAGCTGAACAGCCCGGAGAAGAAAATCATCACCGTGGAAGATCCGGTGGAATACCGCCTGCCGCGGGTCAATCAGGTTCAGGTCAATGCCAAGATCGAGCTGACCTTCGCGCGCGTGCTGCGAGCCGCGCTGCGTCAGGACCCGGACATCGTGCTGGTCGGCGAGATCCGTGACCAGGAGACCGCCGAGATCGGCCTGCGTGCAGCGCTGACCGGTCACCTGGTGCTGTCGACGTTGCACACCAACGATGCCCTGACATCGGCCATGCGCCTGATCGACATGGGCGTGGAACCCTTCCTCGTCGCCACGGCGCTGAACGCGGTGCTGGCCCAGCGCCTCATTCGTCGCGTCTGTGAAAACTGCCAGGAAGAGCACCAGCCGGATCCGCGTCAGCTGGTCTGGCTGGAAACGCTGCACGGCGGGTCGCTGGCCGACAAGCGTTTCCGTCGCGGCAGCGGCTGCCACCAGTGCCACAACAGTGGTTACAGCGGCCGGATCGGTGTCTATGAGTTGCTCGAACTCGACGAACCGATGATCGCCGCGCTGCGTCGTGGTGATCCGCAAGGCTTCGCCGAAGCCGCGCGCAAGCAACCGCATTACCGGCCGCTGGCTGAATGTGCATTGGATTACGCCATTGCTGGCATCACCAGCGTCGATGAAGTGCTCAAGGTGTGCGCCACCCTGGTGGATGACGAGGTGACGGTGTGAACGCCCAGGCTGCGCCACGCCGCGCCGCTCCGGTAGGAGCCAGCTTGCTGGCGATCCGCAGCTGCTCGGACACCAGCGCCTATACCAATCCCGCCGAATGGGTTAGCGACCAACGCCCCAGTGGCGGGTCGCGTTCTCCCGGTGCCCCCAATCGCCGCGAGGGCGCGCCTCCTACAGGGTTCGGTGTGCACCGGCTGCTCTGGTGGGAGGCCCGACCTCGGGGCGATGCTTTTGGCGTCGCAGGGCGGTTGGAACCCGCGCGGCCATTGTTCATGTGCAGAATCGCGCCGGCCGGTGGCGACAGGGGGGGGCGTGCCTATGCCTAGCTTCCGCTACACCGGCCGCAACGCCCAAGGCGTCAAAGTTAGCGGCGCGCTCGAGGGTGCCAGCGCCGATACCGTCGCGGGCGAATTGCTGTCACGGCAAATCACCCCGCTGACAATCGAAGCCGGCGAGGCTCAAGCAGGCAGCGGTGATGCGTTGGCCATGCTGCGCGAAAAGCTCCGGCGCAAACGCGTCGATCTCGATGAGCTGATCATCTTCAGCCGCCAAATGTTCAGCCTGAGCAAGGCCGGTGTGCCGATCATCCGCGCTATCGGCGGTCTGGCAGAGTCGAACCGAAACCTGTTCTTCCGGCAGATCCTGCAGGACGTGCGCGCCAGCCTGGAGAGCGGTCAATCCATGGCCGTAGCGCTGAATGCCCATCCCAAAGTGTTCAACAACCTGTTCGTCAGCATGGTCAGTGTTGGCGAAAACACCGGCCAGCTCGACCAGGCCTTCAAACAGCTGTCGGCCTACCTCGAGCTGGAGCGCGAAACCCGCAAGCGCATCAAGCAGGCGACCCGTTATCCCATCTTTGTCATGGTCGCCATGGGCGTCGCGCTCGCAGTGATCAACCTACTGGTGATCCCGGCTTTCGCTAAGGTCTTCGCCCAGTTCCATGCCCAGTTGCCGTGGGCCACCCGCGTGCTGATCGGCACCTCCAATTTCATGCGCGATTATTGGTGGCTGTTGCTACTGGGCATCGTTGGCGGGCTCTACGCCTTCTTCAAATGGATCGAGACCGATGCCGGACGGCTCCAATGGGACCGCATCAAACTGCGCCTGCCCATTGTCGGCGGCATCTTCGAACGCATCGCCCTGGCGCGCTTCACCCGTACCTTCGCGATGATGTACCGCGCCGGCGTGCCGTTGCTGCAGACCCTCTCGATCAACAGCGCCAGCGTCGGCAACCAGCATATCGGCCAGGCGATTCTCGGCATCCGCGAAAGCGTCGAACGCGGCGAAGCGCTGACTCGCTCGGCCCACAACTCCGGCCTGTTCACCCCGCTTGTGCTGCAGATGATGGCCGTCGGTGAAGAAACCGGCGCGTTGGACGACCTCTTTATCGAAGTGGCTGATTTCTACGAACAGGAAGTCGACTACGACCTCAAGCAATTGGCCGACGCCATCGAGCCGATTCTTATCGTCTGCATGGGCGTGATGGTGCTGGTGCTGGCGCTCGGTGTGTTTTTGCCGATGTGGGAACTGGGCAGTGCGGCGCAGGGGAGGGGGTGAGACAACTGGCCGAAAGCTTGCTAAGGCCATGCACCGGCGGGTTTACCGTCAATCACTTGGCGTGACGTGCAAAAGAACGCTGACAGCTCAGGGAAGACGTGTCGGCACAGACAAAACGGTTCGGCTACGGAAAGGCCGCGTTGACCGGCAAAACGAGGAGCAGCAATGAGCAGGAACAAGGGTTTCACGATGATCGAGCTGGTGGTGGTAATCGCCATCCTCGGTATCCTGGCGGCGGTTGCGCTGCCGCGTTTTATCGATGTCGCAGATGATGCTCATGAGGCGTCCGTGCGAGGCGTCGGCGGTGCGCTGGCATCTGCCGTCATGCTCGCGCGTGCACAGTGGGAAGTTAACCGGGGCAAGGGCATAACGTCGAACGATAACGTTGTGGGCTTTGGCGCTGGCAACGTCGACGTCAATACCAGTGGCTGGCCGGTAGGTATCGATGGCGGTAACACCCTTGGTTCGGTTGCCGACTGTCAGGCGCTCTGGATCAACTTGCTGCAAGGGTCAGCGCCGACCATCACGGGAACTTCGCCGAACTACGTTGCCACAATGGCCGGCGGCACCGGTCAGGCCTGCACCTACACCTACCAGGGCCAAGACAAGAACGACACGATCGTTTACGACTCGGTGCTCGGTACGGTCGTCACCACTTTCAAACCGTAATACCAACTGCCTCGGGGGCATAGAAATGAAGAAACAACAAAGTGGTTTTACCATGATTGAACTGATTATGGTGATTGTAATTCTGGGGATCCTGGCGGCGTTTGCTTTGCCGAAGTTTGTCGACCTTGGGGGAGATGCCCGTGCGGCTACATTGCAGGCAGCCTACGGCTCGATGAAGTCGGCGTCAGCTATGGCCCATTCGTCTTGGTTGGCAAAGAATGGTAGTACCGATGTTGTCTCCGTGGAGGGCACGGATTACACAATGGCTAACGGGTACCCTGCCGCGGCAGATATCGCAGTGCTTGCTGGCATGTCAGTCGGAACGACATCCGATTTTGAACAGGTTGGAACCACGGGTGCTGTTTACAAGCCACGAGGAGCAACTTCCGATACTACTTGTATCGTGACCTATGTCGCGGCTACAGATACCGCCGCGCCACAGATTTCCATCGTTGCTTCGGACTGCAACTAAGTTCAGCGGCATATCAGGCTCAGTCGAGCAGCGAAACCGTGATACCGACATTCGTTGGAAGTTCCGGTAGTTGCTTTCACTCGCCCTGCGTGACCGATACCGTACTAGATTGCGCTTTGAGCTTCCATGACTGATCAGCATGGCTTCACCCTAGTAGAGCTGATACTGACGTTAGTCATAATCGGCATCCTCGCCGCTGTGGTGGGGCCGCGCTTCTTCGATCGAAAAGTGTTTGACGAGCGCCTTTTCTTCGAAGAAACGGTCTCGGCTGTGCGCTATGCGCAGAAGCTGGCGTTGGCCAGTGGCTGCCTGACCCAGGTCAGTCTTGACGATAAAAACGGCTACCGCTTGCGTCGAGCGGCCAACTGCGCGTCCGGTGAATACGTCGCTGAGGTGCAGGGGCCGGACGGCCAGATTCCATTCGCCAATACCGAGGTGCCAGCAGGCGTTTCGGTGTCGGCGACCAATTTTCCGGTGGTGTTCGACTCGCTGGGGCGTCCCTCCAGCGCGGCGAGTGCCACCATCGGTGCGTTCAGCTTCAGCGTGACCGCCGAAACCGGGCTGGTGCAATGAAGCGCCAGCAGGGTATGACGCTGATCGAGCTGGTGATCAGCATCGTGATCATCGGTATCGCAGCCGCAGCGCTGTTCACTGCCATGGCCTCGATAACGGCACGTTCTGCCGATCCGCTGCTGCGCCAGCAGAGCCTGGCGATTGCCGAGGCATATCTGGAAGAAATCGAGTTGCAGGCGTTTACCACGCAAGCGAACGCCGCGTGCAGCCCGGTGCGTGCCTGTTTCAACGACGTTCGCGACTACGCGGGGTTGTCCGAGGCGCCGCATGATGCCGTCGGTACCGCGATTGCTGACTTGGCAGCCTATGACGTTGCCGTTTCGGTGAACGGCCCAGATGCCTGGAGCGGCGTTCAGGCGCTACGCATTGACGTCACCGTAACGGACCCGGCCGGCGCCCCATTGCAGCTGAGTGGCTACCGTACGTGCTACGGCGAAACGGACCCATCGGGGGCGAGCCTATGCCCCTAAAGTTGCGCGGATTCACCCTGGTGGAGCTGGTTATGGTCATCGCATTGGCCGGGCTGGTGGCTGTGATGATTTCAACGGTGGTGGGTCGGCCAATGGAAAGCTTCACGGCGCAGAGTCGTCGTGCCGAGCTAGTAGACCTTGGTGCTGGCGCTATGCAGCGTATGGTGCGCGATGTGCGGCTCGCAGTGCCCAACTCGCTGCGGGTTGCAGCGGACGGCCAAGCCTTCGAGTTGCTGCTAATTCATAGCGCGGCGCGCTACAGGCCCAATCGCAACGACAGCGACGGTTTGCGCTTTGGCGAGGCCGCGACCAATTGCGGGAGCACCACAGCTGATAGTTCCTGTGATTCCGTGCAGGTCCTGACGCCTTCGCTCGATCTGTCCGGTGCACGCTGGCTGGTGCTCTACAACGTTGGCGCGCAATCGGGCACGACTCCCGTCGTAGGGGCAAATCTCTGGGCGGGCGGGAACCCCGGCGTGATTACGCCGACCGGCACGACCTTTACGCTGCGCAGCGGTGCGCCGACGAACGAGTCTCTCATCGCCCTCGGCAACCTGCCCACCGGTGGCTTTCGTTTCGCCTTCGCTTCGCCGCAGCGACGCCTGTATCTGGCTGAGCGTGTGGTGGGTTATCGCTGCCAGAATGGGCAGTTGATGCGCTACAGCTATAACCAACTGCTGGCGAGCCTGCCTTCGTCACCGCCGCCCGGGTCCGTGCCCCAATTACTTGCCAGTGATGTCAGCCAGTGCGAGTTCAGCTACCGAGCCGGCACAGCGCAGCGCGGTGGACTGCTGAGCCTCTCGCTTGGCATGACCCAGGCTGGCGAAACCCTTCGGTTGAATCAGCAGGTCCATGTAAACAATGTCCCTTGATCGCCCCTTCCCTGGACGCTCGGCCGGCTTCGGGCTGGTCGCGGCGCTGTTTCTGATGGTGATCGTAACTCTGATCATCCTAACGATGGCTCGACTGTCGACAGCCCAACACGGGACTATTAGCCTCGCCATTCAACAGACTCGTGCCTATCAGGCAGCTAACGCAGGACTCGAGTGGGGAATAGCGCGAGCGCTCGAAACCGGCGTTTGCGATCCGAACGCCTCTCCGCCGCTTAATGGCAGTGGTCTTGATGACTTCTTCCTGCGCGTCGAATGCGACTGGGACGATTACCCGGAAGCCGACGGAGGAAGCATTACCCTGTATCGCCTCGTTGCGACGGCACAAAACGGACAGCCTGGCGCGAAGCCGGACTACGCCTACCGACAACTGAGTGCCGTGGTGGAAAGGAAGCCCTGATGAAGAGAGCCGTGCGTAACGTCTTGCTCGCCTTTTTCGCCCTGGTTTGCTCTGGGCTGGCTTGGAGCGCGGACCTGGGAATCTGCTCGGAGAACTTCCCTGATGGCGTGCAGAGTCACAGCCGTGGTCAGATCTCTTTTGACGGCTTCGCCCAATTGCAAGGTAGTCCTGATGGTTTGCTACATGCCGGGACAATCTATCGACATTGGCTTTGGTCGTTGTTAGCACCAACCTGTTCGACGATGCAGTGCCAAGCCAGCGGCACTAACGGCCCGTCGCAGTCGGCAGGCAGTTTCCCAAGTTTCGTTGGTCAGAAGAACGTGCTTGTTAGTCCAAACCGGGTAGAGCGGCTGGACGCTGATTCGAGCAATCGCTATGGAGCCTGGGATATTAAGAGGCGTGGGCGTTTGGCTATCAGCAGCAACGGCCAAAAATTTTATATCGAAGAGGTGCGGATGGCGGATGACGCCATCCTTGAACTTTCGGCTGGCGATTATTGGATCGGGTCGATCAATACCGGCAAGGCTTCGCAGATCCAGGTCGTTGGCAACGGAAGGGTACGACTGTTCGTTCGTGACTCGGCTAGCTTTGGCGAACGCTCATTGCTCAATTCGCCCGCGAACGAGAGCACCGGGGCTCCGAGCAAGCTTTTCTTCTACGGCTACAAGAATGTCGGTTTTGGCACTAACTCGACCATTAGCGGTTATTTATACAGTGAGCAAAACGTCACTCTTGGGGACACATCATCGCTCTACGGCGCCGTGACAGCTGCGAACATTTCACTAGGTTCGAATGCGACCGTTGTGTATATGGCACCAACTGGTAGCTGTGCCAAGCCCACTGAGCTTCGGTTGAGCTGGTTGCTCGATGAAGGGAGCTGGACCGGGGCGCTCGGTGAGGTCAAGGATGCATCAGGAAACGGACTTGCGGGTCGGTCAGTTAACGGTGCCATGACTGACTTTGCCGAGCCTGCGTTAAAAGAGGTGGGTAATCTTGGTACCTGTGGATATGGGCGCTTCCGATCTGCTTCACAACAGTATGTTCAAACGCCCCACAATGATCTGTTGACTCTGCAAGATAGTTTCACGATCGGGTTATGGGTTAAGCCCAGAAGCCTTCCTCCTACTGATCTCATGTCGATCCTTTCAAAAGACGAGAACTACGAATTTCATCTGAACCCCGACGGTACGGTGAACTGGTGGTGGCGGACCACCGGGCCGACTTCAGCGGTCCATTTCAACAGCAACAAAGCGCTAAAAGTCGGGGAGTGGAGTCATGTTCTGATCCGTTACACGCCTGGTGATCAGCGGATTTTCATTAACGGTGCCGAGGCTGGGAGAGCGAAGTTTTCTGGAACACCGGTGGCCAACACCGATCCGTTGCAACTGGGGTGGGACCAGTTGGCTGGCCGCTATTTCAACGGTGAACTGGATGAGCTCCGCATTTATGACGGCGCTCTCAGCGATAGGGAGGTTGCCGCGTTGGCAGCGGAACGACACGCTTGCTCGCGTCGGCTCCAATGCTTCGGCGATACCTTCGATGACGCGCTCAGTAACGATTGGGTAGCTTCCAGCCGTGGCAGGACGGCCTTCACGCCAGCTGTTTACGACGAGCGCCTCCGGTTGACCAGTAACGCTACTAACGTAGCTACGGCCACAGCTCTGCAAAAGCTCTTCCCCGCACAGGGAAACTTCATCCAGGTCGAGTTCGATTATTACGCTTACAACGGCACCGGTGCCGATGGCATAGCGGTCATCTTGTCCGATGCTACTCAGACCCCTCAGCCGGGTGGATTCGGGGGCTCACTAGGGTATGCGCAACTCAACGACAACGCGAATAAGGTCAGCGGTTTTGCGGGCGGATGGCTCGGGATCGCTCTAGACGAGTACGGTAACTTCTCTACCCGGGGCGAAGGGCGCGAGGGGGGGCGAACCGACCGGATACCAGACTCAGTAAGCATGCGGGGCGCGGGCAATGGGCTCGTTGGCTATCGTTACCTGGCCGGCACGGAAAGCTCGCTCCGCCTGGGCGTTGACGATGCGAGGAGTAAAAGTGCAGCGCCCGGGCATCGGTATAGGATTACTGTCGATGCACGGAATGAAGGCCAGGCACTAGTTACGGTAGAACGCAAAACGGACTCAGGATTCGAAGTGCTGCCCAACCTGAACAAGTACAACGTTATGGCTAGTGTCAACGGCCAGCCGCCGATGCCAGATCGGTTCTTCCTGTCCTTTACAGGCTCCACTGGCGCGTCGACCAACATCCACGAAATCGACAACCTGAATGTCTGTGCGACTGAAATCGAGGCCATCGGCCAGCAGATTCATCATTTCGACTTGCGCTATTCCCCAACTTCGCTGACCTGCAATCCGCAAGACGTGACGGTGACTGCCTGCCTGAATGCTGACTGCTCACAGGTCTACATCGACGCTGTAACGGCGACTCTTACCGCCGAAGATGCAGTATGGAAGGGCGGTAACCAGCTGAGTTTTTCCGGCGGGACTGCAAAAGCTATGGTTCAAGTAACCCGCCCTGGGGATGCGACAATTGGGGTCGGCGGATCCACGCCCCCGGCTCTGTCCTTCGGCGAAACCACCTGCTCCACGGGTGGGTGCAAACTGGTAGGCGTGGAGAGCGGATTTATCGTCGACGTACCAACACTCATCGCCAACCGTCCTCAATCCAATGTCTGGTTACGTGCAGTGAAGGCCGATGCAAAGGACCCGCAAAAGTGCGTGGCTGGGTTTGGCGGCGGGAGCAAAAGTATCGGCTTTAATGCCACCTACGATTCGCCGAGTACCGGCAGCCGGGCGGTTAGCATCAACGACACGCCAATCAGTACGACGCCAACTGGTTCGGCAGCCGAGTTCACGCCGCTGACGTTGACTTTCAATGACGAGGCCACAGCCCCTTTGACAGTCAGCTATTCCGATGCGGGGCGGATAAACTTCAACGTCCGGTATGCGCCCACCGAGGGAGATGAGCGCGGGCTGGTCATGGTGGCGGCAGATCAGTTCGTCAGCAAACCTTACGGAATCCACATCGAGACCGATATCGACAAGCGCCCAGCGAACAAGCGCTGCAATGGAGCCACGATAGATGAATGTCGAGAAGTCTTCGTCGCCGCAGGAGAGCCGTTTCCGGTGCGCTTCAGGGCGGTCGGGTGGGACGGCTCTGATAGCGAGCCGCGGACTGCACAAGCGCTGGCGGATAACATCACCACACCTAACTTTGTACTGAGTGCCGCGAGCGGTGCTGTCAGGTTGGAGCATACGCTGATGGCGCCAGCCGACGGCGATCTCGGGGCTCTTGGCGTGACGTCCTATAACCATGCACCAGGCGAAATGACTACTGTGGAGGCACAAAGCATTTCCGAGGTTGGGATCTTCCAGCTCACTGCCAGTCCGAACCGAGGCGTCAGTTACCTCGGTGAGTCCGTCGAAGGGGGAGTCAGCAACTTCATTGGTCGTCTTATCCCGGCTCGTCTTGGGGTAGTTGCGGCTGCCAGTCTTACTCCAAGTTGCGGCGCGTTCAGCTATCAGGGGCAACCTATCGACTTCGCCTCGGGTCTTGAGCCGCAGGTAACGGTGACTGGTTACAACAGCGCCGGGTCGGTCACGAAAAACTATGATCGCGAACCGTTCTGGCGGCTGGGCTCGCCGACTCGTGAGGCCTATCGATCAATCGTCGGCAAGAACGCGCTGGATGATCGTCTGATAACGTTGGGTTCTCCAGATGAGGTAATCGAAGGTATCAACGACGGTAATGGTTCACGGAAGTTTCGTTGGTCCGGCGAGCAGCTTATCTACGAACCGGGTGGCGCGCCTTCGCCAGATGATCTTCCCTTCGTTGCTGTCGTGGAACAGACACTCCCGGCAGCAGGCCTAACGGATCTGGATGGAGCCTGTCACTCAACAGCTGGCTTTGGTTGCCAGTCATACACTTACGAATTTACGCAGAGTCCTGGCAGCGAAATACGACTTGGCCGGCTATCACTCGGCAACGCTCACGGTTCGGAGCTGCAGGGACTGGATATGCCGGTAACTATCGAAACTTGGCAGGCACTTGGGACGGTCCTCGGCTTCCGGCCGGAGGACGATCAATGCACAGTTTCTGCAACGGTAGGCGAGCCGTCGCTGCAGGCATTCAATGGTGGTCTTTCGCAGGGGGAAACTTCGGCGACGGTGAGCATACTGCCTGGCGGCAAAGGTGCCTTGGGGCTGAGCGCGCCGGGGCAGGGCAATCAAGGTGGCGTTAAGGTTGCACTTCCATTCATGCCTGAATGGCTCAAGTACGACTGGGCCGGGAAAGGGAGGGAATCTGCAACCGGGCTGGCAAGCTTTGGCATCTACCGCGGCTCACCACCGCTTATCTTCCGCCGCGAACTGTATCGCTAGCAACGCCGAAGGGCCGCTATTGCCGCCCTTCGGCTGAGAGATAAAAGAGGGGAATCCCTGGCCTGCCTGTACCAGGGTCCCCAAAACTGGTTACCTGGGTTATTGCAGAGGGCGTGCCAATTCCGCCAACTATGGCAGCGGTCTCAACCGGTCACACACAGAACCAGTCCCGAGGTTTTGCTGAGTGCCCTAGGTTGCAGTGGCTATGCGGGTTTCAGTTGGGTTTGCCGGGTCTGGATGAAAGCGCCTCGAGCGGTACGCCTGATTCCTGATGCGGGTCGTGGGCTATACGATGCTGGCTACGGCTGAGGCTTTACGCGTGCTGAAGGGGCACACCATAGCTGGCGTGCCCATCTTTGGCGCAGCTCAGTTCTGTTCCGGCCAAACTCGCAGGGGAGCGCCTTCGGTGGGCCAGAAGCGCAGTTGGTCGATCTTGGATACGTCCCAACGTTCGATTTGCGAGAGCAGTTCGAGGAAGTGCTGTTCCTGCTTCATGATGTGTTCGGCGCACATCTTGCGCGTGCTGCCGATTTCGCTGAAGCGCAGCTGCTGGCCGTCGAGCTGGTAGCTGGCGAACCAGTGGTTACAACCGGCGTTGCCGTAGGCGCGGTCTTCGCTGAAGGTCAGCGACACAGGGTTACGGCCTACCACGGGCTCGTCACCGATCCACTCGGCGATATAGGTGACTTCGTTCTGCAGGGTTAAGGGTTCGACCGAGCAACCGGTTACGGACAAGAAGAACAAGCCGGCCAGGATAGTTTTTTTCATGACTTTGCCCTCTGGCAGGCTGGGCAGAGGTGTCGGCCGGTGTCGTTCGTCCAGCCCAGTTCGACGATCCGTGCCTCGGCTGCTGGCGCGCGCGCGGCTTCGCCCTTGGCGGCGTCTACGGCGAACTCGAAATCCAGTTGCTTACCGCAACCGTCGCAGTCGACCTGCCAGTTGATGATCGCCAGCTCCTTGAACACCGGTCCGTTCGCCACGGCCATCCACTGGCCTGGCGGGTTGATCAGGTGGCGAACCTTGTCGACGGTCAGGCGCTGGGAGAGGTCTCGGCTGCCTTTAAGCGTGACGATAAGGACGTCGCCTGAGCGAACATTGCCACCGTTGCCGGTGACCTGGTAACGGCCCGGCGCCAAGGCTCGGCATTCGGTCAGGGTGTGTCCGGGGTTGAGCAGTGTATAGCGAAAATCGTGTTCGGCCATGACTCGCGATCGATTCGGAATGGGGGGAGTTGCGGTGGGCCGTAATGCTAGCACGGGAGCCGGGCAGAGGCTGCTCTGGGAGGCGGAACACCGGAAGAAGTAAAAGAAGCCAGCGGCTTGCGCGGGGTGCTTGGATGGCGGTGTTCGCCAGCCGTCACCCCAGCCTCTCCCCAAACGGGAGAGGACGGACCGTTAGACAGCTACGGTTGTTGACGGGGGCCACGAAGGGCGCCCGTCAACGTGAAGCATCAACGAACCCAAGCCACCAAGCGGTTCCTTACGCCACAGCACCAAAACACGCCTGCTTATCTAGCGTGTTCATGGCGTTTCGAACATCCCGGGCAACAGAAGCATCCAGCCCCTTCGCAACCATGGCCGGCGTATCAAGCCATTGGGTTAAGGGCGGCTGCTGTCGAACGTTTCGTCGAGGAAGCGTTGCATGTCATTCCATGAGCGCTCGTCGGCGGCTTTGTTGTAGGCCACATCGACGCCTTTTTCCTGAAACTTGTCAGCCCCTGGATTGGTGAAGCCGTGTTTGGCGTCTGGCAGGTTGACGAATTGATAGTCGGCGCCGGCCTTGACCATTTCGGCGCTCAGGGCGGCGACGTCTTCGGCACTGACCATACTGTCGGCGCTGCCGTGTTCGACCAGTACGCGCGCTTTGACGCTCCCCGGCGCTGCGCGGGTTTCGGTGGCCAAGGCGCCGTGAAAGCTGACAACGCCTTCGAGTGGTACGCCCTGGCGGGCCATGTCCAACACGACCTTGCCGCCGAAGCAGTAGCCAACGGCGGCGAGTTTGGCGGCGTCGGTCTGCTGTTGCTGTTTGAGCAGATCCACACCGGCGTTGAAGCGGGCTTTGGCTGCGTCGGCGTCGGCCAGCGCGGCTTTCATGAAGCTCATCGCATCCTTCGGATGCTCGGTGTTCTTGCCCTCGCCATACATATCGATTGCCAGGGCGCTGTAACCCAGTCCGGCCAGGTCACGGGCGCGGCTTTTGGCGTAGTCATTGAGGCCCCACCATTCATGGACCACCACGACTCCTGGGCGCTGGCCTTCGATAGCGTCGTCGTAGGCGTAGTAGCCAACCATCTTGGTGCCGTCGGCGGCGGTGTAGGGGATTTCCTGAGTCTGGATCTCAGCGTGAGCGACGGCGCTGACTGCCATCAGGGCTGCACCGAACAGTTGATAACGCATGGTGGACTCCTTGTTGTCGTTGGTATCGAGACGTTCCGATAATTAGCCGGAGTTCGACACAGGTGCAACAAGGTTGTTCAGCGGGTAAAGCGCGGGCAGGAGCCGGAAGCGTTTCGGGGGGGATGTGAATCAAGGCGGTCTGGGTACCTGAGCCCGTCCCTGGGCCCAGGTCTATCGAAGATTATTCGGCGCTGCCCATCAGGATCAGCGCCGCCCGGACAGTTACCAGCCCGGCACGCCGTGCATGTCTGGCAGTCGGTGGGCGATGCCCTTGTGACAGTCGATGCAGGTCGCTTCGCCTTTGCCTAGTGCTTTGGAGTGGAACTCGGCGGCGCGTTTGCTCTGGCGAGTGAAATCCATGAACTCGTAGTTGTGGCAGTTGCGGCACTCTAACGAGTCATTGGCCTTCAGACGACGCCATTCACGCTCGGCCATTTCCCGGCGCATGCCGAGGAATTTTTCCCGCGTGCTGATGGTGCCGAAGATCTTTCCCCAGACCTCTTTCGAAGCCTGCATTTTGCGCGCGATTTTGTCTGTCCATTCGTGTGGCACGTGGCAATCTGGACAGGTCGCGCGGACGCCGGAGCGGTTGGTGTAGTGGATGGTGTCCTTGATCTCCATGTATACGTTGTCTTCCATCTCGTGACAGGAAATGCAGAAGGCTTCGGTATTGGTCGCCTCCAGCGCGGTATTGAACCCGCCCCAGAAGATGATGCCAGCAAGAAACCCCCCGAGCGTCAGGACGCCCAGGCTGTAGTGCACGCTTGGGCGGCGCAGAACGGTCCAGTAGCGCTTGAGGAACGACAGTATCGACTTCATCCAGGCGTCCTCACTGTTCGTTCTGCTGGTTTTCGTGATAGAGCAGGTCGTCGATGTTCTCGAAGTCGTTCTCTACCAGCGGTTTCACGTCGTGCTGCACCACATGGCACTGGGTGCAAAAGTAGCGACGCGGGGCAACAGCGCCGAGCGTCTGGCTATCGCGGTCGGTGAAGTGGGTGATGCTGATCATTGGCGCTTGAGTACGAGCACTGTTGGCACGGCTGTGGCAGGACAAGCACTTGTTGCCGTTTATATCGACCTGATAACCGCGAATGGTGTGCGGAATAGTCGGTGGCTGCTCCGGATAGTTGCGCTCGCGCTTCAGATCCTTGTTTTCCTCATCCTTGAGCGGAGGCGGGGTGAACTCCTGGGTGATGGTGCCGCCCGGCCGGCGACCATCCGGGGCGGGCGCATCCAGTGGGTAATCGGGCCCGGCTGCGACGGCCACGCCAAATACCGCGAGGAGCATCAAAGGCAGTAAACGAAATTTCATGGTGACTCTCCTCAGGCGATGCTGACCACTTCGATCTTCACGGCACACTTCTTGAAGTCGGTTTGCTTGGAGATCGGGTCGGTAGCGTCGAGGGTGACCTTGTTGATCAGTTTGTTGGCATCGAAGAAGGGCACGAAGATCAGCCCCTTCGGTGGCTTGTTGCGGCCTCGGGTTTCGATGCGAGCCTGCATTTCACCGCGTCGACTGATGACCTTGACCACGCTGCCGCGGCGGGCCTTGAGCTCGCGCGCATCGTCCGGATGCATGTACACCAGCGCATCTGGCACAGCCTGGTGTAGCTCGTCGACACGCTGGGTCATGCTGCCGGTGTGCCAATGCTCCAGCACGCGGCCGGTACTGAGCCAGAACGGATATTCTTCATCCGGCATCTCTGCAGGTGCCTCATAAGGCAGTGCGAAGATGATCGCCCGCTTGTCCGGATAACCGTAGAACTGTACCTCTGAGCCTTTCTCGACATAGGGGTCATGGCCTTCACGGTAACGCCAGAGGGTCTCCTTGCCGTCTACAACCGGCCAGCGCAGGCCGCGCTCCTGATGGTAACGGTCGAAATCGGCGAGGTCGTGACCATGACCGCGACCAAACTGGGCGTATTCCTCGAACAGGCCTTTCTGAACGTAGAAGCCATAGTCCTCCGACTCTTGGTTCCGGTAGCCTTCTTCGATATCCGAAACGGGGAAGGTGTCGACCTGGCCGTTTTTGAAAAGCACTTCGAACAGCGTCTTGCCCTTCAGCTCCGGTGATTTGGCCAGCAACTCGGCAGGCCAGACTTCATCGGTGGTAAAGCGTTTGGAGAATTCCATCAATTGCCAGAGATCCGAGCGCGCTTCACCTGGCGGGCTGACCAGCTGGTGCCAGAAATGGGTGCGACGCTCGGCATTGCCGTAGGCACCTTCCTTCTCCACCCACATCGCAGCGGGAAGGATGAGGTCTGCAGCCTGGGCCGAGACCGTGGGATACACGTCAGAAACAACGATGAAGGTTTCCGGGTTGCGCCAACCGGGCAGTACCTCCTGCATGATGTTGGGGCCGGCCTGCATGTTGTTCGTCGCCTGGGTCCAGTAGACCCTCAGGCCACCGTCCTTGAGCTCGCGGCTTTGTTGCACGGCATGGAAGCCGGGCTTTTCCGGGATGGTGCCTTCGGGCAGTTTCCAGATCTTCTCGGTGACGGCCCGATGCTTGGGGTTGGTGACGACCATGTCCGCAGGCAAACGGTGCGAAAAAGTGCCGACCTCGCGTGCCGTGCCGCAGGCCGATGGTTGCCCGGTAAGCGAGAAGGGGCTGTTGCCGGGTTCGCTGATTTTCCCGGTAAGCAGATGAATGTTATAGATCATGTTGTTCGCCCAGACCCCGCGGGTGTGCTGGTTGAAACCCATGGTCCAGAACGACATCACTTTTGTTTTCGGATCGGCATAGAGTTCCGCCAGCATCTGCAGGCGCTCTTCCGGAACACCTGATTCGCGAGCCGCGCGCTCCAGGGTGTATGGCTTGAGGAATTCGGCATAGTCTTCAAAGCTGATGTCGGTCCAGCCGCCTGCCGCAGCGGCATTCTCGGCCTTCATCTCCCGTGGATCGGTTGCTCGTAGGCCATAGCCGATGTTGGTGTTGCCCTTGGCGAACTTGGTGTGATTCTTGATGAAGTCCTGATTGACCGCGCCACTCTCGATGATGTGGTTGGCGATGTAGTTGAGGATCACCAGGTCGGTCTGCGGCGTGAACACCATCGGTATGTCCGCAAGATCGAAGCTGCGGTGCTCGAAGGTCGACATCACAGCGACTTTCACATGCGGCGCGCTAAGGCGGCGGTCGGTCACGCGGGTCCAGAGCACGGGATGCATCTCGGCCATGTTCGAGCCCCAAAGCACGAATGCGTCCGCGGCTTCGATATCGTCGTAGCAGCCCATGGGCTCGTCCATGCCAAAGGTGCGCATGAAGCCGACAGCGGCAGACGCCATGCAGTGCCGCGCGTTCGGGTCGAGGTTGTTGGAACGAAAACCTGCCTTCATCAGCTTGCTGGCCGCATAGCCTTCCCACACGGTCCACTGGCCGGAACCGAACATGCCTACGGCAGTGGGGCCGTGGTCCTTCATCGCGGTCTTGTATTTCTCTTCCATGATGTCGAAGGCCTGCTCCCAACTTACAGGTTGAAACTCGCCCTGTTTGTCGTACTTGCCATCCTTCATCCGCAACAGCGGCTCAGTCAGACGGTCGGAGCCGTACATGATCTTCGACAGAAAATAGCCTTTGACGCAGTTGATACCGCGATTGACCTCGGCCTTGACATCGCCATGCGTGGCGACCACGCGGTCGCCGCTGGTGGCGACCATCACGCCGCAGCCGGTGCCACAGAACCGGCACGGCGCCTTGTGCCACTTGAGCGCCGTCGCCTGCGGATCAGTAACGAGATTGCTAGCACTGGTAGCGATAGGCATGCCAGCCACGCTGGCTGCGATGGCCGCGGCGTTGGCTTTGGCGAATTGACGTCGTGTGAGGCTCATTCAGGCTCTCCTTCGGGGCTGAGGAGTTCGTGGTAAATCAGGGCAGCGTTGAGGACGCCAGGCAGTTGTTGGATGTGGCTGATGGTGTCGAGAATGCGGCTTTCATGCTCCGCCTCAAGAACCACCACTACTTTTCCGGCGGCGCTTTCCTGATGAAGCTCCGTGCCGGGCAATAGCAGCAGGTTCTGTTTCACCGCATCGAGTAGTTCGGGGCGGCAGTGCACGAGCAGGCTCGCGATATGCAAGGCATTGGTCATTTTTTCTTATGAAGCTCCGCCTGCCCTGAAACGAGCAAGCAATGAATGGAGGGGGTCTTCCGATCTCGAGCAATCAGCTCGGCGGGCCGGGTGGGCCAAAGAACAGCTGGCTTATCCAGACGATGAAGCCATAGCCGGATACGGTCAGGACGCTTAGAAGGGGAAACAGGAAAACCAGCAGAAAGACAAATAGCCGTGTTTCTTCCGGCTTTCCCACAGGTGCGGGGTCGGTATGGTGCGGCACTACGTTCACCTTTAATCCGAGTGGCGTAGTGGGAGTCTAGTAAGCGTTCCCAGCTTAATCAAAGTCAGCTGTCTATTTGACTAAGGGCTATAGGGGCTAAAACCACTTATATTGATCTGGCGCAATGAACTGGCTCGTGCTGGATGTGTTTCGTCCATCGCGCCGATAGCCGATTGCCTGGGTACGAGGCTCTGGGACGGTATGCAGGCAGCTTGCTGATACCTAGGTTGTGCTAGCCTGTGAGGCTTTTTTGGGCCCGTGTTGCGCGGGCGTAGAGATTGTTTTCATGTCTTGTGACTCGCTTGATTCCCACCTGAAACGCGGCACGACCGCATACCGCCGAGCAACGCTGGCCCTGTTCTGCGCAGGGTTCGCAACCTTTGCCATGCTCTATTGCGTACAGCCATTGCTGCCGCTGTTGGCCTCGCATTTCTCCGTGTCGGCCGCCACCAGCAGCTTGGCCCTGTCATTGACCACGCTGTCACTGGCGTTCTGCCTGTTGATTTCAGGCGGCTTGGCAGAAAGCTGGGGGCGCAAGCGGGTCATGGCGCTAGCGCTTATGCTGGCTGGGCTGCTTGGTCTTGCCTGTGCAATGGTCGAATCCTGGACCCTGTTGCTTGTATTGCGGGCGTTGTTGGGGCTTGCACTCAGTGGCTTGCCGGCTTTAGCGATGGCCTACGTGGGGGAGGAGTTCGATCCTGAGTCGTTGCCTGCGGCGATGGGGTTGTATATCGGCGGAACGGCCCTCGGTGGCCTCCTGGGCAGACTGTTGTCGGGCCTGCTGAGCGATCTTGGCGGTTGGCAACTGGCGCTGGGCGGAATTGCCGGTTTAGGTCTGGTGGCGTTGGGGGCCTTCGTCTGGCTGCTTCCAGCGTCCCGCCATTTCAAGCCGCAACCGCTGTCTCTGCGCGGACTGCTGAGCAACTTTGCTGAGCATCTGAGCAACCCGATCCTGCGCAATCTTTTCCTTCAGGCATTTCTGCTGATGGGCGGCTTCGTCGCGTTGTTCAACTACATCGGCTTTCGTCTGGCCGGCGCGCCGTTCGGCCTTTCCTCAACGGTTATCGGTCTGCTGTTCACTGTTTACCTGGCCGGCATATTCAGTGCGGGTTGGGCCGGGCGGCTGGTGCCACGCCTGGGTGCGAGAAGCGTACTGCAAGGCGGTATCGCGCTGATGCTGTTAGGCGTAGGGCTGTGTTCGACGCCCTGGCTGATAGCAATCGTGATTGGGCTGGCGTTATTCACCTTGGGCTTCTTTGCTGCACATGCCGTGGCCAGCGGGCAGGTCGGCGTGCATGCCAAGGGCGCCAAGGCGCAGGCGTCGGCGCTCTACCTGTGTGCCTATTATCTCGGGTCGAGTGTGGTCGGCTACGCCGCCGGCTACGTATGGGAGCATGCGGGATGGCTGCCTTTGATGGCGGTGCTCGCTGCGCTGTTCGTGATCGCAGCCTGGCGCGCCAGACGGCTATAACGCGGCGGCCAGTCGGTCAGTCGATTCGCTGCTCGCCACTGAAGTCCAGGGTGGCGCGGCAGGTGCGGCAGAAGTAGCGACGGCCTTTGCGGACCAATGCGTGGCGCTGGGCGGTAAAGGGAAAATCTCGCTCGGGACAGGCACACCGGTAGATGTAAGCACTCGTCTGACGCCGGGTGATCTCGTAGCTGTGGCAGCGATCAGGGGTCAGCTCGTATACGCCGCGCATGATCAATTGCCACTCTTCACCATGGGGGCGAATCCGGCCGCCGAACATCTGGTGAGCGACCAAATGCGCCACCTCGTGAGCCACGGTCTGCTTGAGGAAGTGCTCGCGGTTTTCCTGATACAGCTGCGGGTTGAAGCGCAGCAGGTTGGTGTTCAGATGCGCAACGCCGGCTTTCTGCCCGCGCAATTTGAAGCTGACTTTCGGGCGTTCGAAGCGCTTGTTGAAAAAAGCCTCGGCCTGTTCATAGCAGGCCTCGACTCGGGCGTGTAGCTGGTCGGGCATAGGGGCCTCCGAAGAAGCCCCGAATTATGCCGCAATCCGCCAGGCTGACAATCGTTCAGAGACCGCCGGGCTCCTCCTGAGGTCGTTCTTCCTGGGTGCCGTAGCTCTGGTTCGCTTGCACGGTGCGTTCGTAATTGGGTTGCAGAAATTGAGACCAGAACAGAATCATGGATACCAACACCGTCACCATCACCAGCAGCGCCACACCCCAGATCGAACTGGCATAGAGAAAGCTTTGCGAGCTGCGCTGGCGCATGAAGGCTGGTAGGCCAGTGAATAACAGGTAAGTGGAGTAGATGCCTGCTATGAGCAGAACGATCGCTGCGAACCAGCGATTCGGGTATAGCCCGGTCACGCCGGCGAGCAGGAACGGGGTGATGACGTAAGCGATGAAACCAATGCACTGGTTCAGATTCGGGCGTACTTCAAACGCGCGCGCCATCCACCTTACGAAAAACCCCATGATCACTGTGCCGACGATGATGGTGATGTACAGCAACAGGCACAGCTGAAAAGCGCTGGCAAAATCGAGTCGGACACGTTCGGCGTCCACCAGGCTCCATCCTACAAAGGTGACACCTATGAACAGGCATACGGCAGGAATCAGCGCCAGCAGCAGCAAATGCATCAGGTAATGCAGGCTGTGGGCGTCTTCCTTCTGACGGATCGTTTCCCAGGCGCGGTCGGGCCGGGTGAACAAGCTGATGAATTCTGGGGTCATGGGGGCCTCCTAATGCCGATGCTTGAGCGCAGGTCTTGCTGGTATAGACGCTCAAGCGCGACAGGGATTCAACGCCACCATGTCGCAGGCAAAAACGGGCCGACGCGGAGGTCACCGCGTCGGCCCGTATCGTGGCAAGGCTAGCGTACGTAGATCGGGCCAACCCCCATGCCCCACATGATCACTGACAGCGCGAGGATCGCCACCAGCACAACCAGCCCGACAGCCAACACTGAACTCGAGAACAGGAAGCCCTCGTCGGAAGGGATGTTCATGAATGTTGGTAGGCCAACGTAGAGCAGGTAGGTCGTGTAGCAAATTGCCGCCGTGCCCACGATCATGCCCAGCCAGATGTGTGGATAGAGCGCGGCCAGGCCGCCGACGAACAGTGGCGTGGCGGTATATGCAGCGAACACGATGCACTGCACCAGCGTCGGGTTTGCGTCATAGGTGCGTGACATCCAGTGGATAAAAGCGCCCATCACGGCCACACCACACAACATGGCGAGGTAGGACAGCAAAGTGAGTTGCAATGCACTGCTTTCGGTGAGCTTTACCGCCTCGCCACCGCCAATGCTCCAACCGACCTGGGTGGTTCCGATGAACGCCGATATCGCCGGTATCGCTGCGAGTACCAACACCTCTCCCAAGTGCAAATGCCCGACCTCACGCTCCTCTCCAGTGATTTCCTGCCATTCCTGGCCCGGGTGTGCAAACAGTCCCCAAACGTGATTGATCATGCCAGCGTCTCCTCAGTTTTGGAGGGTCGCTTCGCCTGGCTTTCCGTCGGTGTGACGGGCGTGCGACCTTAAGTCGCAGTATAGGGAGCGGACGGTACGGCGCACTGGGCTCGATTAGAGCAATTGGAAGCTATGAACCTATCGGTAATAGCGTTGCAGTATTTCCATCGCCAGATTGATTGACTGGAGACGGGTCGTACTGCCGCCACGGTCGGGGTGGTGAATGCTGACTAACTGGCGATAGCGCCGTTTAATGGTTTGCAGGCTGAGCGAAGAGGTCTCCTGGTCCAGCTCGAACAGCTCCAAGGCTGCGCGTTTCTGCTCCGGATCCCAAGTTTCGTTGCGTTCGCCAAGGTAATCGCCGCGCATACGCGACCAGAAGCTCGCCAACAGGCGTTCCACTTCCTGTTCGTCGGTGTCGCGCAGATTGCTCATGTCCAGGTAGTAGTCGCGCAACGGATCGTTCTCGGCGACTCCGCTGGCCCCAGGCACATAGGGTTGAAGTTGCACGTTTAACGGCGAAATCTGGAGGTTGTAGCGGCTCTCGCCCCAGAGTTGGTCGCGCAACTGGTAGAGAGCGTTGAATACCAGGAAATGGGTGCGAAACAGCACCAGCTTGTCGAGTAGCGGCAGGTTGGGGATATGGGTGCTGTGCCGGGCCTTGAGTTGTTGAATCAGCTGGTATTCGCTGCAACCTTCCGGTTGTTCGCGCAGCAGCACGAATATTTGCTCGGCCAGGTCCATTTCGGGTTCGAGATCATCGTTCATGTCGCAAAGCCTAGCACAAGGCCAGCGTTACAAACGGCTGGATGGATGGGGTGGGGCGCCGGTGCATTTTGCGCGTAAAATGCGCGCCTTTCGCATCTCACCGGACTCTGAAATGGGCAACCTCTCGGTCAACCAGAACAAACTGCAGAAGCGTCTGCGTCGCCTCGCCGGCGAGGCAGTCACTGATTTCAACATGATCGAGGAAGGCGACAAGGTGATGGTTTGCCTGTCTGGCGGCAAAGACAGCTACACGATGCTCGACGTCTTGCTGTATCTGCAGAAAGTGGCTCCGGTCAAATTCGAAATTGTCGCCGTCAACATGGACCAAAAGCAGCCGGGCTTTCCCGAGCACGTGCTGCCCGAGTACCTGAAGTCCATTGGCGTCGACTATCACATCGTCGAGAAGGACACCTATTCGGTCGTCAAAGAAAAAATTCCGGAAGGCAAGACCACCTGCTCGCTGTGTTCGCGTCTGCGTCGCGGCACGCTCTACACCTTCGCCGACGAGATCGGTGCAACCAAGATGGCGCTCGGTCACCATCGCGACGACATCCTCGAGACGTTCTTCCTCAACATGTTTTACGGCGGCACGCTCAAAGCCATGCCGCCCAAGCTGCTGTCTGACGACGGCCGCAATGTGGTGATCCGGCCGCTGGCCTATTGCAGCGAGGCAGACATCGAAGCCTATTCGCAGATGAAGGGGTTTCCGATCATCCCCTGCAACCTCTGCGGTTCGCAGGAAAATCTGCAGCGCCAGGTGGTCAAGGAAATGCTGCAGGAATGGGAGCGCAAATCGCCCGGTCGTACCGAGATCATGTTTCGCGCCTTGCAGAACGTGGTGCCCTCGCAGTTGGCCGACCGCAACCTGTTCGACTTCACCAGCCTGCGCATCGACAACGACGCGACGCCGCGCTTCCTCGATGTGATGAGTTTGTAGCGGCAGCCGTAGGCCACAACCATAAATCGCATACGAACGCTGTAGGGTGGGCTTCAGCCCACCACGCCAGTTGTAACTTGGTAACGGTCGGATAGCGCTCCGCTTCAGCTCCGTACTTCTGACACCAGCGATTTACGCTGTCGTTTGAAGTGAGGTATGCCCCGGCTCGCCAACCGAGCCAGGGCTTAACCCATCGCAGCTGGTATCAGCTCGGCCGAACCTGCTTCAGCGTTTCAGCGATCATGAACGCCATTTCCAGCGACTGGTCGGCGTTGAGCCGGGGATCGCAGTGGGTGTGGTAGCGGTCGGAAAGCCCGTCCTCGGTAATAGGGCGCGACCCGCCGATGCACTCGGTGACGTTCTGCCCAGTCATTTCGATATGAATGCCGCCGGGGTAGCTGCCTTCGGCGCGGTGCACGTCGAAGAACTGCCGCACCTCGGCCAGCACCTTGGCGAAATCGCGGGTCTTGTAACCGCTGGACGCTTTCATGGTGTTGCCGTGCATCGGGTCGGAGCTCCACAGCACCTGACGACCTTCCTGTTGCACGGCCTGGATCAGGCGCGGCAAGCCTTCCTCTACCTTGTCGGCGCCCATGCGCACGATAAGATTCAAACGACCCGGATCGTTCTCAGGATTGAGGATGTCGAGCAGGCGGATCAGCTCGTCGCTGGCCATGCTCGGTCCAACTTTCACGCCGATCGGGTTGCCCACGCCGCGCAGGAATTCAACGTGTGCCCCATCCAGCTGCCGCGTGCGGTCGCCAATCCAGAGCATATGGGCAGAGCAGTCGTACCAGCCGCCGCTGAGGCTGTCCTGGCGCACGAATGCCTGTTCGTAGTTCAGCAGCAGCGCCTCGTGGGCAGTGAAGAAGCTGGTTTCGCGCAATTGCGGCGCGTTGTCCATACCGCATGCGCGCATGAACCGTAGCGCCTGGTCGATCCGTGCGCCTAGCTGGTGATATTTCTCAGCCATCTGCGAGTTGGCGATGAAATCCAGATTCCACTGATGCACCTGATGCAAGTCGGCAAAACCACCTTGGGCGAAGGCGCGTAAGAGGTTCAGGCTGGAGGTCGATTGGTGATAAGCCTGCAGCAGCCGCTCCGGGTCCGGCACGCGGCTTTTTTCATCGAAACCGATGCCGTTGACGATGTCGCCGCGGTACGCCGGCAGGGTGACGCCATCGATAGTCTCGTCGCCGGATGAGCGTGGTTTGGCGAACTGCCCGGCCATGCGGCCGACCTTCACTACAGGACATCCAGCGGCGAACGTCATCACGATCGCCATCTGCAACAGCACCTTGAAGGTGTCGCGGATCTTCGGTGCGGAAAACTCGGCGAAGCTTTCGGCGCAGTCACCGCCTTGCAGCAGGAACGCGCGGCCTTGCGTCACCTCGGAAAATTGCCGGCGCAGCTCCCGTGCCTCGCCAGCGAATACCAGCGGTGGAAGGCTCGCCAATGTGCCCTCGACCTGCTTCAGATGTTCGGCATCGGGGTATACGGGCTGCTGCTGGATGGGTTTGGTTCTCCAGCTAGTGGGGCTCCAGGCGTGGCTCATGGAAATTGATTCCGTCCGCAAAAAAGTGCCCGGATTTTACCTGATGTGCCGGTTCGGCGCTTATAGCCCTTACCAATCGGGCTGTTAAGATGCACTGTCAGGTTTGGGAGAAGCGCAGTGGACAAGCAGGAAGTGTTGCTGGCCGAGGTGCATGACGCGTTCGGTCTGATCCGTGTGCTGGAAGTGGGGGATTATCGGTTTCTCGAGTTTGGCGCTGCGGTCGAGCAAAGCTGTACGTTCACCCGCGACCCGAGTTGGCTTGAGTATGACTACACGCGTGCCATGTTGATGGGCGGTCTGCTGCACGCGGCGCCGGAAACAGCCCTGTTCCTCGGGCTAGGCGCCGGGACCCTGACCCAGGCATGCCTTGAATTCCTGCCGCTGGAGGACGTCGAGGCCATCGAGCTGCGTCCGGACGTGCCTGAACTGGCGATGCGTTATATGGGCCTGCAGAACGATTCGCGGCTGTACATCCGCATTGGCGATGCGGTGGAACTGCTCGATTCGGCCGAGACCGCTGATCTGATCTTCGTCGACCTTTACACAGACGTGGGCCCGGCCGCCGCGCATCTGGCGTGGCGTTTTCTTGAGCGCTGCCAGCAGAAGCTGAATCCGGATGGTTGGCTGATCATCAACCAGTGGGGCACCGACGAGGACAAGCCGCTGGGTGCGGCGCTGCTTCGTGGCCTGTTTCACCGTCACTATTGGGAGTGCCCGGTAAAGGAGGGCAACGTCGTCTTGTTCGTGCCTGCGGATCTGGATCAGCTACTCGACGAGGCGAGCCTGCGCGAGCGCGCCTCAGCGCTGGCTCCGCGAATGGGCTACACGCTGGACTCGCTGATCAATGCGCTACGACCGGCGAGCTGAGCTCAGGCGATTTCCGGGCGCCCCAACAGCCAAAAGCTTCGCCCCGGCTCGGGCCTCCCAAAAAAGCCAACGCTGCACCGCGAACCTGTGGGAGGCGCGCCCCGCGGCGAATGGGCACTACCTGCCGGCTCAACAACCAAAAGCTTCGCCCCAGGTCGGGCCTCCCACAAAAGCCAACGCTGCACCCAGAACCTGTAGGAGGCGCGCCCCGCGGCGAAAGGGAGCTGCCTGCCAGCTCAACAACCAAAAGCTTCGCCCCGGGTCGGGCCTCCCACAAAAAGCCAAGCCGAGCCAGGCCAGCCAATCCAAGCAGAGGGTCGGGCTTCCATATGGCAGCTCTTCGCCGGCCTCTTACGAACCTAACTCGCAAGACAAATTACACGCACAGATTCACAGAATTCCGGTATAGTACGCGCCGGCTGAAACTCAGCTTGCGTTAGGTACTGCAACACACGAAGCGCTGCTTCGGCTGCTGTCCGCTTCTCGCGGCTGTCCTTGACGATTCATCATTCATTACGTTTTCGCAAACCCCGCCGACCAGGCTGCCAGGGTGACCTTCGGGTTTTGCATGGCATGCGCAGCTTCGGAACATGGGTCTTTGCGGAGCATCAGGAAAAGACCCATGACCCAGGAAATCGGCAGCTTTGCTGCACTCGGTATTCATCCCTCCGTACTCGCCGCTGTTACCGCAGTGGGCTACGAAGAGCCTTCGGCCATCCAGAGCCAGGCTATCCCGGTAATTCTCGGCGGCCACGACATGATCGGTCAGGCCCAGACCGGCACCGGCAAGACCGCAGCCTTCGCGCTGCCCATCCTGTCGAAAATCGATCCCGCTCGTAAAGAAGTGCAGGCGCTGATTCTCGCGCCAACCCGCGAACTGGCACTGCAGGTTGCCACCGCGTTCGAAACCTATGCCAAGCAGATGCCTGGCCTGACCGTGGTCGCCGTCTACGGCGGTGCTCCGATGGGTCCGCAGCTCAAGGCCATTCGCCAGGGCGCGCAGGTCATCGTCGCTACACCTGGCCGTCTGGTCGACCACTTGAGCCGCAACAGCGCGCTGCTGGGCACCATCCAGTACCTTGTACTCGACGAAGCTGACGAAATGCTCAAGCTGGGCTTCATGGACGACCTCGAAGTCATCTTCGAAGCCATGCCGGAAAGCCGTCAGACCGTGCTGTTCTCCGCGACCCTGCCGCACTCGATTCGCGCCATCGCCGAGAAGCACTTGCGCGAGCCGCAGCACATCAAGGTCGCTACCAAGACCCAGACAGTGACCGCCATCGAGCAGGCACACCTGATGGTTCATGCCGACCAGAAGATCGCAGCCGTCCTGCGCCTCCTGGAAGTCGAAGACTTCGATGCACTGATCGCTTTCGTGCGGACCAAGCAGGCCACCCTCGATCTCGCCGCCGCGCTGGAAGCCAAGGGCTACAAAGCTGCCGCACTGAACGGCGACATCGCCCAGAACCAGCGTGAGCGCGTCATCGAGTCGCTCAAAGACGGTCGCCTGGATATCGTTGTCGCCACCGACGTGGCCGCTCGCGGCCTCGATGTGTCGCGTATCACCCACGTGTTCAACGTCGACATGCCCTACGATCCTGAGTCCTACGTTCACCGCATCGGCCGTACAGGCCGTGCTGGTCGTGAAGGCCGCGCGCTGCTGCTGGTCACGCCGCGTGAGCGTCGCATGCTGCAAGTCATCGAGCGCGTCACCAACCAGAAGGTTGCCGAAGCCCGCCTGCCGAACGGCCAGCAAGTACTTGAGGCGCGCATCAAGAAGCTGACCAACAGCCTGGCTCCGCTCGTGGCCGACGCCGAAGCCAGTCATGGCGAATTGCTCGATAAGCTAGTTGCCGACACCGGCTGCAGCCTGCGTGCACTGGCCGCCGCCTTGTTGCGTAAAGCCACTAACGGTCAGGCGCTGACCCTGGCAGAAGTCGAAAAAGAGCAACCGTTGGTTCCGACCAGCAGCCCGCGCGAGCGCTCCGATCGTCCTGAGCGTAGCGGCGACCGCGAGCGTCGTGCACCGATCCCGTTGGCCGAAGGCCGCGCCCGCTGCCGCACTGCGCTCGGCGCCCGCGACGGCATCGCCGCTCGTAACCTGCTCGGCGCCATCCTCAACGAAGGCGGCCTGGCCCGTGAAGATATCGGCCGCATCCAGGTGCGCGACAGCTTCAGCCTGGTCGAGCTGCCGGAAGAAGGCCTCGAGCGCCTGCTCGGCAAACTCAAGGACACCCGCGTCGGCGGCAAGCAGCTCAAGCTGCGTCGCTATCGCGAGGATTGATCGTCCTAGGGTGAATTGAAAGGGTGGGCTTGATAGCCCACCCTTTTTCGTTTCGGTGTTGTTCCGCCCTGCTTTTTGTAGGAGGCGCGCCCCACGGCGAAAGCGAACCCCGCGCCCGCTCTCAAATCAACAGCTTCGCCCCGAGTCGGGCCTCCCACAAAGCCAAATCCCGCACCGCCCTGCTTTTCGTGGGAGGCGCGCCCCGCGGCGAAAGCGAACCCCGCGCCAGCTCACAAAGCAACAGCTTCGCCCCCCAGTCGGGCCTCCCACAAAGCCAAATCCCGCACCGCCCTGCTTTTCGTGGGAGGCCCGCCCCGCTGCGAAAGCGAACCCCGCGCCAGCTCACAAAGCAACGACTTCGCCCCGAGTCGGGCCTCCCACAAAGCCAAATCCCGCACCGCCCTGCTTTTTGTGGGAGGCGCGCCCCGCGGCGAAGCGCGCCGAAGGTGCGAACAACAAAGTCACAACCAAACCGCATCCCAGTGCGGATAATCGCCGATCCGTTCCACCAGCCCTGCCCGTAGCGGATTAGCCACCACATACCGAGCCATTGCCCGGAGATCCTCCTCCTTGCGCAACGCACGGTCATGAAACCCATCCTGCCAAACCCTGCGACCGATCCGCTTCGCGCAGATCGACTTCACTCGCCCTACAAGTTGCGACAAAGATCCGTTTCGTAACTCCAACAGCCAATGAAGGTGATCCGGCATCACCACAAACGCCAACATCCTATGTGAGTCCCGTGCCTCATCGGCTCGCATTACACGTATCAACTCACGGGCGGCAAAGAGATCGTGGAAAACCGGCTGGCGTAGTTTAGTTACCGTGGTAACCAAATAAATCTGCCCCTCGCCAGACCAACGCCCCGCACGTAATCGGTTTGACGAAAAACGAGCATCCTTGCTCATGAAGTTCCTCCTGTTTAACTCAGCAGCCTAACGCCAAAAGCTTCGCCTCGAGGTCGAGCCTCCCACAAATCCCAACCGCTACACGGCTTCTGCTCTCGTGGGAGGCGCGTCCCGTGGCGAATGCAGGTCGCAGGGCTGCCAGCTTCAAAAACTTCGCCCCGAGGTCGGGCCTCCCACCAAACCCCGGAGCAGCCGCGCCGCTTCTAGTGGGAGGCGCGCCCCGCGGCGAATGCAGGTCGCAGACCTGCCAGCTTCTAAAACTTCCGAGGTCGGGCCTCCCACCAAACCCCAAGGCAACCGCGCCGCTTTCGTGGGAGGCGCGCCTCGCGGCGAACGCAAGGCCCAGGCCTGCCAAGCGTCACAGCCTCGCCCTCTAAGTCGGGCTTCCTCCGCACCAAACCCCAGCCGCATCGACCACTCCCACAAAAAACCTGACCTAAACGTTCAGGCTGTTCAAACTCTGAACAACATGCTACAAACGAGCGCAACCTAATTGATCTAGCCGCTTGAAAACGAAGGGAAAACCATGACCAAGTCGGAGTTGATCGAACGTATCGTCACCCAACAAGGCCTTCTTTCGTCCAAGGATGTTGAGCTGGCCATCAAAACAATGCTCGAACAGATGGCCCAGGCACTGGCCACCGGCGACCGCATCGAAATCCGCGGCTTCGGCAGTTTTTCCCTCCATTACCGCGCCCCGCGCGTTGGCCGAAATCCCAAGACTGGCCAATCCGTCCCCCTCGACGGCAAGTTCGTGCCGCATTTCAAGCCAGGCAAGGAGTTGCGGGATCGGGTGAATGAGGACGAGTAAGCACCTGTTCGATGCTTACAGTTGATGACGTATTGCACTACCCAAAGCGCTGCCGAAGTCTCTAGTCGAAAAGTTCCCTAGCAAAGTGGCGTTTTTCAAGCCCGCACTTGGTGTGAGGTTAAGCGCATGGCAAAATGCGCCGCTTTTGCGAAGCCGCTCACATCGCCAGGTTAAGGGAACTAACCGATGTCGTATCCACAGATCAGTCATCACGGCGCCGTTAACGGCGTGACCGGCTCATGCCATGAGTTGCATGCCGATACCGCCCACAGCTACTTGATCGACTGCGGCCTATTCCAAGGGGCCGATATTTCCAAAGATGGAAAATCGGGGCAGGGCAGCCTTGATATCGAATTCCCGCTGGATAGCGTCCGGGCACTAATCGCAACGCATGTGCACATTGACCACGTCGGCCGCATACCTTACTTGCTTGCCGCTGGTTTCGACGGTCCGATCCTTTGCAGCGAACCCTCAGCAAAACTCCTGCCCATCGTCCTTGAAGATGCTTTCAAACTTGGCGTCAGCCGCGACCAGAAGCAGGTCGAGCGCTATATAGCGCTAGTTGAGCAACGCATCATCGCGCTGCCTTACAACACCTGGTTCACCTTGCGCGACGCGGAAGATCTCGTTTGCCGTATTCGCTTGCAGCGAGCAGGGCATATCCTCGGCTCGGCCTATGTCGAGTTCGACCTCGCTTATCCAAAGGCTGGCGAAAAGAAGCGGGTTGTGTTCTCCGGTGACCTCGGTGCGCCACACGCTCCGTTATTACCAGCACCCAAGTCTCCATACGGTGCGGACATTCTTGTCATCGAAAGTACGTACGGTGATCGCCAGCACGAAGATCGCCGCACTCGCCGGCAGCGCCTCGAAGCTGTAATAGAAAAAGCGTTGAAGGACCAAGGCACGGTTCTAATCCCAGCCTTCAGCATCGGCCGCACCCAGGAATTGCTCTACGAGCTGGAAGCGATCATTCACAGCAAGACCAAGCGGCTTCCAGCTGTAGGAGCGAGCTTGCTCGCGAATAGCCCTGGTGACGCGACAAATACAGTGAACTGGCCCGAGCTCCCCATCATCCTAGACTCGCCATTGGCCAGCCGCTTTACTGCAGCTTATCGAGAACTCCAGCCCTTCTGGAATCAGGAGGCGCTCAAGCGTGTACAATCCGGCCGCCGTCCACTGGGCTTCGAGCAACTAATAACTGTCGATAGCCACAGCGCCCATATGCGCATGGTCCAGCATCTTGCGCGTACCGCTCGTCCGGCCATTGTGATTGCCGGCAATGGTATGTGCTCAAGTGGAAGGATTGTTAACTATCTGAAGGCGATGCTGGAAGATTCAAGGCACAACGTGCTGTTCGTCGGTTACCAGGCTGCGGGAACGCCTGGTCGGGCCATTCAAACCTATAGCTCGGACGGTGGTTATGTTGATCTCGACGGCGAGCGGCTCGATATCAAAGCAGGCGTCGCGAGCATTGGGGGCTATTCGGCGCATGCTGACCAGGAAGGCTTGGTGAAATTTGTAACCAGCATGCGCCGATGGCCATCTCACATACGCATCGTGCACGGCGAATCAAAAGCAAAGCAAGCACTGGCCGCAAGGCTCTCCGTGATATATCGGGACAAGCAACAACCGTTGCAGCTAGAAATTCCGCAATAAGGCCCTCGCGCCGGCTCAAGCTATGGATATGGTATGACAGTCAAAACCCTATGCGTCTTCGGGACACGGCCGGAAGCGATCAAGATGGCCCCTCTGGCCCTCGCTCTAAATGCCGACCCGCGTTTTGACGCAAAGGTCTGTGTTACCGGGCAGCATAGACAGATGCTTGATCAGGTACTCGACCTGTTCGATCTGATCCCTGATTTCGATCTGAACATCATGAAGCCCGGCCAGGACCTGTCAGATGTCACTAGCGCAATTCTTAAGGGCATGAAGCAGGTATTTTCCGACTTCAAGCCCGACGTGGTGCTGGTCCATGGAGATACCGCCACGACTTTTGCCAGCACTCTTGCCGCCTACTATCACCAGATACCCGTTGCTCATGTCGAGGCTGGGCTGCGAACTGGCAATATGTATTCGCCCTGGCCGGAAGAGGGCAACCGCAAGCTGACAGGCGCGCTCGCCACGCTGCATTTTGCACCCACCGAAACCTCCCGCCAGAATCTGCTGCGCGAGGGCATTACGAATGGCATCGAGGTGACGGGTAATACCGTCATCGATGCGCTGTTGCAGGTGGTGACGAAGCTGCAGAAGGACGCGACATTGCAGCAGAGCCTCGACCGGCAATTCGTTTTTCTTCGCCCGGGTAGCCGCTTGGTTCTGGTCACCGGGCATCGACGCGAAAGCTTTGGTGGTGGGTTTGAGCGAATCTGCCAAGCGCTAGCCGAAACGGCGACGGCTTTTCCGGATATCGAGATTGTCTACCCGGTCCACCTGAATCCGAACGTGAGCGAGCCCGTAAACCGTCTGCTTGCAGGCATCGACAATATCCATTTGATCGAGCCGCTGGATTACCTGCCTTTCGTCTACCTGATGAACCGCGCCTATCTGATTCTTACCGACTCAGGTGGCATACAAGAAGAAGCCCCCTCGCTGGGCAAGCCTGTTCTGGTCATGCGTGACACCACTGAACGACCCGAAGCGGTCGCAGCCGGTACCGTAAAGCTCGTGGGTACGGATGTGGCAGCCATAACTAGCGGGTTACGTACCCTGCTGACTGATGAGCGCACATATCAATCCATGGCCTACGCTCATAACCCGTATGGGAATGGCAAGGCGTGCTTGCGGATCATCGACACACTCAATTCCGTGATTAAGAGACCATAAATGACTTTTGGCACCATTGCTGTGGTCGGGCTTGGTTACATCGGCCTGCCCACGGCAGCTGTATTTGCGTCCCGCAAGCGCAAGGTGATTGGCATCGACGTCAACACCCACGCTGTTGAGACGATAAACCGCGGAGAGGTGCATATCGTCGAGCCTGACCTCGACATGCTCGTGCACGCAGCCGTGACCGAAGGGTATCTGCGCGCCACTACGGTGGCAGAACCCGCAGATGCATTCCTAATTGCTGTGCCTACGCCTTTTAACGCCAATCACGAGCCTGACCTTTCCTACATCGAATCGGCCAGCAAGGCGATCGCTCCTGTATTGAAAGCTGGGGATCTGGTGGTTCTTGAGTCTACGTCTCCGGTAGGGGCCACTGAGCGGATGGCGGCCTGGCTCGCTGAAGCGCGCCCCGATCTGACGTTTCCTCAAACGGCTGGCGAAACCTCGGATATTCGGATTGCTCATTGCCCCGAGCGGGTGTTGCCTGGGCACGTACTGAGCGAGCTGGTGCATAACGACCGGGTGATTGGCGGGATGACGCCGCGCTGTTCGGAAGTGGCGACGAGCCTTTACAAGATATTCGTCGAAGGCGAGTGCGTGATCACCAATGCGCGCACTGCCGAGATGTGCAAGCTGACCGAGAACAGCTTTCGCGACGTAAACATCGCCTTCGCCAACGAGCTGTCGATGGTCTGCGACAAGCTTGATGTGGACGTCTGGGAACTGATCCGTCTTGCCAATCGGCATCCTCGCGTCAACATCTTGCAGCCCGGCCCTGGGGTCGGCGGGCACTGCATCGCGGTCGATCCGTGGTTCATCGTCAGTCAGGCGCCGGAGCAATCCCGCCTGATCCGTACGGCCCGCGAGGTAAACGACAGCAAGCCCGCGTGGGTACTCGCCAAGGTAAGAAGCCACATCGATGATCTGATCGCTTCCACAGGCAAAACCCGCAGCTCGATACGTATTGCCTGCTTGGGCCTGGCCTTCAAGGCGAATATTGATGACTTGCGTGAAAGTCCGGCGCTGGCCATCACTGCTGCGATAGCCCAAGAGTTTCCGGGGCAAGTGGTGGCTGTGGAGCCTCATATCGATGCTGTTCCGCCAAACCTTCGCCAAGCTGATGTCCAGCTAGTCGACATGACGGAGGCTCTTTTTGCCGATGTTCTCGTACTGCTGGTAGATCATAAAGATCTGATCGCGCATCCGTTGCGCTTACTTGCGAATCAGCGGCTGCTGGATACCCGAGGCGCTCTCCAGCTTCGCTAATTTTCTAACGGGCAACGGCTCGCGTTGATTTAAAGGTGGATCATGAAACAACAACTTTTGCAGCGGCTGAATGACAGGACCGCCATTATCGGTGTGGTAGGCCTTGGTTATGTTGGGCTGCCGCTGGTTCTACGCTATGCCGAAGTCGGCTACAAAGTTATCGGTCTGGATATCGATCAAGCGAAAGTCGACCTACTTCTGCAAGGCAAGAGCTATATAGAACACATCACTGAAAGCGCTATTCAGCTAGCTGTTGATCGGGGCTTTGAGGCAACAACTGATTTTGCGCGTGCCGAGCAAATTGACGCTTTGATACTGTGCGTGCCGACCCCGCTGAACAAATACCGCGAACCAGATCTTAGCTTTGTACTCGATACGACGGATTCACTGATCCCTCACCTTCGTCCGGGGCAGGTAATGTCGCTTGAGAGTACTACTTACCCAGGCACAACCGATGAGGAGCTGTTGCCTCGTATCGAGTCTCGCGGTTTCGAAGTCGGGGAGGACGTGTTCCTCGTCTATTCGCCGGAGCGTGAAGATCCAGGTAACCCGAACTTCACGACGCGCACTATTCCCAAGGTATGTGGCGGCCACACGCAGGCGTGCCAGGAAGTTGGCGTGGCACTCTATGGCCAAGTCATCGACCGCGTTGTGCCGGTTTCCAGCACCCGCGCTGCTGAAATGACAAAACTGCTGGAAAATATCCACCGTGCAGTCAACATTGGCTTGGTCAACGAGATGAAAATCGTTGCCGACAAGATGGGCATCGATATTCACGAGGTCATTCGTGCGGCGGCTACCAAGCCATTCGGCTTCGTACCCTACTACCCAGGCCCTGGCCTGGGCGGCCACTGCATTCCGATTGACCCCTTTTACCTCACCTGGAAGGCTCGTGAATATGGATTGCACACGCGCTTTATTGAGCTTGCGGGCGAAGTCAATTCCGCGATGCCTGACTACGTCATTGGTAAGCTGGCCGCAGCGCTCAACCAGCGAAAGAAATCGGTAAACGGAAGCCGGATTCTAGTGCTTGGAATTGCCTATAAGAAAAATGTCGATGATATGCGCGAGTCGCCCTCCGTTTTTATGATGGAAAAGCTTCGCGATCTGGGTGCCGATGTGCAGTACTGCGACCCGCACGTCCCTGTGTTTCCCAAGATGCGAGAACACCATTTCGATCTGAAAAGTGTCGAGTTGAATGCGTCGGTGATATCCAAATTCGATTGCGTTTTGCTTGCTACCGATCACGATAAATTTGATTTTTCACTAATTAAACAAAATGCCCAATTGATTGTTGATGCTCGCGGTAAATACCTCATGCGTGCTGATCATATCGTCAAAGCTTAATCGGAGAAATTTACTATGTTGACTGGTCAAACTATATTGGTAACGGGTGGTACTGGCTCGTTTGGTAATACTTTTGTGCCAATGACCTTGGCAAAATACAACCCAAAAAAAATTATTATTTTTTCTCGCGACGAAATGAAGCAGTGGGACATGGCCAAGAAGTTCGACGGTGATCCCCGCGTTCGTTTCTTTATCGGTGATGTCCGCGACAAGGATCGGCTGTACCGCGCCCTTGACGGCGTCGACTACGTGGTGCACGCCGCGGCAACCAAGATCGTTCCAACCGCCGAATATAATCCCTTCGAATGCATCAAGACCAATGTCGATGGCGCAATGAACCTTATCGATGCCTGCATCGATAAAGGCGTCAAGCGAGTCGTTGCGTTATCTACTGATAAGGCGAGCAGCCCCATCAACCTTTACGGCGCTACGAAGCTGGCCTCCGACAAGCTGTTCGTTGCCAGCAACTCCTACGCCGGTGGGCATGACACCCGTTTCGCTGTGGTCCGCTATGGCAACGTGATGGGCTCGCGTGGTTCAGTTATCCCGTTCTTCATGTCCATCAAGGACAAGGGCGTGCTGCCTATTACCGACGAGCGCATGACGCGCTTCATGATTTCGCTGGAAGAGGGCGTTGAACTCGTTTGGCACGCCTTCGATGACATGGAGGGCGGCGAAATCTATGTGAAGAAAATTCCTTCCATGAAAGTTACTGACCTGGCCCGAGTGGTAGCGCCCGAAGCAAAGCAGGAAGTCATTGGCATCCGCCCTGGAGAGAAACTTCACGAGCAGATGATCAGTGCGGAAGATGCCTACTACACATACGAATATCCGGAGCATTTCAAGATTCTGCCGACCATTAATAACTGGGCTACTTGCTCTAAGCGCATCAAGGACGGCAAGAAAGTGCCGGAAGGCTTCGTCTATGCCAGCGACAACAATACCGAATGGATGAGCGACGACGTGCTGCAAGCTTGGATCGACACCAACCGCGAAAAGATCGGGAGCATCTAAGCCATGATTCCCTACGGACGTCAGGACATCACCCAAGCTGATATCGACGCGGTTGTGGCTGTACTGGAATCCGACTTTCTGACACAGGGACCTGTCGTGCCACGCTTCGAACAGCATGTGGCACAGCATGTCGGAGCCCGACATGCCCTGGCGGTGAACAGCGCTACTTCCGCGTTGCACATCGCCTGTCTGGCTTTGGGTCTAGGGAACGGTGACTGGCTGTGGACGACGCCAATCACCTTTGTTGCATCAGCGAACTGTGGGCTCTATTGCGGCGCGAAGGTGGATTTCGTCGATATCGATCCGCGTACCTACAACCTCTGCCCACAATCTCTCGCGCGCAAGCTCGAGCGGGCAGAGCGTGAGGACAAGCTGCCCAAAGTTGTGGTGGCAGTACATCTATGTGGCCAGCCCTGCGATATGCAAGCGATCCATGAGCTGGCCCAGCGTTATGGCTTCAAGGTCATCGAGGACGCCTCTCACGCGATCGGAGGCAAGTACAAAGGTGAGTTCATCGGTAATGGTCGATTCAGTGACATCACGGTATTCAGCTTTCACCCGGTGAAGATCATCACTACCGCCGAAGGTGGCATGGTGCTGACTAACAGTACCGAACTGGCCGACAAGATGTCCCTGTTGCGCAGCCATGGCATCACGCGTGACCCGGCTCAGATGACGCACGAAGCTGACGGTCCCTGGTACTACCAGCAAATCGATCTAGGGTTCAACTACCGGATGACCGAGATGCAAGCGGCGCTGGGCGTTACTCAGATGGAGCGTCTCGACAAGTACGTGGCGCGACGTCACCAGCTGGCGCAACGCTATGACGACTTGTTGAGCGACTTGCCCATCACCAGACCGTGGCAGCATCCAGACAGCTACTCCGGCCTGCATCTGTATGTGGTCCGCCTGCAACTGGACAAGATCGCCAAAAGCCACCGTCAGGTATTCGATGCCCTGCGTGAACTTGGCATTGGTGTCAATCTGCACTATATCCCTGTGCATACGCAGCCTTACTATCAGCGCATGGGCTTTGCCGCGGGCGATTTTCCCGAGGCTCAGCGTTACTACGCCGAAGCCATTAGTTTGCCGATGTTTCAAACCATGACTGAAGCCCAGCAGGATGAAGTCATCGCAGCAATAGGTAAGGCGCTCGCGGTATGAAACTGGCGATCATCCCAGCTCGCGGCGGTAGCAAGCGCATTCCGCGCAAGAACATCAAGCCGTTCTGCGGCAAGCCGATGATTGCATGGTCCATCGAGGCGGCGCTGCAAAGCCGCTGTTTCGATCGGGTCATCGTCTCCACTGATGATGACGAGATTGCCAGGGTTGCGCGCCAGCATGGCGCCGAAGTACCGTTCGTGCGTCCGGCCGAACTATCTGACGATCACACCGGCACCATCCCGGTGATTCGGCATGCGATCGATTGGTGCAATCAACAGGGATACAGCGTCCGGCAGGCATGCTGTCTATATGCTACTGCGCCGTTCGTCACGGCCGAGGATCTAGGTCGTGGCTTGGCGACTCTGCAGTCCAATAGCTGTGATTATGCATTTTCGGTCACCAGCTACCCTTTTCCGATCCAGCGCGCCATTCGTATCAATGGGGATGGCCGTGTTGAAATGTTCAGCCCTGAGCATTTCAACACCCGCTCACAGGATCTGGAAGAAGCCTTTCACGATGCCGGACAGTTCTACTGGGGCAGGGCGGAAGCTTGGCTGCAGGGCAAGCCGATTTTTTGCCCGGATGCACTCCCGGTAGCGTTGCCACGCCACCGGGTACAGGACATTGACACGGAAGAAGACTGGGTACGTGCCGAATGGCTGTTCAAAGCCATGCGAGCACAGGAAGGTTGACGCCTTGAAAGTCGTCTTTCGCGCCGATGCTTCTCTGCAGATCGGTACAGGCCATGTAATGCGCTGCCTGACGCTAGCCGACGCGCTTACGGCGCAGGGGAGCGACTGTCAGTTCATCTGCCGTGAGCATCAGGGCAACCTGATCGAACTTATACGCAGCAAGGGATATATCACCCATGTCCTGCCTGCCCGAGCTGAATCCATATATGTGAAAGCGCCTGCGCTCGGCGCCCGGAAGAGCTTGCCACCTCACGCTCAATGGCTTGGAACCAGCCAGGAAGAAGACGCAAAGGCTTGCGAGCAAATTCTTATCGAGCTATGCCCCGATTGGCTGGTCGTCGATCACTATGCCCTGAATGCTCGCTGGGAGGTGGCGCTCAAGCCGCACTACGCGAAGTTGTTAGTGATAGATGACCTCGCTGATCGCCCCCATGACTGTGATGTTTTACTCGACCAAACACTAGGACGCATTGGCGATGAGTATGAAGCATTGGTACCCGCCAATTGCCAAAAGCTCTGCGGCTCGCAATATGCACTTCTGCGCCCAGAATTTGCTGCTCTGCGCGATTACAGCCTGGGGCGTCGCGTTGAACCCGCTGTACGACAATTGCTGATCACATTGGGTGGCGTAGACAAAGACAACGCCACGGGCGATGTGCTGGAGTCTCTGCGAGACTGTCGTCTCCCGGCTGATTGCAACATCACGGTAATTCTGGGCCCGACCGCGCCTTGGCTGGCCGAAGTTGAACGAAAGTCGCAGCAGTTGCCCTGGGCGACCAAGGTTCTGGTCGGTGTTACCGATATGGCCCGACTGATGGCTGACAGTGACCTGGCCATCGGCGCCGCAGGTTCAACCGCTTGGGAGCGCTGCTGCCTCGGATTGCCTACCGTCATGCTGGTGCTGGCAGACAATCAACGTGGCGTGGCGTTGGGTCTCGCTCAAGCCAAGGCTGCAGAGGTCATCGCGGAGCCACAGGCTATACGTGCGCGATTGCCTGAGCTACTAAACAGGCTGATTGCAAACGCTGACGCGCTTACTTCGATGAGCAAAGCTGCCTTGAGCGTCGTCGATGGGCGAGGGGTTGAGGCTATTTCAGAAATAATGGAGAGCACTCGTGCAACCAACTGAATCGTCGCGTATTCGCAAGATGAACCACGCCGACCTCGAGAACGTATTGGCATGGCGTAACGATCCTGAAGTGCGTCGTTACATGTATACGCAGCACGAAATACCCATGTATGAACACGTGCGATGGTTTGAGCGCGCATCCACGGACCCCGAACGACATCTGCTGATATTCGAGCGCGATGCGACGCCTACGGGGTTCATCAACTTTCAAGTAATCGCCTCCGGTGGCATAGCAAACTGGGGATTCTATGTGGCTCCGGATGCGCCTAAGGGCACCGGCCGGTTGCTGGGCCAAGCTGCACTGGAATACGCATTCACTGACGCGAAGTTGCACAAGATCTGCGGCCAGGCGTTGGCTTTCAATGAGCGCTCGATTCGCTTTCATCAAAGCTTGGGCTTTAGTAAGGAAGGCAATCTGCGCCATCAGCATTACGACGGGCAGAACTACCACGACGTGGTGTGCTTTGGGCTGCTTGCCAGCGAATGGCAACCGAACAACTAAAGGAACTTTGTATGGCAAATAATCCAAGTATCAGCATCGACGGCCGCCGAATCGGTTTGGATGCTCCCCCGTATGTCATAGCTGAGCTGTCTGCAAATCACAATGGCAAGCTCGAGACCGCGCTGAAGATCATCGAAGAAGCCAAGAAGGCCGGTGCCGATGCGGTAAAGCTGCAAACCTATACTGCCGATACGATCACCCTTGACTGCGATTCCGAGGACTTCCAGATTCACGGGGGGCTCTGGGACGGGAAGACCCTGTACCAGCTCTATCAGGAAGCCCATATGCCATGGGAGTGGCACAAGCCTCTGTTCGAACATGCTCGCAACCACGACATCACCATTTTCAGCTCCCCCTTCGACAACACTGCCGTAGATCTGCTGGAAGACCTCAACACGCCCGCCTACAAGATTGCTTCGTTCGAAGCGATCGATCTGCCGCTTATCAAATATGTGGCAGGCACGGGCAAGCCGATGATCATTTCCACCGGAATGGCTGATGCCCAGGAAATCCAGGAGGCAATCGATGCGGCACGCGAAGGGGGCTGTGTTGAGCTTGCTGTTCTTCATTGCGTGAGCGGTTACCCGGCTCCAGCGCACGAGTACAACCTGAGAACCATCCCCGCGATGATTGAGCGCTATGGGCTGGTCACCGGCCTATCAGACCATACCCTGGACAATACGACCGCGATTACAAGCGTCGCGTTGGGTGCCTCGATTATCGAAAAGCACTTCACCCTTAATCGCAATGGAGGCGGGCCCGACGACAGTTTTTCTCTGGAACCAGATGATCTCAAGGCGCTTTGCGCGCAGGCAAGAACGGCGTGGTCGGCATTGGGAAAAATAAAGACAGAACGCACTGAAAGTGAAAAGGGTAACGCTCAGTTCCGACGGTCATTATATGTTTGCAAGGAAATCAAGCGTGGTGAATTGATCACTAGGGATAACGTTAGAAGTGTGAGGCCTGGATTTGGGCTCGCGCCTAAGTTCTTTGAAGAAGTTTTAGGCAAGAAGGCCGTCAGTAATTTAAGCCCTGGGGCGCCACTCGCATGGAATGTGATTGAGTGAAGCGCGCGTAAAAGTTTTTAATAGAAGAAATTATGTTTTCAAAAAAGAAAAGTAAGACGGGTCTGGACGTTCTGCTTACAACTTACCCTGAGCAGGGGTCTAGAAATGTAGGGGATAAATTAATATCAGCTTCAGCCATTAAGTTGATTCGCTATAGAGTTAAAGACTACGACCCGGTAATGGTTTTTCGTGAAGAGCCGCTGGAGCGTTTTGATAATATAAGTCTGAGAACGATACTGGCACCAGGGTTTTCAGTGAACGATGCTACTTATCCTACCTTGTTCCGACTATATGAAAATATCCAAAATCTCCCAGATACATTTTTCCCGGTAGGCTGTTCCTTTCAGCATTTAGTTCCTAAAAAGGACACCTACGATCAATACAATTACTCAGATACGACCTTGAGTATTTTCGAGTCTATTGTGGAGCGGAGTGGCCCCTTGCCCTGCCGCGATGAGCTAATAGTCAAAATGTTAAATCGCAATGGTGTTCCGGCATTTTACTGCGGCGACTTGGCACTGTATGACGATGATGTAATAGGTTCAAAGTTTGTGCCGCCCACCACTATAAAATCTCTGGTCTTTACCGTACAGCATAAGCCGAAGTATATGCAGCAATCATTTGCTATGTTGGATCTTATAAAGAAAGAATTTCCCGCTGCTAGTCTCTATGTGGTGCACCATAGCAAAATAAATAAATATTCTAAGCAAGTTTCGGAGTATGCAAAGTCGGTTGGATTTATAGAAAAGGACCTTTCTGGAGAAGTCAGTAATCTAGAGTTTTACGATAAGATAGACTTGCATATAGGCTACAGGTTGCACGGGCATATATCTTTTCTTCGAAGAAGAAAGCCTAGTTGTTTGCTAATCGAGGATTCGCGATCTTTTGGTGTGGCTAACACTGAAGGTTTGAATTACGGGGCTTTTAATGCGTTAAAGAATGATGGGGTTAATGTAGATGAAGAAGCCCCTGCAAAGCTAATCCAATATGTTAAAAAACAAGTTGAAAACGGTTTCAAAGACTATTTACATGTTTTTCGATTTATCGATAAAAGTTATAGATCAGTAGTGCGGCCATATTTTGACCAGTTGGCGTGTAAGCTTGGTTGGAATAAGTATAGTATTCGGCGTTTGCTAGATTATAAATAATTTTATTGGGGTCGAATATGTTGAGAAATATAATAAAGCGAAAAATCGTGGGGGGGATTAGAAGAAGCAAATTCCTATTGCGTCTAGCTTCCCGAATTGCAGGCAAGCCGAACGCGCCAATAAAAAAAAGCCAAGAATTAACTGGGTTAAATTCTCGTCGGTGTATGGTTGAGAAGATAGAGAGCGAAGAGTTATATGGGGGGTTTCTTTCATTATATAAGTTGAGGAACTATGCAAGCGCGGCTTTGGTGGCTAAAAGCTTAGATAAAGAAAAGCTAGGTGCAAAAGAAAAGCTAAATATTGCCCGTTGTTTCCTTTCCAGTAATTATGGTTTGGAGGCTGATAACATATTAGATCAATTGGTCGATCAGGTGATGAGCAAAGGCACGACCGACCCTTCTTTGCTACTGAATTTTGCGAGTGTCTTATCTATATCGGGCTTTGACCATAATAAAAAAATTAGATTGATTAAAGAGTTGGCCAGTATCCTAGAAAGCGGCTTTTCTGATAGAAAAGAATATAAACTGAATTTGAATTGGCTGATTTTTAAATTAGAGTGTGAGGTGGAGGCTACAGTTGATCCGCTAGATTATTTTGACCTCTCCGATAAGGCCGTTAGGTCTTTTCCAATACTTGTTAAATTTATGTCTGCGCTACGGTCTTATGGCCACGACGAAATAGTTAACGACTATTTAGAAAAAAGTTATGAGGAGGAGGGGTTTGGTTCTTTACCAGTATTAAAGTCATTCATAATTTGCTGGCCTGAATGGTTTCAAGCGAAGACCATACTTTCAAAAATACCTGAAAGATATTTAAGTGATTTGTCACTATTGTCGCTTTTGCATGTACAAAAAGAATTATGTTTAGATCTGGCTGATGTTTACGAAAATTGCTTGTCTAAGCAGAAGCATGAATATGAAAAGGTCAATCTTCATAAGAAAAGCTCAATACTTCGCACGCTATTGTTTTTGAACTTGGTTGACTCTGTACTACAGATGGCAAGCCAAGATCATCTACCAAGCTCTGTTCTTCCTATAAAAGTAGCGAAAGGCTACAAGTACTTCGAAGCAAATGACTTTCACTCGGCACGCGATTGCTTTTTAAGAGTATTAGAGGAAGACCCGGCTGATGATATGGCTGCCGCTGGGTTAAGGCTAGCCTTGCCTCGAACCGGAAATAATATGCGATCCATGCTTACGGTTAGAAACCGTATAGGTTATGGAATAAAAAGCGCTGGACGACCAGGGATCCGCTATTTAGGCAGTGAATTAACATCATCGTTACTTATGAGCGGGGATTATCTTAAGGGGCAATATACGATCAGGCATTCACCCAATTGGTTGAGCCTAAAGCGATTCTATCAAGAGCGATTTTTAAATTGCGAGTTGTTGCTTCTAAGCAGAGCTAAAGAAAAAAGCATATTCATTATAGGTGACTCCGGGGTAGGTGATGAAATTAGAGCCTCTCAGTTTTATGGACGGGTCGCTAGCATGTTCATGGATGTTACGATTTCTTGTGATCCGCGACTATATCGTATCTTTACTAAATCATTTCCAAGTATCAAATTTATACCTGTGCCTAGATATAGGAAGGGTGTATCAACACGTAGCGTCCAAAAAGGTGAAAAGAGGATAATTGGATTTGATGAAAAAGTTTCTAATTACCTCACGGAAGGCTGTAGGGAGTATATGGAATCGTCGGACTATATAACATATAGTCAAAATTTATATTTTAATTACTTCGCTGGGACTCTCTCTAGACCACCAATAGGTCCTTACCTTAGCTGCGGACTAAATTTATCATTGCCTAAAACGGAAAAGCTTCGGGTAGGCTTGTTGTGGCGAAGTCATTTTCGGGCTGGTTCGCGCAGATATATGTATCTTGAGTTGGAAGACTTTCTACCCCTAACGAAGATGCAAGGTTTGGAATTGTGGTCCGTTCAACATTGCATTGACGATGAGGAGGTAGAGTTCTGCCACGAACATAGTATAAACCTTATACAGGATGTGGACTTGTATAACGACTTCGAAGGGATGTCTGGTTATCTAAAGAACATGGATGTTCTAATTGGAATAAGCTCAGTTCCAATTGAATTAGCCGCGGCGCTTGGAGTTGAGGTTTGGATGCTAGGATTTTCGCCGGAAAACTACTATCTAAGAACCGAAGGAGGCAAGGATGCGTATGACCGTTATACGATGAACTCCACCGTTATTGCACCGCCCTGGATCGATTTTTCCGAACCACGAGATGAGTGCGTCCGGCAAGTGTTTGGCGAAGTACGCAGAAGGCTGAATGATAAAATAGCGAGCTGGCAAGCGTGACGCTTAGCGCTGAAAATAAGCTCAAAAAGATCATAGTCTGGTCAAAGCTGCGCTTGAGGAAGTTTATTGTTAAAAGCTTGAAGCGCTATGTTCCGGGAGTCGCCGCAGAGCTAGGTAAAAGCGCCCTAAATGACGATTATGCGGTTATTGCTCATGCTGTGGCGAATGCGGCGGATCCTCTAGGCTCATTGAATTATTTTTCAGAAAATTTGAGGGTTTCGGAAAAAACCCTTTGGGCTGCACTGTGCATTATTCAAGAGGCCCGTGCCCCCGCGTTTGACCAAATCATTCACAAGGCTCTTCTTGTATCCTCTGCGGAAGTTCGACTCCAGTTAGTTATCCGTAAAACTAGTTTGGCGCATGGAGCCGTACGTGTTAAGGGCCTTAATGATCTGCTAGACGAATACAATGGGTTACGCATGCGGCTGGCGAACCCGAAAGGGGTCGGCGCTACACTGGCGTCGCTGTTTATTGATAAAGCTCCTGTTGAGGAAATAGAAGCGCTCTTGGAGCGCGCTAAAATAGACGTCTTTTCCCTTTCTGAATTTCAAAAATTAAAACTCCTGAGTCGTTTGGCTAGCGCTAAGGATCTGCATCGTTTTACTGCTTGGGAAAGCCAGTTATTGCCTGTCCTAAGTCAGCCCGCCAAAATAAAAGTCAATCTCATGCGTTATGGGTTGTCCGGGGAGGAGAAAGGTTTTTTCAAGCTTGAAGCGGCGTTTTGCAACATTCAATACGATATCGCAAAGATATATTCTTCTCGATTTAAGTCGATATTTGATTCGATTGCAGTGAGCAATAATTACCTGAATGCAAGATTTGAAGCCTTACTAATAGATGAAGTGCAGGCCGTCATTTTGCAAAAAATAAAGAGCCGGCAACCTTTTGCCTACATGCGTTTAGGTGACGGCGAAAGCTATGGCTTTGCTGACGGTCAATATATCGATACAGTAGGAGAGTCGCGGCAGGAATTGCATTGGTGGGGCGAAGAGCTAAGCGAGCCGCTGAGGCGAGAGCTTCAAGTTCAGTTCAAGGCTTCGTTGGCTTATGCGAACCTGCTGGGTGTGCCCAGCGTGTTGAGATTGATAAGGGATTTCAATCTTTCAAAGCGGGATGAGTACCCATCGAATTCTCTCATGGCAAGATTGTTTTGCGTGATGCGAGGCGTTGAGCCATACCTGGATTCAAAGCTCATCGTTGAAGATCAAAGTAATCTATTCTTGTTTGATGCGAATTTCGTAAGCGAGATATTTCGTTCAGCCAGAAAGGTGTACGTGGTTTCAGGGTTGGATTCCAATCAGGTTAAGCGCTGGAGTCCTGACAACGGTACGTTTGAGCATATTGAAGTGCCTACGCATCGTCTTCTGCGGCGCTCGGATATCGGTGCATCCATTTCAGGCATATTCCCGAATGTATATCGTGATTATATCGCTGAACTATCAGCGCGTGCTGAGCCGGGTGTCGTGTTCCTGTTCTCCGCAGGCTTTATAGGGAAAATCTTAATAGCCGAAGTAGCAAAAAAAGGTGCTGTCGCGTTAGATGTGGGCCAAGCGCTAGTTTCGCAAGTGGTAGAAAAAAATAGGGAGCGGGTGTGAATCTCATAAGGTTGACGAGACTGTTCTTCAAAGGGCTTGAGCGAAATTTTAAAATAATTCGTTATGGTGACGTGCCTGCGGTATACAACAATCCTGTACTACTTGAGAGGTATGCGTTCGCCGATGGCAGCTTCAGGGCGTACGTCTTGTCAATTCGTGAACTGGCCAAGCATCTGCTTCGACGCTCTGTAAAAATCTATTCCATACCTGACAGTGGCGTGATGTTCTGCGGCGGATCCAGTAATAATGAGCGCGAATTCGAATTTTTTACGAGAATTATGAATGATCAGGTCTCCTGCACTCGATATGAGCAAGCTTTGAATCTGTCTTTCGTTGATGCCGCGGAAAAGAGCAAGCTAATTTCAGATAAGTTGCTTTCGATTATATTTTTTCTGTTTTGTGTTTGCTATCTTTCTAGAATAAAGCTCGGTCCCATTTCGCTTAAGTATTTGATTGCCTACTCAAAGATCTTCTTGCAGGTTGTTTCCAGTTATCAGCGGTATCCGCTACGTACTCGACTTATGGTTGTTGCGAACGATCATACGGATTTTCCCGTAGCGACGGCCATGGTAATGCAGTACTACCGAGTTCCAGTTGTCTATCTTCAGCACGCAGAGGTTTCTTCGAGTTTTCCTCCGCTTGATTTCGATATTTCCATTTTGCGAAACGAGAAGAGCTTGGAGAAGTACGCGGAGATCGGCAAGGTCAGGGGCGATGTATTTATAGTTCCACGTGCCATGTCATCGAATATACAACGCGTTTTTCAGGCACGGGCTCAAGAGCAGGTTGCGGTGGTTTTATACCTGAGCTCGGTTTACAAATTTGCAGAAGTCCAAAAATGTATTTTAGCTTTGCTTTCCAACAAAAATGTTTCGATGGTAGGAATAAAGCCCCATCCACGAGCTGATATAGAGCCGCTGAAGGGGTTGGAGGGAGTGAGTATCTATAGCTGCATTCCGGAGTTTGAACACATCGCTATCGTCCCCAATTCTTCCGTTCTAGTTGAATTGTTTGAGAAGGGTATTCTGGTGTTTCAATACTTTGAGCTTGATGATGTTGCTCCAGATTATTATGGGTTTGTTCGCGACAGTATAGCTCGTCAAGTGTCCTCCGGCGATCTAGTGGATGCTTTCTGGATAACCGATTTCTATGGGGCTGACTGGCTGTATAGGTTTCGGAAGTACAGTCCTGCTGCTGACGATTCCTGGCGCACTTCGTTGCCCGTTCTGATGGGAAAGATTGACAGTTATCTTCATGCCGAACATTTGTGATGGAAGCTTTGTGTGATTTCACTATTGAAGTACATTTGGACACACCTGCCAGCTTGGCGGGCGCTATTTTATCGGCCGCGCAAGCAGACCTATGTGTTTCTTCCTATCAATGGCGCGGGGTTGGGCCATCTAACCCGCTCTCTGGCCATAGCCAAGCGCCTTCAAAGGCTGGAGCCTTCCGCAGAAATCATATTCCTTACTACGAGTATTGGCGTTACGCTCGTTCATCGGGCGGGGTTTGCGTGCCATCACGTAACGCCGGCAGCCTTGGTGAAAGCAGGCGCACTGGAATGGAATACGCTTTTTTTTTCAACGATTGAAAATGTATTGCGTCTTCATAAGCCTGCGACCTTGGTATTCGATGGCACCATTCCATATCTGGGGCTTCAACGTGTAATGCATAATTACAGAAGTCTCAAATATGTTTGGGTGAAGCGGGGGCTGTATAAAACCGAAGTTGACCAACGAAATGTGAGTGATTACTGGCAGAGGTTCAATATTGTGATCTCTCCCGGTGAGCTTTTTTCTTCTGAAATCGCTAGCCAATCAGCAGTCGCCAAGCTCAATATGGTAGAGCCAATTTCATTGCTTGATAAAGATGATCTCTTGGAGCGCGACGTTGCCCGGCGGCTGCTCCGGCTGGATGTTAACCGCCCTTGTGCATATGTCCAGCTTGGTGCGGGAAATATAAACGGTATAACAAACATGCAAGATCGCGTGATTTCATACTTGAAAAGCCAAGGCATCCAAGTTGTCCTCGCGCAATCACCCATCTCGCTTCGCGCTGATCCGAATATGAATGCGGATAGCGTAGTGGTCGACTATCCTAACAGTAGATACTTCGCGGCATTTGATTTCGCAGTGTTAGCTGGTGGCTATAATTCTGTTTGCGAAGCTGTTTCTTTGGGGCTGCCGGCGATATTTTTGCCTAACGCTGCAACAGGCGCGGACGATCAGGTGGAGCGAGTGCGTCAGGTTAGTCAGTTTGGTTCGTATGAATATCTACTGGATTTTAACGAGGATGCTTTCGCTCAAGCAGTAGGGAAACTTCTCTCGCCTATAGAAGTTGCTTCGCGTGATCAAAGAAATGGCGCGCTTACCGCAGCCGAACTTATTCTACATGCGTAGCGTGCTACGCGTTTCTCACTTGGCTTTATTATGAAGCTTAACGTTTTATACGGTGTTGCGCGGGCAGTGCGCTGGTCGGTATCCCTCGGCGGTAAGCTCTTTCGAGTGGTGCCTGGCTTTACCTTGGGCTCTATTGTCGCAACTGTTTTAGCCCAGTTATTTCTTCTTATCGGTTTTTTACTACCACTCAAGGTCGTGCTGTTGCTGGGAAGTGACCACGTACCAGGGTATTTCCCTGCTTTTCTGCGGGAGTGGGGGCGGGACTGGCTTATAGTTACTTTAAGTGCAGCGTCTGTTCTTTTCTATTTGCTGCACCTGCTTTCCGGAAAATTGGTTGAGATCAGCTCAGTAGCAGCGAGCAAGCGCTTGCTTTTGAAAAGCAAGAAAATGGCTCTATTTGATAACCAAGACGAGATTGCCTCCAAGGGATATCAACGGTATACACAGAGCCTCGCCGGCGTTTGCTTTGTTTCTATCTGCCTTGCCGGGATGTTGTTTTTCTATTCCAAGCTGGCGGTGGTCATTGTTTTATATATGGCGCTTGGTTTTGTATCGGTCGTCGTTTGTTTATCGGTTTTATCGTCTTTAGCAGAGAGATTTACTCGCTCATTGGGTACCTTGCCCAAGGTAATTAGCAGCGTTGGTTTTCTGGTCGCATTCGGCTTTATCGTATTCGATCATCTGGGCGGTGCAGCGCCTGGATTATTGACATCCGTTGTATCACTTATTTTAGCTAGGCAGCTGTACGGGCGAGCGTCCGGGGTAATAGGAGATATCCATGGTCTGTACAGTCAAAAAGCGCAGTTGTCCGCGTTGTTTTTCCACGGCCAAGTATTTCATCCTCAGATAAAAAGCGAGCAGAGAGGCATTTGGAGCCTGCTAGAGCCAAGCGCTCGAAAAGCTTGGCTACAGGCGTTGCTTCAGGAAGTTGCAGGCCGTCCGGTTCAGAATCTTCGTATGGAGTGGTGCGATATCGGGGTGCCCGACGTGTACTGTTTTCTAGCATCTGGGCAGGCCGAATGTTTCGAAAAGACATTTCTAATCAAGCTGTTTAACCTCAACAGAAGTGCGTGGGCCAAGCATGAAGCAACACTGCTCACAGCGGAACCCCAGCTGCCGTCTCTCCCGCTCGTTTCTGTTACGGTCGTTGATGGGTTGAGCTGTCACATTTTCGACGCGACGGGCTACTCTATTTGTGAAAAGGCGGAGACATCTAGGGTATTAGCTGATTTTCGTACTGATTTGTCGGGGTGCATGCCCTCTTCAGACTTGGTGGCTGCTTACATTAGGAGCAGGCCTCTCGTCTGGCAACGTCTGAATGGCTCCATGATTTTGCGTGTTCGGTATTTACTGGATGACAACGTGGACGGGGAGTTGGTGGAGAAGTTGATAAATGCTCTGCCGTCCATTGAAATGGAGTTAAGAGCGCTTCCCTTAGCTGTAAGCCTTCCGAATGTTCGACCGGGAATGCTCTGGAAGAGCCCAGACGGGCATTATGTTGTATCCCACTGGTCACGCTGGGATCTAGAGCCGCTCGGATCACGATGGCCTTTCACGGACAATAGGGAAGAGCGTATTGAGGCAGATCTACGACGTGTGAAAATCGAGCGGTCAGACTGTGGATCTGTCACTGTTTCTCAGGTTCGACTGTCTGCATTGTTTACCGAGCTAGAAGTGCGTATTCAAAGAGGGCAATACGCCGAGGCCTACCTTTTGATGTCGCCTATATTATTGCGCCTGCAGGAGTGAACTCCGGCATTCATCAACTCACTTCTTGATGCTTAACGAGAAAGCTGGAAACGGCTCCTGATGTTGGCAAGAAAGCTGCTGGCCGCCGGCGAGCTTTTAACGTGACGAAGATTTGGTTGCGCCATGGTTAGTGAGCAAAATTGGTATTGTGGTAAGAAGCAGATTAAAAGCGCTAATAACTTGATTCGCCCGTATCTTTCATAGACTACGTCAGGTCAGTTCTAAGATGGCAGGCTGAGTCGCTGCCAATAAATAGAAGCTGTGAGTTAGAGATAAAAATGGCCAAGAAGGTTTATTTGCATATAGGTGCCCATAAGTCGGCATCAACTACAATACAGGCTAACACCAGGGCTAGTAAGGATTTTTTGAAAACTGAATATGGAATTTCCTCTCTACTGCCTGAGGATATTTCCGGAACTAAATTTGCCGAGCATTTTCAGGGCATTACAGGTAGGGAGCGTGTATTAGGTGCCAAGGAGTACCATAAAAGTCTTCAGTCTGCAAAACTTTGTATGGTCGAAATGATCGAGAGTTGCACGACTGAAGATGTATTCATCTCATGGGAGGGGGTGCTAGGGCACTGTAGTCTCGATCTGTATGGCGGAATTTATACGCACTCGAAATTGGTCGCTGAATCTTTAGGTGCAGTGTTTCAAGCGTATCCCACCAAGGTAATCATGCTCATCAGAAAGCAAGATACCTTCATAGAGTCATGCTACCTACAGCAGATCAAGGCGGGTCGGTTTTTATCTTTTGATGAGTTCACGAGCGGCATTGATGTGGCGAGGATGTCTTGGGTAGATATTTCCAATGACTTGGCAGAGATCTTTGGGAAATCACTGCTTATTGTTCCTTTTGAGGTTATCAAAGATTTAGGCACTGCTATTTTTGTAGAAAGTACGCTTTCCTATCTGACTGGCAGGACTTTAACTCTGGATAGAACGAAAGTTACGGACCGGGCTAACGAAAGCATGTCGAGCTATGGTGTGGAGATTGCCAGGGAGTTATTCCCGCATCTAAGCGACTCCAATCGCAATGCGTTGAGAAAAATTATATTCACTGAGTTTAGTGGATCCAAATTTGGAAGGGCTGTTTATTTTAATAGCTTTTCCAGACGTTTGATTGGTGAGGCAACCAAGGCGGACAACACTAATCTTTACCAAAATTATCTAGGTAAGTTTATTTCTTTCTCAGGCTTGGATGCGGATAGATATAAGGAGGTATGGCTATCTCCTGAACCAAGAGAATTAAAGGGCGAGGCGAATGAACATATCGCACCAGAGGTACAGTACAGGCAGGCAGGATCGAGAGGAGATGAAGGATCAAAAGGCTTGCTGCATATGGCTAACTGGCCTTTCTGGCGCAGGAAAAAGCACGATCGCTGAATTACTTGAAGTGTTGCTTAAGCGTGAAGGGCGGCACACGTACATTCTGGATGGTGACAACGTAAGAGCGAATCTGAACTCCGACCTCGGGTTTTCAATAGGGGATCGAGAGGAAAATATTCGGCGTATGGCGGCCGTTGCGCACCTGATGGTTGATGCTGGATTGATAGTCATAGTGGCGTGCATTGCACCGCTGAAAGGTCAGAGGGAGAAGGCGAGGCTGCTATTCGAAAGCGAGCAGTTCTTCGAGGTCTTTGTGGATGCGCCTATAGATATATGCGAATCTCGCGATACAAAAGGTCTTTACAAAAAAGCAAGGGAAGGGCTGATCATCAATTTCACCGGTATAGATAGTCCTTATGAAATTCCTGAAAAGCCAGACATTCGAATAGACACTAGCCTTTGTACGCCTAGCGAATCAGCAATGCATGTTTTTAGAGAGATTCAGGGTTATTGCACGAGCTGAGCGCGTCCTGGGTAGTTAGTATAATGCGGAGCATTACACCGCATAGCCATAGGTGCATGCATCATTTCCAGCAGTTTGATAGGGCATTTAAAGTCTTTGCGCATGCACGGTCTACCACCAACAGCTTCGATGGGCACAGTGCTCTACTGCTATGGATCGGGGCATCATCCTTCCTAGTTGTAGTGAAGGTATACTCCGGTGATTCGGGGGGCTATTTACAGCTTCCTCCAATCTTGTTCATACGGTTACGGGGCATATGTGAGAAAAATTTCGATGGTTGTCTGGAATGACTTCCGTAACGATGCGCGCGTTCTGAAAGAGGCGGAGAGCCTTACGGCTGCAGGGTATTGCGTCACGGTTTTCGCTGTGCATAGCCCTGGTTTAACCCCGTTACGGGAGCGGGTTTCCAATGGTGTTGCGGTCGTCCGTGTTCCTCGGCACCCGCTCTGGCGGATTCACGCATCACGAGGACGCACAGCCAACGTAGTGACGCCGATCCAACGTGGCGCGATCGGCTTGGCCATGCTGGTTCTGAGTCGCGTTTGGGCTCACCTGATGTTGCTCTGGATGATTGCCAGACAGCGTGCGGATGTTGTCCATGCTCATGATGTGAATACCCTGCCCACGGCCTGGCTCGCTGCAAAGCTGTCGGGCGCTCAGGTGGTATACGACGCCCATGAGATCAGCACCAGCCGCGAGGGATATACGAGGGTCCGCAAGCTGGTGGGTTGGATCGAGCGTACCTTGATGCCGCGTGTGCAAGGCACCATTACCACTACCGAGGCGCGGGCAAAGTATTTTGCGCGCGCTTATGGCGTCGCGCGACCAGTAGTGCTGCAGAATCGGCCGAGGGAACAGCAGGCGATGCGGTCCGATCGGATTCGTGCAGAGCTTGAACTGGCCCAGCCTTGGCCGATTATTCTTTATCAGGGCGGCGTGCAGCAGGGTAGGGGCTTGGAGCGTCTGGCTCGCGTCGCCGCTGATGTTCCGAATGCGTACTTCGTTTTCATTGGCGGCGGGAGGCTCGATAGCAGTTTGCGCCGCATTGTTGAAGAGCTGCAGCTGGAGCAACGGGTTCGTTTTATCCCGACCGTGGCTCTGGCCGAGTTACCAAACTATACGGCATCGGCAGACATCGGCGTCCAGCCCATCGAGAACACCTGCCTCAATCACTACACGACCGACTCCAATAAACTGTTCGAGTACGTTCAGGCGGGCCTTCCGGTCGTTGCGTCCGATCTGCCTGAGATACGGCGTGTTGTGAGAGAGCATGACCTGGGCGTGCTCGTGCCTGAAGGCGATAGCGTGGCGCTGGCTGCAGCGTTACGCGACCTGGTTGGGGATGAGGGCAAGCGCCAGTACTACGCTGCACAGTCGCGGAAGGCGGCAAGCGTTCTTAACTGGGAAAGCCAGGAGCATGAACTGCTCGCATTGTACGAGCGGGTGTTGTCCAATCGCGCCTCGACCTGATCTGTGCTCCTGATGCGTAAACGAGTTCTGCTGCTTAGCTTTTTCTACCCTCCCGATCTCTCCGCTGGTTCTTTTCGCGCCAAAGCATTGGTTGATGCACTTTGCGAGCGGGCTGCCGGGGAAGTAGATATTGACGTGCTGACCACGCAGCCCAATCGCTACCACTCCCACGCCAGTGAGACGCTAGCGGTCGAGGAACAAGGTTGCGTGCGCATCCGGCGCGTCCAGCTGCCAGTGCATAAAAGCGGCTTTGTCGATCAGGCAAAGGCGTTCGCCGCTTTTGCTTTGCAGGCCAATCGAATTGCTGGCGAAGGTCACTATGACGTTGTGGTCGCGACCTCATCGAGGTTAATGACGGCTGTATTGGGAAGCTGGATCGCTCGTTGCCAGCGTGCGCGGCTGTATCTGGACATTCGTGACATATTTGCGGAGAACTTGGGCGAATTGTTTCCTTCACCGTTTGGCAGGGCTATTGCCTTGGCGTTCGGTGCATTGGAGCGCTGGTCCGTCAGGCGGGCGGATAAGGTGAACCTGGTAGCCGCTGGGTTCCTGGGCTACTTTCAGCCGAAATATCCCCAACAGCAGTTTTCGGTCTACACCAACGGTGTTGATGACGACTTTGTTGATCTTCCTTTAACTTCGTCTGGAGATAGCAATGCTGACCAGCCGTTGCGCATTCTGTATGCGGGAAATATCGGGGACGGGCAGGGATTGCATCTGATCATCCCGGCGCTTGCGCAGCGTCTGGGCGCCCAAGTTCATTTCAGTATCGTAGGAGCAGGCGGACGCCTGCAGGCTCTGAGAGATGCTGTGGCTGAAAGTGGTGTTGAGAATGTGGAACTGCTTGCGCCGGTTTCACGTGACCGGTTGCTCGCTGTCTATCAACAGGCGGATGTTCTGTTTCTGCATCTCAACGATTTCAAAGCCTTTCGGCGGGTGCTGCCATCCAAGCTGTTTGAGTATGCAGCTACTGGCAAGCCTATTCTGGCAGGCGTAGCTGGCTATGCCTCCGACTTTGTTAAAGCGGAGATCACCAACGCAGCTGTTTTCCAGCCCTGCGATATAGACGGTGCAGTGGATGCGTTGGCTCGGTTGAGTCTTGAGCTGATTCCGCGTCCGGTGTTCGTAGAGCGTTTCGCTCGTAAGCGGATCATGCACTCCATGGCAGATGATGTGCTTGAACTTGTCCGGGAAGCGGTTTGATGCGCGTACTTATCACCGGCGCGGATGGCTTCGTAGGGCGGGCTCTAGTGGAGCGGATGGCGATGCAACCGGAGTGTTCCGTTGTTGCGGCAGTGCGACGGCGTCGATGTGTCGAGCGGGACACTTCCGAGCGCGAAGGCACGGTTCAGTGGCTGGAGCTTGGCGACCTCGCAACTACTCACCTGCGGTCCGATGTATTTAGCGGTGTAGATGTGGTCGTCCACTGCGCGGCTCGGGTTCATGTGATGGATGATCTCCATGCTGACCCACTTGCTGCTTTTCGGGCGATAAATCTCACCGGCACGCTGAACTTGGCGCGTGCTGCGGCGCGGTCTGGTACCAAGCGATTCGTGTTCCTCAGTTCGGTAAAGGTTCACGGTGAATCCACTCCATTCGGCCAGCCCTTTACCGCCGATACCGCGCTATATCCGGCTGATCCCTATGCGGTGTCCAAAATGGATGCTGAAAGGGAGTTACTGGCACTCTCGGGCGAAACCGGTTTGGAGGTCGTTATCATCAGGCCGCCCTTGGTATATGGACCGGGTGTCAAAGCGAATTTCTATAGCATGATGAAGTGGCTGGATATGAGAATTCCGCTTCCGCTCGGCGCGATACGAAACCGCCGCAGCCTCGTTGCACTGGGCAATCTGGCCGATTTGGTCACGTGTTGTCTAGCGCATCCGAACGCTGCGGGGCAGGCGTTTTTGGTCAGTGATGATGAAGACCTTTCAACTACCGAACTGCTTTGGCGACTCGGGGAAGCGCTTGGTAAGCCGGCTCGGCTAATCCCTGTTCCACCTCGGTTATTGGAGGCGACAGGTGTTTTGCTTGGCAAGCGGGCCGTGATGGAACGTATATGCGGGTCGTTGCAGGTCGATATCGAAAAAACCAAAGCGCTCCTAGGGTGGAGCCCACCGATAAGTGTGCGCGAGGCCCTTGCGTTGACGGCGGTTGGTTTTAGGGACCGGAGTTGAGCCGGTGCTTATGGGCCGTTTAGTCGTTCGGGCTAGGCTGCGAGACCGGGCATTGGTTCGCCGCGGGGCGCGCCTCCTACAAAAAAGCCAGTATCTGTCGGCTCTGCCCAAGCGAGAAAGCTGCCGTCTAGGGAGTAGGTGATGGGGGCGATATTTTGGTTATTGCCATTAGTGTTTGGTGCTTCTTTCGTATTCACTTGGGTGCTGAGAAGGTACGCATTGCACAGCGACCTTATTGACGTACCCAATGCCCGCAGCTCGCATACTTTGCCGACGCCCCGCGGCGGCGGGGTAGCAATAGTCATTAGTCTGCTATTTGCCCTTCCAGTTATGGCGTGGTTAGGGCTGGTCCCGTGGGGCGAAGTGTGGGGTTTTTTGGGCGCCGGTTGTGCTGTTGCTATGGTCGGCTTCCTTGATGACCATGGTCATATCGCTGCGCGTTGGCGCCTGCTCGGGCATTTCTTGGCGGCGGCTTGGGTACTGTTCTGGCTCGGTGGGCTTCCACCGCTCGTGTTGTTCGGGGCGACAGTCAATTTCGGGTGGTGGGGGCATGTGCTTGCTGCTATCTGGCTCGTCTGGCATCTCAACCTCTACAACTTTATGGACGGTATCGATGGAATCGCTAGTGTTGAAGCGGTGACCGTTTGTCTGGGCGCGACGGTGGTTTATGCATTGGTGGGGTTTGCGGACGCTACGCTTGTGCCTGTTCTGCTGACTGCGGCCGTAGCGGGATTTCTAGTATGGAACTGGCCACCCGCGCGAATATTCATGGGTGACGCCGGGAGTGGGTTTCTCGGTGTGACGATTGGTGCACTTTCGATACACGCAGGCTGGTTGGCGCCGCAATTGCTTTGGTGCTGGTTGATCCTGCTTGGCGTCTTTATTGTGGATACCACTTGGACCTTGATGCGGCGACTGTTGCGGGGTGTGAAAGTTTACGAGGCTCACCGCAGCCACGGCTACCAGATCGCTTCTCGCCGTTTAGGTTCACATCGGCCGGTGACGCTCGGCGTTTTGGCTGTGAACATTCTTTGGTTATTGCCCATCGGCATGGCAGTGGGGTTGCACTGGTTGGATGGGGTGGTGGGGCTGGTGATCGCCTATGCGCCACTGGTTTGGGTTGTGGCATGGCTTAAAGCTGGTCAGCCTGAGAAATCTGCTGTCCAAGATTAAGCATTTAAATACATCCGCTCGTTCGTCGGCAGAGGTTGCTGAATAGGGAAGGCTTGAGGTGATATTTTGTTGAGATTGGCCGAGGGGCTGCGCGGGCGACTCGTCCGGCTGCCCAGGCGTTACAAGCGGCTCATCCAGGTTCTGACGGATATCGTTCTGGTGTGGGCTGCGTTGTGGCTTTCATTCGTGGTTCGGTTGGGCGACGCGAAGACCATTGATCCTTTCGGCGTACACGCCTGGCTGTTCGCTGTCGCGCCGTTGATTGCAATTCCTTTGTTCATCCGTATCGGTATGTACCGTGCGGTCATGCGCTATTTCGGCAACGATGCCTTGATGGCAATCGTCAAGGCAGTGACGCTGTCCTCGCTCATGCTTTCGCTAGCTGTGTATTGGTATCAGGGCGCACCCAAGGTCATTCCCCGTTCGTTGGTTTTGAATTATTGGTGGCTCAGTCTGATGCTCATCGGCGGGCTGCGGCTGATCATGCGGCAATATTTTATGGGGCACTGGTTCGCGGCCGGCCAGACGCTGAACTTCAAGCGAGCGGACGCGGGGCTTGCGCGGGTGGCGATTTACGGGGCGGGCGCGGCAGGTAATCAGTTGGTTGCTGCATTGCGAATGGGGCGTACGATGCGTCCGGTCGCCTTCATCGACGATGATCCCGCCATTGCGAACAGGACCATTTCAGGCCTGCGCGTATACAAGCCAAAGCACATTCAGCAGCTGATCAACGAGACCGCTGTCCAGCAAATTCTTCTGGCGATTCCCTCTGCGTCTCGTGCGCGAAGGCGCGAGGTCCTGGAAAGTCTGGAACCGTATCCACTACATGTCCGAAGTGTGCCGGCTGTCATGGACTTGGCGAGCGGCCGAGTAAAGGTCGAGGATCTTCAGGAGGTCGATATTGCGGACCTTCTCGGGCGTGACGCGGTCCCCGCACGACAGGAGCTATTCGAGCGGTGCATCCGCGATCAGATCGTGCTGGTGACAGGGGCTGGTGGCTCTATCGGTAGCGAGCTATGTCGTCAAATTATTACCACCAAACCACGGACCCTGCTCCTTTTTGAGCATTGCGAGTTCAATCTCTACCGGATTCACAGTGAGTTGGAGGGCCGGGTGGAGCGTGAGTCGCTCTCGGTGCGGCTGGTCCCGATTCTAGGCTCGATTCGAAACGGTGCCCGTATCGTCGATGTTATGCGTACTTGGAAGGTCAACTCCGTTTATCACGCGGCAGCTTATAAGCACGTTCCGATGGTCGAGCACAACATCGCTGAAGGGGTGCTGAATAATACCTTTGGGACACTCTTTACCGCACAGGCCGCAATTCAGGCCGGTGTCTCGAACTTCGTGCTTATCTCCACCGACAAGGCAGTTCGGCCCACAAATGTGATGGGCAGTACTAAGCGCGTTGCTGAAATGATTTTGCAGGCACTAAGCCGCGAAACTGCCCCTGTTCTTTTTTCCGCTAAAGAGGGCGTTCACCACGTTAACAAGACCCGCTTTACGATGGTTCGCTTCGGAAATGTGCTGGGCTCGTCTGGTTCGGTCATTCCCCGTTTTTACGAGCAAATTCGTGCTGGAGGGCCCGTTACTGTTACTCATCCCAAGATCACGCGTTATTTCATGACAATTCCAGAGGCCGCACAATTGGTAATCCAGGCGGGCTCCATGGGACAAGGCGGCGACGTTTTCGTGCTGGACATGGGCCAACCGGTGCTGATCGCTCAGCTGGCCGAGAAGCTGATCCGTTTATCTGGCCTGAGTATTCAGTCGGAGAAGTGCCCGCATGGCGATATCGAAATCGAGTTCACGGGTTTGCGCCCTGGTGAGAAGTTATATGAAGAGTTGCTGATCGGCGACAACGTAAGCCCCACCGAACATCCGATGATCATGCGGGCCGATGAGGAATACTTTACCTGGGACGCGCTGCGCGGCATGTTGACGAAGCTGCTTAAGGCCGTGGAGCAGGATGATTATCCGCAGGTGCGGGTCTTGCTGCGTGAAGTGGTGAGTGGGTATGTGCCCGAGGGTGAGATTGTTGATTTGATTTACCAGCAGCGCAGGGTTGCGCCGACGGAATAGGTGGCAGTTTCGGTTGGTGGGAGCTGTGCTTGGTGATTGGTTGTTAAAATCTGAAAAGCCGAAGCTTCGCCCCGGGGCGGGCCTCCCACGAAGGCGCTTGGGTCTAAGTTGCTTCTGTAGGAGGCGCCCCCGCGGCGAAGGGTCGGTCGCCTGCCGACGTCTGTCTCTAAACGCCTCGCCCCGGGTCGAGCCTCCCACAAAAGGCACTAGGGTCTGAGTTGCGTCTGTAGGAGGCGCGCCCCGCGGCGAATGGGGCCGGTGAAATGTTGGAAGCCCAAAGCTTTGCCCCGAGGGCGGCCTCCTACAAAAAGTTTCTGCATGCCGCTGCCTTTACTGGAGCAGCGGGCCAGTTAATGCGCTAGTTCATTGTCTTGTAAAACGATTCCCCGACTCGGGCGATGTGATGATGAGCTTCGGATTGTCGAGCTGGTGATGCGGGAAAGATCAATCTTGTAAGGCAGGAGCAGGTCATCCAGTGCCAGCTCGATATCGAGTAGGTCTAGGTGAGAGTGTTCGTTGCCCTTCAGGATCAAATCGATATCTGAACCGGGACGGTAGTTTCCTTTCGCGCGGGAGCCCTAGAGGATTGCTTCGCTAAGAGCATGGGAACCCACTGTTGGTTACCGCTTGGCCATAGCAGTTGTAAGGCTGTCACGGTGGATGAAAAAAGCGCCGTCTACCCTACGACGGTCCGCGTGTTAGATGATTCCCCGCTCGCGAAGCCCCTGAACCTGTTCATCACTCAGCCCAAGTCCAGCCAGGACGTCATCGGTGTGCTCCCCCAATTGCGGGCCGCCGGTGCCGATGCGGCCGGGGGTGCGGCTGAGTTTGGGGAGGATGCCGGGGACTTTCAGCGGGCCGGCGAAGGTCTGGACCTGTTCGATCATTTGCCGCGCCAGGTAGTGTGGGTCTTTGACGATATCGGCAGCGGTGTAGGGATAGCCGGCCGGAACGTGCGCTTCCTTGAGCGCCTCGATCACTTCTGCACGGCTGTGTCTAATCGTCCATTCGCCAATCGCCGCGTCGATAAGTTCGGCCTGCTGGGCGCGGCCGTCGTTGTGAGCAAAGCGAGGATCGTCGGCCAGGTCCTGACGGCCGATTAGGTTCATCAGGCGCTTGTAGATGCTGTCGCCGTTGCCGGCAATCAGGACGTATGCGCCGTCCTTGCACAGATAGGAGTTGGATGGCGTGATGCCGGGCAGAGCGCTACCGGCCGGCTCGCGGACATAGCCGAAGGCGTCGTATTCCGGCACCAGGCTTTCCATCATGCCGAACACCGATTCATAGAGTGCTACGTCGATTTCCTGCCCCTTGCCGCTGCGGTTGCGCTCCTGCAGGGCGAGTAGCACGCCAATCACCCCATACAGCGATGAAAGCGAGTCGCCAATGCTCACGCCCACGCGCACGGGCGGTTGGCCCGGATACCCGGTTAGATGGCGAAGGCCGCCCATGGCTTCGCCAATGACCCCAAAGCCGGGCAGGTCACGGTAGGGGCCGGTTTGGCCGTAGCCGGAGATGCGTAGCATGATCAGGCGCGGATTGAGTGCGGACAATTCATCCCAGCCCAGGCCCCACTCTTCGAGGGTGCCAGGGCGGAAGTTCTCCACTACCACATCGGCTTCGGCGACTAGCTGACGGACGATCTCCTGGGCTTCGGCGGCTTTCAGATCCAGCGTCAGGGACTGTTTGTTGCGCGATTGGACGTGCCACCAGAGTGACGTCCCGTCCTTGAGTTTGCGCCATTTGCGCAGCGGGTCGCCAACACCCGGCGGCTCGATCTTGATCACCTCGGCGCCGAACTCGCCGAGCATCTTGCTGGCGAAGGGGCCGGCGATCAGCTGGCCCATTTCTATGACCTTAAGGCCATGAAGGGGCAAGCTGTTCTCATTCTGCTCGTTCATCACAACACCTGTTACGGGACGGCCAACGAGCGCGAGGATGACTGAGCCGTGGCGGTTCGACAATGACCGTATCGCCAAGGCTGGTTTGGTGAGGACAAAAAAATGCTGCTCTGCTAGGGCGAGGCACAGAGCCTTCAACATGGCGCTGGAAGGCCAATGTGCATCGTATCGGTTGCCGAATGCGCTGTCGTTTGCTCCATGCATCATCAAACGAGCGCAGCTGCGGTACTCATGAACATCGACGGCTGTGAAAGCCGGCTTAACACAGCTTATCGATTCCTTAGATCTATCGGAGCGGAGGGCTCAGACAGAGCTCGCAAACCTTGCCTGATAACGGCGCGATTCGCTCAGTATTGTCGTCGATCTCTGCAAATCAGCACACGGTCGGCTCCTTGCAGTCGATTGGGAGCAATTGCACGCATGGATGCTTGCGTCCGTCGAGCTTTAACAGTCGCTCGATGGCGTCGTTGACGGCATGACGGTCCCGCCAATTCTCGACCTTGGCGTCTGCCTGGTCGCGTAATGCCCGGATCTCGTCATGAATCGCCTGGACCTGTTCGGCGCTTGGGCTGTCGTGCAGCGCGTTCTTCATGCATTGCAGCAACGTGATCATCACCAGCGGGTCATGACTGGCATAAACCCGGATGGGCGCGATCACGGTTTCCAGCATGCGTTGCATGGCCAGTTGCGGGGAGAAGAGGCGCGGTTGCCCATGGTCGAAACAGCCGACGTCGAACGGCGGCACACCACCAATCCGTTGCAGCAACACGCCGATCAGGTTGATAGCCCGCATTGCGGTGCCGGGATCGTTGATCGCTGGGCTGATTGCCTTTACGGCGATCTCTGCTATCTGGCGCATGCCATAGGACACGTTAGCGCTGGCGAACTCGTTGTTCTGAAAGTCGAAGCAGTCGACTGCCACCGCTCTGTCCTCGTCGCTCAAGGGCTCACTGAAGCGAATCAGTGGATGGCCTTCAACCAGAAAGAAGCCTGGCTCAACCTGAACTACCGCTAACAGGTTGCGCTTGCTCAGCAACTCGCCCAGCCGCCGCTCGTTAACCGCACGCAGGTAACCGGGGCGTGACGCTGGAAGACACCACCAATTTGTATCATCCGGCATGGTTTTGCCCGCTGCCAGGCGTTGCTTGCGCTTTTCAAGGTTGGCGTAAGCACCGCTGTACAGCTGGCTCAGTACCCAGTCGACCTGAATCGACTGTGACACCGAGCGAATGAACACTACGAACATCGCCAAGTTGAGGACGCCCGTCAGCAGCGCGAGTAAAACGCCGACCGCTGGGATGTCGGTTGGTTGGTTCTTGTTGATGGTGCTGATCAGCAGCAAGTAGTACAGGACGCTGCCCAGGTATATGCCGAGAATGACTCGGTTGCGCGTGTCACTGATCAACCCTGGTAGCACCCGTGGAGTCAGGCGAGCCGCTGCACCGTTAAGCACGACCATCACCATCGAAAAGCTGAATACGGTCAGCGAGACGATGCTGGTAATTAGAGTGCTGAGAATGTCGCGGGCGTTATCCGGGTCGGTCAACCCGGACGGTAAATGGGGATGTAGCGAGGAGGCCATGGATGTCGTCTCGAAAGCGAGCATGGTGACCGCCAGGATGGCGTAGAACGCCGCAATCAGAATGGGATAAAAGGCGATGCTTTCGGAAATTCTTTTGGCCAGGCGGAAGACGGCGTTGGAAGGCGTTGACATAGGCAGGCGGGTCCGGCTTGGCGAACGGTGATCTCGATAGTGTTATGACAACGTCGGCGCGGAAAGTACCTGATCCTGTAACGGTCTATGCTCAGTAGAGGCCAGAAGCATTGGCCGGCGGAACGCTGTAGCCCCGCATAGCTCGATAGTGATGTCTGACAGGCGCTTGGTTCGATTCGTAGGGTTCGCCTGTAGGACAGGGGTTATTCGAAAGATAACGAGACCGACGAGTGAGGTAATGCCCATGAGCGCTGCGTCCCTGTATCCCGTGAGCCCTGAGGTGGCGGCCCGTTCGCTGACCGATGAAGCCACTTACAAAGCCATGTATCAACAGTCGGTGGTCAATCCTGACGGGTTCTGGCGCGAGCAGGCCGAGCGCATCAACTGGATCAAGCCGTTTACCCGAGTCAAACAGACGTCCTTTGACGACCACCATGTCGATATCAAATGGTTCGCCGACGGCACGCTGAACGTTTCGGCCAATTGCCTGGACCGCCACCTCGACACTCGGGGCGATGAGATCGCGATCATCTGGGAGGGCGATGATCCGGCAGATCACCGCGAAATTACCTACCGCGAGCTGCATCACGAAGTGAGCAAGTTCGCTAACGCGTTACGCGGACAGGATGTGCATCGGGGTGATGTGGTCACCCTGTACATGCCGATGGTTCCGGAGGTGGCCGTGGCGATGCTGGCTTGCGCGCGCATCGGCGCCATCCACTCGGTGGTCTTTGGTGGTTTCTCGCCGGAAGCCCTAGCCGGAAGGATTATCGACGGCAATTCCAAAGTAGTGATCACGGCCGATGAAGGGCTCCGTGGTGGGAAAAAGGTGCCGCTGAAGGCCAACGTTGATGAGGCGTTGACCAACCCGCAGATGCACTGCGTGCAGAAGATCATTGTGGTGCGGCGCACTGGCGGCGACATCCGCTGGCACCCGCATCGCGACATCTGGTACGAGGACCTGATGCGCGTGGCTGGGGATGTTTGTGCACCGAAGGAAATGGGCGCGGAAGAACCCCTGTTCATCCTGTACACCTCGGGTTCCACCGGTAAGCCAAAGGGCGTGCTGCATACCACCGGTGGCTATTTGCTCTACGCGGCCCTGACCCACGAGCGGGTATTCGATTACCGCCCTGGTGAGGTCTATTGGTGTACCGCCGACGTCGGTTGGATCACCGGGCACAGTTACATCATCTACGGTCCACTGGCCAACGGCGCCACCACCCTGATCTATGAGGGTGTACCCAACTATCCGGATGTCACGCGGATCGCCAGGATCATCGACAAGCATCAGGTAAATATCCTCTACACCGCGCCGACTGCGATTCGTTCGATGATGGCCGAAGGCCCGGCTGCGATGGAGGGGGCTGATGGGTCGAGCCTGCGCTTGCTCGGTACTGTGGGGGAACCGATAAACCCTGAGGCCTGGCATTGGTATCACGAGACGGTCGGAAAATCGCGTTGTCCGATCGTCGACACCTGGTGGCAAACCGAGACGGGCGGCATTCTGATCAGTCCGCTGCCAGGCGCGACCGCGCTGAAACCAGGCTCCGCAACGCGCCCCTTCTTCGGCGTAGTGCCCGGCCTGGTGGACAATCTTGGCAACCTGCTCGAAGGGGCGACCGAGGGCAATCTGGTCATCCTTGATTCCTGGCCTGGGCAGATGCGCAGCATCTATCGAGACCACGATCGCTTCGTCGACACCTACTTCAAGACCTTTCGCGGCATGTATTTCACTGGCGACGGTGCCCGCCGCGATGAGGACGGCTACTACTGGATTACCGGGCGGGTCGATGATGTGCTGAACGTTTCCGGACATCGCATGGGCACCGCTGAAATCGAAAGCGCGATGGTCGCCCACCGCAAAGTGGCCGAGGCAGCGGTGGTTGGTGTGCCGCATCCGCTCAAGGGGCAAGGCATCTATGTGTACGTGACGCTGGTGGCGGGAGAGGAGGCTTCGGATCAGTTGCGCCAGGAATTACAACAGTGGGTCCGTAAGGAAATCGGGCCGATTGCGGTGCCCGATGTCATCCAGTGGGCGCCGGGCTTACCCAAGACGCGTTCAGGCAAGATCATGCGCCGCATCCTGCGCAAGATCGCCACAGACGAACACGACGCATTGGGGGATATTTCGACCTTGGCTGATCCGGGCGTAGTGCCGCAGCTGATCGAAACTCACAAGCAAATGCGTCCGATGAGTTGAGCGGTCGGCGGCGATCAGCTCTCGGCTGGTCGCCGCTACCGACTGTCAGCCGTTTGTCAGCGAGCGTTCTGGCTCTTGGTTGGCGGCCGGTTTTTCCTTCGGAACCCCAGCCACAGTCAGCTCTGGAAAACTGCCGCCGATGAACTCGACACTGCGGGTCGGGAAGGCAAATTGCACACCCATCTCACGGATGCCGTCGAGCAGCTGCAGGTTGATCTCTTGCTGGGCGTCCATGTAGGCGTTGTAGTCCGAGACCTGCATGATGTACACGACTTCGAACGTCAGCTGGCTGTCATCGAAGGCAAGGAAGTGCGCCCGGTCGAAGTTGGCATTTTCCACACCGTCGATGATCCGTTTCATCATCGCCGAGACTTCGCGCACCTTGTCCGATGGCGTGTTGTAGGTGATGCCGAACTTGAACACGATCCGGCGCGTGTTCATGCGCTTGTAGTTATGCAGGATCTGCTTGAGCAGATCGGCATTGGCACAGACGATCTGTTCGCCGCTGAGGGCGCGAATCCGCGTCGTCTTTAGCCCGATGTGCTCGATATTTCCCGCGACTCCGCTAAAGACGACGAAATCGCCGATCTCGAAAGGCTTGTCCACGCCGATCGACAGCGAAGCAAAGATATCGCTGAGCAGCGTCTGTACCGCAAGGGCAATGGCAATACCGCCGACGCCAAGACTGGCGACCATCGCCGTGATGTCGACGCCCAGGTTCGCTAGGATCGAGAGCAGCATCATCGTCCAGATCACAATCCGGATCATGATCCCGATGATGGTCGTGGTGACCGGGTTTCGAGCTTTGCCGTCGTGAGTCAGGCTTTCCATCCACAGGCGAACGGCCGTATCCATCCACAGTGCAATCTGGAACGCCAGCGCGATGAACCAGCCATGTGACATCGCTGTTTCCCAGCGCTCTGGCAGTTCAACGACCTTCAGCGCAATCAGCAGCGACAGGGCTATCAGCAGTATGTGGCTGGTGCGACTTAGCATTTCCGCGGCGATGCCAACGAAACCGCTTCTCGAACCTTTCGCCATCTTGCGAAGGCGGTTGGTGATGATCCGCAGGATGGTCTGCAGGATGAGATAGCTGGCAATCGTGATGCCGGCAATTACGGCGATGTTGATCCAAAGTCCTTCGTCCAACACCACATCCCAATTCATCAAGTGGTTTCCTCCCGGTATGCGCGACCAAGCGCTTAAGCAGTGGCTCCTTTTTCAGTAGCCACTGCAGCGCATTAGTTCCCACGATAGGGGGTAGGCGAAACGAGGATGGGGCGCGGTGAGGGGCGCGTGCTTTCAGCGAAGCGGCACGAGCCCGTTCAGATCCTGATACCCGCCAGCGTTGATCACTTGGCTGTAGCCCAGCCCCTGAAGTAGCTCTTGCGCGGCTGACGCTCGGCGGCCGCTACGGCAGTAGAGCACTACGGGAGCATCTTTGTCCGGGGCAATCGCGGTGATGCGCTCGGCAAGATTCTCTGTCTCGATACGTGTTGCACCGGGTAGGGCACCTTCGGCGAACTCCAGTTCGGTGCGCACGTCGATCAAGACGGTGTTGGTGCGCAGCAAGGCTTTCAACGCGGCAGACTGATCGACCTGGGCAGCAATGGCTGCAGTGGTCGTTACCGTTGCCATCAACGCAATCAACAGTCGGTACAGGTTTTTCATTGGTTCCCTCATTCTTGCAGTCTTAGCTGATCAGTCGAGTGAGGTTCGGTAGGATCAGAATTACCGCGGTGGCGAACAGGATCATCGTAGCCTGCCTGACCTTTTTGTGCTTAAACATGATGGCGGCCTTTTGATTTTTCTGGTTGTTCTGGCGGAGCAACTTAGCTGTTCCAGAGCGGACGCTAGCTTGGCGAGTCCTGGTCTAAGCTTCAGCGTAAACAAAGCAATATGTGGGCCACGGAATGTCTTGGTGATTTGCCGAAGCCCGCGACTTGGCGTAGTGCTTCGCTTGCAAGCGGGCTGCAGTCGAATTTCTTCGCTAGCTGAGCCTTTTGCTAGAGCGCTTTGTTTCGAACCCCGGGCGGCTGGTCTGGCTTTAGCTATGCCCTTATATGCGAGGTCCATGCTCGGGACGAGGTTTTTGCACCATGGCCAGTCCCAAGTCGCTCGGTGTCTTTTAACGCTACATCGCTAAATCCAATGGCCTGATGGCTCGATTGGAAACGTTCACACCTTTGCAGCTGCCCATGCGGGTGGAATCGAAACATCAATTGTGGCGGAGGAACCGCGGCGCTGCGCCTATCCTTGAATAACTGGTAGGGCATATGCCTAGCATTCGAGCTTAATGCGCGACGCCTTCTTGGAATGGCTTACGACAGAAACGACAAAGCCCCGCTAAACGGGGCTTTGTCGTTTGATCTGGCGGTGAGGGTGGGATTCGAACCCACGATACGATTTCTCGTATACACACTTTCCAGGCGTGCTCCTTCAACCGCTCGGACACCTCACCGGGTCTCGAAGGACGCGATGTCCTTCGAGGCGCGCTAATGTAGCGGAAGAGCATGCAGATGGCAAAAACTTTTTTAGTTTTTTCATGCGCTTAAGGGCTTGTTGGAAATCCCGATAGGCGCGCGTGGCAATGAACCTATCGTTGTTCTAGGGTTCGAACTACAAAGAAATGCTGTGCCTGTGCGCAATCTTGCGTGGTGAATATGAGAGCCAGGAAAGGCTTTGATGAAGTTATTCAAAACAAAGCGTAAACGGCCGGAGGTGGTAGAGATCGCCACCAAGCGTCGTCTGCACGTCAGCCACTTGGAGCTCGGGATGTATATCTGCGAGCTGGATCGTCCGTGGCGGCAGACAGACTTTCTCTTTCAAGGTTTCCCCCTGCTTAAGCTGGAGCATATCCAGGCGGTGCGCGAACGCTGTGATTACGTGTTCGTCGACGATACTCGTCGCGTGCTGATCGATCAGGGGCAGATGATTGTACCTTCGGCGACGCCGCTGCGCGTGACGCGCAAGATGGCCCGCATTCCCCTCTCCCTAGAGGTACAGGAAGCGCGCGAGGCTTATCTCAGCAGTACCCTGGTTCTGGATCAGGTTCTACTGGACGTCCAGCAGGGTCGGGCTATCGATACCAAGGCCTGTCAGGCATTGGTGAAGCGAAACCTCGAGAGCATGCTACGTAACGAAAGCGCCATGCTCTGGTTGACGCGTCTGAAGTCTCAGGATCTCTATACAAGTCTGCACTGCCTATCTGTGTCCATCCTAGCAATGGGGTTCGGAACGCACCTCGGGTTGGCCGACGATAAGATAGAGCTACTGGGCATCGCCGGGCTGCTGCATGACGTAGGCAAGATGAAGATCGACCCGGCGATCCTAAACAAGCCGGGCAAGCTGACCGAGGAAGAATTCCAGCACATCAAGCTGCACCCGACGTTTGGCTATCAAGCCCTGTGTAGCCAGGAAGACATTCCTGCCGCTGCGATTCACGCGGCGCACGGCCATCATGAGCGGCTGGATGGAAAGGGCTATCCGCAAGGGCTCGACCATTACCAGATCCCGTTCACGACCCGGGTGATCACCATAGTCGACGCCTTTGACGCGATAACCAGCCACCGTGCCTATGACGACGCACGCCCGATCCAGACTGCGTACGACGTGTTGCGCAGCAGCGCCGGCCAGCAGTTCGATGAAGCACTGGTACATGAATTCATTCGCTGGCTCGGCGTGTTTCCAGTCGGTACGTTGGTGGAACTGCACACTGGGGAGGTGGGGTTGGTGCTGGAGAAACACGCGCACTTGCATCTTAGGCCAAAGGTGGTCGTCCTACGCGGCGCTAACAAGTTGCCTTGTGAACCTCGTTATCTGGATCTGTCTCAGTTGACGGTCGATGCCGACGGAACCCCCTACAGGATCAGCAGTGGGATACCGGATGGGTCCTACGGCCTGTTCATTGCTGATCCCCAATTGCAGACGATCCTGCATCCCGAACTGCTTGCCGTCCTTGAGCTCGAGCCGGAGCCGGTCGAGGGCTAGGCCTCTTCGCTTTCCTTCCGACGCCTGTCGAGCGCCGGACGCAAACCATGACCTGTCGGTCAGTCACGATGCTTTACCTCTTGGGTTCTGCTGGGTAACGTCTGCGAACTTTTAACAAGGAATATTCGTCATGAGTGATCTGGTTTCCTACGAACTCGAAGACGGCATCGCCACGCTGACGCTGAATAACGGCAAGGTCAACGCACTGTCTCCGGCCATGTTCGACGCGCTCAATGCGGCATTCGATCGCGCTGAGCAGGACCGTGCCGTGGTGATCCTCACGGGGCAGCCGGGCATTCTGTCCGGTGGCTATGATCTCAAGGTGATGACCTCAGGGCCGGAAAACGCCATTGCGTTGGTGACCACGGGCTCGAAGTTCACGCTGCGAATGCTGGCTCATCCTTTCCCGATCGTTGCGGCCTGTCCGGGCCATGCGATTGCCAAAGGCGCCTTTCTGCTGCTCTCGTCCGATTACCGCATTGGTGTCGAAGGCGCGTTCAACATCGGTCTCAATGAAGTTCAGATCGGCATGACCATGCACCATTCGGGTATCGAACTGGCTCGGGACCGTTTGACCAAGCCTGCTTTCCAGCGATCGGTGATCAACGGTGAGATCTTCAATCCGCAGGCTGCAGTCGAGGCGGGTTTCCTCGACAAAATTGTCCCTGCTGCTGAGCTCATGGATGCCGCCAAGGCGGCGGCGGCTCAGTTGAAGAAGATCAACATGACCGCACACAAGAACACCAAGCTGAAGGCACGCAAGGCCCTGCTAGAAACCTTGGAGCGGGCCATTGAGCTCGACCAGCAACATTCGGTCGTATCCTGAAGAGAATTTTCGCCGGGCCGCCCATTGCTGGCGGGCCTGCGTTTAAACTGCGCATGCAACGCCCCGCTACGGCGGGGCGTTTTATTTCCTATTCGTGTCGCCTCCCAGGAGAGTCCTGATGTCCGCCCCGCACACCCCGGTAGAACGCGCTGATTTCGACCAGGTCATTGTTCCCACTTTCGCACCCGCCGCTTTCATTCCCGTGCGTGGCCAGGGTTCACGAGTCTGGGATCAGAGCGGGCGAGAGCTGATCGACTTTACCGGTGGCATTGCTGTCAATGTGCTCGGTCACGCCCATCCGGCGCTGGTAGCAGCGCTGACCGAACAGGCTGGCAAGCTCTGGCACATCTCCAACATCTTCACCAATGAGCCGGCGTTGCGTCTGGCAAAAAAGCTCACTGCTGCGACCTTTGCTGATCGAGCTTTTTTCTGCAACTCGGGCGCCGAGGCCAACGAGGCGGCTTTCAAATTGGCGCGCCGCTTCGCGCATGACAACCACGGGCCGGAGAAATACGAGATTATCTCCGCAGTTAACAGCTTCCACGGCCGGACCTTGTTCACCGTGACGGTGGGCGGTCAACCCAAGTACTCCGACGGCTTCGGGCCGAAAATACAGGGTATCAGCCACGTCCCCTATAACGATCTCGATGCACTCGCCGCGATGATTTCGGACAAGACCTGCGCCGTGGTATTGGAACCGATTCAGGGCGAAAGCGGTGTTCTGCCCGCTGACCAGACTTACCTGGAAGGGGCCCGCAAACTATGTGACCAGCACAACGCCCTGCTGATCTTCGATGAAGTCCAGACCGGCATGGGCCGTACCGGCGAGCTGTATGCCTACATGAACTACGGTGTAACACCGGACATTCTGACCAATGCCAAGAGCCTTGGCGGTGGTTTTCCGATTGGTTTGATGCTGACCACGGATGAAATCGCTGCGCATTTCAGCGTTGGGACCCACGGCACCACCTATGGTGGTAACCCGCTGGCCTGTGCAGTAGCCGAGGCGGTGGTCGACATCGTCAATACGCCGGAGGTGCTGGACGGCGTGAAGGAACGGCACGAGCGATTCAAGCGCGGGCTGCTGGAGATCGGTCAGCGTCACGGGCTGTTCAGCCAGGTCCGCGGAATGGGCATGCTGATTGGCTGTGTACTTGATGATGCATGGAAAGGCCGCGCGCGGGAGATCTTCGATGCGGCTGAGCGTGAAGCCTTGATGATTCTGCAGGCCGGCCCCGATGTGATCCGCCTGGCCCCAAGCTTGATTATTGAAGAAACCGACATTGCTGAAGGGCTAGCCCGCTTCGAGCGCGCTGCGGCAAAGCTGAGCCAGGCCTGAGGCATAGTCTTTGAAACCGGCAGGGCAGTGATGTGTCCTGCCTCTTTTCCTTATCGAGAGTTCTGAGTATGAGCGACAGCCTGCAATTGATCCTTGAGGACGTAGACGGCACCCAGCTTGAGACGTCGTGCACCCGTTTTGCCGTGATGTGGCAGGGTCGGGAGGTCTGGATCCAGCAAGTCGGCAACAACCAGCTGATGATCGGCGTCGACGTGGAGGACGGCGACACCGAGTACGCCAATCTGCTGCTGCGTCCGCTGGCGACCAATTTGGTCAGCCTTGAGCTTGAGATGGAGCCGGTTGAGTCCGGCGAGGATGATCACGTTCATGGTCCAGACTGTAACCACGACCACTGACAGCTCCGAAATGCCGACGCTGGGTCGGCTGTTGGCGCTGACGGTTTCCGGTCAGGTGCCGGCTGAGAGCGTCCAGTTCACTGACGGCGGTGCCCAGCTGCGATGGCTGGGAGAGGGTGCCTTAGAGGTTACTCCGGCGCGCGGTCAGGATCTGGGGCTTGATCTGGTGCTATCGGCGGGCGTGCATGGCTGTGAAGTCATTCCGATTGAGCTACTGGATCGCTTGATATGGGCGATCGCGCGCAACGAGATCCTCCCCCGCGCTCGGCTGTTGTTGCTCTTCTGCAACCCGCCCGCCATGCGGCAGGGCGTGCGTCGTTTAGGCCAGGATCTGAACCGGCTTTTTTGTGGCAAGCACACCGCGAGCGAGCCTGGCGACGAGACGCGCCGCGCGGCGCAGCTGGAGGAGTGGGTTGCAGCGTTCTTCCAAGAGCCTGGCCGTCGGCGCTGGCATTACGACCTGCATTCGGCCATGCGTGCGTCGGTGCTGCCGCAGTTCGCCGTCTGCCCCTGGATGGATGGTCGGCAGACGTCGTCTGAAAGTCTGATGCGGCTTCGGCACGCCGCGGTCGATGCGCTGCTGTTGCAGGAAAAACCCTCCGGGACCTTCAGTGCTCACACCGCGACTCGCCACGGTGCTGAGGCCTTTACTTTGGAAATGGCGGAAGCGCCCGGCGGCGCCTGGCCTGATTGCCTCGATGAGTTTCTCCAGGCCGCACGACGCTGGATCGAGGCACGAGAGCCTGCGCAGCCAAACCCGGCGCTACGACCCTTGCGGGAGTTTCGGTTGGCGCGCGAGATCGTCAAGCGCAGTGAGAAGTTCGTTCTGCAGCTGCCGGCGGATATCGAGAATTTCACTCCGCTGCCGCTCGGTACCTTGCTCGCCGAAGATGACGGCGGCGTTCGCTGGGTAGTAGAGGAGCAGGGCGCGCGGATACTGTTTCCGCTGGCTGACATTGCGATAGGCGAGCGCGCCGGTCTCATCGTCGTACCGAGAGACTGAGGCAGCGATCGCTATTGATCTTGACCTTGCGCGAGGCCCGCGCCCGGGTTGGTGCCGCGCTTGATTTTGAAGGAGGCCTGCCTCGGGGCGAAGCTCTTGCTTTTTTACTGGCCGGAAATCCGCTTTCGCCGCGGGGCGCGCCTCCTACACGTGCCCTGGGGCTTGTGCTGCGCTTGGTTCTGTAGGAGGCCCGCCTCGGGGCGAAGCTTTTGCTTTTTTACGGGCTGGAGTTCGCATTCGCCGCGGGGCGCGCCTCCTACACGTGCACTGGGGCTTGTGCTGCGCTTGGTTCTGTAGGACGCCCGCCTCGGGGCGAAGCTTTTGCTTTTACTGGCTGGAAATCCGCTTTCGCCGCGGGGCGCGCCTCCTACACGTGCACTGGGGCTTGTGCTGCGCTTGGTTTTGTAGGAGGCCCGCCTCGGGGCGAGGCTTTTGCTTTTTTACTGGCTGGAGATCCGCTTTCGCCGCGGGGCGCGCCTCCTACACGCGCACTGGGGCTTGTGCTGCGCTTGGTTCTGTAGGAGGCCCGCCTCGGGGTGAAGCTTTTGCTTTTTTACGGGCTGGAGTTCGCATTCGCCGCGATGGCGCGCCTCTAAAGACCGGATTTGCGCCCGCCATCGCTGCGCTGCCGTCTAGCTCATACGCCGGCCGGCGGATTACTCAACGAGTCGTTTCCAGTAACGGTGGCAGTTCCGGTGGCCGCCTGAGCGTTAGCTTTCAGGCGTTCGTTTTCGGCTTCGCTGCGCTCCAACGGCATGCTTCGAGAGTTGCCTTCGGCCATTTTGGCCTGCTCATTGACGTCGCAAAGCACGCGTTTGGCTTCGCAGTGGCCGGTCACGCCCCGTGCCAGGGCCATGCCGCCCATCGCCAGCTGCAGGAGACCGCCCAAGCCGCCGCGCCCGAGGCCCTTGCCTAGGAAGTACAGCCCGCCGGCGATCGACGCGGCGCGTTCCCAGCCATGCACGTTTTGTGAAGCCTGATTTGAGGGTGTCCTGGTCATGGGTATCACTCCGCAACAGTAGTGTGATAATTGACCCCGACGAGCATGCCCCGTTCCGACCGCAAGTCGGCAAACATGCACCGCCGAAGCCAGCACAGGATACGTCCGCTGCGCGCCCCTGACAGCAGCCGTCCTTAGCGAGTCGCCATCTGGAACACCTTGAGCACAAAGGCATATTCCAGCGCCACGTCCTTCAACGCCTGATAACGACCGCTCATGCCGCCGTGTCCGGCACCGAATTCGGTTTTCAGTAGCAGTAGGTTGGCGTCAGTCTTTTGGGCGCGCAGCTTGGCGACCCATTTGGCAGCTTCCCAGTACTGCACGCGGCTGTCGTTGTAACCAGCTACCGCAAGGATCGCCGGGTAAGGCTGGCTGCGTACGTTCTCATAGGGCGCATAGGCCTTGATGCGCGCATGCACCTCGGGCTGATTCGGGTCGCCCCATTCGTCGTACTCGGTCACCGTCAGTGGCAGATCCGCATTGAGCATGGTGTTCAGCACGTCGGCGAAGGGCACTTCGGCAATTGCGGCGCCGAACAGCTCAGGTCGCAAGTTAAGCACCGCGCCGATTAACAACCCACCGGCGCTGCCACCGCTGACGGCGAGTCGAGCCGGTTCGGTGTAGCCGTCGGTTATCAGTTTCTCGGTGCAGGCAATGAAATCGCTGAAGGTGTTCGGCTTGTGCTCCAGCTTGCCGGCCCGGTACCAGGCCTCACCAAGGTCGCCCCCGCCTCGGACATGGGCAATGGCGAAGATAAAGCCGCGATCTAGCAGTGACAGACGGGCATGGGAAAACCAGGGGTCCAGGCTGTGGCCGTAGGCGCCGTATCCATAAAGATACAGGGGCGCGGGTTTGCCGAATTGCTCTCGACGACCGACCAGGCTGATCGGCACCTGAGTGCCATCGTCGGCTGTTGCCCAGATACGTCGGCTCTCATAGGCATCGGCGTCAAAGGGGCCTTCGACCGGAGTCTCCTTGAGGACCTCCTGCTTACCGTCGGAGAGGTTCAGCTGGCGAATCTGAGCCGGGCGGTTCAGTGCTTCGTAGCGCAGCCGGATAACCGGGCTATCGAATTCAAGCGTGTTGTGTACATGGAGGCTGTAGGCTGCATCCGGCAGTTGCAGCCGGTAGGGCGCCCCGGTTGATGGGCGAACTTCGATGATAGGAAGCCCGGCCTCGCGCAGGCTCAGGGTGACCGCGCCGGCGTTCAGGCTGATGTCTTCCAGCATTACCGAGTCGCTGTGGCCGATCAGCTCGTTCCAGTGTTCGCGCTGCGGCGTGCACTCCGGAGCCTGATACAGCGCGAAATTGATGCCTGCCTGGTTGCTGCGAATCAACCAGCTCCACTCGTCATCGAGAAGGCCGTGGTCGGGGTAGTACTCGTGGTCGTCTTGGCGCGGAGCAAGACAAATCCAGTTTCCCTCGGGCTCATCCGCTGACAGCACCCAGGCTTCGCTGGTTGTCTTGCTGTTCGAAAGGATCACCAGTTGGCGTTCGGAGCTGGTCCGGTAGCAGTGCACGAAATAGCGCCCGTCCGGATCGTGGTAGACCTCCGTGCGCTCCTTGTCGCCCAGCCGGTGGCGGTAGATCTTATGGGGGCGATGGGTGTCGTCCAGCTCGCCGAAGAACAAAGTGCAGCTATCGTTGGCCCAGGTCATGCTGCCGTCACAGTCATCAAAGGGCAGGGCGGTCACTTCGCCTGTGCTTAGATCCTTGACGAACAGTTGATAGATCTCGTCGCCCTGAGTATCGAGGCTGTAGGCCAGTTTGCAGTGATCTTGGCTGACACTGAACGCACCTAGTGAGAGGAAGCCACCTGCGGCCAGTTCGTTGGGATCAAGCAGCAATTGCTCCTGATTTTCATCGACGGTGAATGAGCCATCTGCCGGCCGTGTGCATCGGTAATGACGCGGGTACTCATCGCCGGCAGTGGTGCGCTGGTAATACAGCCAAGGGCCCCAGGGAGACGGCAATGAAAGGTCGGTCTCACGGATACGGCCTTTAACCTCTTGAAACAGCGATTCACGCAGTTGAGCTTGGTCAGCCAACTGTTCTTCTAGATAGGCATTCTCTGCCCTCAGGTGTTCCAGCACCTCGGGTGCGTCGCGGTTTTCCAGCCATTTGTACGGGTCCAGGCCTTTATCGACGCGGGCAATGGGGGCGGACATGCATAACTCCTGACGCGCCTGCGAACTGGCGCAGCTGTACGAAATTTGGGTAAGAGCACCGAGTGTACAAGGTGCCCAGACAGTTGTGACGGTGCTGAAGGCCGTGGTTTATCAACGATGTGGCTGGCGATCAGCTGCATGAATGACCTTCCATGCAATAAAAGCTGTGCCTGGTGGCCGCGCTAGGGCTTGGTCTTGGCTAGGCTTATTGGTCTTGGACCGGGCGAAGCGTCTTCGCGGCTTGGCCTGTCGATTGACATTCCGGTGCTTTTCAAAGAAGGTGTGCTCACCCAAATCAAACGGGCGTATGAATCGAGCGTTTGCCACGCAAATGCCGTCAGCCCGGTTTATCGTGTCGGTGGGTGTCGTTTCACCGGTAACGGTGGCGGTCTTCGGACCGATGACGTGCGACACGTAACGTTCAGCTTCCATACCGTGGAGATCAGTTGATGATTTACGAAGGTAAAGCCATCACGGTTAAGGCTCTTGAGAGCGGCATCGTCGAATTGAATTTCGACCTCAAGGGTGAGTCCGTCAACAAGTTCAATCGCCTCACCCTCAACGACCTTCGCCAGGCAGTCGACGCCATCAAGGCCGACGCTTCGGTCAAGGGCGTCATCGTTACCAGCGGCAAGGATGTATTCATTGTCGGTGCGGACATCACCGAATTCGTCGATAACTTCAAGATGTCCGATGAGGAGCTGGTCGCCGGTAACCTCGAAGCGAACAAGATCTTCAGCGATTTCGAAGACCTCGGTGTCCCGACCGTCGCGGCCATCAACGGCATCGCGTTGGGTGGTGGATTCGAGATGTGCATGGCCGCTGACTACCGCGTCATGTCCACTGTTGCCAAGGTCGGCCTGCCAGAAGTGAAGCTGGGCATCTACCCAGGCTTCGGCGGTACCGTTCGTCTGCCGCGTCTGATCGGCGTGGACAACGCTGTTGAGTGGATTGCGTCCGGTAAGGAAAACCGTGCTGAAGATGCGCTCAAGGTTCGCGCCGTAGATGCCGTGGTTGCCCCCGAGCAGCTGCAGGCCGCCGCGTTGGATCTGGTCAAGCGTGCCATTTCTGGTGAGCTGGACTACAAGGCCAAGCGTCAACCAAAGCTGGACAAGCTCAAGCTCAACGCTATTGAGCAGATGATGGCTTTCGAAACCTCCAAGGGTTTCGTGGCCGGTCAGGCGGGCCCGAATTATCCGGCGCCGGTCGAAGCGATCAAGACCATTCAGAAAGCCGCCAACTTCGGCCGCGACAAGGCGATCGAAGTCGAGGCCGCTGGCTTCGTCAAGCTTGCCAAGACCTCTGTTGCGCAGAGCCTGGTCGGTCTGTTCCTGAGCGATCAGGAACTGAAGAAGAAGGCCAAGGCGTATGACAAGCAAGCCCGTGACGTGAAACTGGCTGCCGTTCTCGGCGCCGGTATCATGGGTGGCGGTATCGCCTATCAGTCGGCTGTCAAAGGCACGCCGATCCTGATGAAGGATATCCGCGAAGAAGGCATCCAGATGGGGCTGAACGAGGCCTCCAAGCTGCTCGGCAAGCGCGTCGAAAAAGGTCGCCTGACTCCGGCGAAGATGGCCGAAGCCCTCAACGCCATTCGTCCCACCATGTCCTACGGCGACTTCGGTCACGTCGACATCGTTGTCGAAGCTGTTGTCGAAAATCCGAAGATCAAGCAGTCGGTTCTTGCTGAGGTCGAAGGTCTGGTGCGTGATGACGCGATCATCGCTTCCAACACTTCCACTATTTCCATCAGTCTGCTGGCCCAGGCGCTCAAGCGTCCGGAAAACTTCTGCGGCATGCACTTTTTCAACCCGGTACACATGATGCCGCTGGTGGAAGTGATTCGTGGCGAGAAGACCAGCGAAACCGCGATCGCCACCACCGTTGCCTACGCCAAGAAAATGGGCAAGAGCCCGGTCGTGGTTAACGATTGCCCGGGCTTCCTGGTCAACCGCGTGCTGTTCCCGTACTTCGGCGGCTTCGCCCGCGCCATCGCCCACGGTGTGGACTTCGTCCGTGCTGACAAGGTGATGGAAAAGTTCGGCTGGCCCATGGGCCCGGCGTATCTGATGGACGTCGTCGGCATGGACACTGGCCACCACGGCCGTGACGTGATGGCTGAAGGTTTCCCGGATCGCATGAAGGACGACACCCGCACGGCCGTCGACGTCATGTATGACGCCAACCGCCTCGGCCAGAAGAACGGCAAAGGCTTCTACGTCTACGAGATGGACAAGAAGGGCAAGCCGAAGAAGGTGGTCGACCCGCAGTCCTACGAGCTGCTCAAGCCGGTGGTCAGCGAGACTCGCGAGCTGTCCGACGAGGACATCATCAACTACATGATGATCCCGCTGTGCCTGGAAACGGTCCGCTGCCTGGAAGACAACATCGTCGAAACCGCTGCCGAAGCTGACATGGGTTTGATCTACGGCATCGGTTTCCCTCCCTTCCGTGGTGGTGCACTGCGCTACATCGATTCGATCGGTGTCGCCGAGTTCGTGGCTTTGGCCGACAAGTACGCCGACCTGGGCCCGCTGTACCAGCCGACTGCGAAGCTGCGTGAAATGGCTGCCAACGGCCAGAGCTTCTACGGTTAATTGAGGAATAAAGAGATATGAGCCTTAATCCGAGAGACGTCGTCATTGTCGACTTCGGCCGTACCCCGATGGGTCGTTCCAAGGGCGGCATGCACCGCAATACCCGCGCCGAGACCATGTCCGCGCACCTGATCGATGGCTTACTGGCACGCAACTCCAAGGTCGACCCGGCCGAAGTGGAAGATGTGATCTGGGGCTGCGTCAACCAGACCCTTGAGCAGGGCTGGAACGTGGCCCGCATGGCCTCGCTGCTGACCCGCATCCCGCACACCAGTGCCGCGCAAACCGTCAGCCGCCTGTGCGGCTCCTCCATGAGCGCATTGCACACCGCCGCTCAGGCGATCATGACCGGTAACGGTGATGTCTTCGTCGTGGGTGGTGTCGAGCACATGGGCCACGTCGGCATGATGCATGGTGTCGATCCGAATCCGCAGCTGTCGCTGTACGCTGCCAAGGCGTCGGGCATGATGGGCCTGACCGCTGAAATGCTGGGCAAGATGCATGGCATTACTCGCGAGCAGCAGGATGCTTTCGGCGAGCGCTCGCATCGTCTGGCCCACAAGGCTACCGTCGACGGCATGTTCAAGGATGAAATCATCCCGATGGAAGGCTACGACGAAAACGGTTTCCTCAAGGTCTTCGACTACGATGAAACCATTCGTCCCGAGACCACCCTCGAAAGCCTGGCGGCACTCAAGCCGGCCTTCAACCCGAAGGGCGGTACCGTGACTGCGGGCACGTCTTCGCAGATCACTGACGGTGCGTCGTGCATGATCGTCATGTCCGCTCAGCGCGCACAGGATCTGGGCATCCAGCCGATGGCTGTGATTCGCTCCATGGCCCTGGCCGGTGTGGATCCGGCGATCATGGGTTACGGACCGGTACCGGCCACTCAGAAGGCGCTCAAGCGTGCTGGTCTGACCATGGACGACATTGATTTCGTCGAGCTCAACGAAGCCTTCGCCGCTCAGGCGCTGCCGGTGCTGAAGGATCTCAAGCTGCTCGACAAGATGGAGCAGAAGGTCAACCTGCATGGCGGCGCCATCGCGCTGGGTCACCCGTTCGGTTGCTCGGGCGCTCGTATTTCGGGCACCCTGTTGAACGTGATGAAGCAGAACGGCGGTACGCTGGGCGTTTCCACAATGTGTATCGGCCTTGGTCAAGGCATCACCACAGTGTTCGAACGCGTCTAAACTAGTTGGCGACACGGAAACCGGGGCCTCGTGCCCCGGTTTTCATTTTGATGAGCGATTTTTTTTCAGAGGCAGCCGCGATGCAGGTCACGCCAGGCCGTTACCGCCATTACAAAGGCCCCGAGTACCGCGTATATGCAGTGGCTCGGCACTCCGAAACGGAAGAGTCGCTAGTCTTCTACCAGGCGCTATACGGGGATTACGGCTTATGGGTGCGCCCGCTTTCGATGTTCACCGAAACGGTTGAAGTCGACGGTGAAACGCTTCCCCGTTTCGCCCTGATCGAAGCCGAGCCCAGCCGTTTTTAGGCGTCGTCCGGACGAGCTGGCTTAAGCCCTGCGCTTGACCTCGGCTCTATCGCCACTATATATAGCGGTGCTTTCGAACCGAGTGAAGATGGCTCCCCTCGGTTTCGGACGATAAAACCCCTGCCAGGCAGTTAGGCTGCCATTGGATTTGGGTACGGATGATTTCTGGAGCGATTGATTGCTCTTCGCAGGCTGGCTAGGCTGCTTCGCTTCTTAACCGGCAGGCCGGGTGGCGTTTCGACGTCGGGCTGCGGCCGGTTCAACACTCTCAGTTCACCTCTCGATTCAGGAACTCTCCTCTCCATGGGTAAATCGCTGGTCATCGTGGAATCACCGGCCAAGGCCAAGACAATCAACAAGTATTTGGGCAACCAATACGTGGTGAAGTCGAGTATCGGCCACATCCGCGACCTTCCCACCAGCGGCTCTGCCAACAAGGAGCCGGTCAAGCGCGGTAAGGCCGCAGCGGCCGAAGCCCCGGCGCTTTCGCCGAAGGAGAAAGCCAAGCGTCAGCTTTTTACCCGGATGGGCATCGATCCCGAGCACGGCTGGAAGGCGAAGTACGAAATCCTGCCTGGCAAAGAAAAGGTCATCGATGAGCTTCGTCGCCTGGCCAAGGAAGCCGACACTATCTACCTCGCGACCGACTTGGATAGAGAAGGGGAGGCCATCGCTTGGCACCTGCGTGAATCAATTGGTGGCGATGACAGCCGTTACAAGCGCGTGGTGTTCAACGAGATCACCAAAAAGGCGATCCAGGAGGCCTTCTCCAAGCCGGGCGATCTGGACATCAATAGGGTCAATGCGCAACAGGCGCGGCGCTTTCTCGACCGGGTGGTGGGCTACATGGTTTCCCCGCTGCTCTGGGCAAAGATCGCTCGCGGGCTCTCTGCAGGACGCGTGCAATCGGTTGCGGTGAAGTTGGTAGTCGAGCGCGAGCGCGAGATCCGTGCGTTCGTGCCCGAAGAATATTGGGAAGTACACGCCGACCTCAATACGAGCGGCAATGCCAAGGTCCGCTTTGAGGTTGCCCGCGAAAATGGCGAAGCCTTCAAGCCGCTCAACGAAGCGCATGCAATGGCCGCGCTTGAGCAGCTCAAGGATTCCAGTTACAGCGTCACCAAGCGTGAAGACAAGCCGACCAGCAGTAAGCCGTCCGCGCCGTTTATCACATCGACCCTGCAGCAGGCCGCAAGTAACCGCCTCGGCTTCGGCGTGAAGAAAACCATGATGATGGCGCAGCGGCTTTACGAAGCCGGCTACATCACTTACATGCGTACCGACTCGACCAACCTCTCGGCGGATGCCCTGAGCATGGTGCGCAGCTTCATTGAAGATGAATTCGGCAACAAGTACCTGCCGGAAAAGCCGAACTTCTACTCCAGCAAGGAAGGCGCCCAGGAAGCTCACGAAGCGATTCGTCCTTCCGACGTCAATCTTCGTCCGGCTCAGCTGTCAGGAATGGAGCGCGACGCCGAGCGACTCTATGACCTTATCTGGCGTCAGTTCGTCGCGTGCCAGATGCCGCCTGCGCAGTATCTGTCGACCAGTGTTACCGTTGCCGCGGTCAACTTCGAGCTGCGCGCCAAGGGTCGGATCCTCAAGTTCGACGGCTACACCAAGGTCATGCCGCAGCAGAGCAAGAGCGGCGAAGACGACGTGCTGCCGGAGATGAATAAGGGCGACGGGATGAAGCTGATCAAGCTCGACCCGAGCCAGCACTTCACCAAGCCACCTGCGCGCTTCTCCGAAGCGAGCCTGGTCAAGGAGATGGAAAAGCGCGGAATTGGCCGGCCGTCGACCTATGCGGCGATCATCTCGACGATCCAGGATCGCGGCTATGTCTCTCTGCATAACCGCCGCTTCTATTCCGAGAAGATGGGCGACATCGTTACCGAGCGCCTCTCGGAAAGCTTCAACAACCTGATGGACTATGGCTTCACTGCCGGCATGGAAGAGAATCTCGACGATGTCGCACAGGGTGAGCGCGAGTGGAAGCACGTACTCGACGAGTTCTACGGTGACTTCAAAAAGAAGCTGGAGGTCGCTGAGGCGAGCGAGAACGGGATGCGTGCCAACCAGCCCACGCTGACCGATATTCCGTGCAAGGTCTGCGGACGTCCGATGATGATTCGCACAGCCTCCACTGGGGTCTTTCTCGGGTGCTCCGGCTACAGCCTGCCGCCTAAAGAGCGCTGCAAGTCCACCGTCAACCTGATTCCGGGCGATGAGATTGCCGCTGATGACGAAGGGGAGTCCGAATCTCGCGTGCTGTTGGGCAAACATCGATGCCCGATCTGCAGCACGGCGATGGATGCCTACCTGCTCGACGAAACCCATAAGCTGCATATCTGTGGCAACAACCCCGATTGCACAGGTTACGAGATCGAAGAGGGCCAGTACCGCATCAAGGGCTACGAGGGGCCGAGTCTGGAGTGCGACAAGTGCGGCAGTGAAATGCAGCTCAAAACGGGCCGTTTCGGCAAGTTCTTCGGTTGCACCAACGGCGAGTGTAAGAACACGCGTAAATTGCTCAGAAGCGGTGAGGCGGCTCCGCCGAAGATGGATGCGGTGAAGATGCCTGAGCTTAAATGCGAAAAGGTCGACGACACCTATGTGCTGCGCGATGGCGCTTCCGGTTTGTTCCTGGCCGCCAGCCAGTTTCCGAAAAATCGCGAGACCCGGGCACCGTTAGTACTGGAGTTGATTCCTCACAAGGATGAGATCGACCCGAAGTATCACTTTCTGCTCAAGGCGCCTCAGAAGGATCCGGAAGGCCGCCCAGCTGTGATCCGCTTCAGCCGCAAGACCAAGGAGCAGTACGTACAAACCGAGGTCAACGGCAAGCCGACTGGCTGGAAAGCCTTCTTCGATGGCAGCAAGTGGAAGGTAGAGGACAAGAGCACCGGTAAGTAACTGGCAGCCTCGGGTCGGAGCCAGCTTTGTCGCGGGCTTCGACCTGTAGCGTTCCAAGTCTTGGGAGATCGTCGCCATGGCTCATGAGCTGTACACCCGTACCAACCAGAAAATTTACTTCGCCGGACTCGCACTTGAGAATTGGAGGCGGGCCGAGGAGAAAGGCGCGCTGAATGCGCCAGGCCTGATCCAGGCCGAGCGCGAGGCTAGCCTTTTTCATCTATATGGCGCGTTGCTGGGGCTATGTCACGAGATTGCTGGCTATTACCGCCTGCCTGGTGCTAGCGCACCGCGTCCAGAGCTATTGCTGATGCCATCAGTGCAGGGCTCGTCATCGAGCCCGGAGCTCGCCGAGCTGATTGAGTTGGCCGAGCATCCTGAAACCTGGCTGGCACAACTGCTGAAAGCGTACTCAGCACTCTTCGAGCCGCCTCGTGCGCCTGCTAAGACCAAAACCGATCCAACCATGCCGTTAATCGAGGCGGTCAGTGTGGATGCGCAGGTGTCGGCGCTGGCGCGTGAAGAGCTGGAGGCTTGGCGAAGCAGCTTGAAAGAGCTGGCCCTACGCTTTCGCGAGTCGCTTACCGAGTGGTAAGCGACTAGACGTGCAATGTTGCTGTGTCTGTACTTGATCAAGTACTTGGTCTAAGACGCATGACCAATGCAATGCCTCCAAGAATCGCAAGGCCGGCGGCCAGCAACTTCCCGGTCAAGGGCTCCCCAAGCAGCAGGCTCCCCGCCAAGGCGGTAAGAAGTGGCACGCTCAGTTGCACGCTGGCCGCCTGGATGGCCCCTAGGCCGGGGAGCGCTGCGTACCAGATGGCGTAACCGATGCCAGAGGCCAAACCGCCAGACAGCAGTGCATAGATCAATCCGGCGCTGTCCCACTCCAGCGTGTTCAACGCAAGCAGGCATAACAGGACGGCGATTGGCAGGGTGCGAATGAAATTGCCCGCAGTAGCGGCAAGTGAGTCCTGCGTCCCTTTACCCAGTATCGAATAGGCTCCCCACGCCGCTCCTGCCAGCATCATCAGAAGTGATGCCGATAGCGGCGGTGTGTTTGTTCCTGGCAGCAGAAGCACAAGCAGCCCTGCTCCTGCCAGGAGCATCCCGGCTGTCTGCCCCCGATGCAAGCGTTCACCTTGCAGCATCCCCCAGGTGATCATGCTTATCTGCACGGCCCCGAACAGCAGCAGCGCGCCGGCGCCTGCGTCAAGGTCGAGGTAGGCATAAGAGAACGAGGCCGCATAGGCGAAGAGTGCGAGGGCGCCCCGCCAGCTGCCTGAGTTAGAAGAAGACTTCCCACGCAGGCACAACAAAAGCCACAACACCAGTGCACCGGCACATAGGCGCAGCGCAGTGAAGCTGGCCGGATCGATCTGGCTGTCCCGCAGAGCTGCGCGACAAAGCAGCGAATTGCCGGCGAAGGCGAGCATGGCCAGCGCGGTCAGTAGCAAGGTTCTTATGGTCATCCTGCGGTCCGGTCTCAATAGGCAGCCATCCTACTGTGCCGTCGCGTTACTGCACATCTGCTTCCTGCCTGCGCGAGACTGAGCAGCAGTTCAGCATCCTGTTTTGGCAGCTAAACCCAAAGGCTGCCGCCTGGGCGGTCGGCTGTTACAATGCGCGGTTTCAAGGGGAGCATGCCAATGCCAACGTCTTTTCTGGAAATCGTCGAGCTACCCGACGGCAGCATTGTGCTGCGTCGTGCCGAGGACGAAGGCGTGTTGGTCACGCTGGATTTTTCTGATGATGCCAAGGCGTTCCTGCAAGGTCAGCATGTTGAAGTCGCTAAGGCCATGTTCAACATTGGCGTGCAGATGGCGGGGCGCGTATCGGAGGGTGATTTCGAGCGGGAGGAAGAAGGGCCGCGAGTGTTGCATTGAGGGGTAAAGACGCCTGGTCGCCTTTGCGGCTCCTGGCGGGTTTCGGCACATCCTTATGCCAACCGGTTGGGGCGTATTAGCTACCCAGACGTATGTTCAAGCTCTGTGCATTGCCCTGGGCTGCCGCCACGCGCAGCTTCAGGCGGCCCGCCTTGTCGATGCGTGGGAACCAGGTAATGACCGTGTGGCTGCAGCCTGATACCAACGCCTTGCATGCCAGCTCAAGCGCAGTCTGGCTATCGCGGGCCTGGAGCAACAGAATGCGGTCACGATTCAGTCCGGTTTCTCGCAGCCAACTCTGTGAAAGCGATACAGGCGGTGCGATCAACGTGAGCCAGCGAGTATCCGCTGCCTCACTGAGCTCGCGCAGCATGGGAGCCAGCAACTGACGGCAGTGATCCCCGCTACCGGTCAGGGTCATTTCACTCAGGCAGTCGTCGGCTGGCTGTGGGGCGTGCGTTATCTCTGCGAAGGGTGTCAGGCGATGCGCGATCAGCCCTTCGAACAAGGAAAGCTGCGGTGGTTTGCCTGCGGTGGGTTGGGGATGGTACTGCATGAACCTCTCCTTAGCGGCGTATTACGCCGACGCTCAAACCTTCGATAACCAACTCTTGCTGTTCAAGATCAACTTCAATCGGCGCAAACTCGGCGTTTTCGGCAAGCAGCCAGACCTTGCTGCCTTCACGTTTAAAACGTTTAACAGTTACTTCGTCATCGATTCGGGCCACGACTATCTGTCCATTCCGTGCTTCACGCGTGGTATGGACCGCTAGCAGGTCCCCATCAAATATGCCGACATCCTTCATGCTCATACCGTGGACGCGCAGTAGGTAATCAGCCTTCGGCTGGAAAAATGAAGGATTGATCTGGCAAGATTCTTCGACATGTTGCTGCGCCAGAATTGGCGCACCGGCAGCAACCCGTCCGATTACCGGAAGGCCGTTGTCCTCGGTAGCCGGTTCGAAGCCTGGAATACGTATCCCGCGAGAGGCGCCGGGCGTCATTTCGATGGCGCCTTTGCGAGCCAAAGCCTTGAGGTGCTCCTCTGCGGCGTTGGGCGATTTGAAACCCAGCTCCTGAGCGATCTCGGCGCGTGTCGGCGGGTAGCCGTTGTCTTCAAGGCAACGCTTGATGAAGGCGAGGATTTCCGACTGGCGAGGGGTCAGTTTGATCATCAAAAGGGTCTCTGTTCTTTTATACAGTGACTGGGATTATATACAGTGCCGAGTGCTTGGCAATCGTTGTTTGATTGGGCGGCAGGTAGGCTCTGAGCGCGCAGTAAAGGGCCGCCGAAGCATTTCGGCGCTATGTCGGTTGACTTGGTGTAGGTTGAAACGTAAGTTTCAAACAGATGTTTGTCGGGGGAGAGGGCATGGCGCAGTCCGAAACAGTCGAGCGTATCCTGGATGCGGCGGAGCAGCTATTCGCTGAGAAGGGGTTCGCCGAGACGTCGTTGCGTCTGATCACCAGCAGAGCCGGCGTCAACCTGGCCGCAGTGAACTATCACTTCGGTTCGAAAAAGGCACTTATTCAGGCAGTTTTCTCGCGTTTTCTAGGGCCATTCTGCATCAGCCTTGAGCGGGAGCTGGATAGGCGCGAAGCGCAGTCTGACAGGAAGGAAAGCCTCGAAGAGTTGCTAGAGATCCTGGTCGAGCAAGCGCTGGCAGTGACGCCGCGCAGCGGCGATGATCTGTCCATCTTCATGCGTCTGCTGGGGCTTTCCTTCAGTCAGAGCCAGGGGCATCTACGTCGCTATCTCGAGGACATGTACGGCAAGGTGTTTCGCCGTTACATGCACCGGGTACACGAGGCCGCGCCGTCGATCCCGCCGATCGAGTTGTTCTGGCGTGTGCATTTCATGCTGGGCGCTGCGGCTTTCAGCATGTCGGGTATCAAAGCGCTAAGGGCTATCGCCGAGAACGATTTCGGCGCAAGAACCTCGATTGAGCAGGTCATGCGCATGATGGTCCCGTTTCTTGCAGCGGGTATGCGGGCCGACTCGGGTGTCGCAGATCCAGGGCTGGCGCAGGCCCATCCGATTGCCCGGCGCAACGCCTTGGCAATGCCAGCCAAGGGCTAGGGTGCATCCTCAAGGGGCGATCGGCTAAGCTAGCCGCCCATGAATGACCTCGATTTCCTCCATATCTCGATCGCTGACCAGACGCTCTACGGGTTTGCCAATTCCTGCCTGCGCCTTCGTTTCCCTGTTTCTACCGCGCGTAATGGTGCTGGTGAACGCAATGGCACCGGTTGTACGCCACGAGGCCGTCATCAGGTGCGCGCACGCATTGGTGAGGGCCTGCCTTCGGGAGCCGTTTTGCGCGGACGGCGTTGGACCGGGGAGGTATGGGATGCCGATCTGCATGAGCGTTTTCCTGGCCGTGACTGGATCCTGACGCGGATTCTCTGGCTCAGTGGTTGCGAGCCGGGGTACAACCGGATGGGGCCAGTCGATACTTTTCGCCGCTACATCTATCTGCATGGCACGCCGGATTCGGAGCCTATGGGAATACCGCTCTCCCACGGCTGCATCAGGTTACGCAATGCCGACCTGCTCGAACTCTTCCCCCGTGTGCCCGCTGGCTGTGCCGTGTATATCGGCGAAGCTGCATGCCCGGATTGGTCAAGCGCAACGCTGATATAAGGATTCGCTCACTAACATGCATGGCTCTTTGATGTTGGATATTGCCGGTACTTGGCTGACCGCCGAGGACCGACAATTGCTACGCCAACCGGAAGTAGGCGGGCTTATTTTATTTGCCCGGAATATCGAAAACCTGACTCAGGTCCAAGAGCTTTGCCGAGCGATTCGAGCGGTGCGGCCTGATCTGCTGCTGGCGGTCGACCAGGAAGGGGGGCGCGTCCAGCGGCTGAGGCGTGACTTCGTCCGGCTACCGGCGATGCGCGAATTCGCCTCGCGTCCCAATGCGCAGGAGCTGGCAGAAATTTGCGGGTGGGTGATGGCGACTGAAGTGCTCGCAGTCGGTCTCGATTTCAGTTTCGCGCCAGTCCTGGATCTCGATTACCAGCGCAGCGCTGTGGTTGGTTCGCGTGCATTCGAGGGTGATCCACTACGGGCAAGCGAGCTGGCCGGCGCTTTCATCAGGGGCATGCACAGCGCCGGAATGGCGGCCACTGGCAAGCACTTCCCTGGTCATGGCTGGGCCGAAGCGGATTCTCATGTCGCAATACCGGTCGATGAACGCGGGCTGGATGAGTTGCGCGGTCGGGATCTTGTCCCTTTCCGCAAGCTGGCCGCCGAGCTTGATGCCGTGATGCCCGCCCATGTTATCTACCCGCAAATAGACGACAGGCCCGCTGGTTTTTCCCGGCGTTGGTTGCAGGATGTGCTTCGCGATGAGTTGGGATTCCGCGGCTTGATTTTCAGTGATGACCTATCGATGGCTGGTGCGCATGTCGCCGGTGATGCGGCGAGCCGCATCGAGGCGGCGCTGACGGCGGGTTGCGATATGGGGTTGGTGTGTAATGATCGCGGGGCTGCTGAGCTTGCACTGTCGGCGCTGCAGCGGCTCGGGGCACAGCCATCACCGGCTTTGGGCAGAATGCGCAACCGGGCTTGCGGCTCACTGGAATACAAACAGGATCCGCGCTGGCGCGCATCCGTCGCTGCACTCAAAGCTGCCGAACTGATCGCTTGACCAAGGAAACACAGATGTCTGTCCATGCCATTATCGGCGGCACGGGGCTTACCGAGCTGCCTGGGCTGACCCTGCTCGAAGCGATACCCATGCAAACGCCATACGGTCCGCCGTCGGCCGATATTGTGCGTGGAGAGTATGCCGGTCGCGAAGTGCTGTTTCTCGCTCGGCATGGTCACCCGCACCGGGTTCCGCCACATCAGGTCAACTATCGCGCCAATCTGTGGGCGCTGAAGCGTGCCGGCGCGCAGGCCGTTATCGCAGTGAATGCAGTCGGAGGCATCCATTCGACCATGGGGGCCGGTCACCTCTGCGTGCCGCATCAGTTGATCGACTACACCTACGGTCGCGAGCACACGTTCTTCGAAGGCGACGTCGAGCATGTCACCCATGTCGACTTCAGCTATCCCTATGACGAGCCCTTGCGCCAGCGCCTGATCGCCGGTCTGGCAGCTGAACGTTACCTGTTCAGCAGTCATGGTGTGTATGGCTGCACTCAGGGGCCGCGGCTGGAGACGGTCGCTGAAATCGCCAGGATGGAGCGCGATGGTTGCGACATCGTCGGGATGACCGGTATGCCCGAGGCGGTGCTGGCGCGTGAACTGGAGCTGCCCTACGCCTGTCTGGCGCTGGTGGTCAATCCGGCTGCGGGCAAAAGCAGTGGGATCATCACCATGGCGGAAATCGAGGCTGCGCTGGCTGAAGGAATTGTGAAGGTACGTGCGGTGCTGGCTCGCGCGTTGGCTGGTTGAGAGCAGTCCCGCCAGCGAGTGCCGTGGCTAGTAGCCAGTGGCATGCTGGCGATAACGGCGTTGATGGCTTCGCCAGGAGCCGTCAGAACGGTCGCAAAGACGTAGCACGTTGCTGCTAGTTTCGCCAAACAACCCATTGCGGGCGATCCGCTGCTTGCTACACTTGGCCGTCCTTTGGAGTACCGGAATGCTTTGCCACGCACCCATAAGAAGAATATCCAGAACGGTGATGTTGTTGAGTCTGCTGGCCGGCCTTGCAGGCTGTTCCACCTGGTTCAGCAGTGATTTCCGGGATCCCCGCGTCCAACTTAAAAACGTCGAAATCATCAAAGCCAGGCTGCTCGAACAGGAGTTCATGCTGCGCTTTCGCATCGACAATCCCAACGAGCAGAGCCTGCCGGTTCGCGGTTTGGTGTATACCGTCCACCTCAACGACATCGAGCTGGCGAGCGGAGAGTCCAGCGGCTGGACAACCGTTCCCGGAAACGGCTTCGAGTATTACGAGGTGCCGATACATACCAATCTCTGGCGGCACATGAAGTACATTGTGCGTCTGCTGGAAAAGCCGGATCGCCCGATTGCCTATCGTCTGGATGGTGAGTTGAAAACCGGTCTAATGCTCGGACGGCGCGTGCACATCTCAACCAATGGCGAGATAATCCCCGGCAACTTTATCCCGGAGTAGCAGTACCGATGAACCACGAAACACACGTGCACGGTCCCGATTGCAATCATGATCACGACCATGCTCACCAGGACCACGGACATGTACACGGCCCGCATTGCAACCACAGCCACGATCCGGTGCGTAATCCGCTGAAGGATGTCGGTCGGAACGATCCCTGCCCATGCGGCAGCCAGAAAAAGTTTAAGAAGTGCCACGGAGCCTGATCCGCGCATGACACCCTTCGCCATAGTGTTGCTCATAGCTGCCCTGCTGCTGATCGCGGCCCTGGCGGGATACGCCCTGCATCTATGGCGCAGGGTATGGCGCAGAGAGCAACAGCTAGCGGATATGCAGGCGCAGCAGCACGCAGCGCTTGCCGCAGACCTACGCGTGCTCGCGAGCAGCCTGCTCGAAGAACAGGTCCCTCTGATCGAAGGTGCTATCCGGATCAAGGTGCTGCTGGATAACTTCGATTCCGCGCTGGGTCAGGACCCGCGCTGTCAGGTTTTTCAAGTGCTCTTCGAGGAGACCTCGCAAGTCCCCACTCATGACGCCTGGAAAGCGCTGGATCGTTCTGAGCGTCGCCATCATGAGGCTCGCTTCAGTGCGCTCGAACTGCAGCACAAGGCCGAGGCGCGCCGCTCCGCCCGCTGGCTGCTTGATGAAGCACTGCCAAAGAATCACCAAGCCGCCTGAGCGCGACGGCAGACCACATCCTTTTCATATCCGTACTGCCCTGCCCGCAAGGAGCCGATGATGCCACTGCGCCTGCCGTTTTTTCTGGTTCGCCTGACGTTGGGCGCCGTATTTGTGGGTGGAGCCCTTAGCGGCTGCCAGGCCTATCTGGATAGTCGCTACAGCGACAGCCTGCCGCCAGCCCAGGGCGTCCAGGCGATTACGGGGCTGGACAAAAGCGTAAGCATCCGTCGCAACACGCTGGGTATGCCGCTGATTGAAACGGCGAACTTTCATGATGCACTGTTCGGATTGGGTTACGTACATGCCACTGACCGCCTGAGCCAGATGGTCAGCATGCGGCTCATGGCCGAAGGGCGCTTGGCTGAAATGGCCGGGCCTGGAGTGCTTGAGGTCGACCGCTTCATGCGTGCGGTAAACCTTCGGCAAAGCGCTGCGGTGCTGTATCGGGAAAGCTCGCCGCGGATGAAGCGCTTCTTCGAGGTGTATGCCAGAGGCGTTAACGCCTACCTGTTCCGTCATCGCGACAAGTTGCCGATGGATCTTGCCGTCACAGGCTATACGCCTGAGTACTGGAAGGCTGAAGATTCGGCACTGGTGTTCTGTCTGTTGAACTTCGGCCTGGCGGTCAATCTTCAGGAAGAAATCGCATCACTGGTCATGGCGCAGAAAGTCGGTGCGGACAAGGTCGCCTGGCTGCTGCCCACCTACCCAGACGAAGCGTTGCCGTTTGAGGAGGCCGACAAGCTCAAAGGCTTGAAGCTGAGCGGCGATATTGCTGGGCTTGCAGCGCTTGAGAGCGCAGCCGCCCAAGTTGCCTCGCTCAACATGCTGGGGGTCGCCGCTTCGAACAATTGGGCCATTTCCGGCAGCAATACGCGCAGTGGCAAGCCGATCCTGGCCAATGACACGCACTTGCCGCTGTCCATGCCGTCGTACTGGAACTTCGTGCAGATTCGCTCGCCGAAGTTTCAGGCTGCAGGCGTGACGATTGCTGGCGTGCCTGCTGTGGTCGCAGGCTTCAACGGCAAGCTGGGCTGGGGCATGACCATGGTCATGGGCGATACCCAGGACCTCTTTCTCGAGCAGGTGCGGCGCGAGGGTAGCCGCTTGCTGTATCTGGCCGATGGCAAGTGGGTGCCGGCTCGCGAACGAAATGAGACCTTCTTTATCAAGGGCGGGCGACCTGTCCGAGAAACGATTTACGAGACACGCAACGGGCCGCTGCTCAATAGCGTTCTAGGCGAGCGCAAACATCCGTTGCAGCCGCTGCAGTTGAGCAGTGGTTACGGGTTGGCTCTGAAGACCAACCAGTTCGAGGCTGATCAAACGCTGGATGCGTTTTTTGACCTGACCCGTGCGCAATCCGTCGACCAGGCGTTCGAGGCGACCCGCGACATCCGTGCCGTGGCGCTGAACATCGTGTTTGCCGACCAGCAAAGTACTGGCTGGCAGGTCACCGGACGCTATCCGAACCGGCGCGAGGGGTTGGGCCTGCTTCCGTCGCCGGGTTGGGAAGGGCGTTATGACTGGGACGGTTACGCCGATCCCATGCTTCACCCCTATGATCAGGATCCGGTGCAAGGCTGGCTGGGGACCGCCAATCATCGCACCGTGCCTAAGGGCTATGGCATGCAGCTGTCCAATTCCTGGTACTACCCGGAGCGTGCCGAGCGTATTGCCGAGCTGCTTGGTCGGGGTAAGCAGGACACCCGCAGTGTGATCGCAATGCAGTATGACCAGACGACAACCTTTGCGGCCAAGCTGCAGACCATGCTGCAGGCGCCGGGAATGGCGGAGCCGCTGAAAGCCGCCATCGATACGCTTGCCGAGCCTGAGCGGCGCCGGGCACGTGAAGCGCTTTCAACCCTGCTGCGCTTCGATGGGAAGCTCGCTGCTGGCTCTGCGGACGCAGCGCTGTATGAAACCTTCCTGATGGAGGCTGCACGCCAGACCTTTCTCGACGAGCTGGGGCCGGAGGGTAGCGCCGCTTGGAAGGCCCTGGTCGAGGCCGCAAACGCCTCCTATTCGGCACAGGCCGATCATCTGCTCGGCCGGGACGACAGCCCGTTCTGGGACGATATCGGTACGCCCCAACAGGAAGACAAGCCGGCCATTCTGGCGCGCTCACTTGCCGCTTCGGTCAGTCGTATGGAAACTGCCCTGGGTGCTGACCGAAGTGCCTGGCAGTGGGGGCAGCTGCATACCTACACCTGGAAGAGCGGCACTACGCAACTGGCGCCTTACATGTCGCCCAGCCAGCGCGCCGGCATCAATGCGATCAGCGGCTATCTGGATCGGGGGCCGGTAGCGGCTGGTGGCGATCACAGCACGCTGAACGTGTCGGCCTACCGCTGGGGTGACAATTTCGATACCTGGCTGATCCCGGCGATGCGGATCGTTGTCGACTTCGGTCGTGATGAGCCGATGATCGGGCTAAACAGCACCGGTCAGTCCGGCAACCCGGCCAGCCCCCACTACGCAGATGGCATCGAGGCCTGGTTGAAAGGCGGCTACATGAGCTTCCCATTCAAATCGGAGAACCTCGACAAGGTCTACGGCACCCAGCGATTGCTGCTCACGCCAGCGCCTAAATAGCTTACTGATCGGTGGGCGAAGCAGTATTGGTGCTGTTTTGGGTCAGCTGTTCTTGCGCCAGTCGAAATCCATCTGTCGCGCGGTGGCTTCGGCCAGTTCGCGGCCTGCGATACGCTCGACCAAGTGCAGGCTCATGTCGATACCGGCCGAAATACCTGCCGAGGTTACGTAGCGGCCGGTATCAACCCAGCGGCAGCCTTCGACCACTTTGAGCAGCGGGAACATCGCTTTCAGTTCGCTGATATCTTCCCAGTGCGTGGTCACCTTATGCGCGTACAGCACGTTGGCTTTCGCCAGCAGGAATGCGCCGGTGCACACCGAGGCGGTGAGTCCGGCCTGCGCGGCTGTTTTCTCGATCCACCGCACCACCTCGGGGTTCTCCAGTTCGTTGGTGACCACTCCGCCCGGAACGATCAGCAAGTCGATGGTGGGGTGGTTGGCAAAGTTGTAGTTGGGTTGGACGACCAGACCCGCCCTGGCGCGCACGAGCCCCTTGCGCGCAGCGATGGTCGACGTTGAGAAGGGCGGTGCCTGACCGTCGCGCAGCGCCAGCCGCGTCGCGGTGGTGAACACCTCGTAAGGCCCCGTAAAATCGAGCACCTCGACGTCGGGGTAAACGTAGATACCGACGAATGTGGGCATGACGGGCACCTGTCGTATGCGCTGAGCTTAAGAGGCGATTACTCGAGCCGGTATGCAGGATATTGCTGAATGGTCTTGCGAAGGTCTAGGTCAGCCTAGCTGGCTGCTCGTGTCACTTCCAATACCGTGATGGTTGATGGCTCTGGGTAGTGCCATCGGACCTCGACATCCCAGAGCCGGGTGCCGTAGCGGCGTTCCGGTGCTGGCGTCTGATAGGCCGGTCGCGGGTCTTGTGCCAGGCACTGTTCGATCAAGGCTTGCAGCGGCTCGCCCAGCCGTGCCGCTTCGCAGTGCGCCTGTTGCAGGCTGGCCTCGGTCCAGCGCACTGCAATGAGGTTGGGTGCATCCTCGGCCAAGCCGTTATGGGCATCTGTGACCACGTCGGCATAGGGGACATAAGGCTTGATGTCCAGCACCGGTGTCCCATCGAGCAGATCGATTCCCGACACATAGAGACGGCCAGGCTCGATCTGGTCCAGTTTCACAACCGACTGTCCGATGCCGTTGGGCCGGTGCGTCGCCCGTGTCGCGAATACGCCAACCATTCGGTTGCCACCTAGACGTGGCGGCCGTACTCGCAGACGGGGTTCGGCCTCCAAGGCTTGATGAAAAAGAAACAGCAGCCAGACATGGCTCACCTGTTCCAGTCCCTCCAGCGCATGAACCTGATCGAACGGTGCGACCAGTTCCAGTACGCCTCGAGCGGCGGGTGCCAGTTGCGGCTGGCGTGGAATGGCGAACTTTTCCTTGAAGCAGGAGCGGACGAAGCCGATGGGGGAAACTGAGTAGGACATGGTGATTAGCCCGGCGCGGAGGGGCGTCATCTTACCCGTTGGGGTGGTGGATCGCGCCTACGCTCAAGGCTGGCGGGCAATTTGCAATAGCTTCAGAGCCCGAGCGGTGCGTACGCATGAGCCCCTTTGCGCCAGCACGCTATCTGCGTGCCCCATGCAGGGTTTCGATAATTCGTGTAGGATAGCCGCCCTTTTTTCGAACATAGGCTACGTTTGTTTTACGGCTGTACGCTTCACTCTTTTCCAGTGCCGCGCTCGCCAGAGCTTTACGGCAGTTTTTGGCGCGTCGCCCCTGACGCAGCCCCGCATACAGGCAGCAGCAGTGCAGCCGCTTTGGCAGTCGCAAAACGTGGCAGCCGCATTTCGTCGCGTCGCGATGTCCTAAAAGCCAGAACAAGTTCAGGAGATAGAACTGATGAACGAGGCTGAGCTCTCACCCAGTCACACTGACCCAACCCGAGATCGCATCAATCCGGTCGTTTTCTACAGTTCGGCGGTTGCCATCGTACTGTTTGCGATCTGGACGATGTTTTTCACGGAGCCCTCCCTGACGGTCATCAATACCGTCCTAGGCTGGATTTCAAACACCTTTGGCTGGTTCTACTTTCTAGCCGTACTGGTATACCTACTGTTCGTGATTGTCATTGCAACCACGCGCTACGGCAAAATCAGGCTAGGCCCTGATCATTCGAAACCGGAATTCAATGTCGTTACCTGGGCGGCGATGCTGTTCTCCGCCGGTATCGGCATCGACTTGCTGTTTTTCTGTATCGCTGAACCGATCACCCAGTATCTGGAACCGCCGATAGGCGTAGGCGGCACCGCGCAGGCGGCGCGGCATGCCATGGAGCTGACGTTCCTGCACTGGGGGCTGTCTGGCTGGGGTGTCTACACCCTGGTGGGCATGTCGCTGGCTTACTTCAGCTTTCGCCAAGGGCTTCCCCTTTCGATCCGCTCGTCGCTGTACCCGATTTTCGGCAAGGCCATCTACGGCCCCATCGGGCATACCGTGGACACGGCCGCGGTGCTAGGCACCGTGTTCGGAATCGCTACAAGCCTCGGCATTGGCATCATTCAGCTCAATTTCGGCCTCAACTACATTTTCGGCGTGCCTGAAAGCACGCTGACCCAGTCGGTGTTGGTCGTGTTGATCGTGGTGTTCTCCGCGATATCGGCGGCGACCGGGGTGGAGCGGGGCATCCGTCGGCTCTCCGAGTTCAACATGCTCCTCGCAGTGTTGCTGCTGCTATTCGTGTTGTTCGCCGGCAAGACCACCTTTCTGCTCAACGCGTTGGTGATGAACATTGGCGACTACTTCTCCAATTTCATCAGCCTGTCGTTCGATACCTACGCTTATGACCAGCCCACCGATTGGCTGAATGCCTGGACGGTATTTTTCTGGGCCTGGTGGATTGCATGGGGGCCCTTCGTCGGGCTGTTCCTGGCGCGTATCTCGCGGGGGCGCACTATCCGTGAGTTCGTGATTGGGACGTTGCTGTTGCCGCTGGCTTTCATGATGGCGTGGATGTCGATCATGGGTAACAGCGCTATCGACATGGTCATGAACGGTGCCGTTGAGTTCGGCGCGCAGGCGGTGAGTAATCCGGGTTCTTCGATCTACCTGTTCCTGCAGAGCCTGCCCTGGGCCGGCCTGACGACTGCCGTGGCGACCATCCTTGCCATTGTGTTCTTCGTGACGTCCGGTGATTCGGGCTCGCTGGTGCTGTCCAATTTCACCTCGATTCTCAAGGACGCCAATAGCGATGCGCCGGTCTGGATGCGCATACTCTGGGCCGCGATTATCGGCGTGCTGACCCTGGCACTGCTGATTGCCGGCGGGCTGAGTGCGCTGCAGGGCACCGTGGTCATCATGGGGCTGCCGTTCTCCATTGTGCTTCTGTTCATGATGGTGGGCCTGTTCAAGGCGCTGCACGTCGAAGGCGTGATGGCGGACAGTTATCAAAAGAGCCTCTCAGGACAGCTGTCCGGCCGTGCGACGCTTGAACATGCCCACATGAACTGGAGTCAGCGGCTCTCGCGGGCGATGAGTTTCCCGAGCCTGTCGCAGATCCGCCGCTACCTGAAAGAGACATGCCGGCCAGCGATGGAGGAGATCCAGAAAGCGCTCGGCGAGAAAGGCGTGCCGGTGGAAATCATCGAAGGCGAGGCGGGCAACGAGCACCTGATCCTCAACGTGAATCTTGGCAGCGAAATGGACTTCACCTACCAGATCTGGCCTGTTCGCAGCTCGATGCCGTCTTTCGCGGTGCGCACATCGAGCAGCAGTGCGCACTATTACCGGCTTGAAGTGCACCTGCGACAGGGGAGCCTTGGTTACGACCTGATGGGCTACTCGAAGCGCCAGCTGATCGAAGACATCCTCGATCACTACGAGCACCACATGCAGTTCCTGCACTTGCAGCGCGAGAAAGGCAGCCTGGCGGACGGCTCGTCCGAACCCGGTACCGCAAGCGCCACCTGACTGCGACCACGACGGACCTACAGGTCCGTCGTGGTACCTGAAACGTGGCAGTGGCCTATCCGGTCGTTGCCACCTGGACATTCGAAGAGGTAAATCATGGCCCGTTATCCACGGCAACAACTCTATATCGATGGCGCTTACGTCGACGCCAGCGGTGGAGACGTCTTCGAGAGCGTCAACCCGGCCAACGGCGAGGTTCTCGCTGAAGTGGCGCAGGCCTCGCGTACCGATCTTGAGCGTGCGGTGGTCAGCGCTGAGAAAGGTCAGAAGATCTGGGCAGCACTGACCGGCATGGAGCGCTCGCGTGTGCTGCGCAAAGCGGTCGACATCCTGCGTGAGCGTAACGACGAGCTGGCATTGCTGGAAACCCTCGATACCGGCAAACCGCTGATGGAGACCCGTAGCGTCGATATTGTCACCGGTGCTGACGTGCTCGAGTACTACGCAGGCCTGGCGCCGGCCATCGAAGGCGAGCAGATTCCACTGCGCGACACGAGCTTCGTCTATACCCGCCGTGAGCCGTTGGGTGTGGTGGCCGGGATCGGCGCCTGGAACTATCCGATCCAGATCGCATTGTGGAAAGCCGCACCCGCTCTGGCTGCCGGCAATGCCATGATCTTCAAACCGAGCGAAGTGACCTCACTGAGTGCGCTCAAGCTGGCAGAGATCTTTACCGAAGCCGGCTTGCCGGCGGGTGTGTTCAACGTGCTGACCGGCACCGGGGCGGAGATCGGTGCGTTGCTGACCGAGCATCCGCGCATCGCCAAGGTGTCCTTTACTGGCGGTGTGACAACGGGCAAAAAAGTCATGGCCAGTGCTGCCAGCTCATCGCTCAAGGACGTGACCATGGAACTGGGTGGCAAGTCGCCGTTGATCGTCTGTGACGATGCCGACCTGGACCGCGCCGCCGATATCGCTGTCATGGCCAACTTCTTCAGCTCCGGTCAGGTCTGCACTAACGGCACCCGCGTTTTCGTGCCGCGGGCCCTGTTGAGCGAGTTCGAAGCGAAGCTGCTCGAGCGGGTCAAACGCATCCGCATGGGCGATCCGCAAGATGAGCAGACCACCTTCGGCCCCATGGTCAGCTTTGCCCACATGCAGAACGTGCTCGGTTATATCGCCAAGGGCAAGGCGCAGGGCGCACGTCTGCTCTGCGGCGGTGAGCGCGCCACCACTGGCGAGTTCGGCCGTGGCGCCTACATCGAGCCGACCATCTTCAGCGACTGTACTGACGACATGATCATCGCCCGTGAAGAGATCTTCGGCCCGGTGCTCAGTCTGCTGGCCTACGACGATGAAGACGAGGCAGTGCGCCGTGCCAACGACAGCGATTACGGTCTGGCTGCTGGTGTTGTCACCCGGGATCTGGCGCGCGCCCACCGCATCATTCATCAGATGGAAGCCGGAATTTGCTGGATCAACACCTGGGGTGAATCCGCCGCGCAGATGCCCGTCGGCGGCTACAAGCAGTCCGGGATTGGCCGCGAAAATGGTATCTCGTCGCTGGCGCATTACACGCGGCTGAAGTCCGTACAGGTAGAACTGGGCGAGTTCGCGTCGGTTTTCTAAGCGAGCAGGCTGAGACGAGCGCAGGACAGCGCTCGCCAACGCGACAGGAGGATTCATGGAATACGACTACATCATCATCGGTGCCGGCTCTGCGGGTAATACGCTGGCTGCACGCCTGACCGAGGACGCGGATGTCAGTGTCCTGCTGCTGGAAGCCGGCGGTCCTGACTATCGCCTCGATTTCCGCACTCAGATGCCTGCAGCACTGGCCTACCCGCTGCAAGGCACGCGCTATAACTGGGCTTACAAGACCGACCCAGAACCCCACATGAACAACCGCCGCATGGACTGTGGCCGCGGCAAGGGTTTGGGCGGCTCGTCGCTGATCAACGGCATGTGCTACATCCGAGGTAATGCGATGGACTACGACAACTGGGCGACCATGCCCGGTCTCGAGGACTGGTCCTACTTGGATTGCCTGCCATATTTCCGCAAGGCCGAAACCCGCGACATCGGCCCCAACGACTATCACGGTGGCGATGGGCCGGTCAGCGTGACCACGCCCAAGCCCGGCAACAATATCCTGTTCCATGCCATGGTGGAGGCGGGCGTACAAGCCGGCTACCCCAAGACCGAGGATCTGAACGGCTACCAGCAGGAAGGCTTCGGCCCGATGGATCGCACCGTCACGCCCAATGGCCGTCGTGCCAGCACGGCACGTGGCTACCTTGACCAGGCCAAGGATCGCCCGAACCTGACCATCGTCACTCACGCCGTGACGGACCGCGTGCTGTTCGAAAGCAAGCGCGCTGTCGGCGTGAAATACCTGCGCGGCCGTGAGCAGGCGACCACTGCACGAGCGCGCCGCGAGGTGCTGCTCTGCGGCGGTGCCATTGCCTCGCCTCAGGTGCTGCAGCGCTCCGGCGTCGGTCCGGCAGCATTACTCAAGGGGCTTGGTATCGAGGTGGTTCACGACTTGCCTGGCGTCGGCCAAAACCTGCAGGACCATCTCGAGATGTACCTGCAGTACGAATGCAAGCAACCGGTTTCGCTGTATCCCGCTTTGAAATGGTGGAATCAGCCGGCAATCGGCGCTCAGTGGCTGTTCGGTGGCACGGGCATTGGCGCCAGCAATCAGTTCGAGGCGGGCGGTTTTATTCGCAGTCGTGATGAGTTCGAGTGGCCGAACATCCAGTTCCACTTTCTGCCCGTTGCGGTCAGCTACAACGGCAGCAATGCACATGACGGGCACAGTTTCCAGGCGCACGTCGGTTCGATGCGCTCGCCCAGTCGCGGCCGGGTCCAGATTCGTTCGACTGACCCGAACGTCGATCCCAGCATCCTCTTCAATTACATGGCCCACGAGCAGGACTGGCAGGAGTTTCGTGATGGCATTCGCCTGACCCGCGAGATCATCAATCAGCCGGCGCTCGATCCCTTCCGTGGCAAGGAGCTGAGCCCTGGCATTGATGCTCAGAGCGATGCGGATCTGGATACTTTCGTCCGTGAGCATGCGGAGACGGCTTATCACCCGTCCTGTTCCTGCAAGATGGGCACGGACGATATGGCCGTCGTCGATGGGCAGGGCCGAGTGCACGGCGTGGAAGGCTTGCGTGTAGTGGATGCGTCGATCATGCCGCAGATCATTACCGGCAACCTCAATGCCACCACCATCATGATCGCCGAGAAAATCGCTGACCGCATTCGTGGCCGGCAGCCATTGCCGCGCAGCACGGCGGCTTACTACGTCGCCAAGGATGCACCGGTGCGCAAGGCGCCTGTGCGGGGCTGACTATCGCCTGAGTCGATACGAGCTGGCGGGTACATGATGTGCCCGCCAGTTCTTTGCTGACCCTTGAACGGCGTTCTGCCAAGGATGCTCGCGGCTCAACTCCCTTGGTGCAGGGCGGTCAATTCACTGCAGCTGAAGCTTCCCGGCGATAGGCGTAGGTCTCGGCGAAACGCGAAAGCATATAGGCGCTACAGGTTGTGTCCGGATACTTGCGCGGATTGTCCTGGCTCTGGCAGCCGGGCAGGCAGCTAATGATCGTGTCCGGATTCGGTTCGGCAAAGAAGGGCATCGAGTAGCGATCGACGCCCAGTGGGCTGATCACTCGATGCGGCGTTGACTTGTACCGGTCGTTACTCCAGCGGGCCATCATGTCGCCGATGTTGACGACGAAGGTGCCCTCGATTGGCGGCGCATCGATCCATTCTCCGCGCACGTTCTGCACCTGCAAGCCGCCAGCCTGATCCTGGTAGAGCAGCGTGATACAGCCGTAATCGGTATGAGCGCCGGCACCTTGTTGCTCTGGCGCCGTTGCGGTCTGGCGTGGCGGATAGTGGATCATGCGGAACACGCTGATCGGCTCGATGAAGCGCTCATCGAAAAAGCCTGACTCGACGCCTAGTGCGTTGGCCACGGCGCGAAGAAGGGTGCAGGCCAGCGCATGCATGTCTTGGTAGTGCTGTTCGAACAGCGCCTGCCATCCTTCGATCTCGGGATGGCGATTCGGCCCCCGCAACGGCTTGCCGGCCAGCGCCTCCGGGGATTCGGGTGGCATATGGAAACCCATATCGAAGGTTTCCTTGAGGTCGCTTGGCTTGGCGGGGTCGAGTTGTTCGGTCGCAATCGCTCCGTAACCGCGGTGATGGGTGCTCTTGGTGATATCGATCTGTAGTTTCTGCTCGACGGGCAGTCCGAAGAACTGTTCGGCAGCACCTTTCAGCTGGGCGATACGCTCCGCGCTGATCGGATGGTTGCGGATATAGAAAAAACCCCAGTCACGGCAAGCCGTGTCGATCTGACGGGCCACTTCGTGCCAGCCCTTAACATCCGAGGCGTAGAGCGGCGCGATGTCAATAATGGGGAGTGGTGTGTGCATGGATAGCTCCGAGGAATGCTCGCTGCGGTCTTCTCGTACCGTCAGCCATATAGGGGTTCACCCCTTGCCAGCGGTTCTCCGGAAGGAGGGACGGCACGGCAAATTCCAGGTGCCGCGCCTGTGCTGGCGCGGCTTGCGCAGCGGCCGCTGGTGTTACTTCGGCAGATCGGCAGTGATGCCGTTGACGTAGTAGTTCATCGAGGCCAACTCGCCGTTGCTGGCGGTGGCACCCTCGGCGATACGCACGGTGCCGGTCTGATCCTTGATCGGGCCGGTGAATGGATGAAACGCCCCGCTGCGGATGCTTGCAATGATGTCTTCTGCCTCGGTTTTCACCTCAGCGGGTACCAGATCGCTGATCGGCAGGCTGATGGTTTCCTCTGCCAGACCACCCCAGAAGTCCTGCGGCTTCCAGCTGCCGTCGACGACTGCCTTTGCCGATTTGCTGTAGTGCGGGCCCCAGTCGTTGACGATGGACGTCAGCACGGCCTTTGGGCCGAAGTGGGACATGTCCGATGCATAGCCGACCGAATAGACGCCTCGGCGCTCGGCAGCCTGAATCGGCGCCGGGCTGTCGGTGTGCTGGAAGACCACATCGACGCCCTGGTCGATCAGTGCGTTGGCAGCATCCGCCTCCTTGCCTGGATCGAACCAGGAGTTCACCCACACCACCTTGATTTCGGTGCCGGGGTTGTACTTATCGAGCGCTAACTGGATGGCGTTGATGTCGCGGATCACTTCAGGAATCGGGAAGGAGGCGATGTAGCCGATCTTCTTGCTCTTGGTCATCTTCGCCGCGAGGAAGCCGCCTACGTAGCGACCTTCATAGGAGCGGGAGAGGTAAGTGCCGAGGTTTTTGTCCTGCTTGTAGCCGGTGGCGTGTTCGAAGGTCACCTTGGGAAATTGCTTGGCAACCTTCAGCGTTGGGTTCATGTAGCCGAAGGATGTGGTGAAGATCAGGTCATAGCCGCCCTTGGCCATGTTGCGGATCACCCGCTCGGCGTCGGCGCCCTCGGCAACGTTTTCAACGAAGGTGGTCTCGACCTGCTCGCCGAGCTCTTTTTCCAGATACTGGCGGCCCATCTCATGCTGGTAAGTCCAGCCGTGGTCGCCGATCGGGCCTACGTAGACAAAGCCGACCTTCAGCGGATCAGCGGCGAAGGCTGCGCCAGTGGAAAGGGCGCTGGTGAAGCCGATGGCAACGGCAAGGCTGCGCAGCAAGGCGCTCCGTGGTTTCTTCTGCATGTGAATGACGCTCCTGTGTGTCATGACGCGAGGGCCGTAGCGGCTGCCAGTCCGATTGCAAAAAGCTGACCAGATGGACAGATCGCCGTGTTGCCGGCTCTCGGATTTCAGGAAGTGCCCAAAAAAGCTGTGCACTGGAGCGCTAGTGGTGCGTCATTCGTTCGGGCTGCCCCAGGGCAGTGCACTGCTTGCTCGGCAGGGGCTGGCAGCCCTCATGCGTCAGCCTCGGCTCTGATGGAAGTAGAGCAGCCGGGCACCTTGTTGCATTACCAAGGCAGCGGTTCGCCCTGGTAGTCGAGATAGAGATGTCCGCCGTGGCCGACGGCGCGGGTGACCTGCTCGACCATTCCGCGCGTACTGGTTTCGACGTCCAGGGGCGCCTGGTCACCGCCCATGTCGGTCTTCACCCAACCGGGGTGCATGGACAAGACGGTCAACCCGGTCTCGCCCAGCTCGGATACGAAAGTGCGGGTCATATGGTTGAGCGCGGCCTTGCTCGCGCCGTAAAGCGACATGCCCATGCCGGGACCGGTCTCGACGCTGCCAAGAACGGAGCTCATGAAAACGATCACGCCTCGCTCGGGGTTGACCGCCGGTCGCAGCTGTTCCGCCAGGCGCAACGGCGCGACGGCATTGGTGAAAAACAGTTGGCCGACTTCCGCCTCGCTCACTTGGGTGGCGGGCTTGTTCTGCGGTCCGGCGACGCCGGCATTAACGAACAACACATCCAGCTGCGTGCCCTCGAGACGCTTGGCCAGTGCGTCAACGCTTGCTGCATCGGTCATGTCGAGGGTTTCCACACGCACCTGTGGAATCTGGTTGAGCACGTCAGCCTGTTGCGAGTTGCGAACCGTGGCAATGACCTGCCAGCCTTCGCTGGAAAATTGCTTGGCGAGGCCTAGGCCCAGACCGCGGGAAGCGCCAATCACGAGTACGGTTTTTTGCATGAGAGATCCTTGGGGTGGAAGGGGGGTTCAAGCATAGCGCGGCGCAACGACACCAGCGCGAGCGGGGCGGCTGCGACATTCGACCGCTGCCTCTGTGTTGCAACGCGTGTCCCCGCGATAGCTATGTTGATCTTTATTCGGCTCTCATGAGACCACTGCGTTGCCGGATTCGGCACCGCAAATCAACACCAGGGGGATCCAATGCCCGAACAGCAAATCCAATCGCGCCGCTGGCATGCCTGCCAGGCTGACGAGACGTTGCGTGAGCTTGAATCTTCGGCTGCCGGGCTCAGCCGCAAAAGCGTAGAGGAACGGCTCTCTCGATACGGAGCGAACCGTCTCGACGAAGCCAAACCTGCAAGCGTGCTGCAACGGCTGATGCGTCATCTCAACAACGTGCTGCTGTACGTGCTGATTGCCGCCGCGGTCGTGACCGGATTGATGGGGCACTGGGTCGATACCTTCGTGATCCTGGTGGTGGTAGTGCTCAACGTAGCCATCGGGTTCGGGCAGGAAGGCAAGGCGGAAAAGGCGCTTCAGGCGATCCGCCACCTCCTTGCGCCACATGCGGTTGTGCTGCGCGATGGCCGTCAGCAGGACATCGACGCCGCTGAACTGGTACCCGGCGATGTTGTGCTGCTGGCCTCGGGCGATAGCCTGCCGGCGGACGTGCGACTGCTGCAGGCGCGCAACCTGCGCATCGACGAGGCAGCGCTCACCGGTGAATCCGTCCCGGTGGACAAGCAGGTCGACGCCGTGGCCGATGATGCGTCTATCGGCGATCGTCTCTGCATCGGGTACGCCGGCACGCTGGTGACCCAGGGGCAGGCGCGCGCAGTGGTCGTCGCCACGGGGGCGGCCACCGAGATCGGTCGCATCGGCCGCATGCTTGAGTCGGTCGAACATGGCACCACGCCGCTGCTGCGCAAGATGGATGAGTTCGGCCGCATTCTGACGATGGTGATTTTGGCCACCAGCGCAGTGCTGTTCCTGTTTGGGACACTGGTACGCGGCATGGGCGCTGGCGAAATGTTCATTGCGGCGGTGGGGCTTGCGGTAGCTGCCATCCCGGAGGGGCTGCCGGCCATCATGACCATCACCCTCGCCATCGGCGTGCAGCGCATGGCGACACGCAACGCGGTGATCCGGCGTTTGCCTGCGGTGGAGACACTCGGCTCGGTCACGGTGATCTGCTCTGACAAGACCGGCACCCTGACGCGCAACGAGATGACCGTGCAGGAGGTGATCTGCGCCGGCCAATCGCTGGAGGTCGAAGGTGCCGGCTATGCACCGCATGGCGCGCTGCTGGTCGATGCTGTGCCCATCGAGCCGGCTGCGTTGCTGGCCCGATCGCCAGCGGTCAATGCACTGATGCACGCGGCGGCGTTGTGCAACGACGCCAGCCTGCACGAGAAGGATCAGGTGTGGACGCTGGCCGGCGATCCCACCGAGGGCGCACTGCTGACCCTTGCAATGAAAGCGGGGTTGTCACCGACCAATCTCCATGTCGATCACCCTCGGCTGGATGTGATCCCCTTCGAGTCCGAGCACCGCTTCATGGCGACGTTGCACGCTACCGATAGCGGCAGCGAGGTGCTGGTCAAGGGTGCGCCGGAGCGAATTCTGGGCATGTGCTCACATCAGCTTATGGCCGATGGCGAGGAGCTGTCGCTTGAACAGGCTCAGTGGCATGAGCAGGTCGAGGCGCAGGCGCAAGCCGGTCGCCGCGTTCTGGCGCTCGCTCGGCGCCAATTGCCCGCCGACAAGGACATGCTCGAGCACGCCGATGTCGCCAACGGACTCACCCTGCTCGGACTGGTCGCCATCATCGACCCGCCGCGCGAGGAGGCGATACGCGCAGTTGCGGAGTGTCGCGCTGCCGGAATTCGGGTGGTGATGATTACCGGTGACCACGGCGTCACCGCGAGTGCTATTGCCAGACAGCTCGGGATGGGGGATGACATCAAGGCCATCACCGGACCTGAGCTGGAACGGATGGACGAAACGGCGATGCGTCAGGCTGTTGCCGAAGCCCGCGTGTTCGCCCGTGCCAGCCCGGAGCACAAGCTGCGCCTGGTGCGGGCGTTGCAGGCCAATGGCGAAGTAGTCGCGATGACCGGCGATGGCGTCAACGACGCGCCGGCGCTGAAGCAGGCGGATGTGGGCGTCGCCATGGGCATGAAGGGGACCGAGGCGGCCAAGCAGGCCGGTGCGATCGTGCTGGCGGACGATAACTTCGCCTCGATCGCGCATGCCGTGGAAGAAGGCCGCACCGTTTATGACAACCTGCGCAAGACGGTGACCTTCCTTCTGCCCATCAATGGCGGCGAGTCGTTGTCGTTGCTGCTGGCCGTACTGCTCGGCATCGCCTTGCCGATCACGCCGGTGCAGGTGCTGTGGGTGAACATGGTCAGCTCGGTGGCGCTGGCGATGGTTTTGGCGTTCGAACCCACCGAGGCGGATGTCATGCAGCGCCCGCCGCGCCGGCCGGACGAGCCGATGCTGTCGCGATTCGTTATCTGGCGGATCTTCTTCGTCTCCGCGCTGTTCCTGGCGGGCATTTTCGGCATGTTCGAGTGGATGCGCGCTCAAGGCGCAACGGTTGAGGCAGCGCGTACCGTGGCGGTCAACACGCTGGTCTGCATGGAAGTGTTCTACCTGTTCAGCGTGCGCTACCTGAAGGCGCCCTCGTTCACTGCGGAAGGCGTGAAGGGCACGCCGCGGGTGCTGATGGCAGTATTCGGCGTTTTCCTCCTACAACTGATGTTTACCTATGCGCCGTTCATGCAGTCGCTGTTCGCCTCCGAGGCGTTGTCGCTGATCACTGGCATGTTCGTGGTGCTTGCAGGGGTGGCGGTACTGGTCATTCTGGAGATCGAAAAGGCGTTGTTACGGCGTTTGGGCCTCGGCCTGTAGGGACGGCGTATTGCGCACGGAGCGCATGGAAACGAATGGCCGCAGATGGAAAGCGAGGCCTGGAAGGCCCGCTTTCCTGGCCGATCAATGACCGGCTTTCCAAGGTTGCCCCAGCGACACCGGTGCATACAGGCGGGTGCGAATCGCGTCGCGTGAGAGCAGCACCAGCACGACGATGGTTGCCACATACGGCAGCATCGCCAGCAGGTTGCCGGGGATCGACAAGCCGATCCCTTGAGCCACCAGATGCAGGATGCTGGCAAGGCCGAACAGATAGGCGCCAAGTAGCACACGCCCTACACGCCAGCTGGCGAATACCACTAGCGCCAGGGCGATCCAGCCGCGCCCGGCAGTCATATTCTCGGCCCACATCGGGGTATAGGCGAGCGACAGATAACCACCTGCCAACCCGGCCATGGCGCCTCCGAACAGTACCGCCAACGCCCGAACCCGCAGGACCGGCAGGCCCATGGCGCTAGCCGCGTTGGGGTTCTCACCGACTGCTTGAATGATCAGGCCGACCCGGCTTTTCAGCAGCACCCAGGCGACCAGGGCGAAGAGCGCAAAGGACAGGTAGACCAGCAGGTCCTGGGCAAACAACATGCGACCGATCAACGGAATGTCGCTCAGAAAAGGAATGGCGATCGGTTCGAAACCGGCCAGCGGCTTGCCGACCCAGCCGGCACCGATGAATGAGGACAGGCCGACTCCAAAGATGGTCAGCGCCAGGCCGGTAGCCACCTGGTTGGCATTGAAGCCCAGCGCCACCAACGCGAACAGCTGCGACAGCAGCATGCCGCCCAGGCAGGCAAACACCACGCCCAGCCAGAGGTTGCCAGTGGCAAAGGCGGCGATGAACCCGGCCACAGCGCCGAACAGCATCATGCCTTCCTGGCCGAGATTGAGGACGCCGGACTTTTCACAGACCAGCTCGCCGAGCGCGACCAGCAGCAAAGGCGTGCCGGTCCGGATCATGGCGTAGAAGATGTTGGTGAGTAGGTCGATATCCATCAAATCAGCCCTCGAGCTGTAAGCGGCAAAGCAAAGGAGAAGTGGGGCATTAAGGTCATGCGGCGGGCTCCGGCTCGAGCGCCGAAGTGTGCGGCTTTCGGCTCCAGCTCTTCAGGCGCGGCCGATAGAGAATCAACACATCGCAGGCCAGCAGGAAGAACAGCACCATGCCCTGAAACAGTTGAGTGATCGATTGGGGCAGGTTGGCGGCCATCTGGGCGTTCTCGCCGCCGAGATAAAGCAGCGCCATCAGCAGGCTGGCAAAGACGATCCCGATGGGGTTGAGGCGGCCGAGAAAGGCTACTGTGATCGCTGCATAGCCATAGCCGGGCGACACCTGGGGCACCAACTGGCCGATGGGACCGACGACCTCCGCAACGCCGGCGAGGCCCGCCAGGCCTCCGCTGATCAGCAGCGCGATCCAGATCAGCCGCTTCTCGCGAAAGCCGACAAAGCCCGCCGCACGCTTGTCGAGTCCCAGCACCTTGATCTGAAAACCTAGAAAGCTCTTCTGCAACAACACCCACACCACGACCAGCGCCAGCAGCGCGAAGTAGAAGCCGCCGTGCACGCGCAGGTCTTCGAACAGCTGCGGCAGCCGCGTGGCGTCGCCGAACATGGCCGATTCGGGAAAGTTGAAGCCTTCCGGGTCCTTGAGCGGCCCGTGCACGGCGAACAGCAGCAGATTCAGCGCAATGTAGTTGAGCATGATGCTGGTAAGGATTTCGTTGGCGTTGAACTGCGTGCGCAGCCAGGCACAGAGACCCGCCCAGGCGGCGCCGCCGAGCGTACCGATGAGCAGGCTGAGTACCAGCGCCCAGCGCGAATCCCACCCGATTACGTTTACCGCCACGGCGCTGCCCGCCAGCGCGCCGATGAGCAGCTGGCCCTCCGCGCCGATGTTCCAGATTCGGGCGCTATAGACGACGGCCAGGCCCAAGGCGCAAAGCAGGATCGGCAGCGCTTTGACCAGCAGCTCGGATACGCCATAGAGGTCGCTGATCGGATCGATCAGCAGCACCCGTAGCGTTTCCAGTGGTGGATGGCCCAGTGCGGCGAATAGCAGCGCGCCGCTTATAAGGGTCAGCAGCGCAGCAAGTACTGGCGAGAACCAGAGCATCGGGCGTGATTCATAGCCGCGGGGTTCGAGGGATAACAACATGATGGGGCTCTCAGGCGGCAGTGGGCGTGGTGTGATCGAATTGTCCCGCCATCCAGCGGCCGACATCCGTGGTGGTGGTCTGCGCGGTCGCTTGCAGCGAAGACAGGCGGCCGTGGCTCAGGGCGGCGATTCGGTCGCTGATCTGGAACAGCTCTTCGAGGTCTTCGGATATCACCAGGATGGCGGCGCCGGCGTCGCGCAGCTCGATCAGTGCGCGGTGGATCGCGGCCGCGGCTCCGACATCGACGCCCCAGGTCGGATGCGCGGCGATCAGCAGCTTCGGTTGCTGGAGGATTTCGCGGCCGAGAATGAATTTCTGCAGATTGCCGCCGGACAGGCTGCGAGCCGGGGTGTGGCTGCTTGGGGTCTTCACTGCGAATGTCTCGATGATGCGTCGCGCGAACGCCTCGACGCGGCTGTGCCGGATCAGGCCACCTCGCACCATTCCGTCCTGCTGGAAACCGGTGAGCAATGCGTTGTCGGCCAGGCTCAGTTCAGGCACCGCACCATGGCCGAGCCGCTCGGCCGGAACGAAGGTCATGCCATGACGGCGTCGCGCATCGGGCCGCAGATGCGCCACCGGAGCGTCGAGAAAGCGGATGTGCTGACCCTGCTGTCGGCTCAGCCGCTGCTCGCCGCTCAGCAGGGCCAGCAGCTCATCCTGACCATTGCCAGCGACACCAGCGATGCCCACGATCTCCCCGGCACAGACTTCCAACATCAAGTCCTGCAGCGAGACCCCGAACGGATCGGCGTTGTGCCAGGACAGCGACTCGACACGCAGGAACGGCGTGCCACCGCGGGCTTTCGGGTACTCCGCTTCAAGCCCCTCGGCATCGCCTACCATCAGCCGCGCCAAGTCCAGATCGGTGCACTGCGCCGGTACGCAATCGCCGGAGACACGGCCGCCACGCAGCACCGTCGCGTTCTCACAGAGCGCGCGCACCTCGTTGAGCTTGTGGCTGATGAACAGGATGCTGCAGCCTTCGGCAGCAAGCCGGCGCAGCACGACGAACAGATCGTCGGCCTCTTGCGGCGTGAGGACCGACGTCGGCTCATCGAGAATCAACAGCTTGATGTCCTGCATCAGGCAGCGGACGATCTCGACCCGTTGGCGTTCGCCGATCGACAGGCTGTGCACCAGCCGCTGCGGCTCCAGCGGCATGCCGTAGCGCTGCGACACCTCGCGGATTTTCGGCTCCAGCTGTCTTGGCGTCCCCGCGCCGGTGCCCAGTGCCAGGGCAATGTTCTCGGCCACGCTCAGGGTTTCGAACAGCGAAAAGTGCTGGAATACCATGCCGATACCCCGGTCGCGCGCCTGCGCCGGGTCGCGCATGATCACCGGCTGGCCTTCCCAGCAGATCCTGCCGGCGTCGGGTTGCGTAACGCCGTAGATGATCTTCATCAGCGTGCTTTTGCCTGCGCCGTTTTCGCCGAGCAGGGCGTGGATCTCGCCGGCCTGGATCGAAAGGTCAATGCGGTCGTTGGCCAGGCAACCTGGGTACGCTTTGGTGATACCGGTCAGTTGCAGGCGTGCGGTCTGTGGTTCGGGCATGTCGGCGTCCGCTGAAATTCTCATGGCATGCCAGTAGCAAAAAGCTGGCCAGGCAGTCAGGAAATGCCGAGAAGAACGGGGTAGCGCAGATGCGCCGCGGGAAGTTGTTCAACCGAGCGCTGTGGGTGCTTCGCTTTGGTGCTTGCTTGTCGGATGGGTCTGGCATGTGCACCGTTGCGGGGCGTCGCAATCGGATGCACGGATCGTGAAGCATGCCGCGCCGGCAGGCGCGGCGTTTGCGTGCTATGGCGCGACTGGGTCGGGCACCTCGCGTAACGCCTGCGCCGCATCGATGGCTCGAGGAAAGCCTGCGGTGACAGTGGTCAGATACACCACCTCCTTCAGCTCTTCGCGGGTAACGCCAAGACGCAGCGCGTAACCGGCGTGGACCTTCATGTAGGGCAGATTGCCCTGCGCGGCGAAGGCGGCGACCACGGCCAGCTGGCGGGTTCGATCATCCAGGCCGCTGCGCCCCCAGACATCGCCCAGCGCATATCGGGTGATACCGTCGGCGAGAAACGGATAGTCCTCGCGCAGCGCCTCGAGTACCGGTTGACCAGCACCGCCAGACAAGTGATCCATGACCTCGACGCCGCGCGCGTGGCGCTCGTTGCCGACCGCTTCCAGCGAGGCGAATGTCAGCGAGCCGAGCAGCCCCAGGCAGGCTGCGCTCAACGTGTTACCGGTGAGTAGGGTCATCACGGCGTCCTCAGTAGGGGCTGGCGGTCGGGCGAACCACCAGCTCGCTGACATCAACATCGGCCGGCTGCTCGACGGCATAGGTGATGGCGCGGGCGATGGCTTCGGCGGGGATGGCAATACGGCGGAAGTCATTCATGGCAGCCCGCGCGCCCTCATCGGAAATGCTCTCGGCCAGTTCCGACTCGGTGACGCCGGGCGACACCAGGGTGACTCGGATGTCGCCGCCGACCTCCTGGCGCAGCCCTTCGGAAATGGCGCGAACCGCGTATTTCGTGGCGCAGTAAACGGCGGCGGTGGGGCTGACGGCGTAAGCGCCGATGGAGGCGATGTTGATGAACTGGCCGGAGCGCTGGCGCTGCATCAGTGGCAGCCCGGCTGCGATGCCGTGCAGCACGCCACGGATGTTCACGTCGATCATCCGGTCCCATTCGTCGACCTTCAGGGCATCGAGGCGCGACAAGGGCATTACCCCGGCGTTGTTGATGATCACGTCGACCCGACCAAAGCGCTGTTCGGCGAAATCGACGAAGGCCTGAGTATCCTCACGGCTGGTGACGTCCAACGCACGGCAGGCCGCAACGCCGCCTGTATCGGTGATGCTGGCGACGAGCGTTTCCAGCCTATCGAGGCGCCGTGCACCCAGTACGACCGTGGCGCCTCTGGCGGCCAGCAGCCGTGCCGTCGCTTCGCCGATACCGCTGCTGGCGCCAGTGATGAGTACAATTTTTCCGTTGACGTTCGACATGTTCAGGTTCTCCGCTTAGCCATCATTCGGCGCTCATGCGCCGTGGAATGAATGCTAGGCGGGGGTTGCTACCTGGCGTTATGTCGATCCTGCCGCGGGCTTGCCTGATTCTGGCAGGGTGCGAATCACCATATGCCCTCGTGCAGGGCGGCCGCTTCGTCTTCGAGCAACGGGCCAATCACCTCGACCTTGCGCTGTCCGGCTTCGAACACCACACGGCAGGGCAGGTCCAGCGTCGGGTTTTCCGGATGATTGCCGGTGATGGTTTTCAAGCTGCGCTCGGAAAGGCCATATACCACTCGACCAAGTCCCACCCAGTACGCGGCGCCGGCGCACATGGCGCAGGGCTCGGCGGAGGTGTACATGGTGCAGCGGGAGAGGAATTCCGGTGTGTAGCGGGTCGAGGCGCGGGTCATCAGAACCCGCTCGGCATGGCCGGTCATGTCGTGATCCGGCATGTAGGCATTGCCCTGTTCCAGTAGGGTTTCACCATCGGGGCCGACCAGGATGGCGCCGAAAGGGTGTGTTCCTTCGGCCAGGGCGCGGCGGGCCACGTCGAAGCTTTTGCGTAGTAAAGCGGCGTCGTCTAGAGGCATATCCATGTCCCAGATAGATGGGTTCGTGAAGGCGGGCGCAGCAGGGTATTGCGCCGCACCTGCCTGTTTGGATGTGTTCAGTGTTCGTTCTTCGGCAGGCTCCAGGCGAAGCACAGGCGCTGCACCAGGCCGACCAGTTGGAACAGGCCCAGGCTGATGATCACCAGCATCATCAAGGCGGCGAACGCTTGCGGGACCTGGAACATCGAGGTCGAGAAGTTGATGAAGTAACCGAGGCCTTTGTCCGCCGCGACGAACTCAGCCACCACAGCTCCGATCACGGCCAGGGTGATGGAGATCCGTAGCGCCGAGAACAGGTGCGGAATGGCGAAGGGCAGGCGGATGTTGCGAAACTCCCGCGTCCGCGAGGCGCCCAAAGAACGGGACAGCTCGATCAGCTCCGGTGGGGTCGCAAGCAGCCCGGTTACGGTGGACACGACGATCGGGAAAAACGCGATCAAAAAGGTGATGAACACCCGCGGCATGTCCCCGGCGCCCATCACCACCACGATAATTGGCGCGACCGCGACGATTGGCGTCGACTGCACGATCACCAGAAGCGGATAGAGCGTGCGCGACAATAGCCTTGAGGACGCCAGCGCGATGGCCAGCGGAATGCCGATCAGAATCGAGAGCCCGTAGCCAAGCAAGGTCACGCGCAAGGTCGCGAAAATGTGCTCGGCCCAGATCGTCGGGTCGAGTTTCCAGGTGGCGCTGAGGATAGCGCTCGGGGAGGGCAGGACGAACGCTGGCAGGCGGAACGCCCAGCAGGCCGCTTCCCACAGCAGTAACAGGCCGAGCAGCGCCAGCCCGGGGGCGAAGCGCTCGCCTAATGCGCGATCAAAGGCCATGGCGACTGAACACCTTGCGACGAATATGGTTGGCGAGCTCGTTGAAGCGGGGCTCGGTAAGGGTATCCAGCGACCGTGGCCGTGGCAGGTCGACGTCGATGATTTCGGTTATCCGGCCCGGGCGCGCTGACATCACCAGGATGCGGTCAGCCAGTAGCAAGGCTTCGGGGATCGAATGGGTGATGAACAACACCGTCTTCGGACGCTGGGTCCAGATATTCAGCAGTTCCAGACTGAGCTCGTCGCGCGTCAGAGCATCGAGCGCCGAGAAAGGCTCGTCCATCAGCAGGATTTCAGGGTCGTGTAGCAGCGCGCGGGCGATTCCGGCGCGTTGCTGCATACCGCCGGAAAGTTCGTCCGGACGCTTCCCGCCGAATTCCTTCAGGCCGACCAGATCAAGCAGTTCCTCGCCGCGCTCACGTTCTTGCTGCGTGACCCGGCCGTATTTGTGCTTCATTGGAAAGGTCAGGTTGTCGCGAATCGTCAGCCAGGGCAGCAGCGTCGGCTTCTGGAAGACGATGCCGATCTCGTCACGCGGGCCATCGAGTTTCTTGCCGTAGATGCTCACCTGGCCGCTAGTGGGGCGAATGAGGCCGGCGAGGATGCGCAGCAACGTCGACTTGCCGCAGCCCGAAGGGCCGATCACCGCGATGAACTCGTGGCGATCGATGGCGAAGCTGGTGTCATCGAGGGCGACTACTTCGCTGCCGTCCGAGGAGGTGAATACCTGTCGGACCTGCTCGAAGACGATGCTCGGCCGCACGGCCGAGCGGGTTTCGGTCTGGTTCATGGCCTTACTCGACGAAGCCGTTGGCAATGACCTGAGCCGGGTCGAGGCTGTCGCTCGGCAGGTTCTGTGCGCGGGCGACCCATTGCCAGGTGGTCTCCAGGCGCTTGGCATCGAACTTCGCAGTGCCCTCGGCTTCACTGATCTCGTTCTGCATCAGCGGGACCGATGCCTCGAACTGTTCCACGGCCTGCTGCTCGTCGATCTCCGGGACCATTTTCTTCAGCGCGGCGGCCGCTGCAGCCGGGTCGGCGATGGCCATCTCCTGCGCTTGGCGGTAGGCCTTGATGAATTTCTTCGCAACCTCTGGCTGATCCTTCAGGAAGCGCTCCGAGGCGATCAGCGACAGGCCGTAGCCATCGAAGCCGTAGTCCGACCACGGGATGACCTTGAGCTGTTTCCCGGCTTCCTGCATCGAACGGGCAAAACCGGGCGCGACGGTGACCCAGTTGATGGTCGCGTCGACCTTGCCGGTGGCCAGCATGGGCGCCAGCGCGCCAGGGTCCAGCTTGAGCAGCTTCACCCCATCGCGAGCGATGCCGTTGGCTTCCAGGACCAGCGGAAACACCACATTCGAGGCGGAGAAGGTCGGAGTCGCGACGGTTTTGCCGGCGATGTCCTTGAACTGATCGATGCCCGAGCCCTCTGCGGTGAAGAAGGCGTCCGGTTGTTTGTTGTAGATCGGCGCCACGGCGACCACCGGTACAGGCCCTTGCGCTCTCGCCTGCAGCACCGAGGCCAGCCCGGCGCTGCCAAAGTCAGCGCTGGCGGTTGCCAGCTTGGTGACCACATCGCTGCCGCCGCGAGCGCTGGCGATTTCCACTTCGATGTCTTGCTCGGCGAACAGGCCCTTGTCGACACCGAGATAGATCACCGCCTTGTCGCCAGCGGGTAGCCAGTCATTCAACCAGCGCACGGTATCGGCCGCCATCGCGGCTTGGGAGAACAGGGCCAGCAGCGAACTGGCGATCAGGGTTTTCTTGAACATGGGGCGTCGCTCCTTGATAGGCGTCACGAGAGGGTGTCGATCAGAAAACGGGGTTGGCATGGCGCGAAAAGAACGGCAGCAGGCAAGCGAGCAATGCGTCGGGCTTGGAAAGTTGGGGTGCATGGCCGCAATCGAGCGTGACGCGCTCGGCGCCCGGCACCAGCTCCTGCATCCAGCTTTGCACCGCAGGCACCACCGAGCGGTCGGCACTGCATTCGATATACAGGCGCGGCAGACGGCCGAAGCGTTCGGGCGTCCAGCGAGCGGCCACAGAGCGTCCGCCATCGGGTTGTGCGCCCAGGCGCTGAGCAGCGGCCAGTGCCCGCGGCAGGGGTACGTCATGAAAGAACAGGGCGCAGGCGATCTCGGCCGGGACGCGTGTGCCCAAGCCGTCGGCGCTGCGCTGCAGGAAAGGGCCGACACCGGAGACTTCCGGCGCCGTGCTTACCAGTTCCGCACAGGCTTCGGCGAACGGCAGGCCGCTGGGGAGCATCATGCCGGCGACATAGGCGACGCCGGCGATACGCTCGGCACGCTGCTCGGCGACGGCGGTAGCCGTCAATCCGCCGCCTGAGTGGGCGACCAGCTGCACGGGGCCGTCGAGCGTATCGATCAGACTGGCAACGTGCGCTGCATACAGGTCGAGGCTCACTGCTGCTGGTGATGTGTCGTCGCTGCCATTGCCGGGCAGGTCAACGGCATGTGGCATGTAACCAGCGGCACGCAGACCTTCGAGTATGTCGTCCCATACCCAGCTGCCGGCCCAGGCACCGTGAATCAGCACTACGTGGCGATCAGGCATAGGTCCTCCGGTACATTTCGCGGTAATGCGCTTCAACGGTGACGCTGGGATAACGCGGCGCTTCGCCAGATTCGAGGCAGGTCGGAATGCAGCTCACCAGGTGGTCAGGATTGCCGCCGTAGAAGAAGGGCACGCTGTAGCGCTCATGCCCGGACAGATTCACCACGCGATGCAAGGTCGAGCGGTAACGGTCGTTGGTCCAGCGGGCAATCATGTCGCCGAGATTGACCACGTAGGTGCCGGGCAAGGGCGGTGCGTCCACCCAGTCCTGAGCGTGGTGATTCCAGACCTGCAGGCCGGGGTTCTCGTCCTGCAGTAATAACGTCAAGCCGCCGAAGTCGGTGTGCGCACCGCACCCCTTCTCGCCAGGCGCTGCCATTGCGGGCTGCGGTGGATAGTGCAGCAGGCGCAGGGTAGCCATGGCTTGATGACAGAAGCCGGCGAAGTAGGTCTCCGGCAACTCGAGCGATAGCGCCAGGCCTGCCATCAGCCGCTCGGCGAGATCGGTCATGGCGGTGTGATAACGCTCCATGGCGGGGCGGAAACCGGGCAGCGACGCTGGCCACTGGTTCGGCCCGTGATTGAAGCGCCCGGCTTGCACACGCGGATCGTCTGCCGGAAGGTCGCGGCCAAGGTAGAAGCCTTCCTTCAAGTCAGCCGGCGCGCCAGGTTCCAGGCACTGGCCGCGTAGGGCTTCATAGCCGCGGTTGGCTGGTGACGTGGCTTTGTCGAGCGCTCGTTTGGCCTCGTCAGGCAGGTCGAATAACTGCCGCGTCTGCTCGAACACGGCCGCTTGTAACCTCGCATCGATGCCATGCTTGTAAATGTAGAAGAATCCCCACTCACGGCAGGCCTGTCCGATCTGCCCGGCGACGGCATTGCGTTGCTGTGAATCGCTGCTGAGCAATCCGGTCAGGTCGATCAGCGGCAGGTAGCACGCTTGGGCCGGGTCTGGACTGAATGGGTAGCTCATGAATGACACCTGCGACGGTGGGCGGGGACCCGTTGTGGCGCAGTATCCGGTGCGTCAGCTGTACGCAAAAGCAGAGAATATCGAGCATCCCGATGCCGTTTCGGCATCGGTTGTTACTGCCTCTTTTGAGGGCGGTAAGCGCTCTAATACGGGGCTTACGGCACCCTGCGCCGGCGTTGGGTTGGGCCACTCTGCGTCATGCTTGGCGAGGCGCTGCGCCCCGGAATGGCGCACTCAGGGTGCTTTCCAATGAGGTTAAAAAATTTCACATGCCAGGGTTGGCGCGTTGAGTACAGAGCGCGCGGGCGACCGAAGTCTGAGTTTGCAGAGCGATAAGGCGAGGAGGGGGATAGGACGATGCACGGAGGTGAAGAGGGGGTCAGGTGCGCTCGGTCTCGGCGCGCTCGTATTGTTCGCGGCGGGTGATTTCCTCGCAGAGCGCGCGAACGAACGCGTCCACCGCCACCGGGAGGTAGCGCGAGCTGCGCACGTACACACCGAGATCACTGAGCACCTGACCATTGTCGTTTAGTGGCAAGTGCACAAGCGTGCCGGTGAACAGTTCCGCTTCGATGCCGATGCGCGTCTGGAACGCGATGCCAGCGCCACGTTTGGCCATTTGCGCTGCAAGCTCCACCGAGCTCGTTTCCAGCGCCGCTTTCTGCGGCGAGCGGGTGCGCGCCAATACCGGGGCGAGCAGGTGATGAATCGAGAGGTCGCTTTTTGCCAGGATCAGGCGGTGTTCGGCGCAGGTTGAAAAGCTCACTTCGCGGCGTCCCGCCAACGGATGATCGGCAGACACGATGGCGCCGAGGCGAAAGTGGCCGACGCCCAGCTGCTGCAAATCAGCGGTTCGCCGCAGCGCAAAGGCGATCCCGATATCAGCCTGTCCGCTGGTAACCGCCTCGGGAATGGCTTGCGAGCCCAAGCTGGTCACTCCCACGGTAATGTGCGGATAGCGCGCAGTCATGTTTTCGAGCACCGAAGGCAGCAAGTCGACCGTGACGCCCGAGACCGTTGCAATCTCCACATGGCCGGTGCGCAGCCCCTGCAATGCGTCCAGCTCGGAGCTGGCCCGCGCAGCGTCCTGCAAGACCACGAGCACGTGGCGAGCGAATACCTCACCTGCAGCGGTCAGACGCAGCCCAGCCGGCAGGCGCTCGAACAGCGGTGAACCTATCTCGGCCTCGAGTTTCAAGATCTGCCGGTTTACGGCAGAGGAGGCCACGTTGAGCCGGCGCGCGGCTTCCCGGATCGACTGACAGCGTCGCACCATGTCGAAGTAATGGATCGCGGGGGAATGAATGCGCAGACGACGGGACATACAGATTGAAGGCTCGGGGTGGGCGGCGGAATGGCGCTGGGATCAGCGCGGCGGCGTCAGGCCACAGCCTTTGAGAATCACCCTGATCAGCGTCTCGGTGCCACGTTCGAAATCGTCCTTGGTGATGCGGCGCTGGCCAGTGATGCGCCGTATCTGGTCGGAGAAATCGGCGTAGTGCTGAGTGCTGCTCCAGATCAGGAAGATCAGATGCATAGGGTCGATCGGGTCCATCTTGCCGGCATCGCTCCAGCCCTGCAGCACGGCGGCGCGGCCTCGAAACCACTCGCGATAATCCTCGTTGAAGTGTGCGGACAGGCATTCGCAACCGCTGATGACTTCCATGGCAAAGATCTTCGAGGCCTGTGGCTGCTTGCGAGAGAACTCCATCTTGGTGCGGATGTAGTCCGCCAGCGCAACGGCTGGGTCGTCTTCCACGGTCAGATGGTCGAACGCGTTATCCCAGAGCTCGAGGATATGGCGCATCACTTCGACGTAGAGGCCGAGCTTGTTGGTGAAGTAGTAATGCAGGTTGGCCTTTGGCAGTCCGGCGCGAAGCGCAATCGCGTTCATGCTGGTGCCCTTGTAGCCGTGGCGGGCGAATTCTTCGGCTGCGGCTGAAAGGATCAGCTCCTCGTTCTTCTGACGAATCCGTCCGGTGGGTTTACCGTCGGTAGGCGTCTGCGGCAGCAAAGCGTCGAAAGTAGTCATAAGGTCCTTTCCCTGTGTCGGCGGCATCAGGCCCGATGCGCTATCGAATGCTAGCCTACGCGGGCTATGGAGAAGGTGGCTACAGACCTACGGACGGGTCGTGCACCCACGCCGAACTGAAGCGGGGATCGGGAGAGCACAACGGCGGCACCGTTTGGGCGCCGCTGCTGGTGAACAAGACCGTTCAAGACGGCATGCCGCCCGTGGAACGAGCGGCTGTGCATATTAGAAATGCACCTTCACGATGGCGTTCCAGGCGCTCTGGTCGGTCGGGCCGACAAAGTTTTCGCTGACGAAGCCGCCATCTTTGATGCCGTACTTGTTCGACCAGTAGTCATATTCGATACCGACATAGAGCTGACCGGCCTTCTGATACACGGCCTTGCCGAGGTCGTATTTAACCTGCGGGTTGATGTGCAGGTTCTTCGATTGGAAGTCGTCCGAGCCTTCATTGCCGGCGTCATTGACCACCCAGTCGATATAGCCATCGATGAGAATGTCCGAATTGCCGACGGGAATGGTGATGGCCCAGGTCGGGGTAATCTGCCACTGGCCGGAGGCCTTGTTACGAATGCCGTCAGGCTTGCGGTAATAGGTGTTGATGGCCAGACGGTCGAAGCCCGGGACTGCCAGATCAACGGCGGGGCCGAGCAGGTAGTTCTGCACTTCGTTCTCGCCGCGCTCGTAGGTGAAGGCCACCAGCACATCCTTGATCGGGCCGTACGAGAAATCCATTCCGGTGGTCTTGCCGAGCGACAGACGCGGGCTGAACTCGCCGTAGTAGGTGCGTGCGGCCTCGCTGTCGTCCTGGCTTTCATTCCACTTGTAGTCGACGAACAGGAACACGTCGCCATAGGTCCAGCCACTGGCATGTTCGAAGGTCAGGGTGTGCTGAGTATCGGGGTCGACCTTGAAATCGTTCCCGTACAGATAGGTCAGGCTGTTATTTTGCCAGAGCATCGGTGCGGCGATTGCCTGGCCAGCGAGCATCATGCTGCTTGCGAGTGCGGCAGTGGTCAGTATGGATTTCATGTAGCGCTCCTGTTGCGTTATGTGTGCTTTTTCTTGGCCGAACGGTCAGATGAATCTGACATAGCAAGTCTTGAGCCAAATGCTATGGGATCACCGTATGTTCTGCTTAGTTGTTATTTTTCAATCAGTTGCGATTATCGGTCGGCGGCGATTCCGGCATCGTCTGCTCTCCGCGTATGGTCCTGCCCCAGAAAGAACCTGACCGAACGGACAATGCTCCATCTCGATGCAAGCCTTTCGCCATCCGCCCGGCTCGGGCGAGCTGGCATTCCGTAACGAGCTGCCATGTTGAACGTGTCGTTAGGGCCATCTAGAAGTGCCGGGACGGTGGCGAGTTGCTGAACACAAAAAAGCCCCGCGGGTACGGGGCTTCACGTTTCGGGCGGTAATGATCAGATCACTTCGGCCCAGAGGTCGTATTCGTCGGCGTTGGTCACCCGGACGCGGACCTTTTCGCCAGCCTGAAGAGGACGCTCGCTGTCGACATAGACCATGCCGTCAATCTCGGGAGCATCGGCCCACGAGCGACCGATGGCGCCGTCTTCGTCCACTTCGTCGATGAGCACATCCAGCTCCTGGCCAATCTTGCGTTCCAGGCGCGCCGCGCTGATGGCCTGTTGGTGGGCCATGAAGCGGTCCCAGCGGTCCTGCTTGACGTCGTCCGGTACGGCTTCAAGGTCCATGGCTTCAGCAGGTGCACCCTCGACCGGCGAGTACTGGAAGCAGCCAACACGGTCGAGCTGGGCTTCGGTCAGCCAGTCGAGCAGGTACTGGAAGTCCTCTTCGGTCTCGCCGGGAAAGCCGACGATGAAGGTGGAGCGGATGGTCAGCTCCGGGCAGATTTCCCGCCACTTCTTGATCCGGGCCAGGGTCTTGTCTTCGAAGGCCGGGCGCTTCATGGCCTTGAGCACCTTCGGACTGGCGTGCTGGAAGGGGATGTCCAGGTACGGCAGGATCTTGCCCGCAGCCATCAGCGGGATCACATCGTCGACGTTCGGGTAGGGATACACGTAGTGCAGTCGCACCCACACGCCCATGCTCGACAGCGCCTGGCACAGCTCGAGCATGCGCGTCTTGACCGGCTGGCCATTCCAGAAGTCGGTTTTGTACTTGACGTCCACACCATAGGCGCTGGTGTCCTGGGAGATCACCAGAATCTCCTTCACGCCTGCTTTGACCAAGCGCTCGGCCTCGCTGAGCACGTCGCCCACCGGCCGGCTGACCAGCTTGCCGCGCATGGAGGGGATGATGCAGAAGCTGCAGGTGTGGTTGCAGCCTTCAGAAATCTTCAGATAGGCATAGTGACGCGGGGTCAGCTTGATGCCCTGCGGCGGCACCAGATCGACGAAGGGATCGTGATCAATGTTTGGCGGCACCACTTGGTGTACGGCGTTGACCACCTGCTCGTACTGCTGTGGGCCGGTTACGGCCAGAACGCTGGGGTGCACGCTACGGATATTGTCTTCAGCAACGCCCATGCAGCCAGTGACGATCACCTTGCCGTTCTCGGCGATGGCTTCACCGATGGCATCCAGGGACTCGGCCTTGGCGCTGTCAATGAAGCCGCAGGTGTTGACCACCACGACGTCGGCGTCCTCGTAGGACGCCACAATCTGGTAACCCTCCATGCGCAGCTGGGTGAGGATGCGTTCAGAGTCGACCGTTGCCTTGGGGCAACCCAGGCTGACGAACCCGACTGTTGGCGTTTTGCTCATCGACTTTGAACCTCGAAAACCGCAGCTGAAAAAGGCGCGCGAGTATACAAAGCTGAGTATTTTTTAGCCATGTCTGCCGTCGCCCGGCCGAGGCCTGAATGCCATCAGGAGCGAGCCGAGGATCAGGCGTCCGGTTTGGAATCTTCCGGTGAATACTGATCGGGCTCAGCGATTTCCGAGCGATTTCGGCCGTTTTGCTTGGCGCGGTACAGCGCGGCATCGGCCAGCTTCAGGACGCGTTCGATGTTGCTGGCGTGCATGGGCCAGACTGCGATTCCCAGCGAAACGGTGATGTTGCCGACCACGGGGATTTGCTCCAGCTCGACGCTGGTGCGCAGACGCTCGGCTACCAGCAACGCCGAATCGAGGGTGGTGTTGGGCAGCAGCATCAAGAACTCTTCGCCGCCGCTGCGACAGAGAATGTCAGCGTCCCGTGAGCAGGTCGTCATCAGTCCAGCCATCTGGCGGATGACGGTATCGCCCACGTCATGGCCGTGAGTGTCGTTGATGCGCTTGAAATGGTCGATATCCAGCGCTATGACCGCAAAAGACCGGCCCTCGCTGGCGAGCATCTCGAGGGCCAGTGTGAGGCCGCGACGGTTGTGCAGCCCGGTCAGCGGATCGGTTTGAGCGTCCAGGTTGAGCTTGCCGATGCGCTGATGCAGCAGGCTGATGCCCAATTGCATGGCGCGCTTGAGTTGCGCCGCTTCGAAATACCAGGAGCGGATACGCTGAATGCGCTCAGCGCTGTTGGGGGCATCCATTTCGCTTGCGCGCTGGGCCAGCTGAGAAAGCGGTCGCGTTATCAACGTCGCCAGTCCCCAGATGCAAAGCAGCGTCAGCAGAGCGAGCGGTGCCGTCTGACGGATGACTTTGAGCATCAGATCATCGAGCGGCTGCAGTGTGTCGGCGGTTGGTCGCTGGGCCACGATGCCCCAGCCTGCTGCCGGGGAGGCCGCATAGCCAGCCAGCATATCCACGCCTTGACTGTTGATCACTCGAAGGCTGCCGGACTCCCCTTGCAGCACCCTGTCGATGACTTCGTTCTCGGCCACTACTGTACCCAGGCGTTTCGGCTGCGGGTGATAGAGGAGCCTTCGTGACTGGTCGACGGCATAGAGGTAGGAGCCGTCCTGATAGAAGTGCTCGCCCAACATGCTATGGAGGATGTTGCGCTCGCGCAGAGAAATCACCCCGCCTATATAGCCGAGGTAGGTACCGTCACTGGCGACGATAGGATGCGAAATAAGGATTACCAACGTACCTAGTGCCGAAGTGTACGGGCTGCTGATCAGCGGCTCGCGTTTAGCCAAGGCTCGGAGAGCACCCGGTGAGTTCAGCTTTTGCCCAACCAATAGGCCGGTATTCGGAGCGGTCGCCAGCACTTCGCCCTGTGCGCTGGTAATGACGATGGCATTGAAGCTGTCTGTCTGTCGCCGCAGCCGTCTGGCTTCCTCGTTCAGTACATCGTTGTCAGAAAACTGGGCAGCAATATTCTCAGCGCTGACGGCCAATTGCTGCTGGGCAGAGTGAAAGAACAATTCTGTCCCGTCTGCCAGTTTTGCCGCATATGCGCGGTTGGCAGCCAGCGTGCTGCCGATCAGCGAGTCACGCTGGACCTTATAGCTGGCGTAGAAGCCGATACCGAGCGTGATCAAGCCACTCAGCATTGCCAACAGGATGATCAGTCGGCGCAAGTCCAAGCGAGGTAGGCGAGCGGTTTGCATAATTCCAGTTGTAATCAGTCTCGGTAACGGCGCGATGTAGAGATTGTGTTTGCCTGCAGCAATGACGGCAATCAGTCGACAATAGGGCTGACTGCCCCTGGCTCAAGGGGTAACTCGCGAGACCCTAACACGGTCATCAAGCAGGCAAAGCAGATTATTGACTGCGTCCCCTCGTTGCCGTGGACAAAACATGAACAACCGGGCGCGGCAGGTGACCAATGTGCACCGGCGAGTCATTAGGTCCGGATCCCCTTTGCTACCATGCGCTCACTGATCGAAACGGAAAGCTGCTGTGACCGACAACTCTACCTACTCGCCAACCGCGCCGACTCATGTTCCGACCGGCGTACCAGGGTTGGACGCTGTTCTCAAAGGAGGGCTGCTACCCCGGGCGGTCTATATCGTTCAGGGTGGACCGGGCGAAGGAAAGACCATTCTTGCCAATCAGATCTGTTACAGCTGGGCGGCTCGTGGCGAGCGCTCTCTGTACGTGACCTTGTTGGCTGAAACCCATCATCGTCTGCTTCGTCATTTGCAGAATATGCGATTCATGGACAACCAATTCGCCGGCACTTCGGTGGTCTATGAAAGTGCTTTCGATATTCTGCGTACCGACGGGTTGGAAGGCATCCTTCGCTACCTCACGCGCAACGGCAAGCGCCAGCAGGCTTCGCTGATCGTGATTGACGGCCTGTTCGCGCTGGAAGAAAACGCCGCCTCGGAGCGAGCGTTCCGTGAGTTCATCAACGACTTGTCGATCTACGCTGACGTGGTTGGGTGCACCATTCTGTTGCTGACCAACAGCAAGCGCGACTCCGGTAGCCCTGAGTTCACCATGGTTGATGGTTGGTTGCACCTGGGGAGCGACGAGGATCAGTTCCGCACCTACCGCTATGTTCAGGTGCGCAAGTTCCGCGGCAGTGACTTCATCTCCGGTCGGCACATGAGTTCGATCACCAGCGACGGTTTTCGCGTGTTTCCACGGCTCGAGGCGGTCACTGGCGATCTACAGTCGGCAAACATGCGCGACGAACGCTTGAGCACGGGCGTCGCCGGGCTCGACGACATCATTCAGGGCGGCATTCCTTTTTCCTCGACAACCCTGCTGGTAGGCCCGACAGGGGTGGGCAAGACCACCTTGGGATTGAGCTTCATCTGCGATAGCAGTGAAGCCGAGCCCGGGCTCATTTTCGGCTTCTACGAGGACGCGCACAGACTCCGACGTCGTGCGAAAGCGCTCGGGCTTGAGCTAGGCGCGATGATCGACAGCGGCGTGGTGGAGGTGGTCCATCACTCCCCGACGGAGCTGTTACAAGATCAGCTCGCCGAAGAAATCATCGAGGCGGTTCGCCGCCGGGGCGTCAAACGGCTGTTCATCGACGGCATTGACGCATTCAAGCAGGCGGCGGTGAACGAGCAGCGGCTGGGCCGTTTTGTCAGCACCCTCACCGCTATCCTCCGCTGCGAGGGTGTTACGACAGTGTTCACTGCTGAGCTGGCCGAGATCGTCGGTGGCGAACATGGGCTGCAGTTCGCGGCGGTCTCGGCAATCGCGGAGAACATCATCCTGCTGCGGTACGCGGAACTCGAGTCGAGGCTCTACCGTACGCTGGCCATTTTGAAGATGCGCGAAAGCGGCTTCGATCCCTACGTATACGAGTTCTATCTGGGCGAGGGAGGGTTCAAGCTCGGAGGGAGGATGGAGCGTACCGAGGGGGTCGTGACGGGGCAGCCCCACCGTCAGACCGTAACGGGAGGGCGGGATGCGTGACGAGCAGCCGCAAAAGCTCGACCCGCTCGTGTTGCTGGTCGAGGATGAGCTCGGCCTCAGCAAGCTGATGGTGATGATTCTCGAGGACGAGGGCTACCGAGTCGTCGAAGCGGCAAATGGCGCGCAGGGCTTGGTCAAGCTTGAGCAGGAAAAGCCGGCGCTGATCATCACCGATTACATGATGCCCGAGCTCAATGGCTACGAAATGATTTGCACGATACGCAAGAACCCGGCATTCGAAGACGTGCCGATTCTGATGATGAGTGCTGCATTGCCTCAGCAGTTGCCGGTCGACGATCTTGTCGATCATTTTCTGCCCAAGGGCACCGGGCTTGAGAAGCTGGTGACTACCATTCGCCATCTCATCGAGACTGGCGGCAAGCGTTCAGAGCCGACTCCCTAATGGCCGGCCGGCCGGCTGCTGCGCTCAGGGCGCCGGGGTTAGGCCCGCACCGCTGATACCTGGGCGATTGCTTGGCAGGAAGCGCTTGAGGCGCAACGCTGGCGATTCGATCAGATGCCAGGACAATGCAGCGATGGCGATGCTCGCTGCCAGGCTGATCGCCATGAAAGCCGGTAACGAGAGGTGCGGGTCCAGCCAATGCATCAACAGCTGCTGCACTGGGAAACTGAAAATGTAGATGCCGTACGAAAAGTCACCGTATCGGCCGAAGCGTGACAGTCGCGGAATTCTCAGGTGGGCCAGGTAAATGGTCAGGTAGGGCAATGTCAGCACATGAACGAGGAACCACCACTCGGTCCTCGCGCTGATCAGCGAAAGCGTTAGCAGCACTACCGCGATCTTCCAGTTCCAGGGCAGGATCTTGCGATACAGATAGAGCGCTGATCCGAGAAAGAAAAACATGCCCAGGCGAGTCACCTTGCGCAGCATGTCGCTCTCCAGTCCAAGGTTAGGCGCCAAGTGGAAATGGATGAACATAAGCGCGATCGGCACAGCCAGTACGGCGATTCGTCCGAGCAGTTTGAGCAGCCCCAGCAGCAACAACATCGTGTACATCAGCACTTCATAAGGCAGCGTCCAGACTGATCCATTGACCGTCTCGGGGAATGGGTTTTCGGTGAACACGCCAGGCAGGTGGAACTGGGTGAACAGCGCCACATTCGTGAGATAGCGGACGGTCTGGCTATTGAGCAGGTACTCGCTCAGCGACAGTTCGGTGGCCAGCGGGCCGACGATGAAAGCCGTGAACAGCGTCGATACCGCCAGCGCCGGAAATATTCGCAGCGCTCGTTTGCCGGCGAAGTCCAGGCTGCTGCGGCTGTGAATCCAAGATGCGGCAATCAGAAAACCGCTCATGACGAAGAATAGATTCACCGCTATGTCGGCCGTATCCATGGAACCTGTGAACAGCCGCACCGGTTCGACAGCGCCCAGTCCCGATAGCCAATAACAATGGCCAAGCACCACTGCGGATGCAGCGAAGAAGCGTAGAAAGTCAAAGTTGTTTTCGTCGCGTTGCATTGATGCGATATCCATCCACGTCTCCTAATCGTGTCCGCCGAAACGCCTGAGGCGGCCACGTCAACGCAGTGGGAAGACTTTGCTCATGCCTAACGCACCATTTTCGCCGTCGTGGATGGCCTGCTCGAGAAGCGCCAGGCGCTCCCGGCTGTTACGCAAGCGCGCAAAGAGGCGCAACAGGGTGAGAAAGACCGCTCGGTTGAGCCAATGGAGCCGGGGCGAAGCGGCCCAGACGTTTTTGTCGAACCATGCTTGATTGCGCGCGGTGTAGTAGGCGCGGAAATCGGATTCACCGAGCAGGAAGGTTTCGTAGATGTTGCTGGTGCGCTCCTTGATGTTCCAGGACTGCTCCAGCTCCTCGATCACGGCTTCGGTAAAGAGATACAGTCGTCCACCGCTGGCGGTAATACGCCGGGTGTACTCGGTATCGTCAACGTAGAGGACCAGTTCCTTGAGCGGCAGACCTATCCGTTCATACAGGCTGCGATGCGCGAGCAGGCCGCCGTAGGGGGCGAATGGCAGGCTGATGCTCGTGGGTGGCCTACTGGGCCGCTTGCCCCAGGGCAGTCGACGCCAGAGTTTGTAAGGCAGCTGGGCGATATGAAAACCGAAGTAACTGGAGCGCGGCTGGCGGATGTACCGCGCGGGCACGCCTTGCGCAACGTCGGCTTGTTGCGTTGCCCGATAGCCCAGCACCGCGACCCGATCCTTGCCGAGCAGGCCAGTGAGGCGCGCAAGCTCGTGGTGCAGAATCGACACCGCGGCAGCCGTGGGTGCGTTGTCGTCGTCCATCATCCAAATGTAATCGGCATCCGCAGCCAAGGCGGCCTGGATGCCCACCGCGTAGCCATTGGCCGAACCGGTGTTTTCTGTCAGCTCGATCAGGCGGACCTGGTCCGGCCAGCGCTCCGCCAACTGATCGAGGGGTGCCAGCGCCGCGTTGCTTACCACCACCACATCGCTGATGGCGGTAAAGCTCAGGGCCCGTTCGATCAATTGCTGGAGATAGGGCAGCCGGTCGCCGTAGGTCACGGTAACCACAGTGGTTTTCGAAGTCATGGTTGTCTCGGCGTGAAACCTGAGGGTGCCCGCTACCTTGATAGCGTGGCTCATCTGGCAAGGCCCTTGCGGCAATGCGGTGGGAGCGATAGCGGGAACTCGTTGAGCGCGGTCTACAACTGAATCAACCGATCTTGCCGGATGCGTTGCTGGCTGAATACGTTCCATTGGCCGATCGATCGGCGGAACAAGGGCTCTCGTCCTCTGCGGTAAAGAACGCGTGGAAGATAGTGATCAATGGGCTATTACCGGGCATCCCGGCGATTGCCGGAGCCTGGAAAATTTCCGTATAGGAATACCCGTCTGCATACACCAGCGTTTGCTTGGTTTGGTCTGCACTGTCCATGGCGTCTCCAAATAGGTCGCGGGTTAAAACGAGTAACGAATGCTTTCGCCTGAGCGGATGTACTGGCTACCGGAAAGCGGCTTCGCCAAGCGAATCGGGGCAGGAGATGGTGTTTCGGCGTGGTTTACGCCGATGCATGGGCTAACGCTCTGGCCTCGCCCGAGGTTGTAGATGTTTTTTCCAGCCGTACAGTGGGACGTGCCCTGCGCAGCACTTTCATACTCGTGCAGGTGCTGCTCATCGTATGCTGAGCCGGCTTTGTGGCTGGCGTTTGTCGTCCCGCTGATCAGCAGCGCGAGGCTTAAAGCCGATAGGGTCTGAATGCGTTGTGTTGCGGTGGTTGTGCTCATCCTTGAAGCCTCGCAATGGGGAATGAGGGCTCGGTCAGGCGTGCTTCATCGGTACAGCCGTCGGGTAAATCTGAGCCACGCTCAGAGGGGTTACCGTTGGTCGATGCAACAGCGCGTCCTGCCCTTGAAGCAACGAAACCTCTCGAACCTTAGTATCAACGAACGCCTTAATCTCCTGCCTGAATCGTTCGGTTGAAAATCGCTCTGCGCTGGTGCGGCAAGTCTCAGGCAGGATCAGATGCGCTTGCGCCTCGAATTGCCCCACAGCGGCTATCAGTGACTCCGGCGTCTGTTCGGTATAGAACACGCCCGTCGGCTCGGGGTGGTCGATTCCTCGTACGGTTTCCAGTACACCCCCTCTGCCAAAGGCGATAACGGGCGTGCCGCATGCCTGGGCTTCGATGGGTGCTATGCCGAAGTCTTCCTCCGCTGCAAAGACGAAGGCGCGGGCGCGCTGCATGTGGTGCAGCAGCACCGCGAAGCTCTGATACCCCATCAGCGTTACGTTCGACGTGGCGAGCTCCTTGGCCTTTTCCATCTCAGGTCCGCTGCCGATCACGACCAGCTTCTTGTCCGGCATCCGCGAAAACGCCTCGACGATCATCGGAATGCGCTTATAGGGCACCATTCGCGAGGCGGTCAGGTAGTAATCCTCCTTCTCCGCGTGGAGCGTGAACTGGCGCGTGTCGACCGGCGGGTAGATCACCGTGGATTCGCGTCGGTAGCTCTTGTTGATTCGCCGGCCAATGAAGTGCGAGTTGGCGACGAAGTCATCCACACCGCTGGCGGTGCGCTGATCCCACATGCGCATGTAGTGCAGCAGCATGCGTGCCAGCTTGGCCTTGAAACCATGGTCCAGGCTCGCTTCGTGCAGGTATTGATGTTGCAGATCCCAGGCATAGCGAATCGGCGAGTGCACATAGCTGATATGCAGTTGGTTGGGGCCGGTCAACACGCCTTTGGCGACGGCGTGACTGCTGGAAATCACCAGGTCATAACCCGACATGTCCAGCTGCTCGATGGCCAGTGGCATCAGCGGCAAATACTTCTGGTAGTGCGTCTTCGCCTTCGGCAGTTGCTGAATGAAGGTCGTGGTGGCGCGCTTGCCGCCGAGGTTGGCGCGGTCCTCGTCAGAGAGAAAGTCGATCACGGAATACAGGTCGGCTTCCGGCCAGACGTCCAGCAATCCGGAAAGTACCCTCTCAGCACCGGCGTAGGTCACTAGCCAGTCATGAATTATGGCGATTTTCATTGCGATGGCCTTTTTGTAGGTTGGGGAGTGGCGGCCGTCACCTCAGTTGCCGTGACGGAAATCGCAGTCGCAGTCGCAGCCGATGGCGTTAATGCTGTACTCGCCGGCTGGGTGGTGTGTCGGGACAGTCAGGTCGCGGACCTGGGCCTCGGGCTAATGCTTTGGCTGGCTGAATGGCAACGAATTGATGCCCGCAACATTGGCATTGCGTGCTCCAGTGAACGCTTGGTCGATGAGCCTGGAAACCTGACGAGCCGAGGTGTTCCAGCAATACCGCGCGACGTTAGCCTTGCCTCGTCGCCGCAGGTCCTGCCGTAAGGCGGCGTCGTTGAGGATTCGCTGCATGCTCTGTGCGATGTCCTCGACGTTCAGGGGGTCGAAGTACAGTGCGCTGTCGCCCAGAACCTCCGGAATAGATGCGGCGCGCGCAGCGATGACTGGGCAACCGCAGGCCTGGGCTTCGAGCGGCGGAATGCCGAACCCTTCATAGAGCGAAGGGAACACGAAGGCGGTCGCACCCTGATAGGCCTCGACCAGTTCCTCATCGGTTAGCCTGCCCAGCATGCGAATGCGCCGACTGCCTGGCACATCGTGAAGGCTGCCCGAGAAGATCCGGTTCGAGTCGCCAATGATGCGGAGCTCGACTTCATTCTGTCCGTCCATGCTCAGAAATGCCGCCACCATCCTGGCGAAATTCTTGTGTGCACTGGGTGACGACACCGCCAGCAGGTAAGGCGCCGCCTCGCGTGGGCATTGCTCTGCACAGAACGGTTGGAAACGCCCATCCACGGCGTTTGGCACCACGCAGATGCTGCTTGCTGGATAACCGTAATGGCCGGCTATTTCCTTTTTGGAAAAATCGCTGACGGTGATCAACGCCTTGGTTCGGCCAAGCAGCAAAGGGGTCAGGTTTCGGTACATGGCTCTGAATGTCCTGGAATAGCTTTCCGGGTGCCTGATGTAGGTGATGTCGTGGTGCGTTGCGATCTGGTTGCCATAGAACAGAGGGGCGGTGTTGCACAGCGAGACCAGGGGGGGGTAGCCGTTGCGTGCCAGCCACAGTGGGAGGTCCAGCTGCTCCCAAAGATGCCCTCGGTGTCGACCAATACGCCGGACTTGCAATTGCTCCGCGCTTTCGTGCAGGCGTATGTCTTCGGGTGCGACGAAGACCAAGTCGTCGCGCAGGTCCTTCAACTGCAGGGAAATCTGTTCAGCGAACCGCTGTACGCCCCGCATGTCCTGAGTCAGGAAGCGAGCATTGATCACGATCATCTTGAGTTCCTTCTGTTCAACGAGTCGAGATGGGTAGCAAGGGCTCGGATCCGACCGCATCAGGCCCGAGGCTGAGGATTTTCGGAAACGCGCTGAGTTCGATGCGGGCGGCGCAGTGCTCCGCGTTGCTCGGACATTGCCAGGCGATAGCGGTGGTCCATCCCTTGTCGGGCTGAGCGGTATCCAGCAGTTTCAGGTTGCTGGCTGACTTGCCTGCCGAGGTGATGGTGACGGGGCGGGGCTGGTCTGTAGTACTCCAGGCCACCAGAAGCTGTTCTTTGTCGTTGCCGAAGCGCAGCAGAACGCTGTTTCTGGATTCCTCGACGCGCCCCAGGAACTGGTAATCCTTGATGATCGGACTGATCGCTTCGAGCACCCGGTACGCAGGTTTTGGCGAATAGTCCTGCCTGAGCAGGCCGAAGTTGTGTTCCCGTTCGCGCTTGTCGGTGCCGTCGTTGCGCAAGTCGTACCACCAGTATCCGCGCACGTTGGCTAATGTCCTGGCGAGGAAAAAGCTCCGAGCCAGATAGGCTGCCTGTAGGGTTTCGTCGATGCCGCAGGCACCCTGATGCGCAGGCCAGGCCATTTCCGTCAGGTAAAGTGGCACCGGCTGATTGGCGGCACGGGACAGTTCCATGTCGACGCCGGCGAGCCATTCGATCCAGGCTTCCGGTGTGTTCTCCCCGCGACTACGGCAATGAACGTAGGGGTGCAACGAGAGGCCATCGACCGATTGCATGATTCCGGCTTCGATCAGGCGCAGCGCGAAACCGGATTCGATGCCCTTCGTCGTCACTGCACCGGCCAGTACCTTGGCGTCCGGGTCATGCTGGCGGATGATGCCCGCGGCATCGGTGATCAGCCGGGCGTAGTCCGCGGTGAACTGCGGATCGACCGGGTCCTCGACGTCCCATTCGTTCCAGATCTCGTAGTGCTTGATGCGGCCGCGAAACTGCTCGGCGGTGAACGCCACGTAGCGGTTGAATGCGGTGCGTACCGGTTCGCTGCGTGGCTTCTCGCCGTCGCCGTGAAAGCGATTGCCGTAGCCAAGAATGAACAGGCTGTCGATCCCCTGCGCTTCGTTGCCGGCAAGATACTTAGGCCAGTGCGGTTCCACCTTGAGCTGATCGCGCCTGCGCTCGAGGAAGGCCCAGTGGGCATCGGTGCGCACGGACTCGATGCCAGCTTGTTTCAGCAGCTGCACGCCCTTGCTGGTGCTGTCGCGCAGGTGCAGGTCATGCGAGCAGACCCCTAGGATGAACGGGGCCTCAGCTGGCTGTGCCGGTGCCTGCATGGCAAGGACGGTCACAGCGGCGGCAAGTGCCAAACGGTGCAATGGATGGCGACATTTCATGACCGGTCGTCCCTGGTTTTTCGCTTGTCGAGTTCAAGGCCGTAGCGCGTTGAAACCGCAGCAATCGGGTGGTGACGCTCGCGTGGCGTCAGGGCATGTGCGATGGCCATGCCGAGGAATAGGGTCGCCGTGGTGACTTCCAGTACGTCGGTTGCCCAGCCAATTAGGATGGTGCAGAAAACGATCCCTAGCAGCGCGTCGCGAATGCGCGGGCCACGGTCATGCAGGCGCAGCAGCAACGGAAACAGCAGCAGATACAGCAGTACACCGAATACGCCGAGCATTCCCCATAGGTACAGCGCTGTGTTGTCGGCGATGCTCAGCAACTCCAGCCAGGCCAATGGAAAGGCTGCCGCGCTGCTGCCTACTGCACCGAAACCCGCTCCCCACCAGCCCCAGCCTTCATTGGTCACGACGTCGATGAAATTCGGCCAGCTGTGAATCAATCGGTCGTTGAAGGACGCCAGCAGGCTGGCGCTATAGGCCTCGCTCTGTGGAATGTTCAATAGCAGGCTGGCGATCGGCAATGCCATTCCGGTCAGCACGGCTATGAAAAACGCCGTGGCGCTGGGCAGGCGATAGCCGGCCAGAAACAACATCATCAGGGTCAGCAGGTAAGCCGCCGCGGTGGACTTATTGGTCGTCAGAAAGATTGCGCCGAAGGCCACCGGGTACAGCGCCATCCGTAACAGCCGCGACTGCAGGAACGCCGCCAGGAACAGGCTGTACAAGGCGATCATCACGGCCAAGTTGGTCGACATCCTGGCGAACCCGGCGAGACGGTCGGTACTGCCAAAGGCCCATGATTTGTTAGCGGTCAACTCGACGTCGCCCATCATGTAGCTATAGCCCTTCCACGGCACGCTGGTGAACATGTCCAGCGCAATGCCGAGCAGGGACGCGACCAGGCACAGGCCGATTACCCAGCTGAGCAGGCGGGTTCTCTGTTCCAGGTAGCCGCCGCAGAATAAGCCGAACAGCAGCGGAATGTAGATGAATAGACTGAAGCCGACATTGCCGAGTGTGGCGCCGTGCAGCAGCGCGAACAGGCTCGAGACCAGCACAGCAAACAGCACCAGCCACACGCCGGGTTTGCTTTGCGCCCTGGGTAACTCCAGTGCAACCGCAGCGATGCACGCCAGCTTTGGCAGGTAGAGCAGGGCGGACACGCCGGCAACATCCAGGTAGTAGCGAAGTGCGCCGGCAAAGGTTTCGCTGATCAGCAGCGAGGCCGCGATCAGCGTGAGCACGGTGGGTTTGTCAATCGCCAGCGGTCTCGACCTGCGGTGCGAAATGGTCAGCAAACTCGGGTTCATCTTGGGCGCTCCGGCCGTGCAGCGTGGAATGCAGGATCGACTGGTACTGATCGAGCATTCGTTCCGTATCTAAGAAGGCGGCGACGCTATCGCGTGCCTGGCTGGACAATCGATGGCGCAGGCCGCTGTCCAGGTAGAGCTTGAGCATGGCCCTGCCGAGGGAGTCGAGATCTGCTGGTGTGCACAGCAGTCCGTTCAGGTTGTCCTGAATGATCTCCGGCAGACCGCCCATATTCGTTGCGATGATGGGCAGATGTTGTGCGCAGCCCTCTACGGCGACGAGCCCGAAAGGCTCAGCCCAGATTGACGGTACGACCAGTACATCGATCCCCTGCATGAAGCGTTCTGAAGGCTGATAGCCGACGAACCTCACTTTGGAAGGGTCGGCCAGCTCGTTGAGTTTCGCTTCGTAATCCAGCTTGCCGCGACCGGCGATTTCCAGCGTGGCGTTGATGGACAGCGCCTGGAACTGTTCGATCAGCCAGCCCACCCCCTTGTTTTCAGACAGCGTGCCGATGTAACCGAAGCGCAGTAGGCCGCTGTGACGTGGGCGTGGGTTGGCCGAATGGCTGTGGCTGGAATCGACGCTGTTGTGCACGACATGCTGGCTGGCCCGGCTGAAGTAGCCCTCGGCGGTGATTCTGTCCAGGACGAAGCGGCTCACGCCGATCACGGCTGCAACTTGAGCCGAGGCGGCCGCATGCGGCCGCCGAAAGGCCGAACACATGCCGCACTGGCGCTCGCAGCTGCGGCCCTTGTCGAACATGGTGTCCTTTGGGCATAGCAGATAAAGGTCGTGCAGCACCTGAACGATTGGCAGCCCGGCCGCGCTGATCTCATCCCAGGCCGATATCGACCACCCGGTGAGGTTGTTACACACCACAACGTCGGGCCGTTCATGCTCGATGACCTGGCGCACATGCCGCCGCATGCTTCGGTTGTAACGGTCTCGATAGTGCCAACCGAGCCGCAACAGTCGGCTGGGACGGGACTGGGTGAAATGCCAATAGAAGTTATTCAGCCCGGCTCGGTAGATCCGCACGCCGTCGAGCTCTTCTTCGTGCAGCCCGACCTCTGGTCCGGTCGCCAGGACGACGGTGTCGCAGCCGCGACGCTTGAGTCCTTCGGCTATCTGGCGAACGACGATTTCAGCGCCGCCGCCGATATGGGGCGCATACAAACTGTGTAGAACTAGAACTTTCATGGTGTGCCCCTCGATGAGCCCTCAATCCGCTCGACAGGCCGGCGCTAGGCCAGGATGGGCGGTGCTGCAGAGGTAGCGCGTGGGCACACGGACCTTTTGTTCACGCTGCAACAGGTTCAGCAAGATCACCGAACGCTTCTCGCCGTCAGCGCTGACAAAGATCGCCTCGAGCTCGTTGAAGCTGCCGCCGTGCAGCTGCACCTTTTCACCGGGTTCGAACTGCGGCTTCTGGGACGGGGCCGCCAGGCGTTGGCGCAACTGCTCGATCAGCTCGTCTCTGACCGGCGTCGGCTCGCTACCGAAGGCCACCACTCGGGCGACGCCGCGAGTGGAGCGGATCGGATACCAGTTATCCAGCTTCCGATCGAGACGGATGAATAGGTAGCCCGGAAAGAGCGCTTCGTCCGCCTTTCCGTTCCCTGCGGCGTTTGGCTTTACTGGCCGGTAGCACTCGAAGTGCTGACGTCGAAGATTGTCTTCGGCGCGGCTTTCCTGGCGGGGTTTGGTCTGGATCAGGTACCAGCGAGCGATGCTGAGCGAGGTCATATGAACTGCCTTCCGTAGTGAAAATTTCAATGTCCGTTCTGTCGACGTCACGCGCCTTGCAACGTGGCCGACTGCTCTATTCCTTCGACCAGGGAGAAGCGTTTGAGCAGTGCCTGCGCTTCGCTTCGGCTGTTGAACATCAATACGTCGATGATCGACAGCGAGGGCACGAAGGGATGGTTGAACTGCGGATAGCTCAGGTCATCCATGCGCAAAAAACGCAGCACCAGCCCGTTCGATCTGAAGTAGGCAGGACAGTAGAGCGCCGTGCCGCCAATGGGGTTGATGTATAGCTCGGCGTTCATCTTGTGGGCGATGGTGACGACGCGTTCCTGCTTGTCCATGCGTGCCGGCAAGCCCAACTCCGAGCCGATGCGGATAGGCGTTGCGATCTGCAGATAGGCACAGATCCGCCGAATGGAGTTTTCGATGAAGCGCGCTAGGTTGCGCTCCGGATGAGCCAGAATCTGGCGCACCAGCGTTATCACCTCGGCCTTGTGTGGCGCGCGTGAGTAGCCCAGCTCCAGTGTTTTCAACAGTTTCTGAGCTTCCTGCTCGAACTCGTCGGATAGCCAGCGCTGGTTGATCGGGGAGAACTGGCTGGCTTTGCGCAACGGGAACGTGATCAGTTTTGGCTGCCCGTTCGCCAGCACTCGGTTGCGGTTAATCCAGGAGCCCTTGACGTACTGAAGGTCGTCGCCCAGCACAAAGACATCGCTGCGCGCGATCAGCTGGAAATAGCCAAGGTAGGGGAACAGATAGGGCTGCATCATCGAGACGGTTCTGAGCACGGGCTTATCCCTCGCGTGTGTCAGGCTTTTTGAGAATAGCTGTAGTAACCGTAGGCACCGGTCTCGTAGGCGGAGCTCGAGGCCCTGCGTTTGACGCCATTGAGGATGGCCCCCTTGAGCAGTACGCCGTTCTGCGCCAAGCGTCGTTTGGAGGCTTCGACCTGGGCGGCAGTGCTCAGCCCATAACGGGCCACCAACAGGCAGGTGCCGGCCTGTTGTGCAACCAGGACGGCATCCGTTACCGCCAACACCGGTGGTGTATCGACGATCACGAAGTCGTATTCACGCTCGGCTTCTTTCAGCAAACGGGCGAAGTTCTCATGCATCAAGAGTTCTGAGGGGTTGGGCGCGGAATGCCCGCTGGCGATGAAATGCAGGTTGGCCTGATCGGTTTTGTTGACTACGGCGGCGAGCTGCAAACCGCTGGCCAAGGCGTCTGACAAACCGTTGCGCGGCGCTAGGCCGAACATGCCGGCCAGATAGCCGCGCCGCATGTCGGCATCGATCAGCAGTACGCGCTGACCAGCCTGAGCGATGACCGAGGCCAGATTGCTGGCGACGAAGGATTTGCCCACCGAGGGAGTAGGGCTGGTGATGACCAGCACCTGATTGCGTGCCTCGAGCATGGCGAACTTAAGGCTGGTGCGCAGGCTACGGAGAGATTCGATCGCCAGGTCGGCCGGATCGGCGCGACCCAGCAGCTTGCTTCGGCCATCGCGGATTTTCCGCAACCGGTACAGGTGCTCCTGTTTCGGCGAGAAGGGCAGCGCCGCATACACGGGTGTGCCCAGATGTTCGATGGTTTCGGGGCTTTCAATACCGCGATAGAACACCTGTCGTAGCAAGATCACCATCGCCGACACCAGCAGCCCGACGAAGATCGCAACCAGTACCACCAGGGGCTTGATGGGTTTGGCCGGTTTTTCCACCACCGCGTAGGCACTGTCGATGATGCGCACGTTGCCGATGGTGCCCGCACGCAGGATGTCCTGCTCCTGTGCCTTGTCCAACAGCAGCGTGTAGGTGCGCGTGGTGACCTGCATGTCGCGGTTCAGACGCAGGAGTTCCTGCTGCGTCATCGGCAGGGTGTCGATTTTCCCCATCAGCGCGGCTTTCTGCGCCTGCAACTGGCCGATCTTCTTCATCAGCGTCTGGTAGGTCGGGTGTTCCGGCGTGTAGAGCTGGTTGTATTCAGTGCGCTTGAGGTTGTGCTCCGAGATCTGGGATTCGAGCGCGACGATTTGATCGAGCACGCCCTTGGTCTCAATACTGATATCCACCGACTGGGCGCTGGTCTGATAGTCATTGAGGGCGGCTTCAGCTTTTTCCAGTTCCTTGCGCACCAATGGCACCTGTGTCCGCAGGAACTCCAGGCGCTGGGCTGCTTCGGCGGAACTGCGTTCGATGTTCTGCAGCACGTACAGGCGACTGATCTTATCGAGCACGCGATTGGCTTTCTCCGAATCCGGGTCCTCGAGCGTGAGGTAGATAATTCCGGAGTCCTTGCCGGCTTCCCCCACTTTCAGTCGCTTCTGGTAGTCCAGCGCGGTGGTCTGCGGGCGGCTGCGCACGACGATGAACTCGGTGCCGGGGCGAGCCTTGAGTTCGGCGACCTGTACCCGAAAACCGTCGTGCTGCACGGCTTCGTTGATCTTGCCGGTCAGCAGCAACTTTTCATCAGCGTCGTACAGCCGGTATGAGCCGGCAGTGCCTGCACGCAGCAGCATTTTTTCGCCCAGGTAGGCTTCCGGCACGTCCAGCTGGAAGATGTCCAGCTTTTCTCCGCCCCAAGCGTAGCTGTCCATTCCCAGTAACGGCGCAGCCAGCTCGCCGTCTTTTACGGGGTCGTGTTGGCGGGCCAGGTAGCTGCCAAGCAGCGGGACGTACTTGGGCCGTGCGGTGATGTACAACTTCAGATCATTGACCGTGCTGCCCAGCACAGCACGGGATTTGATCAGTTCTATTTCGGTGATCGCCTGGGATACCGAGTTCGGCCGGGGCACGGCTTCTGGAATGCCGGTGATGCCCGCCTTCTTCGGTTCAATCTGGATCATCGCCGTGGCTTCGTAGATGGGCGTGGCGACGATGGCATAGGCGACGCCGAGCAGCGCGAAGAGGGTGGTGATGGTGAAAATAAGACGCTTGTGATCGAACGCCACGCGCAGAATGCGCGCCAGATCGATTCGGTTATCGCCGTCGTAGTCCAGCGAAGAGCGGGCCATTGCAGTCATTGCGGGTTCCTTCCTTGAGTGTTGCGCCATCGGTGTAGCAGCGGGCGTGACGGCCAGGCGTTCGTCAGACACCTGGGGTCAGCCTGCGCAAAAGATTGATGCTGATGTTCTGGAAGACCTGGCCCAGCGCCTGGAGCTTGCTGAGGGGGGAGATCGAAGCGAGTACCTGAGCGAACACCTGGATCATGAAGTACTCGTAAAGCGATGAATCGCCGATGCGCTGGTAGTAACGCGCGAGGTTGTAATAGGCGTGCGTGGTCATCTGGATGCGTTGCTTGCTGCTGCGCATTGAGAAGATGCCGCCTTCGTGCACCCGGTAGGCCGCAGGTTTGATCTCTCCGATGAACTTGCCCTTGCCATGAGCACCAAGCAACGACCACCAACAGATGTCCAGAACCTCGACACCGTGCAGCTCCGGCGGCAGCTCATGCACCAGATTGCGGAAACAGACGGTCAGGGTTGAAATCGGGCGCGCCTGTTTCAGCTGTAGAGCGCTCGCGTCCTTCCGATACTTGCCGGTCAGATGAGGGGTACGGACCACGCCCTGGCTGTTGAACATGAATGCATCGTGATAGGTCATCACGTAGTCGCGATGTTTTTCGAGGAAGTCCACCTGGATCTGCAGCTTGCGTGGATCCGTCCAGTAGTCATCCCCTTCGCAATAGGCGATGTACCTGCCGCTGGCCTGAGCGAACAGGCGCGTGCTGAACGGCACCCCTAGGCTGTACTGGTTCTCCCGCTGATAGATCGGCTTGATCAGGTTCGGATAGCGCGCGGCGTATTCACGGATGATTGCTGTGGTGCTGTCGGTCGAGGCGTCGTCATGGACGATCACCTCGAATGGGAAATCGGTTTTCTGCCGGATGAATCCTTCCAGCGTTTCCTTTATGAACGCTGCATGGTTGTAGGTCAGGCAGATGATGCTCAGCAGGGGAGATCGTTGATCGCCCCACGCTGCCATGACGTCCTGTTCGGTTTTCGATTGGGTATCCATTTCAAACGCTCGACTTGGTCATCATTACGTAAAGCCGCATCACTACCGGCCTGGAGGTGAAGGCCACCAGCGTCAGGCAGATCAGCCCGCTGACGGCCAGCCCTAGAAGAATGTCGAATCGGTTTTCGCTGGCGATGGCGGCGAACACCGGTTCGCCGATCAGCAGACCCAGGCCGGTCATGGCCGTGATACGCAACAGATCTTGTAGCCAGGGTCGATGCAGGCCGGCACCGAAGCGCTTGTGCACCATCGACGGCCAGACCAGAAAGGTCAGCATGCGTAGCCCGAACCACGCCAGCGCTGCGCCGTACACGCCATGCTCAAGGGTTGCGTAAATGACCACGGGAATGCTCAGCACTGCGCTGACCACGCTGAACCACACATGAAGGCGCAGCTGGCCGTAGGCGTACTGCAGATAGAACTGAAAGGCGGTGACGGCCATGATCGCGCTGCCGACCACGTACCAAGGCAGTATCTGGCGGCTCCAGTTAGCTGCTTCTGCGTCACCGGTCCAGGCGAAAACCAGATCGGCGGCGTGAAACGCGATCACTCCCGCCAACGGGAACAATAGGCTGCAGACGAACCGGGTCGCGTTCAGGTAGAGCGCCTGCATATCGGCGATCCGGTCTTCAGCGACGAGCATCGTCATCCGCGGCAGCAGCGTCTGCACCAATGGATTGGTCAGCGTCATGATGCCGGTCGCAATCAGCGCGACCAGCGAGAAATAGCCGTACTCTTTAAGCGGCAGCACGTTGGACAGCAGCACCTTGTCCAGCTGCGTCAGGACGATCCACAGCACCGAGGTCAGCGAAATGCCAGCGGCGAAGGGCAGAACCGGCTTGACCACTGCCCAGTTGAAGCCGGTCAGCAGCTTCGGATTGGGCATCAAACTGTACGCCTTGACGGCGAAGATAAGCGTTTCGAGCAGTCCGACAGCGGCCTGGAAGACAAAGAAGTCCTGAGGGTTCTGGCTGATATTGGCCACCAGAAACAGCCCACCGAAATAGCGCAGCGTGGCGACGATGACATTTGCGCTGTTCAGCCATGCATGTAGCTCAAGGCCTTGCAGACCACTCTTGTAGAGCGTGGCGTAGAGCTTGAGGCCGATCATCAAGCCCATGAGGCTGATGCAATGGACGATCGTGGCGCTGCTTAGCTCCTCTGCCTGCAACCATTGGTGAGCGATCCAACCACTGGCGAAATGGATGCTGAGCGCGGTGAGCAGAGCCAACGGCAGGAAGATGAGTTCGAACGAACGCAGCAGTTGTCCCGGTTCGTAGCGTTGCGCCGCGGAGCCGTTACGACCGCGAAAATGCGCTATTTGACGAACCAACGAAGGGGACAGGCCGGCGTCCAGCAGCTGCAGCCAGGCCTGCAGTACTGCGAAAAAGCCGATCAGGCCATAGGCCTCGGCGCCCAGGTGCCCGAGATAGAAAGGCAGGATAAGAATGCCGATGAGCATGGCGTACGCTTGGCCTGCGTAACTAAGGCCGGTGTTGCGAAGCATCGATAGATTTCGATCGGACATGTCGTCAGCCGTTCTGATTGAGTCAGTAAATGCGCTTGTACGCTGGGGCTGGCGGGCTTAAACGGTCTTCCAGCAACAGACTGGCAGCGACCTGAGGCCAGATGCGTTCGGTGGCCAGGTGGCTGCCCTGGGATGACTGACTCAATAGCGTCTCGATAACCGTGTTCTGAACGTGCCGTGGCAGGCCCGGGTAGATCGGCAGGCACAGCACCCGGCGACTCAGGGCGCGAGACTCGGTTTGTGGGATCTGCGGCTGCACGTAGCTGAGCGTGTCCAAAGAGGGGTAGAAGTAGCGCCTCGGGTTGATGCCCTTGTTCTTAAGCGCCGCCCGGCACTGCAGCAGTTGCTTTTCATCCGTCAGGGCTATCGGGAAGTAGCTGTGGTTGCGCTGTGAGTACGGCTGCTGGCGCTGCAAGTCGAAGTGATCACCGAGCTGTTGTTCGTAGCGGCTGGCGATTTCCTCGCGCTGCTCCAGAATCAACGCCATGTCGTCGAGGATGCACAGGCCCATTGCGGCGGCAAATTCGTTGAGTTTGGCGTTGATGCCAATGCCGTCGATGATGTCGGTGTCGACAATGCCGAAGTTGCAGAGCAAACGAATCCTCTCCGCCAAGGCGTCATCATTGGTGACGATGGCGCCGCCCTCGATGGTGTGGAACAGCTTGGTTGCGTGAAAGCTGAGCGTGCTGATGTCGCCCCAGTTGAATACCGACTGGTCTTTGTAGCGGACGCTGAACGCGTGGGCGCCGTCGTAGATCACCTTCAGGCGATGCCGCTGCGCAACCTGCGCGATAGTCTCGACGTCGCACGCATTGCCGAAGACATGGGTGGCCACGATCGCTTGGGTGTCGGCCTCTATCCTCGCTTCGATCTGCTGGGGATCCATGTTCCAGGTGGCCTTGTCGATGTCGGCGAATATCGGCCGGACGCCCTCCCACTGCAGCGAGCTGGTGGTGGCGACGAAGCTGAACGGAGTGGTAATGGCGCTGCCGCTGAGGTTCAGTGCCCGATAAGCGATCTGCAGCGCCAAGGTCCCGTTGTTGGTCAGGATGATATTTCTGACGCCTAGGTAATCGCGCAGCCGCTCCTCCAGCTCAGTTACCAGCGGACCATGATTGGTCAACCAACCGGATGCGTAGATGCTGTCGACGTAGCCCAAGAATTTGGTTTTATTGCCCAGATACGATTTGGTGACATTGATCATCTCGATGTCCTTATCGGTCGTCACATCGGATAGCAGACGCAAAAAAGTGCGTCTGTCAGATCACGCAGTAGGTTGCGTACCTAGGGCTGTTGCGCGTCGTGCCCGACGCTGGTTCAGCTTGAGGATCATGCGGGTCGCGAAGCTACCGGCGTGCGGATCGCCATAGTGGAAAATGGCTGTTGCGCGGCGGTGGGAGGGATCGCAGGGTTCGTTCGCATGCAGTGTGCGGTAGCCCCAGAACAGATAGAGATTGCCTGGGACAAGTTGAAGCTTTTCGGGGCGTAAAAGTTTGTGGCGGATGGCAGCGCTGATCAATTTCCGACTCAGTGCGTTCTGCAATATCGCTTTTTCCACAACGTTAATCAGGACATTGGAGCGTATGCGGCGACCATTGGGGAATAGGATGAGATCACCCCGATCGACCCCGTCTTGGGGAATTTCGATGGGCAGCAGTGCGGTGACCAGACTGGCGTCGTAGTGAAAGCAATTGGACTCGCGCCGGCCTGAGGTCCCCTGCACACAGCGCAGGACTTTAAGTATTTCATCGCTATAAGCGGCTTGCCCTGCGCCAGCCTGATAGACACTTGCCAACATATTCCGAAACTCTGTCGAAGCGCCTAGCGCGCCCAACAGACAACTCTCTATTTCGACGCCACCATGATGCGCGAAATAACTTCCTTTATGTTTTTCGGCCTCGACCCGGACGCTTTCTTGAAGCAATGACAATTGTTCGTTTGATAGGAAGTTGGCAATGCAGGAACTTCCTTTGTTGTTCATTTCGTTGGTAACGAGCTGAAGAGCTGACGCTTCCAAGTTGCGAAAAGATGTATTCACGATGCACTCCAGTTGGATAATACAGTCGAGTAAGCGTTTTAGTCAGGTATTTAGGGCAGTCAAATCTGCTCGACAACGGTATTGGCAGGTGCAGGTGGCATTACCGTTTAAAAAACTACGAGCCCAAGTAGCGCTGCATAGGCTTTTCGCTAACGTAATTCGTTCTGGCAAAGCTACCGCCACCAGCCGCTTAGGTGGCCCGTGGGCCCTGTCTGCATTGCTGTTGAACCAGAGTTGCTGGCTCCGCAGTGGGCTTCAGACAGAGCTACCGCACTCGGCTAGAATTCGAGATAAGCTTCAAAGTATTTATTGTCGCAGGCAGCCCAGCTGCAACTGGGGAAAACGCCATCCGTGTGCATCAGCGCAGTACCGGCTTCTTTTTTGGTTTGCCGCTCTAAATGAACTGCCGCTGATTTATGTGATGTAGTTAACATTCAGAACCTGGCGGCAGTCAAGATCCGAAACAAAAAAATAAGCGCACAAATGAGGTGCTTTATCTCAATCCATTGATAGCAAAGGGAGTTCTTACTCTAATAGGCAGGCGAAAGCCGCGAGGGGCTTAATTTGGCTCAATCTTCGGAACTAATCCGTTTGATCTACGACCATTTGCGCAGTAAATAGATGCGCGCTGAAAGCTTCTTCATTTATTCCGAAAAATTAAAAGAAGGGGCGGTTTTATATGCGAGACAAGTTCTTTCTGAGAAAAAGCGAACAGCAAAAAAAGGCCACTCAATGAGTGGCCTTTCTATTTGGTTGCGGGAGCCGGATTTGAACCGACGACCTTCGGGTTATGAGCCCGACGAGCTACCAGACTGCTCCATCCCGCGTCTGTGGGCGGCATTCTACAGGCTGACGAACCCGTGTCAACCTTCCGCGGCGATAAAGCGTTTTATTTTCAGGTGGTTAGCCAGGTTGGCTGGCTTGGCACAACGAGCTGAGCGTATCCACTCAGGCCTCATACGGCGATACAAACGAAAAAGGCCACTCGATTGAGTGGCCTTTCCGTATTTGGTTGCGGGAGCCGGATTTGAACCGACGACCTTCGGGTTATGAGCCCGACGAGCTACCAGACTGCTCCATCCCGCGTCTGTGGGCGGCATTCTACATCTTTCGGTTGATCTGTCACGGTTTTATTGCCAAACGGACAATCTTTCGTCAGGCAGTTAGCGAAACATGCGCGGCGTGGGGCTCGGCCGAGGGGGGCTGGTGTCGAGCCGGTCGTGCGCCAGGGGACGCTTTGTGATGGTGACGCGCGATTCGCAGCATGCCCCAAAGCATCGCCAGGGCGGCTGCACTCCAGCCAATCACTATCATAAGAATTACCAGTGGCGGTGTGATCATCGTTGGATTCCTTTCTAACCAGACATCATCAGCTCTCGCTGTAGTGGACCGCGAAATGCAAACAACGGTTCCGCTTGCCATCTGTCGGCAACGTGGACCTATGCCGGCAGCCGGCTGCCTAAACTGCTGGGAGCGACTCGAATAGAGGAGAAGGGTATGCGGAGCTATTTGCCTATCGCGCTGGCAGCGGCGCTTGCAGCTACAGCTACAGTCACGGCAACAGCTGGCGTAACAACGCCAGGAACCGTTCAGCTGGCGCAGAACTCGGGCTCGGTCGATCGAACCCTAGGTAATGGGTCCATGGGCACCGGTGCGGGTATCGAGCGACTACCGGAACAGTCTGATAAGGATCGCAAAGTACCCGACCAGCGAACGCAGCAGGCTTACGAGCAATCCAACCATGGCGACACGGATACCGATATGGAGCATCGCCCGCGCCGGACATTGGGCGATCGAGATCAGGATTGATCGAACCCGCTCTATGAGCCCGTAATGGCGAAAGGAGAATACCCTCGCCCCGATGCTGCCTCCACGGCTGCTAGCTTCGACGAGATCTTCCATCGTCAGTGGTGGCGCTGCTGTGACAGATCGCCGGACAGCAGCTTTGCTTACGTTGAAGACCGCTTGCGTGTCGCCCTGCAACGTTCAAAATTGCCTGTTGATGGAACAGTTACAACAGGCTGCCCGGATGGAAGGAAAGGAGCGCGCCTTGCTTGAATGCCAGAGCGTCCAAGCTGGGTGGTCGTCCCCTAGCGGCTTGCCATGATTTGCAAAATTGGGCAGACGAAGGCTAGCGCTGGCGCTTGGCTCCTCCTCAGGTCGCCCCAGCAGATAGCCCTGGACCAGGTCGATGCCCATGTCTGAAAGGATGTGCAGTTCTTCACTCAGCTCGATGCCTTCCGCGATGACCTGAGCCTGTGACGCTCTGGCAATCTTCATGATCGACTCGACAAACTCGCGCTTCACGGCGTCGCGGTGAAGACCGTCTATGAAGTAGCGGTCAATCTTGACGTAATCCGGGCGCAGCTCCGACCACATGCGCAGGCTGGAATAGCCAGCACCGAGGTCGTCCAGGGCGATGGAGAAGCCCATGTCACGGTAGTGATGCAAGGCGGCACGAAGCAGCTCGAAATCGTCGGTGGGCGTCTGCTCCGTAAGTTCGATCACGACCTTGTCGGCAGAGATGCCGTATTGATGCAGTAACTCTAGAGTGCGGCCCGGCTTGTGCTTAGCATCCAATAACGTTTCGGGCGAAACGTTGAGGAATAGTTTGCTCTGCAGCTGCTGCTGGCTGTAGCGACGACAGGCATTCTCGCGACAGGTCATCTCCAGCTCATTCAGTCGGCCGGCATGTCGAGCCGCTGCGAGCAGGTTGATAGGGGAGTGTAGCGAGGTGTTTGATGGCCCTCGTGTCAGCGCTTCGTAGCCGAGGATGAGTCGTTCGGAAAGCGACACGATGGGCTGGAACAGGCTGGTAACGCTGCCGTGAGCAAGGATGGAATCCAGCGTGCTCAACTGCTCGGTAACGGTCATGATGGTCTCGTGCGGCCTTAAAATGCGAAGGGCCGCACAATGGCGGCCCTTCGCATTTCACGACACTACGATGTCATTTTGATGACATCTGTTGTTTAGCGCTCGACAGGCTGGTTCTTAGCCATCGTCTCTTGCATGCCCAGGTAATCCAGCAGGATTCTGCCGCTTTCTGACAGATAGGCATCGTCCTCGGGTTTGATTTTTTTATCTTCAACGTGCGGTGTCGTCTCGTCTTCTTTTTCGAGCTTGGCCAGTGGCTCTTCGCCCTTGGCCTTGCGCAAGGTGTTTTCCAGTGTCAGCTGACGCTTCTCGATCCGCTCCTGCTGCGCCCGGCGCTTTTCCTCGTTGAGACTAATAGTCGTCTCGTGAGTAAGCTCCTGCGTCAGTGCGAGGCGATCCCGAGTAAATACAAAGTCTGGATTCTCATTGGTCCGCCCCTCATGACGAGCCTTGAGTTCGGCGAGGAACGGCTTGAACGGATTCATGTCCGGGCTGACCGCTGCGCGAATGCTGTCCCATGGCATTGCTTCAGGCAGAGCGCTTTCGCCAATTTCCTTGGTATCAACTTCGGCGGGGTAGGAGATGTCCGGGATGACGCCTTGATGCTGAGTGCTTTGTCCGGAGACTCGGTAGAACTTGGCGAGCGTCAGCTTGAGTTCGCCGTGATTAAGCGGTTGGACAGTTTGTACGGTGCCTTTGCCGAATGTCTGTCCACCGACGATCAGTGCGCGGTGGTAATCCTGCATGGCGCCGGCGAAGATCTCCGAGGCCGATGCGGACAGTCGATTAACCAGCACCGCCAGCGGGCCCTTATAAAACGCGCCTTGCTGCTCGTCAGCCAGAACGTCGACGCGGCCATCGCTATTGCGGACCAGAACCGTAGGGCCTTGATCGATGAACAGACCGGTCAGTTCAGTGGCTTCCTGAAGGGAACCGCCGCCATTGTTACGCAAGTCGATGACGACTCCGTCGACGTTTTCCTTCTCCAGCTCCGTGAGCAGTTTTTTCACATCTCGGGTCGTGCTCTTGTATTCCTTGTCGCCGGCACGCAGGGCCTTGAAATCGAGATAGAACGCCGGAATTTCGATGACCCCGAGCTTGTAGTCACGACCGCCCTGATTGAGTTTAAGCACCGACTTCTTCGCCGCCTGCTCCTCAAGCTTGACCGCTTCGCGGGTGATTGCGACGACTTTGCTGCTCTGGTCGTTTGGCGCGTTGCTCGCCGGGATGACTTCGAGTCGGACAACTGATCCTTTGGGGCCGCGGATCAGTTTGACGACTTCGTCGAGCCGCCAGCCGATCACATCGACCATCTCTTCGTTACTCTGACCAACGCCGACGATCTTGTCGGCAGGCGCGATCTGCTTGCTCTTCTCAGCAGGGCCAGCCGGGACAAGGCGGACCACCTTCACGTGCTCGTTGTCGCTCTGCAGTACAGCCCCGATCCCTTCCAGAGAAAGACTCATGTTGATGTCGAAGTTCTCCGCATTGTCAGGAGACAGATACTGGGTGTGCGGATCGTAGGACTGCGCGAAGGCATTGATATAAGTCTGGAACACGTCTTCGCCACGAGTCTGCTCAAGGCGCGACAGCTGATTCTTGTAACGTTTGGTGAGCAGTTCCTCGATGGCCTTGGGTTCCTTGCCGGCGATCTTCAACCGCAGCACCTCATCCTTTACGCGCTTGCGCCAGAGGTCATCCAGTTCCTGTTCGTTCTCGGGACGCGCTGCATTTTCGCGATCGATCAACAGCTCCTCGTCAACGGTGAAGTCAAAACTGTCGACGCCTTGCTCCAGCAGGCTCAGCGCATATTGCAGCCGGCTCTGCAGTCGCTCCAGATGAACCTTATAGATGATGAACCCAGGTTCAAGGTTGCCATTCTTCAGGAAGTCATCGAACTGGTTGCGCCAGGCTTCGAATTCGGCAACGTCCCCTGCAGTGAAATAGCTGCGCGAAGGGTCGAGCATCTCGAGGTAGCTGTCGAAGATCTTCGCCGAGCGGGCGTCGTTCAGCGGGGGTTTGTTGTAGTGATGGCGCTTGAGCAGCTCAACTACGTTGAGGCTGGCAATCACCTGATCACGGTCAGGCTGCAGGTAGTCCCATGCATTTGGGTCGGCAGGTTTGGCGAAGGTGGCAGTGGCCTGAAGGCCAACCAGCAGGGCTAGAAAGCCTGCGGTCAATGATCGTTTCATATCGAAGGAGCGACGCGAGGCTGAGTAATAACGCATATTAGGCCATCAAATCAGGCGCCGGGACGGAATCCGCTCGGCGGGAAAAACACAGCCCGATGGTATCTGGCGGCTGGCACGCCGCGATTCAGATCTCACCGAGGGGCAGAGCGGTTCGCTGCACCGGAGGATACCGAAAAGGCATTCCACGGTTTTAGACCGGCGTATCGCTATTTGGCCTCGGCAGAACTCAATCAACGGCCTGCACTGCCGGAGTCACGGTTTAGCGGGCGCAGGTATGAACCACTATGGAGGCAGCATGAAGGCATTGCAAGGCGTCGAGGGACAGGTGGAGTGGGTGGAGCGTACCGCGGCGAAGTGCGGTGATGGAGAGGTCAGGATTCAAGTAGCCGCTGCAGGTCTGAACCGTGCTGATTTGCTGCAACGGGCGGGGCACTATCCGCCGCCCCCCGGCGTGACCGATATCCTTGGTCTGGAATGCTCCGGAGTGATCAGCGAGGTTGGTGCTGGCGCTTCCTACCAGATTGGTGACCGTGTATGTGCTCTATTGGCGGGTGGCGGCATGGCCGAGGAGGTTGTGGTCGATAGCCGCCATGTTCTTCCGGTACCGCAAGGCCTGTCGTTGCCAGAGGCGGCGGTTATCCCCGAGGTATATGCCACGGCATGGCTCAATCTGTTCCGCCTGGGTGTGCTGCAGCCCGGCGAGAAGGTGCTCTTGCACGCCGGTGCCAGTGGTGTGGGATCGGCTGCAATTCAATTGTGCAAAGCCTTTGGCAACCCATGCTGGGTCAGCGTCGGTTCGACCGATCGTCTGGCCTATTGCGAGTCGCTGGGTGCCCAGGCCGGCGTGCTTCGGGGTGAGTCACTGGAAGCGCTTCGCGATTTCGGACCCTTTGATCTGATTCTCGATCCGGTTGGTGCAAAGTATGTAGCGCTCAACACTCAGCTGCTAGCGACGGACGGACGTTGGGTAATGATTGGCCTGATGGGCGGACGCAAAGCCGAGGTTGATCTGGGGTTGCTATTGGCTAAACGAATCCAGCTGATTGGTTCTACGTTGCGTAGCCGCGGGGCTGATGACAAGGCCGATTTACTGGCTGACATGCAGAATAAAATCTGGCCGCTCTTCGCCAACCAGACTCTTTCGCCGCGATTGGAACGCAGTTTCCCGGCGCGCGACGTGGAAGCGGCATTTGCTGCCCTGGCAAGCAACCGGGTGTCCGGGAAGGTTGCGTTGGTTATCGACGACAGTCTGGCCTAAACAATCCAGGCGCATGCGCCTGGAGACCAGAGTTAAGGCAGCTCGGCGCTCGAATAGAATGCACTGAGTACCTTCACCAGATGCGCCAGATCCTGGCTGCCGGCCAGCTCGCGGATCGAGTGCATACCAAAGGTCGGCAAGCCAATATCCACCGTGCGCACGCCCAGCTGGCTGGCGGTGATTGGGCCGATGGTCGAGCCGCAGCCCATGTCGCTGCGGGTGACGAAGCTCTGCACCGAGACTTCGTTTTCCAGGCAGAGATGGCGAAAGAAGCCGGCGGTTTCGCTACTCGTCGCGTATCGCTGGTTGCTGTTGACCTTGATCACCGGCCCAGCATTGAGTTTCGGGCCATGGTTGCCGTCATGTTTGTCGCTGTAGTTAGGATGCACCGCGTGAGCATTATCGGCCGAGATCATCAGTGAGCGGTTGATGCTGCGCTGGAAGGATTCACCTTCAGGCAATACGCGGCGCAACACTTGCTCGAGAAACGGCCCGTCCGCACCACACATCGACGTAGAACCGACTTCTTCATGATCGGTGCAGACCAGTACACAGGATTCCTCAGTGCCCGCACGCAATAGGGCCTGTAGGCCCGCGTAGCACGACAGCAGGTTATCCAGGCGGGCTCCAGCGATAAAGTCGCCATTCAGGCCGATCACTGCAGCGCTTTGGGTATCGTAGAAACTCAGCTCGAAATCGAGTACGACGTCCGCAACCAGACCATGTTCGCGGCTGAGTTGGTCCGCCAGCAGCGCCCTGAAATCTGGGCTGTCTTCGCTGGCGACTTGCGCCAGGATCGGTGGTAGTTCGTTCTGTGGGTTGATTGTCCAGCCCTGATTGGCTTCCCGATTCAGGTGGATCGCAAGGCTTGGAATCACCGCAATGGGCAGCTTGAAATCGATGAGCTGGCTTTCGATTCGACCGTCGCGGCTATAGGTCACGCGTCCAGCCAAGGACAAGTCGCGGTCGAACCACGGAGCAAGCAGCGCGCCGCCGTAGACTTCTACGCCAAGCTGCCAGAAGCCTTGGCGCTGCAGTTCGGGCTGCGGCTTGACGCGCAGGCAGGGGCTATCGGTGTGCGCACCGACCAGGCGCATGCCCTGTTCGATGACCGAGTGGCTACCCAGTTGGAAAGCGACGATCGCTGAATCGTTACGGGTGACGTAGTAGCGACCGCCCGGTTCGGTGTGCCAAGTCTCGCTTTCATCCAGGGGCTTGTAGCCAGAGGCCTGCAGGGCCTGGGCAAGGCTGGCAGTGGCATGAAATGGGGTAGGGGAGGCCTTGAGGTAATCGATCAGACCCTGGTTGAGTTCTTCGCGCATGGTTGGCTCCGGACGGCAATGGCTCGGAGTTTATCGCGGAATCAGGTGCAAGCTACAGGCCGCACAGCCTGTAGCCACTCCTTTTAGAACGGCGCCGGACACTCGAATCGCATACGTTCGCCAGTTTGAGGATGGGTCAGGGCAAGCATGCTGGCGTGCAGGCAGAGCCGGTCATGCGCGGTGAGCGCCTTTTCGTGCGCATAGAGGCGATCTCCTAAGAGGGGATGGCCGATCGAGAGCATGTGGACACGCAGCTGATGGGAGCGGCCGGTGATCGGGGTGAGCTCGACCCGGCTGTAATCACCGCAGCGCTCCAGGACTCGCCAATACGTTAGCGCATGCTTGCCCAGCTCATGGTCGACCACATGTCGCGGTTTGGTCGGCGGGTCGTAGCGCAGCGGCAGTTCAATGCTTCCACTGTCCTGTTCGGGCTCGCCCCAGCATAGGGCGGTGTACGCTTTTTCTGTCTCGCGGTCGTGGAACTGTCGCGACAATTCGCGGTGGCTGTCCGCGTCACGTGCAAGCACGATCAGGCCGGAGGTTTCCCAGTCCAGGCGATGAACGATGCGCGCCTCGGGGTAGCCGTTTTCCTGTAGTCGGGTGACCAGACAATCCTTGTTGTCATCGGCGCGACCGGGCACCGACAGCAGCAGAGTAGGTTTGTTGATGACCAGCAGAGCGGCATCTTGGTGAACGAACTGGATGTGACTGAGGGGCATTTTCGAATTCCGCAAACGACATCGGCGACCGAAGTCGCCGATGAATCTGTCGCTACACTAGGGTGCTGGCGACTACCTGGTCGATCAACGATCGGGCAAGGTGATGTTCAGCTCAAGGATCGAACAGCTTCCCTGATCTTCCAGGGCGACCTGAACCTGATCGCTGTCGATGTTGACGTACTTGCGAATCACCTCGACCAGCTCTTTCTGCAGCGCCGGCAGGTAGTCCGGCTGGGTGCGCTGGCCGCGCTCGTGGGCGACGATGATCTGCAGACGTTCCTTGGCGATGTTAGCTGGCGTTTCCTTCTTCTTGCGTTCACGAAAGAAGTCGAGAAGGTTCATTCGCGGCCTCCAAACAAGCGTTGCAGGAAGCCCTGCTTCTTGACGTCGAGGAAGCGATGGTTCACTTCCTTGCCGAGCAGTCGATCCACGGCGTCGCTGTAGGCCTGGCCGGCGTCGCTCTGGTCATCGAGGATGACCGGCACGCCCTGGTTGGAGGCTTTAAGTACGGCTTGGGATTCTGGGATGACGCCGAGCAGACGAATCGACAGAATTTCCTCGACGTCCTCGACACCGAGCATTTCGCCCTTGACCACCCGCTCGGGGTTGTAGCGGGTCAACAGCAGATGTTCCTTGATCGGCTCATCGCCGTTTTCGGCGCGGCGGGATTTGCTGGCCAGCAGGCCCAGCATGCGGTCCGAGTCGCGAACAGAGGAGACTTCCGGATTGGTTACGACAATGGCTTCGTCGGCGAAATACATGGCCAGGTGCGCGCCTTTCTCGATGCCGGCCGGCGAGTCGCAGATGACGAACTCGAAGTTTTTGGCCAATTCGTCGATGACTTTTCCGACGCCTTCAAGCGTCAGCGCATCCTTGTCGCGGGTCTGGCTGGCCGCGAGGACGTAGAGGTTTTCGAGACGCTTGTCCTTGATCAGTGCCTGGGTCAGGGTGGCATCACCCTGAATGACATTGACGAAGTCATACACCACGCGACGCTCGCAGCCCATGATCAGGTCCAGGTTACGCAGACCGACGTCGAAGTCGACGATGACGGTCTTGTGGCCGCGCAAGGCGAGGCCGGTACCGATGGCGGCGCTGGAAGTGGTTTTACCGACGCCACCCTTGCCGGAAGTGACTACGAGGATCTTGGCCAAGGTGATTCACCCTAAATATGAAGTCGGGACCGTAGCCGAGTCGGCTTACAGTACGCCCGTTTTGGTGCTTGAAAATTCGCGGCAGTATCCGTTAAAGGCGGGTGATGTTCAACACGTCGCCGGATAGCTTCATTTGCACGGCTTCGGCCCACAAAGGGTCGCGTCTAAGGTCTTCGGCGACCTTGTAATGCCCGGCAATCGAGACCATTTCAGCAGCTAGCTGCTGACAGAAAATACGTGCATTGGCGTCGCCCTTGATGCCTGCCAGCGCACGCCCGCGCAGCGGGCCGTACACATGGATGTTCCCATCGGCGAGAAGTTCCGCGCCGGGGCTCACCGCGGCCAGCACGATCAGATCGCCACCCTGGGCATAGACCTGCTGGCCGCCGCGGATGGGAGTGGTGATCACGCGGGTGGGGCGGTAGGCGGGCTCTGCCGGTTTGGCGGGTTCGCTTGGGGCCTTGCTGGTGACGTCGAGCTTGCGTTCACGAGCGCCCGACGGCGGTAGCACGGGCAAATCGAGCCGGCCGGCGGCGTCGACGATTTGCGGGTCGCCTGAACGCAACGCAAGGGTACGCAAGCCATGCTTTCGGCAGATCGCGATAAGGGCAGGCAGGTCGAGGTTGCAATCGCTGGGAAGTTTGTCCAGCGCCAGCACCAGGGGCGTGTTATTGAAAAAGTCCGGGGCCTGTTCGACCTTGACGGCGAGCTGCTGATCCAGACGCTGCAGGTCGTTCTGTGTCAGCTCCAGCACGGTGATGGCGAGCATGCTGCCCTTGAGCTGGAATACGGGGGCTTGGTCGGTAAGATCGGCTTGGCTCATGGTCTGCCTGCTGCGGTAAATGGCGAGGACTTATAGCGGGGCGAACTGCCGCCTGCAAGTCTCGCCCACACTCTCGGACGGGTGCCGTGCATCGCAACGCTGCCGCATTGGCGGATGATTTATCGCTAGAATGCGCGCTTTTATCGGTTCGGACTGCCAATGGATCGTCCTCGTTTTCGCGCATCATTTCTTCATCCTCGTTTCTGGCTGCTGTGGCTTGGCCTCGGTCTACTGTGGCTGGTGGTGCAGTTGCCCTATCGGGTTTTGCTGTGGCTGGGGCGCGGTCTTGGTGCATTGATGTACCGGGTAGCACGGTCGAGACGGCAGATTGCCCGGCGCAACCTGCAGCTGTGCTTTCCGGAGTTGAGCGAAAAGGAGCGTGAACGACTGCTGCGCGAGAACTTTATCTCGACCGGGATTGCCTTCTTCGAAATGGCCATGAGCTGGTGGTGGCCCAAGTCGCGTTTGCAGCGACTGGCGCAAATCCAAGGGCTTGAGCATCTGCAGCAGGCGCAGGCAGAAGGGCAGGGCGTGATCCTGATGACGCTGCATTTCACAACGCTAGAAATCGGCGGAGCGCTGCTCGGCCAGTGGCACACCATCGATGGAATGTACCGTGAGCACAAGAATCCGGTGTTCGATTACGTGCAGCGGCGTGGCCGAGAGCGACACAACCTGGATGCGACAGCGATAGAGCGTGAAGATGTGCGTGCCATGCTCAAAGTTCTGCGTGCGGGCCGGGCAATCTGGTATGCGCCAGACCAGGATTACGGCCGCAAGCAAAGCATCTTCGTACCCTGGTTCGGTATTCAGGCGGCAACCGTGACCGCAACGACCAAGTTCGCACGCCTTGGTAGGGCTAGGGTGATCCCTTACACGCTGGAACGCCTGCCTGAAGGAAGAGGCTACAGCCTGGTGGTGCATCCGCCATTGGACGATTTCCCCGGCGAAAGCGAGGAGGCTGATTGTCGCCGCATCAACGAGTGGATTGAAGACGCGGTCAGGCAGCACCCTGAGCAGTACCTGTGGGCCCACCGGCGCTTCAAGACCCGACCGGAGGGGGAGTCGAGTCTGTACCGCAAGCGGCCGAAGAAGCCGGTTAGTGTGTAAACACACCGTCGCGGAAATCACGCAGCGCCTGTTCGATCTCTTCGCGGCTGTTCATCACGAACGGGCCGTACTGCACAATCGGCTCGTTGATCGGGCGGCCTGCCAGAAAAAGGACGCGGGCGCCGCTGCTGGTTGAAAGCTCCAGTTCTCCTTGTCCAGAGAGTCGGGCAAGCTGATTCTTTGCAAGGCGTTGCCCACCCACCGTCAGCTCGCCGTCAAACACATACAAGATGACTCGCTGCCCGTCGGACACCTGCGGCGTCAGCCGCGTGCCGGCTGGAAGGCAAAGATCGAACAGCTGCGGCTCGGTATTCGGGCGTTGCACAGCGCCGGCTTGTGTGACGCCTTCGGCGCAGAGCTGGCCGGCAATCACCACCGCTTCGACACCGCTCGGCAGTGTTATTCGGGGGATTTCGGCGGGAGAGAAGTCGCGGTAACTTGGTTCGTCCAGCTTGTTTTTCGCCGGCAGGTTGAGCCACAGCTGAAACCCGCGCATCGCGCCGTGTTCTTGCTGAGGCATCTCGCTGTGAATGACGCCGCGTGCTGCGGTCATCCATTGCACACCGCCGCTCTCTAGCAGGCCGACATTGCCGAGGTGATCTTCGTGGCGCATGCGACCTTCAAGCATGTAAGTGATGGTCTCGAAGCCACGGTGCGGATGCGCCGGGAAGCCGGCGATGTACTCGTCCGGGTTGTCCGAGCCGAACTCATCGAGCATCAGAAAGGGATCGAAGCGCTCCGGCGCGGCGCCGCCGAACAGCCGCGTCAGGCTGACGCCAGCGCCATCGGAGGTGGCGCGGCCGGTGCTGACAGATAGGACTTCACGCGTGGTCATAGCATCGCTCCTAGAACAGATGGGCTAAGACTACGGCCGGCAACTCGATGCGCTAATGCGAAATTCGAACCTGTCGTATCGATTCAGCCGATCATTCCTCGATCTGCAGTTCCCGCGCGCGGGTGTAGACGTAGCGGACCTTCTCGTATTCAAACGGCGAATTGAGTTGGCCGTAGCGCAGGGGCGTCGTGTGACGGATATCGATCAATCGCAGCGCGGTGAGACCGAATTCACCACCGCTGGCTTCGGCATAGCTGAAGTAGTCGACCTGTCGCTCAACGCCAAAATCCACTGCCTGGCCAGCGGTGTCCCGCAGGTTCGACGGGCCGAGTGCGGGCAGGATCAGATACGGGCCGTGAGGTACGCCATAGAAGCCGAGGGTTTGGCCGAAATCCTCATTGTAGCGGGGCAAGCCCATACGCGTTGCAGGGTCCCAAACACCACCGACGCCGAGAATCGTGTTGAACAGCAGGCGCGCGGTCGTGGTCATGGCCCGCTCGCCCTTAAGTTGCGCGATGCTGTTAAAAAGCGTCGGGATTTCACCGAGGTTATCGAAGAAATTACTGACGCCGGTCCTCACGATCTTGGGCGTTACATAACGGTACCCGCGGACGGCAGGCAGCATCACAAACTGATCCAGACGGTAGTTGAAGTAGTACATGCGCCGGTTCAGCGACTCCCAGGGGTCATAAATGTTCAGCGCGTCGAAGGTGGCGCGTTCAAATTCGCGCTGGTCGAGACCGGGGTTGAACTCCAGGTTGCGCAGCGGATGGGTGAAACCATCCTCATCGACAGTCCCCGTCTGGGCATGGGTCACGCTGCTGATTAGCAGCATGACGGCAAGCAAAGCGCGTTTAGCCACGGAAGAACTCCAACATATCGTGGGCGTTGACCCGGTAGGTGAGGTTGCCGCAGTGGCCACCGCGAGGATAGAGCGTCATGCGATCACCGAAGGTGCGGCGAAGGAACCCCAGATCTCCAGCGCCGAGAATGATGTCGTCGGCGTTATGCATGACGGCGATTTTCGGACTGTTGCGCATGTAATCCTCGAGCGCATACAGGCTCACCTGTTGCACCAGTTGCGCCATGCTGCCGCCGTCCTGCTGCGCGCGCCACATGGGGATCAGCTGCTCGGTGATATAACAATCGAAATCACAGAGCAGCGCGCGGCGGAAGAACGGCTCGAGACTGGTGCCTTCATCGATTGGATATTTCGGTGGCACGATCAGGCCGCGTCGGTTGATCAGGTCGGAGGTGAAGGCAATATCGGCCGCGGAGAAGCGGAATACCGAGCCGATCAGCATGGCCATCTGCTCATCGGTAAGTCGCAGCGCCGATTGCTGGAAGTCAAACAGCATCGCCTCGTCCAGGTTGATCGTGCCTTGCTGCCGGTAGTAGCGCGTGAGCTTTTCCAGGACGACTTCGTAAAAGGTGGTGGTGCTGTCGATGGCATCAACCTGTGTCTGCACCAGCTTGTCGAGGTTGCTGATCGAGGTGTAAAGGTTCACCGGGGGGTTGATCATCAGCACGCGCTTGAAGTTGAAACTCTGTCGCGTCTCGTCGAGCTTGCTGACGAATGCAGCGTTAAGCGCGCCCAGGCTATAACCGACCAGGTTGAACTCAGTGACCGGCAGCTCATGCTGCTGCGCGCGAACGGCTTGCATTACCCGATAGAGGTCTTTGGCGTCACCCGGACTGTAGCCTGGCGTTGCGTAGCGCGAGGCAGCGGCGATGAAGTCGAAGCTGGTGGGAGAGGACAGTTGCACCACGTGATAGCCGGCCCCGTAGAACAACCGCTTCAGCGACTCGGTCTTGCCGGCTGAGTAGCTCGCACCGGTGCCAGAGATGATGAACATCAGCGGCGCTGGACCAGGCTGTTTTGCTAGCCGATATGTGAGTCGTTTTACCGCCCAGAAGTTATCAGGCAGGGTGAACTCCCGCTCGGGACGTAGCCGCAGGCTGTAGTCCGCCTGATCGATGTCGTCATCTTCAGGCAAGTCGGCGCGAAATGGCGCCGGTGTCGTGGCTATCGTCGCCTCGAATGGGTTGCTTAAGGGATAGCCATATTGCTCGACGCTGATGTCTGCCGCGTGGGCAGGCGTAACGACCAGTGCAAGCAGTGCGCTCAGGCACAGCAGCAATCGCATATGAGGTGATCTCCGGTGACTACGGTGGGGTTTGGCTGGTTGATATTCAGTTTTCAGGGGCCGGCGGCGGGGCCGTGGTCCGTTCGGTGCACTCGACGATAATTGGGACACCGGTGGGGGTGTCGGCATCGAGTTTGGTCTGATCGCCGTGACCATGAATTTTCGCGCTCAGATGATGCCTGGAATTGCCTGCCCTATGTCGTTTCGCTAAGCATTGACCGCAATTAAGCCGGCAGGTTGCGTCGCTTTTAAGCGGTGATAGCAAAAAGCCGGTTGCGAGCTGGCCAGTGTGGATTGGTGACCGGCTGGTCACCGCTCGGCAGGCGCAGACGTTTGAGTTGAGTGTCGTTGCTCGAACGCTTGCTAACACGCTTCTTAACGGCACAGGTGCTTCGTGGGATTGCAGTGGTAGCGCTGGATGAGAGCGGTAGCGCTTACGCCTGGTGATGTAGCCAGGCGTGAGCGGGGATGCGCTTCTCGGCAGCAGTTTGACGCTTGTCCAGACGCTGCCAGACCTTCTCGTGAAAGTAAAAGCCCACCGAGTTGCACAGGGGTTCGATAGCGGCAACCAAGCCACCGGCTGCTGCGCTGCCGGTCAAGGCGTAGGTGACCGAGAACGCGATGCAAAAGTGCATCAGGGTAAAGGTAACGGTCTTGGTCATGGTCGATTCTCCGCAGCGATCGAGAATTATTCTCTGTTGCGGTGGAGTGTGCTTGTGCCTGCGTAGCGTAGGAAATCACCGTGTTCGATGGACCAGATAGGCCAGCGCTATAGCCTTCCGTTTGCGTAGGTCTGATAGGCGCCAACGCGTCTGGCACGGGCCTCTCACTAAATAAAAACAAGACCATGGTCGAGTGGCGTTAAGACGGGCCGGCCCTAAAGTAGCCGCCCTGCCTTCATGTGTGGGCAGAGACCGTGTGGAGACCCCAATGAACAACGAGACAGTAATTCAGCAGATCAATGCTGATCCACGATTCCACGAGCTGGTTGCCAAGCGTGGTCGTTTCGCCTGGATGCTGGCGACCATCATGCTGACCGCTTACTTCGCATTTATTCTTGTCATCGCGTTTGACCCTGCGGTGCTGGGAACACCTCTGAGCACTGGCTCCGTCACCACCTGGGGTATCCCGGCGGGTCTGGGCCTGATTTTCCTGTCGTTCGTGCTGACCGGAATCTACGTGCAACGCGCCAATGGCGAGTTCGATCGTATCACCCAGGACATTCTCGACGAGGCCCAGAAATAATGTTCGCTCGCCTGCTGACTGCAGCTGCTCTGATGGCAGTTGCTCCGGCGCTGTTTGCTGACGCCCTAACCGGCGATGTACAGAAACAGGCCACCAACTGGACCGCCATTTCCATGTTCATCGTATTCATCGTGTTCACGATGGGTATCACCAAGTGGGCGGCCAAGCGCAACACCTCCACTTCTGACTACTACACCGCTGGCGGCAGCATCACTGGTTTCCAGAACGGCCTGGCGATCGCGGGTGACTTTATGTCGGCTGCCTCGTTCCTCGGAATATCCGCGCTGGTCTTTACCAGCGGCTACGACGGCTTGATCTATTCGATCGGCTTCTTGGTGGGCTGGCCGATCATTCTGTTTCTGATGGCCGAGCGACTGCGCAACCTGGGTAAATTTACCTTCTCCGACGTAGCCTCCTACCGCCTGGGACAGACTCAGATCCGTATCCTATCTGCGTGCGGTTCGCTGATCGTGGTTGCCTTCTACCTGATCGCGCAGATGGTCGGTGCCGGCAAGCTGATCCAGTTGCTGTTCGGCCTGGACTATCTGGTCGCGGTGGTGATGGTCGGCGTGCTGATGGTCATGTACGTGATGTTCGGCGGTATGCTGGCGACCACCTGGGTGCAGATCATCAAGGCTGTGCTGCTGCTGTCTGGTGCAACCTTCATGGCGGTCATGGTGATGTACAACGTCGGCTTCGATTTCAGCCGTCTGTTCTCCGAGGCGGTGGCGCTGCATCCGAGCCATCAGGCGATCATGAGCCCGGGCGGCCTGGTTTCCGACCCGATTTCCGCGATCTCGCTGGGTCTGGCATTGATGTTCGGCACGGCTGGCCTGCCGCACATCCTGATGCGCTTCTTTACCGTTGCTGATGCCAAAGAAGCGCGCAAGAGCGTGTTCTATGCGACCGGCTTCATCGGCTACTTCTATATCCTGACGTTCATTATCGGTTTTGGCGCGATCCTGCTGGTCAGCACCAACCCGAGCTTCAAGGACGCCACGGGCGCCATCGTCGGCGGCACCAACATGGTCGCCATCCACTTGGCTTCGGCAGTCGGCGGCAATCTGTTCCTGGGCTTCATCTCCGCGGTGGCCTTTGCCACCATCCTCGCGGTGGTTTCGGGCCTGGCGCTGGCGGGTGCTTCCGCTGTCGCCCATGACCTCTATGCCTGCGTGATCAAGAAGGGCAAGGCCAAGGAAGAGGACGAGATGAAGGTGACCAAGCGCACCACGCTGGCCCTGGGCGTGCTGGCCATCCTTCTTGGTGTGGCTTTCGAGAACCAGAATATTGCCTTCATGGTGGGCCTGGCGTTCTCGGTTGCCGCGAGCTGCAACTTCCCGATTCTGTTCCTTTCGATGTACTGGAAGAACTTGACTACCCGCGGTGCGCTGATCGGTGGCGCGATGGGCCTGGGCACGGCGTTGCTGCTGACAATTCTCAGTCCGACGGTATGGGTCGATGTGCTGCACTTCGAGAAGGCCATCTTCCCGTACAAGTACCCGGCACTGTTCGCCATGATCGCGTCGTTCGCGGGTCTATGGTTCTTCTCGGTTACCGACAAGTCGAAAGCGGCTGCCGAAGAGCGCGCACGTTTCTTCCCGCAATTCATCCGTTCGCAGACCGGTCTGGGCTCGAGTGGTGCGGTCGCACACTGACCTCACACCTCAGCTGAAAAAAGAGCAGCCTTCGGGCTGCTTTTTTTATGCGCCACCGCAGGTTTATGGGTAACTCAGAGCCCGGTCAATCGGGTGCGAGGTATGCCAGTCATTCAGCATTTCGATAGAGGCCGGAGCCTGCAGCGGCTTTCGCTAGACTCGTGGCAACTCCACGAACAAAAGGTTACAAACGATGCAAAATCGGATGATGGTCACAGGGGGCGGTTCCGGCCTGGGTCGCGAAATTGCGTTGCGCTGGGCGCGCGAGGGTTGGCAGCTGGCATTGTCGGATGTCAACGAGGCCGGCCTGGCCGAAACTCTGAAGATGGTCCGTGAGGCGGGCGGCGATGGTTTCACTCAGCGCTGTGACGTGCGCGACTACAGCCAGCTAACGGCGCTGGCACAGGCTTGCGAGAGCAATTTTGGCGGCATCGATGTAGTGGTTAACAACGCTGGCGTCGCTTCGGGTGGCTTTTTCGAAGAACTGTCGCTGGAGGACTGGGACTGGCAGATCGCGATCAACCTGATGGGCGTGGTCAAGGGCTGCAAGGCGTTCCTGCCTTTGGTGCAGAAGAGCCAGGGCAAGATCATTAACATCGCGTCCATGGCGGCTCTGATGCAAGCGCCAGGAATGAGCAACTACAACGTGGCCAAGGCCGGCGTAGTGGCGTTGTCCGAAAGCCTGCTGGTGGAGCTGAAGCAGCAGGAAGTCGGGGTTCATGTGGTCTGTCCGTCGTTCTTCCAGACCAATCTGATGGATTCCTATCGTGGGCCGACGCCCAACATGAAAGCGCAGATCAGCAAGCTGCTCGAAGCGTCGCCTATTTCTGCTGCCGACATCGCCGACTACATATACCGTCAGGTTGCCGAGGGCGTGTTTATGATCCTGCCGCATGACGAAGGCCGGACGGCTTGGAAAATCAAGCAGCAGAACCCTCAGGCTATCTATGACGAGATGGCGCTGCTGGCGGAGAAGAAACGTAGCAAGAGCAAAACCTGACCAGTCGGTCCGTTTTGCTTGCCCTGATCCAGGGGCGGGAGTAGGGTTGCCGGTCCTACCCAGTCTGCCTCTGGACTCACTGTGAAAAATCCGTCTCGCTGGCTGCTCATGCTGGCTCTGGTGCTGGCCGCGATCAATCTTCGTCCCGGTATTACCTCGTTTGCACCCCTGATCGAACGCATCGCCGAGGAGCTCAGTCTCAGCCGCAGCGTTATCAGCCTTACTACCGCCTTGCCGGTGCTGCTGATGGGGTTGCTCGCGCCGTTGGCGCCACGTCTGGCGGTGCGTTTCGGACTGGAGCGCACCATCAGCCTGTGCCTTGGCTTGATCGGCCTGGCGCTATTACTGCGTCTGTTCGGTAAAAGCGCGCCGGTATTGATTGGCACGGCGGCCATGGTGGGTGCCGGAATCGCGGTCGCCGGGCCGCTGTTGTCAGGCTTCATCAAGCGTTATTTCCTCGAGCAGATGGGTAAGACGGCCGCCTACTATTCGTTGAGCATGGCTGTTGGCGGCACCATCGGCGTGGTGCTTACCGCACCGGCGGCCGAGCTGCTGGGCGATCGCTGGACCTGGGGGCTGGCGTTGTGGGCTATTCCTGCAGTGCTGGCGCTGTTGATCTGGTGGCGCCTGCCGAACCAGCCGGAGCCGGCGGTCGAGAGCCGCACCGGTCTGCCGTGGCGTGAGCCACGCGCCTGGTTGGTGAGCATCTATTTCGCCTTGCAGGCCGGTCTGTTCTACGCACTGGCGACTTGGCTGGTGGCGCGTTACCACGAGGTCGGCTTCAGCCTGCTACAGAGCAATGCATTTTTCAGTGGCTTCATGCTGATCGGTTTACCCAGCGCGTTCATCATGCCTTGGCTGGCGCAGCGCTTCGGTCGGCGGCACCTGCTGATGGCTTGCTGCGGCGTACTGGCGACGGTGTGTCTGTTGGTCATTGCCTGGCTTCCTCAGGTCAACCCCTTGCTGGTCTGCATGCTGCTGGGTGTGGCCTTGAACGGAACCTTTTCGATGTCACTGGTATTGCCCATGTACGAAGCGAACTCGCCGCTTGCGGTCAGCCGCCTGACGGCGATGATGCTTTGCACCGGTTATTGCCTGGCCTGTTTCACGCCAGTGCTGACCGGTTTGGGCCGCGATATCGCCGGTGATTACCGAGAACCCTTCCTCGTACTCGCGACCATGTCAGCGGCAATGTCGCTGCTCGCCTTGCGGCTGGCGCCCCGCCGAGATCTGTCTGCTGCGACGACGCCCTGAAGGTGCCGCTATTACCTTAGGTTGTGGTCTGCGTCACCTCTGCGACTCGCGCGCGGGCCATGTCCGCACGGGGCGCTGGAAGGCCGAGCGGAATTGGTCGAACATGTCGGACTTTCGCCTGGAGTGTTCCTGTGGAGCCGGAATCCATCGTCTACGGCAGCATTCGTGACTGGCCTTCGACCGACCCCGAGCAGTGTCGGCTGCGCCGTGCAGTCAACCGCCGTGCGCTGTACAGCTTGCCGCAAGGTGAGGGTTGGCCTTTTCTCGGAAGAGAAATGTTTTCCTGCTGCATGGATGAAGGCGTGTATCAGACCCAGATCATTCACTTCGGCGCCAGCTACCGCGCGGTCGAATATGAATGGGCGCTCTGGGTACGTCACTTCGAGGCGCTACTGAACGAACTCTACTGGACCAGCGCGGTGGTTCACCTGGAGACCGAACTCAACGGCATTCATACCTTCCGCTGGGAAACCGAAAGCGGTTCGCACAGCCCCCACCAGCGCGATTTGCGTATGCGTTGTGCCTGGGAGCGTGACGGCGGGGTATTCAGCTGAAATCTAGTCTTCCAGCCATTCCTTCGGCACCTCGCGCCTGAGCGCGAGCTGGCACTGCTGATGATCAACATCGAACACGATGACCGCGGTGCCTTTGCGCAATGCCTGGCGTACCCGCTCGACGCGGGTTTCCTGCGGCGTCTCGTCGCCATTATCGGTGCCCTCGCGGGTCACGAAGTCTTCGATGAGGCGGGTCAGGGTGTCAGGTTCGAGCTGGTCGTAAGGGATGAGCATCGGCGTCGGATCAAGTGGGATGGTGCAGGTCAGGTTCGCTGATCGGCGCGTTGAGGAACCGATCCAGGTAAGCATACAGCTGCTCGCTGTCCAATGGCTTGCCAATGAAATCGTCCATTCCGGCCTCGCTGCCAGCGCGGCGATGCTCCTCGAGCACATGGGCGGTCAGTGCGATGATCGGCACGGGTCGCAGCTGCAATTGTGCTTCGAGTCGGCGGATCTGTCGGCTGGCCTCGAATCCGTCCATTTCCGGCATCTCGCAGTCCATCAAAATCAGCTGCACAGCGGCCGGGTTGTCGCTGTATGCACTGACTGCCCTGTGCCCGTTTTCAGCAACCATGACCTCATAGCCGCGTTTGCGCAGCAGGCTGGACACGACCATCTGGCTGACCGGGTTGTCCTCGACTACTAGGATGAGCGGCTTGCGGCCTGTCAGGTTGTCGGCGGCTACCATCGCAGTGCCATTAGGCGTTCGGGTTCCCTGATAGAGACGATGCAGTGCTTCGCGCAAGGGGTCGAGCAGCAGGGGCAACGGCAGGCTTGCCAGGTGCAACGATGACGACGCAGGTGAGGGCTCGCTTTGTGGCGGGTAGAGCAGCATGACGCGTTGATTCGGTTCGAGCTGGTCGGCCACCGCGTTGAGCCATGCCTGTGGTTTGCCAGGCCAGGGTGCCATTATCACCAGCAGCGGGGCGGAAGCCTGATCGTCGAGGTAGCGGCGCAGTCGTTGCGGCTCTTCGCAACGGACGATTCGCATGCCCCAACGGTGGAGCAGATTGCCCATCGCATCCAGTGCACAGATATCCCGAGACGCGATCACGGCGGTTCGGCCTTCGAGCAAGGTTGTGAGTGGATCAGAGTTATCGCTCGCCTCCCGCAGCGGAATGTCGAAGCTGAATTGGCTGCCCTGGCCAGGCGTGCTCTGCACTTCGATCTGGCCGCCCATCATTTCCACCAGTTCCTTGCTGATGACCAAGCCCAGGCCGCTGCCACCGTAGCGTCGGGTTGTACTGGAATCACCTTGTGCGAAGGACTCGAACAGCTGGGCCAGTACCTCGGCGCGCATGCCGATGCCGCTGTCGGTGATCGAAAAGACCAGGCTGCGGCCGCCCTCCGGCCCCTGACAGACGACCTGCAGCACCACGCAACCCTGCTCGGTGAACTTCAACGAATTGCTCAGCAGGTTCATCAGCACTTGCTTGAGACGGGTCGGGTCTCCGCGAAGACGGCGTGGCACGCCGGGCGCAAGGCTGAGATGCAGATTCAGCTGCTTCTGCAGCGCTTGGGCCGTGAACAGGCTGATGGTTTCGGAGGCCAGCGCCTCCAGGTCAAACTCGATGTCCTCCAAGACCAGTTTGCCGGCGCCGATCCGTGCGTAATCGAGGATGTCGTTAATGACCGTCATCAGCGAGTTGCTGGAGCTGGCCACCGTATCGAGGTAGAAGCGCTGGTTACGATCCAGCGGGGTTTCACGCAGCAATTGCAGCATGCCCAATACGCCATTCAATGGCGTGCGGATCTCGTGGCTCATTTTCGCCAGAAAGCGACTTTTTGCCTGGTTCTCGCTTTCTGCCCGCTCGGCTGCCTGGCGCGAACGGAAGCCTTCTTCCTTAAGCAGGTTGATACGGTCGGCGAGCCCGATCGACAGGGTGATCAACTCGAAGGCGATGCCAACTTTGACAATCGACGCGCCATACAGGCCCAACAGGTTGAAGCCCAGCGAACCGGCTGTGACGATAACGAACGTCGCCAGCAGGACGCCCCAGGCCAGCGTGTAATAAAGGCCATAGCGCACGCCGCGGCTCCAAACGAAAGCGCCGGTCAGCAACAGACCGATCGAAGAGCCGATGACCATCACACTGGCGAGCACGCTCCAGACCTGCGTTTCCAGAACGAATCCGGACAGCAGCGCACCCATCGACAGGATCAGCGCCACACGCAGGGCGAAGTCCAGGCGCGGGAAGTACTCGCGGGTATGCAGAAAATGGCGGCTGAATTGGACCGACACCAGGCAATGGCTGAGCATCAACGCATAGATGCCCAACGCGACGACGCCGCCTGCATCGTTCAGCCATTTGACCAGCAAGCCATCGAAGCTGAGTGCGAACAGGCCCACGTTGAGGTTGTAGATCAGATACCAGAAATACGCTGGCTCACGCAGCGAGAGGAACAGGAAGAAGTTGTAGCAGAACATCGCAAACAGCACGCCATAGAAGGCCCCAGCCAAGCCCATCGAGTCTTCGGTTGCTTCGGCGTTAGCTGCGTAGGTGCTGAAATACAGTGGGACGTACAGGGTGCTGGTGCTTTGCACACGCAACAGCAAGGTCGAGGTGCCGGGCGCGAGCTCTACAGGAAACAAGAAGTTGCTGACCCTGACCGAGCGCTCACTGAACGGATGGTTGTCTCCCGAGTGCTGTCGGCTGATACGACCGTCCGGGTGACGGAGATACAGCTGGATATCGTCAAGCAGCGGGTAGTTGATTTCGACGAAGCCGCCGAGAGGGTTGTGGAGTTGGTTGTCCAGCTCGACACGGAACCACCAGACCGAATCGTTCTTCCCCTTATTGGGGTGTAGGCCTGACACTGGCTCGAAGGTTTTCTCGGGTAGCGCGAACACCTCGGCCACGCTCAGTTCGGCGGCAGGGTCTCTCAGAAAGTAACTTGAGCTGCCCAGTGCTTGGCGAAAATGCTGTGAATCCACAGGCACGGGCTCAAAGGCCGATGCCTGAGCGGTCAGACAGAATAGGAAGACGGCCAGAAAAAGACGCGGCAGCATGTTATTGACCCAAGGCGTGCAAACTCGCAAAACGCAGTTTCCAGTCGCGCGAAGGACAAATTCCTTCGATTCATGCCTGACTGGCCAAGCATCCATATATTTCAGAGGTTTGCGACTTTGCCCGGATCAGCGCCGCCCCGCAATCGGCAAATGCCTCAAGTTGGCGGCGCATCATGAAACGTGGCCATCAACCGGACGAATCATCGGTTTGTTTGTCGAAGATCGAATCGACTGCCGGCACGCGCGTGTCGTTCTCCATTTGGGTCACGTGTTCGAGTTGATGGCTGAAGTTTTCCAGTGAGTCTTTGCTCGTATGGGCGTCACTGGTGAAGACCGGTGGGCTCAGCAAGTAGGCTGAAATCAAGCGGCTCATGGCTGCCAGGCTGTCGATGTGGGTGCGCTCATAGCCATGCGTCGCGTCGCAACCAAAGGCCAGCAAAGCGGTGCGGATGTCGTGACCGGCTGCAATCGCCGACTGCGCATCGCTGTGGTAATAGCGGAACAGATCGCGACGCACCGGCACCTCATTGGCTTCCGCCAGTTTCAGCAGGTGCCGCGACAGGTGGAAATCATAAGGCCCGCCTGAATCCTGCATGGCTACGGTGACCGCATGCTCGCTGGATTCCTGTCCCTTGGCCGTCGGCGCGATGTCGATGCCGACGAACTCGCTGACATCCCAGGGCAGGGCGCCGGCTGCACCAGAACCGGTTTCCTCGGTAATGGTAAACAGCGGATGGCAGTCGATCGGAGGCTCACGGCCGCTTTCAACCACGGCTTTGAGCGACGCCAGCAAGGCTGCCACTCCCGCCTTGTCGTCCAGATGGCGGGAGCTGATGTACCCGCTGTCGGTAAACTCGGGCATCGGGTCGAACGCGACGAAATCGCCCACATTGATTCCTAGCGCAAGCGTGTCGGCGCGGCCCGCGGTGTACCCGTCCAGGCGCAGCTCGACGTGGTTCCAGCTAATCGGCATCTCGTCGACCGCTGTATTGAATGCATGTCCCGAGGCCAGAAGCGGCAGCACGCTGCCCCGGACCACGCCGGTGTCGGTGAACACGCTGACGCGGCTGCCTTCGGCGAAACGACTCGACCAGCAGCCCACCGGGGACAAGCCAAGTCGGCCATTGTCCTGGATCTCCCGGACGCTGGCGCCAATGGTATCCAGGTGTGCGGCGATGGCTCGATCCGGGCTGTACCGACGGCCCTTGAGTGTGGCGCGGATGGTCCCGCGACGGGTCAGCTCGAAAGGAATGCCAAGCTCTTTTAGCCGCTCCGCCACGTAGCGAACAATGGTGTCGGTGAAGCCGGTGGGGCTGGGAATGGCGAGCATTTCCAGCAGCACACGCTGCAGGTAGTTGAGGTCTGGTTCTGGAAGCTTGGCAGTCATGATCATTCCTTAGCGGCGAAAAACGGGCTGCCGCCATTCAGGTGAGTGAAGTTGAGCTGCGGTAGTGCCGCAAGCGAGGCGGCTGGGCCATTCCGGCACCTGAGGGTGCCGGAGCCAGGCCATCAACGGCCTGGTTGCCCCGCTAATGGGTGCCGTAGCTGAGTGGAAAGAGCAGGTCGACGAAGCGTTCGGCGGTCGGCTGCGGATGATGATTGGCCAGGCCGACTCGCTCATTCGCTTCGATGAAAACGTACTCAGGCTGGTCAGCCGCCGGCACTAACAGATCGAGACCAACCACCGGGATATCCAGCGCACGGGCCGCGCGGACGGCAGCGTCGATCAGCACGGGGTGCAACTGATCGGTTACATCGTCGAGCGTGCCGCCAGTATGCAGATTGGCCGTACGACGAACCGTCAAATGCTGGCCACGTGGCAGCACGCTGTCATAATCGAAGCCGGCTTCACTGATGCACCGATGGGTTTCCTCATCCATCGGGATTTTGCTTTCGCCACCCGTCGCGGCCTGGCGACGGCGACTCTGGGTTTCGATCAGTTCTTGGATGGAGTGGCTGCCGTCGCCAACCACTTCAGCCGGACGTCGAATTGCCGCAGCGACCACCTCATAGCCGATCACCACGATGCGTAGATCAAGGCCGGGATGGAAGCTTTCGAGCAAGACGCGTTGATCGAAGTGGCGTGCTCGGGTAATCGCTTCTTCCACGTCCACCGGGCTACGCAGATCGACCGAGACCCCGTGGCCCTGTTCGCCATCGAGCGGTTTGACCACGACACTGCCATGCTTTTCCAGAAACGCCTCGTTATCCTCCGGAGTCCCTGCGAGCTGCTGCGCTGGCAATTTGAGCCCAGCGCGGGCGAGGGTGCGGTGCGTCAGGCTCTTGTCCTGGCACAACGTCATGCTCACCGCTGAGGTGAGGTCCGACAATGATTCGCGGCAGCGAACCTTTCGGCCGCCCTGGGTCAGCGTGAACAGGCCCGCTTCGGTGTCGTCGATGGTGATTTCGATGCCGCGGCGCCGTGCCTCGTCGACGATGATCTTGGCATAGGGGTTCAGCTCGGCTTCCGGGCCAGGCCCTAGAAACAAGGGCTGGTTGAAGGTGTTCTTGCGTTTGACCGTGAAGGTCTGCAGGTCACGGAAACCGAGTTTGGCGTAGAGCGCCTTGGCCTGCTTGTTGTCGTGCAGCACCGACAAATCGAGGTAGGCCAGCCCGCGCCCCATGTAGTGTTCAATCAAATGGCGAACCAGCGCTTCGCCGACGCCAGGGCGGGTGCAGGTTGGCGCGACCGCCAGACACCAAAGGCTGGAGCCGTTCTCCGGATCGTTGAAAGCCTTGTGGTGATTGATGCCCATGACACTGCCAATGATCTGGCCGGAGTCGTCGTCCTCGGCCAGCCAATAAACCGGACCACCTTGCTCTCGTGGAGTGCACAGCTCCGGGTTGACGGGCAGCATATGGCGCGACTGGTACAGGCTATTGATCGCCTTCCAGTCCTCCTCACTCTGGGCGCGCCGAATGCCGAAACCGCGGAAGCTGCGGCGGGCCGGGCGGTAATCGGTGAACCAGATGCGAGAGGTGTCCGAGGGGTCAAGGAACAGCTGCTGCGGCGCATAGGCGAGCACTTGGTGCGGCGCGGCAACGTACAGCGCAATGTCCCGCTCCCCGGCCTGTTCATGGAGCAGGTCGGCAGCGAGCTTTTCAGGGTCGGAATAGGTATGGCCGATCAGGATGCGGCCCCAGCCACAGTGCAGAGTTACAGGCGACTGACGTTCCGCCTGGCCATCCTCCGCGAGTCGTTGCTGCAGGCGCTCGTAGGTCGGTGTCTGGCCGCGTAACAGCCGCTGTCCATAGGCTTGAGACTTCTGCATGGTACGTTCCTTGGAGCTTGTCAAGACGTCACGGCGTTTGTCGTATCAACTGGCCTTGGCGCCGTGCCGTCATGATCGGGTTCTTAGAGGCCTTGTTCGCTCAACCATAGATTGACCGCTGCCAGCTGCCACAATTTCGAGCCGCGCAGGGGCGTCAGTTGGCCCTCAGGGTCGTTGAACAGCTTGTCCAGCATTGCCGGGTTGTACAGCCCGCGATCCTGGCTCGGGTCCGTCAGTAGCTCGCGCACCCAGTTCAGCGTGTCACCCTGCAGATGCTTGAGGCCCGGCACCGGAAAATAGCCCTTGGGGCGGTCAATAACCGCGGCCGGGATAACCTTGCGCGCAGCTTCCTTGAGCACATACTTGCCGCCATCGGGCAGCTTGTACTTCGCAGGAATTCGTGCGGAAAGCTCGGCCACGTTGTGATCGAGAAACGGCACCCGTGCCTCGAGGCCCCAGGCCATGGTCATGTTGTCGACGCGCTTGACCGGGTCGTCGACCAGCATCACCGTACTGTCGATTCGCAGGGCCTTGTCGACGGCCGCATCGGCGCCCGGCTGAGCGAAGTGCTGACGAACGAAATCACCGGAGAAGTCGCCCTTGACCCACTGCTGCTGCACGGTGTCGGCGTACTCCTCGAAGCTGCGGTCGCGAAAGGCGTTGAGATAAGCCTCGACAGGGTCCTCGGCACCGTCCACCTGCGGATACCAGTGATAGCCAGCGAACAGCTCATCGGCACCTTGACCGCTCTGAACCACCTTGCAGTGCTTGGACACTTCCCGTGAGAGCAGGTAGAAGGCGATGCAGTCGTGGCTGACCATCGGTTCGCTCATCGCGCGAAAGGCAGCAGGCAGCTGTTCGAGGATTTCCTTCTCCTGAATCCGCAGCTGGTGATGGCGCGTCCCGTAATGCTGCGCAATCAGATCCGAATACTTGAATTCGTCGCCACGCTCGCCGCCGGCATCCTGAAAGCCGATGGAGAAGGTCTGCAAGTTATCCGCAGCGCCTGCTTCGCGAAGCAGACCGACCAGTAAGCTGGAGTCGACGCCACCGGACAGCAGGACGCCCACGTCGACCGCTGCCCGATGGCGCAAGGCGACTGACTCGCGCAAGGTTGTCAGGGTGCGCTCCTGCCAGTCTTCGAAGCTGTAGCCTTGCTCCTCTTCTGACGCCCCGAACTCCAGCGTCCACCAGCGGTGTTGGCTGGTCTTGCCGTTGGCATCAATACGCATGAAGGTGGCGGGAGGCAGTTTCTCGATGCCGGCAATCAGAGTGTCCGGCGCCGGCACCACAGCATGGAAGCTCATATAGTGGTTCAGTGCCACCGGGTTCAGTACACCAGCGATGTCACCGCCCTTGAGCAACGCCGGGAGCGTCGAGGCAAAGCGCAGGCGCTCGCCAGTGCGTGACAGATAGAGCGGCTTGATGCCGAGGCGATCACGGGCGATGAACAGTTCCTGTACGTCGCGCTGCCAGATGGCGAAGGCGAACATGCCGTTGAGGCGCGGCAATAAGGCTTCGCCCCAGGCATGAAAGCCCTTGAGCAACACTTCAGTGTCACCCTCGGAGAAGAAGCGATAGCCCAGCGCCTCGAGCTCGGCGCGCAATTCCGGATAGTTGTAGATGGCGCCGTTGAACACCATCGACAAACCGAGTGCCGAGTCGACCATTGGCTGACCCGAGGCCTCGCACAGGTCCATGATTTTCAAGCGTCGATGACCGAGCGCGAGAGGGCCTTGGCTGTTGAAGCCACAGGCGTCTGGGCCTCGAGCAGTCAGGGATTGAGTGATGCGTTCAACCGCGGCCAGATCGGCCGGTTGATTATCGAAGCGAAGTTCGCCAGCTATGCCGCACATAAGATCCTTACCGGTGTTGCCGTTGGGGAGTGTGACTGATGCTGGGATCGCGAAGTTCAGGTTTTCAGACCAGCGTATACCGCTCTGGCTCGCCAGCTGCGGTGATCGTTCAGGTGCGTCCCCCGCAGGCTGAACCGCGCCCTGCTGCGTCAGTCAGGTTTTACAGGGAAACAAAGACAGTGCTTTCATGTCAAACTGTGGCCCAGCTGATTATGTTGTTTATGAACGAAGAAAATATTCGAGCTGAAACTATCGAAAAGTCGGAGAGCAGCCTTGAACTGTCGCTGTTTCAGGCTCTGCGCCGGTTGCAGCAGGACGCCGAAATGCATGCCAAGCGGCTCGCACGTTACGGTGGACTGAGCCCGGTGCAGCTAATGATTCTGCAAGTGCTTGCGAGCGAGCGACAGCTCACGGCCAGTGCGCTGAGCAAGCGCGTCAGCCTCACGCCTGCAACCCTATCCGGGCAGCTCGACCGGCTCGCCGAACGCGGGCTGCTGTCGCGCCAGCGCGATGATCAGGACCGCCGCCGCCAATGGTTGCATTTGACTGAAGAGGGTCGTGCACTGCAGCAACAGGCCCCGTCTTTGCTGCCGCCGGAGTTCGTTGCACGTTTCGCCGCGTTGCCGGAATGGGAGCAGCATGGAATCACTGCGGCGCTGCTTCGCGCCGCCTCGATATGTGGTTCGAAGGAATAGTCAGCAGCCCGGCTGAGCCTGCCGTCTGCTATAGGCGAAAGCCTTCGACGATATGCTCGGCCAGTGTTTCGCTGACTTGCGACTGACTACGTTCGTTGCGCAGCAGGACAATGCTGCTCAAGGGCAGCTCCGGCATGCCCTCGGCTTCGCCCAGCAAGCGCATGTCGGCCGTGACCAGGCTCTGCAGCTGCGCGGTCACTGCGAGCCCTGCGTTAACCACGGCCATCAGCGCTGAGAGGCTCGGGCTGGTATAGGCAACCCGGTAGGGAACGTCCAGGCTGTCGAGTGCGTTGCAGGCCCATGCCCGGCAGAAGCAATCGGTATTGAACATGGCCAGTGGCATGGGCCGTTGTTCATGGGTGTTGAAGCCCGGCGCTTCGGCCCAGACGAAGCGTTCGCGCCGCAGCAGCTGTCCGATCTCGGTACCTGGCTCGCGGGTGACGATGGACAGATCCAGGTCGCGTCGCTGCAGCAGCTGGTAAGACGGTTCGCAATGCACCTCCACCTGCACCAGCGGATAGGCCTGAGCGAAGCGCGACAGGATGCCCGGTAGGAATCGCATCACATAATCGTCTGGAGTGCCGATGCGCACCGAGCCGACCATGTGCGGCTCACGCAAGGTGGTCAGCACCTCGCCGTGCAGCTTGAGAATTCTTCGCGCGTAACCGAGCAGGATCTGGCCCTCTGCGGTGAGCTTGACCTGGCGCCCGTCGCGCTCGAAGACCGAACGCTGCAGCACATCCTCTTCAAGCCGCTTCATCTGCATGCTGATTGCCGACTGCGTGCGATTGACGGCTTCCGCAGCACGGGTGAAGCCGCCGTGATCGGCAATTGCCACAAAGCTGCGCAGCAGCTCGGCATCGATACTCGGGTAGTTGGCCATTCATCAATCTCCGAGATGGACATCATCATAAACATTCGTTGGATTGATCATAAGCCCGGCGGGACACTGGCGCCATCCACTCGGAGGTGTACCCGATGAAAAGCCATGCTGAGTTTGTTCAATCTTGCGCCCGGAGCGGAGCGCCCCATTTCTCGCTCGGACGGTGGCTGCGTGCGGCCTGGCAGCGGTTCGGTTGCTGGCACGCGCTGTATCGCCAGCGCCAGCAACTGGCCTCGCTAAGTGACGAGATGCTCAAGGACATCGGTTTGAGCCGGGCCGATATCGAAACCGAAATCACCCGGCCATTTTGGGATGAGCCGTTTCGCCGAGGCTAACGCTTGGCAGCTTGGCCACGAGGCTCGAATAGGCAGGCGCTCGATGAGACGCTCAGTCAATCCGTCGAATGAGCTTGCGCAGCAGGAATCGATTGGGGTGGCAGGCTTCGGCGATGGCGCGCGGTACGGGCAGCGGTTCGTCATTCAGCCACGCGGCGAGCAGCTCGCCCGACAGTGGCGCGGTGATCAGGCCGCGCGAGCCGTGTGCGGTATTGACGTACAGCCCATCAAGCCAAGGGCAGGGCGTATCAGGCACTTGCCTAGCATCCTTCGCCAGCACGGCATAGGCTTCGGCGAAGCGTGCTGGATCGGCCAGCGCGCCGATGATGGGTAGATAGTCGGGGCTGGTGCAGCGGAACGCGACGCGTCCATGCAGTTGATCGATATCGACGGTGTCGGCCTCGAGGCGCTGATGCAGATCAGCGGAAATCTCCGCGAGCATCCCCAGGTTGGAATGGTGTTCCGCTGCGCTCGGAGCCGGGTCGGTTTCGGCGAAATTGAAGCTCGCCCCTAACGTGTGCTGACCCTCACGGGGCGGGGCGACGTAGCCCTTGGCGCAGAGCACGGTGCGCAACGCGCTGCTTTGTTCGGTCACCGGCAGGGCGGTGATCTGCCCGCGGATTCGCTTGAGCGGCAGCCAGGCACTTTGGCTGAACCGCGCAGCGTCGGAGGCGCCAGCCAGAATCACTACCGGCGCCTCGGCTAGCAGCTCGTCGCCGATCAACGCCTGCCACTGCTCGCCGGCGCGACGCAGCTCGACCGGGTGCCGGTGGCGAAGCAGCTCGATGGCGGGGTGCGCGATCAGCCAGCGACACAGCGCTGGCGGGTGCGCCCAACCCGCGTCCGGATAGAACAGCCCGCCATGGCCCAGCGCAACGCCCGCCAGCTGCTCAGCTTCTTCGCGCTGCACCGCGCGCAGCAGACTGGGCGGAAAGGCATCGGACAGTGCTGCTTGGCGGGCGCTTTCCTTGTGGTCGAAGGCGAGCTGCAGCACGCCACAGGCATCCCAGTCCTGGCCTTGCTGCAGGTTCTGCAACAACCGACGGGTGTAGCCAAAGCCACTGGCGACAAGCTGCGAAAGCGCGGTGCCGTGCGCTGACAGCTTCAGATAGAGCACACCCTGTGGATTGCCGGAACCCTCTTGGGCGACGTCGTCATGCCGCTCCAGCAGTGTCACCTGCCAGCCGCGCGCCGCCAGGCTGGCGGCGCTGGCGCAACCCGCCAGACCTGCGCCGATGACCAGTGCCTTGCGCTGCGTTGGTTGATGCGACGGGCGCGCGAACCACGGGCTCTCCAAGGCTTTTGGCGATGCGGCAAGGTGGCCCTGGAGGTTTTCCCACTTCTGGCCGAAGCCCGGTATCCGCTTGATCTCAAAGCCCGCCTCCTTGAGGGCTCGTCGCACACTGCCGGCGCTGCTGAAGGTCGCCAGCGTGGCGCCCGGGGCGGATAGCCGCGCCACCTGCTCAAATAGCTCGGGCTGCCACATGTCCGGGTTCTTCGGCGGTGCGAAACCATCGAGAAACCAGGCGTCAACCTGGGCATCCAGTTCTTTCAGCCGGTCGAGTGCATCGCCTACCAATAGCGTCAGCGTCACCTGGCCGAAACGAAACTGCTGGAATCCCGGATTGATCGCCACATACTGATCCAGCAACTGGCGCGCCTGCAGCTGCAGCTCGGGCCACAACGTCAGCGCTCGCTGCAGGTCGTCGCGCGTGAGTGGATGCTTTTCAACACTGACGAAGTGCAGGGCGCTATTGGCAGGCGCTGTGCGCTCGAACAGCGCCCAGGCGCAAAGAAAACTGAGGCCAGTACCAAAGCCCGTTTCGCCAATTACGAGGCGTTCCCCAGCCTGAAGCGTGGCGAAACGTTCGGCCAATCGGTTGGGTTGCAGAAATACGTGGGTGGTTTCGGCCATGCCTGAGCCACGAGAAAAATATACGTCGCCATAGCGCCGCGATTGCGGTTGGCCGTTCTCGTCCCAGTCGAGCTCGGCATGTTCAAAACCGGTTGGGACCGCGGCGGACATCGACGTTTCCTGGGGGAAAAAACGCGATTCTAGCAGCAGCGCGAAACCTGCTGCGGGCGCGCTTTGTCGCATCGGTAAGCGCGCAGGCCAGCGCACCAAGCGCTAACAGGCGGAGCTGCATCAGTACTGCAGCTACCTTGGCCTGCTAGGGTTCATCACAGCATCCATTGTTGGAGTACACGATGTTCGAGTCCGCAGAAATCGGCCACACCATCGACAAGGACACCTACAACAAAGAAGTGCCCGTTCTGCGTGAAGCGTTGCTGCAAGCGCAGTACCGCCTCAGAGAGCAGGCGCGGTTTCCAGTGCTCATCCTGATTAATGGCATCGAGGGTGCCGGAAAAGGCGAAACGATCAAGCTGCTCAGCGAGTGGATGGACCCGCGGCTAATCCGGGTCGACAGCTTCGATGTGCCGACCGACGAAGAACTCTCGCGTCCGCCCGCTTGGCGTTACTGGCGTCGCCTGCCGCCGAAAGGGCAGACCGGCATCTTCTTCGGCAACTGGTACAGCAAGTTGCTGGAGGACCGGGTCCATGGGCGCATCAAGAAAGCCGAGCTGGAGCTGGCTATCGACCGTGCTCAGCGTTTCGAACGCATGCTCTGTGCTGAGGGCACACTGATCTTCAAATTCTGGTTTCACCTGTCCAAGGACCGCATGCTGCAGCGCCTTGAGTCGCTAAAGGATGATCCGCTGCATAGCTGGCGCATCAGCCCGCTGGATTGGCAGCAGTCGAAAACCTACGACCGGTTCGTTAAGCACGGTGAATTGATCCTGCGCCGCAGCAGCCGGGACTTTGCGCCCTGGTACGTCATCGAGGGCAGCGACGAACGATACCGCAGCCTGACCGCCGGCCGGTTGCTGCTCGAGGGGCTCAATGCTGCGCTGGACGCTGCGGACCAACCGCTCTCGCAGCCGCACACGGCGACGATCGAGCCGAAGCTCGATCAGGCGAGCCTGCTAGGCAGTCTCGATATGCAGCAATCGCTCAGCAAGGACCATTACAAGGAACAGCTGGGGCATGAACAGGCAAGGCTGAGCCAGCTGCTGCGTGATCCGCGGTTGCGCAAGCGTGGGGTACTTGCCCTCTTCGAGGGCCACGACGCAGCGGGCAAGGGCAGCGCCATTCGCCGGGTCACGGGCGCGCTGGATCCGCGGCTGTATCGCACCATACAAATCGCCGCGCCCAGCGAGGACGAACTGGCGCAACCCTGGTTGTGGCGCTTCTGGCGCAACGTTCCGGCGCGCGGGCAGTTCATCATTTTCGATCGATCCTGGTACGGCCGCGTGCTGGTTGAACGTGTCGAGGGCTTCTGCTCGCCAGACGAGTGGCTGCGGGCCTATACCGAGATAAACGAGTTCGAGGAACAGCTGGTCGACGCAGGCGTGGTGGTGGTCAAGTTCTGGCTCTCCATCGACAAACAAACGCAGCTGGAGCGCTTCAAGGAGCGGGAAGATACGCCGCACAAGCGCTTCAAGATCACCGAGGAAGACTGGCGCAATCGCGAAAAATGGGACGACTACAGCAATGCCGTGGCGGACATGGTCGATCGCACCAGCACCGAAATTGCGCCCTGGACGTTGGTTGAGGCCAACGACAAGCGCTTTGCCCGGGTCAAGGTATTGCGCACGCTCAACGACGCGCTGGAAGAAGCGATCAGCTGAGTTTCAAGGGACGGCGGACAATGGCCAGCCATATCCCTGCTGAATGTTCGTCGCCTTTGGTGAAGGGCCGGAACTATGCTCGGTCCATCGTCAACAGGCCGGCCGCCGCAGCGGCCGCCCAACCATTCGAGGTATGCCATGCGTGAAGTAGTGATCGTCGACAGCGTACGGACCGGCCTGGCCAAGTCCTTCCGCGGCAAGTTCAACATGACCCGTCCTGACGATATGGCGGCTCATTGCGTCAACGCGCTGCTGTCGCGTAACGGGCTGGACCCCAAGCTGGTCGAGGACTGCATCGTCGGTGCCGGCTCCAACGAGGGCGCACAGGGCTACAACATCGGTCGTAACGTGGCGGTGCTGTCGAACTTGGGCATCCAGTGCGCGGGCATGACACTCAATCGCTTCTGCTCGTCCGGCTTGCAGTCCATCGCCATCGCGGCCAATCAGATCGCGTCCGGCTGCAGCGACATCATCGTTGCCGGTGGCGTCGAGTCGATCACCATGACGGCCAAGAGCCGCAACAGCGACAACCTCTTCAATCCAGTCCTGCAGGAGCGCGTTCCTGGGCTGTATCACAGCATGGGCCAGACCGCCGAGCTGGTTGCGCGCCGCTACAACGTCACCCGCGAGCAGCAGGACGCCTATTCCCTGCAGAGTCAGCAGCGTACCGCGCGGGCCCAGGCTGAGGGTTTGTTCCAGGACGAGATCGTGCCGATGAACGTCCGCTACTTCACCGAGGACAAGAACACCGGCGAGCGCACCGAGCATGAAGGCGTGGTCGACCGTGACGACTGCAACCGCCCGGATACCACGCTGGAAAGCCTGTCGGGCCTCAAACCGGTGTTTGCCGATGATGGCTCGGTGACCGCGGGCAATGCCTCACAGCTCTCCGATGGCGCCTCGATGACCTTGGTCATGAGCCTGGACAAGGCACTCGAGCTCGGCCTCAAGCCACGGGCCTTCTTCCGCGGATTCACCGTGGCCGGGTGCGAGCCGGAAGAAATGGGCATCGGCCCCGTCTTTTCGGTTCCGCGCCTGCTCAAGGCCCGCGGGCTGCAGGTCAGCGACATCGACCTCTGGGAGCTCAACGAGGCCTTCGCCTCGCAGTGCCTGTATTGCCGCGATACGCTGGAAATCGACAATGAGAAGTTCAACGTCAATGGCGGCTCGATTTCCATCGGCCACCCATTCGGCATGACCGGTTCGCGTACCGCGGGCCATCTGGTTCGCGAGCTGCAACGCCGGAATCTGCGTTACGGAGTCGTGACCATGTGCGTTGGCGGCGGCATGGGTGCGTCTGGGCTGTTCGAAGCGGTGCGCTGATCAGTCTCGCAGGGACGACTAAAAGAAACCCGCGCCAGATGGCGCGGGTTTTTCATGCCTGATCATTATTTGGTCGCTCCTTGGCTGGGCTTCAGCTCGTGCGCCAGGCTATCCGGTCTGCGTCTGGCTCCAGGCTAGTGATGCAAAGGTGCGACATGTGCCAGAGACGACTGAGTTGCTCTGCTATGAAGTTTCCGGTGGGCTGAAGCCCACCCTACGAGCGTAACTTGGCCTGTAGGGTGGGCTTCAGCCCACCGGATATATGGCACGGCACGAGCAGCAAAAACTCTCCTCCGATCAGCTGCGGCTGGACTCCAGCATGGTTTCAGGTCGCACCCACTGGTCGAACTCCTCATCGGTCAAATAGCCGAGCGCCAGTGCCGCTTCGCGCAAGGTAGTGCCTTCGGCGTAGGCCTTCTTGGCGATCTCGGCCGCCTTGTCGTAACCGATGTGCGGGTTCAGTGCTGTCACCAGCATCAGCCCACGCTCCAGATGCTCGGCCATGCGGGCCGCGTCCGGTTCGAGGCCGACGATGCAGTGGGTGTTGAAGTTGCGGCAACCATCGGCCAGCAGTCGGATCGATTCGAGCATGTTGTGCACGATCACCGGCTTGAACACATTGAGCTGTAGATGGCCCTGGCTCGCGGCGAAGCCGACCGTCACGTCGTTGCCCATCACCTGGCAGGCAAGCATGGACAATGCCTCGCACTGCGTCGGGTTGACCTTGCCTGGCATGATCGAGCTGCCCGGCTCATTGGCTGGCAAACGCACTTCGGCGAAACCCCCGCGCGGGCCCGAGCCGAGCAGGCGCAGGTCGTTGGCGATTTTCATCAGCGCCGTGGCCAGTGTTTTCAGGGCGCCGGAGAGTGCGACCAGCGGCTCATGGCCGGAAAGGGCGGCAAACTTGTTCGGCGCAGACACGAACGGAAGACCGGAGAGGGCCGCCAGTTCAGCAGCAATCGCTTCGGCGAAGCCATGCGGGGCGTTGAGACCAGTGCCCACTGCGGTGCCGCCCTGGGCCAGTTCGTAAACGGCGGGCAGGGAATGTCGAATCGCCTGTTCCGCGATATCCAGCTGGGCCACGAAGGCCGACAACTCCTGGCCGAAGGTAACGGGGGTTGCATCCATCATGTGGGTGCGCCCGGTTTTGACCAGCTGACCATAGCGTGCCGCCTTTTCAGCGATGCCGCCAGACAGCTCGGCGATGGCAGGCAACAGATCGTCTTGGATTGCTCGCGCAACGGCGATGTGCATGGCGGTGGGGAAGCAATCGTTGGAGCTCTGTGCGCGGTTGACGTGGTCGTTGGGGTGTACCGGGCTCTTGCCGCCACGTGCCCCGCCGGCCAGTTCATTAGCGCGCCCGGCAATGACCTCGTTGACGTTCATGTTGCTCTGGGTGCCGCTGCCCGTCTGCCAGACCACCAGAGGAAACTGATCGTCGTGCTGGCCGTGGAGTATTTCGTCGGCGGCCTGTTCGATCAGACGGGCGATGTCCGGCGGTAGATCGCCTATGCGGTCGTTGACTCGCGCCGCGGCTTTCTTGATCAGCGCCAGCGCATGGCAGACGGCAAGGGGCATGCGCTGGTCGCCGATGGCGAAATTGATCAGCGAGCGCTGTGTCTGGGCGCCCCAGTAAGCCTGTTCCGGGACTTCCACTGGACCCAGGCTGTCGGTTTCGGTGCGTGTCATGCCGTGCTCCATCGATGAGGTATCCCTGTTAGGTTGCTGGCTGTGGGCACAGGTTCAATCTGGCCTGCAGCTGTTCCTTGAGCGCCGGGAACTCCGCGCGCAGAATGTGTCCATTGAGGCTCACTTAACGATCGCCAAGGATCATCTCATGCACATTCTTCGTACATTCGGCCTTTGTAGCGTTCTGTCGATGGCGCTCCTCAGCGGCCAGGCCAACGCTGACAGCTCGGGTCATAAGGCCCAGGCCGAGCGTTTCCTGGAGCTGGTCAACGCTGATCGGCTCGCTGTGCCGGTGTATGCCCAGGTGCAGCAGATGTTCGCCGAGCGCTTCGAGCAGACCCAAGCGCCCGCGAGCAAGCGCGCACTGCTCGAACGCTACCAATCGAAGGCCGATGCTGCGTTGGACAAGGCCATCGGCTGGGAGCAGGTCAAGCCGGACCTGATCAAGCTTTACACCGAAACCTTCACCGAGCAGGAACTCAGCCAGTTGAACGACTTCTACGAGTCGGCGCTTGGCAAGAAGATGCTGACCAAACTGCCGGAGCTGAATGCGCGTTCGGCGCAGGTTACCCAGGCCAAGCTGCAAAGCGCCGTGCCCCAGGTCAACAAGCTGCTGGCAGAGATGACTGCCGAACTCGATACTCAGAAAAAGCCCTAGACGGAGCCGCCCGGATGTCCAAACTTGAATCCATCGAACAGACGCTGCAAAGCGCACTGCAACCTCAGCATCTGCAAGTGCTGGACGAAAGCCACATGCACAGCCGCGGCCAGGAAACCCATTACAAGGCGGTGATCGTCAGCGAGCAGTTCGCCGGCCTGAATGCGGTCAAGCGCCACCAGCGCGCCTACGCTGCAATGGGCGATCTCATGCAACAGATTCACGCCCTGGCACTGCACACCTACACCCCGGAAGAGTGGGCCGAGCAGGGCGTCGCGCCTGCGTCGCCGGTCTGTGCTGGGGGGCACAAATAACAAGCTGCCTGGCGGCTTTAGGCCTGATCAAGATTTGTTGCTAGAATGCGCACCGCGCCGGCTCACGCCGGCGTTGTCGTTTTCGCATTCCCGGTCCGCCCTTGGACAGGCCGTTGAAAAACGTAGGCGAGGCAGGCAAGACAAGGCGAAACGGCACGAGGAAGCGGAGTTTACGCTTGTAAATGAGCATTCCGAGGGTCGTTTCAACGCAGGATTGCCCACGCAGGTAGTTTTTCAACGGCCTGTTGGGTGACCACTGGAGGAAGTATCCCGCATGACCCAGAAGATCGTCGTTGCGGCGCTGTACAAGTTCGTCTCTCTGCCGGACTACGTCGCGTTGCGTGAACCCCTGCTCGAAACCCTCGATGCCAACGGCATCAAAGGCACGCTTTTGCTGGCCGAAGAAGGCATCAACGGCACCGTGTCCGGTAGCCGTGAAGGGATCGATGCCTTGCTCGCCTGGTTCGGGACTGATGCACGCCTGGCCGATATCGATCACAAGGAATCCTACTGCGACGAGCAGCCCTTCTACCGCACCAAGGTCAAGCTGAAGAAGGAAATCGTCACCCTGGGTGTGCCCGGCGTCGATCCCAACCAGCGCGTCGGCACCTATGTCGATCCGAAGGATTGGAATGCCCTGATCGAAGATCCGGAAGTGCTGTTGATCGATACCCGCAATGACTACGAAGTGGCCATCGGTACCTTCGAAGGCGCTATCGACCCGCAAACCAAATCCTTCCGCGAGTTTCCCGAATACATCAAGGCGCACTACGACCCGGCCAAGCACAAGAAGGTCGCGATGTTCTGCACCGGTGGTATCCGCTGCGAGAAGGCTTCCAGCTACATGCTTGGCGAAGGGTTCGAGGAGGTTTATCACCTCAAGGGCGGCATCCTGAAATACCTCGAACAAGTGCCGCAAGAAGAAACGCGCTGGCGCGGCGACTGTTTCGTGTTCGACAACAGGGTGACCGTCCGTCATGACCTCACCGAGGGCGACTTCGACCAATGCCACGCCTGTCGTACACCGATCTCGCTGGAGGACCGCCAATCGGAGCACTACGCTCCAGGCATCAGCTGCCCCCACTGCTGGGATAACCTCAGCGAGAAGACGCGCCATAGTGCGCGTGAGCGGCAGAAGCAGATCGAATTGGCGCTCGAGCGCAACCAGCCACACCCCATTGGCTACAACTATCGCAAGGCGGGTGTGTAACCGAGTACAGCCATGAAGCGCGCTACACGCGCTTCAACCTGATAGAACCGGAGCGTTGATGAGCAGCCGACTGATCTATGTGATGGACCCGATGTGCTCATGGTGCTGGGGCTTCGCGCCGGTCGTGCAGGCGCTGATCGAACAGGCCCAGGCGCGTGGGGTGGGTTCGGATCTAGTGGCCGGTGGACTGCGTCAGGAACGTACCGCGATGGATCAGGCCGCCCGTGACCGCACTGCCTCCTACTGGCACGCAGTACATGAGGCGAGCGGCCAGCCTTTCAACTTCGAGGCGGGCTTGCCCGACGGCCTGGTCTACGATACCGAGCCGGCTTGCCGTGCGCTGGTTGCTGCACGTGATCTCGACAGCCAAGCCGCGTGGCGACTCGCTGGGCTGATCCAGCAGGCCTTCTACGTCGAGGGGCGCAACGTCACGCTGCCGCCGGAACTTGTCGAGCTGGCCGAGACCGCTGGAATTCCGCGTATCGAGTTCGCCGACCGCTTCGATTCCCAAGCCGCACGCGATGCCACCGTTGCGGACTTCGAGTGGTCGCGCAATCTTGGCATTGCGGGATTTCCTACCTTGCTGGCTGAACACGATGGCCAGCTGGCATTGGTGACGAACGGATTCCAACCGCTCGAAGCGCTATCACCGCTGCTGGCGCGCTGGCTGGATCACAATATCAATGCCTGATCAGCTCAGCTGGGCCGAAATCCGCCGCCTCGCACTTCACCATCGCAAAGCATTGGTGCTGGCCAATCTGGTCGCGGTGCTGGCGACGCTGTGCAGCGTGCCGATTCCCTTGCTGTTGCCGTTGCTGGTCGACGAGGTGCTGTTGCAGCAGGGCGACGCAGCGCTTGAGGTCATGAACAACTTTCTTCCGGTGGAGTGGCAGACCGCCGTCGGCTATATCGGCCTGATGCTTTGCATAACGCTGTTCTTGCGCGCATCGGCTCTGATTTTCAACGTTCTGCAGGCGCGTCTGTTTGCCCGATTATCGAAGGATTTGGTCTATCGCATCCGAGTACGGCTGATCGAGCGGCTCAAGCGTATTGCGCTGAGCGAGTACGAAAGCCTGGGTGGCGGGACCGTTGCGGCACATCTGGTCACTGATCTTGAGACTATCGATAAATTCATCGGCGAGACCCTCAGCCGGTTGTTGGTCGCCGTGTTGTCCATTGCCGGTACGGCGGCGATCCTGCTGTGGATGCATTGGCAGCTGGCGCTCCTGATCCTGCTGTTCAATCCTCTGGTGATCTACGCCACGGTGCAGCTGGGCAAGCGCGTCAAACACCTGAAGAAGCTGGAGAACGACAGCACGTCGTTATTCACCCAGGCGCTCACCGAAACGCTAGATGCGATTCAGGAAGTGCGCGCTGGTAACCGCCAGGGTTTCTTTCTCGGACGCCTCGGCCTGCGGGCGCGGGAAGTGCGCGATTTCGCGGTGGCCTCGCAGTGGAAGACAGACGCCTCCAACCGCGCCAGTGGCCTGTTGTTCCAGTTCGGTATCGACATCTTCCGTGCCGCGGCCATGCTCACGGTGCTGTTTTCGGACCTGTCTATCGGACAGATGCTCGCGGTGTTCAGCTACCTGTGGTTCATGATCGGCCCGGTGGAGCAGCTGCTCAATCTGCAGTACGCCTTCTACGCGGCGGGCGGTGCGCTAAGCCGCATCAACCAGCTGCTGGCGCGTGCCGACGAGCCGCAGTATCCCGGTGGTCAGGATCCGTTCGTTGGCCGCGATACCGTCGACATTCAAGTCCAGGGGCTGCGTTTCTCCTATCAGGATGAGCCGGTCCTGGAAGGGCTGGATTTGTCCATCGCGGCCGGTGAGAAGGTGGCCATCGTCGGTGCCAGCGGCGGCGGCAAGAGCACCCTGGTGCAGTTGCTGCTGGGGCTCTATCAGCCGCAGGCCGGACATATTCGCTATGCAGGGGTCGAGGTGCAGGATATCGGGCTGCCAACGGTTCGCGACAACGTCGCCGTAGTGCTGCAGCATCCGGCCCTGTTCAACGACACGGTGCGCGCCAATCTACTGATGGGGCGCGAGCGGGACGATCAGGCATGCTGGCGTGCGCTGGAAATAGCTCAATTGGCCGACACGATCCGGCAGCTGCCAGCCGGACTGGACAGCATCGTTGGTCGTTCCGGTGTTCGCCTCTCAGGAGGACAACGACAACGACTGGCGGTGGCGCGCATGGTGCTGGCCGAGCCCAAAGTGGTCATCCTTGATGAAGCTACGTCGGCTCTGGATGCCGCCACCGAGTATGCCTTGCATCAGGGACTCAACCGTTTCCTGCAAGGGCGCACGACGCTGATCATCGCTCACCGTTTGTCGGCGGTGAAACAGGCTGATCGGGTGCTCGTTTTCGATGGCGGACGCATCGCGGAACAGGGTGATCACCAGCAGCTGATCGCTGACGGCGGGCTCTACGCCAAGCTTTACGGGCACCTTCAGCAACATTGAGCCGGGCATCGGGCACAACCCTGAGCGCGCAGTTCCAGTCGGCTCGGTGTGGTGCTGGCAAATTGACGTCAATTCCTGATTAAATTGCGCCGCTTTCGTATTCAACTTTAGTCGCGACCTGCCGACTCCATAAGCGCGCTTACTTTTTAGGGATTCTCTGATGCAGTCCGTCGATTTTTTCGCCAACCTTTCCGTCGGCAAGAAGCTGCTGCTTGGCTTCGCCATGGTCCTGCTGCTGACTTTGGGAGTCGCCGGGACCGGCTTTTACGCCGTGGACTCGATCCTGAATCGCTCATATCAGATGAATCAGCTGTTACGGATTAACGCTGCCATTCTGGAGGCTCGTGGCCTGGAGCGCGACTTTGCGCTGACTCGCAGTGACGAATCCGCCGCGGCCTTGCGCAGCACCCTGGCCAAGCTCAATCAAGAGCTGGATGAGCTTGCGCAAAGCTCGTCTGAAGAAGACCAGCAGAAGCTGCAGCAGATTCGCAGCGATGCGGCCGTCTATGCCGATAACTTCACTCAGTACGGTGAGCTGATCAGCAAAGGTGTGGCGCTTCGCGAGCGTATGGCCGATGCCGCACAAAAAAGCCGTGAAGAGTTCGAGTACATCGAACTGGATATGTACGATGCGGTGCGCGTATTGCGTTTGGAAGGTGACCATTTGAAGGGCAGCGACCCGCTGACTATCGCTGAAGCGGCGTCCGGGCTGACCAAGCGCATCCTCGATCTGCGTACCTTCGAAAGCATGTTCATCGCCCATAGCGCGCAAGCCGCGGTGGACAGCTGGAACGAGTCCTATGCGGACGTGACCACCATCGGCAGCAGTCTGAAAACCTGGCTCAACGACGAGCAGAAAGCCACCATGGATGGTGCGCTCACTGCTCTAGCGGCCTATCAGCAGGCGTTTGGTGAGTTCCGCAACAACCGCGCCGAGCGCATCGCGCTCGAGCAAGCGATGGTGGGCCAGGCTCAGCGCATCCTGGATACAGCCGATCAGGCATTGACGGGTGCCACCGAGGCCATGCAGGAGCAGCGCCGCAGCGCCTACACGTGGCTCGGAATCATCAGCGTTCTGGCCGTGGTTATAGGCCTGGTGGCCGCGACGGCGATCTCCCGCATGATCGTCGTACCGCTGCGCTACACCGTACAGCTAGCGCAGCGCGTGGCCGACGGTGACCTGACTCAGTCGCAGAAAGTGACCCGTCGCGACGAACTCGGCCAGCTGCAGAAAGCGATGTCCGACATGACTGAGAGCCTGCGCACCTTGATCGGCCGCATCGGTGGTGGCGTCGGTCAGATTGCTACCGCCGCGGAGCAGTTATCCTCGGTGACGGCGCAGACCAGTGCTGGCGTCCAGAAGCAGCGGGTCGAGACTGAACAGGTTGCTACCGCCATGCACGAAATGGCAGCCACCGTTCAAGAAGTCGCACAAAACGCGGAGCAGGCATCGCATGCAGCCCGCGAGGCCGACCAGCAGGCGCGCCAGGGCGACCGCGTCGTTCAGGAGGCTATCGGTCAGATCGGCAGCTTGTCTGGCGAGGTCGAACATTCGGCTCATGCCATCGAAGAGCTGAATACCGAAAGCGGCCGTATCGGCACCGTGCTGGAGGTGATTCGTGCGGTGGCTGAACAGACCAACCTGCTCGCTCTCAACGCGGCGATCGAAGCCGCCCGCGCCGGTGAACAGGGCCGCGGTTTCGCCGTGGTGGCTGATGAAGTCCGCGCCCTGGCTCGCCGCACGCACGACTCCACCGAGGAAATCGAAGGCCTGATCGCCAACCTGCAGCGCGTGGCGCAAAAGGCCGTTGAGCAAATGCAGACCAGCCGTAACCTGACCCAACGCACCGTCGACCTGGCCAGCGAAGCTGGCATCGCGCTGGGTCGCATCACCGAGTCGGTTTCGACCATCGAGCAGATGAACCAGCAGATCGCGGCGGCAGCTGAGCAGCAGAGCGCCGTCGCTGAGAACATCTCCGAGAGCGTGACCCGTGTTCGCGACATTGGGGAGCAAAGCGCCAGCGGCAGCGAGCAGACCGCCGCGGCCAGTGCTGAGCTGGCGCGCCTGGGCATCGAACTGCAAGGGCTGGTGGCGCGCTTCCGCACCTGAGTTTTTCTCTGCAGCAGCGAAGCCCCGGCTTTTGCCGGGGCTTTGTCGTTTATGGCGCTGAACTCCGGCGAGACTCCACCTATCTAGAAAGGTGACGCGGCTGCGGCTGCATGTTCGGGAGAAGAAGATTGAACGCTTTGTCGCTCGCCGGTTTCTGCCTCGCAATCGAGGCTACCCAACGATGAAAACCAACGTATTCGCTGCGGGCGAGTCTCGGCTGAAGCAAGCGATCACTGGCCCCGCGCTGTTTCTGTTCATCCTCGGTGACGTGCTGGGTGCCGGCGTGTATGCGCTGGTCGGCAAGATTGCTGGTGAAGCGGGCGGGGCGGTCTGGGTGCCGCTGCTGGTCGCGCTGGGTTTCGCCATGCTCACCGCGGCGTCTTACGCAGAGCTGGTCACTAAATATCCAAAGGCCGGTGGCGCGGCGGTATTTGCCGAGCGGGCATTTGGCAAGCCATTGGTGTCCTTTCTGGTGGGCTTTTGCATGTTGGCTGCTGGTGTGACAAGCGCGGCGGGATTGTCCCTGGCCTTTGCTGGCGATTACCTCGGTGCCTTTCTCGACACCCCGGCGGTGCCGACTGCGCTGGTGTTTCTGGCGATCGTTGCGCTGCTGAACGCTCGTGGCATCAAGGAGTCGCTAGGCGCCAACGCGGTAATGACAGTGATCGAAGTGTCCGGCCTGTTGTTCGTGGTGGTGCTGGCCGCACGCTTCCTTATGAGCGGGCAGGGCGACCCGTCGCGGGTATTGGAATTCGCGCCTGGCGTCTCGCCTGCGATCGCCGTGCTTGGCGCGGCGCTGATCGCTTTCTATTCATTTGTCGGTTTCGAGGTGTCAGCCAACGTGGCCGAAGAGGTCAAAGATGTGCGCCGCAACTACCCGCGCGCGCTGTTCGGTGCTCTGTTGGTGGCGGGGCTGATCTACGTGGGCGTTGGTGTTGCAGCCACGGCGATACTTCCGCCAGCGGCCTTGGCGGAATCATCCGCGCCCTTGCTCGACGTGGTGCGTGCCACCGGTTATGCCGTGCCGCACTGGCTATTCGCGGCGGTAGCGCTAGTGGCGGTCGCCAATGGCGCGCTGCTCACCATGATCATGTCCAGCCGATTGGCCTACGGAATGGCCGACGCGGGGCTGCTGCCCACTGTTCTGACCCGCGTACTACCTGAACGGCGCACGCCTTGGCTGGCAATCGTGCTGACCACATTGTTAGCGATGATTCTGACCGTAACCGGTACGCTAACAGCCCTGGCGGAGACGGTAGTGCTATTGCTGTTGTTCGTATTCATGAGCACCAATGTCGCGGTGCTGGTGTTGCGCAAGGACAAGATCGACGCGCCGCATTTTCGCACGCCGACCCTTCTGCCTGTCCTGGCGATCCTCTCCTGTCTGGTGTTGCTGTCCCAGCAAGGCGCCGGCACCTGGTTGCGTGCCGGGCTGTTGATGGCGCTGGGTGCCTTGCTCTATGGAATCGGGCATTGGCGTAAAGGGCGCGCGGCGGCTAGCGGCGATTGAGTTCAGCGGCCCATTCAGCCAAGGGCAGCTCCGGCTGTTGATGCCAGATGCGCTGCCAGATCTGCTTAAGTCGGCTCATGTCGCCGCGTTCGGCTGGGAGTCGGTCGACAAAAGGGATCAGCCTCCATTCAGCGCTGTTTCGCTCGGCCAATGCGAAGCGGAAGGGGTGGAACCCGGTCATGCCGAGGCGCACGTCGGTCACCAACAGCTGGCCCGCAACTTCGTCGTAGCGCAACACGCCGCCGGTAAACCATTGCAAACGAGCATGCTGCGGCGACTCGCTCAGTACCGCGGCAAGCTGTTTGCCACGTGGAATGGCTACCAGTTCGGGTGGCCGGTCATCGAACCAGCTCACCAGCGCTTCATGGTAGCGATCATCGTCGATGACGATGACCCGCCATAGCAGGCTGTTGAACGGCGTCGGTGTGCTGAATATCTGACTCGCCTGAATGCCTTGCTCCGCCATCACCGTTTCGACGCGCTGCTCGGCCATTTGCTTGCCTGCCAGGGTGAAGCCGAGATACACCGTCGACAACGCCAGCGCGACACCCGCCAAACGGGGGCTGCGACCCTTCAACCCCGCAATGGCACCGACCAACACCGCCAGCAGCAACGGGATGCTGTAGAGAGGGTCAATGATAAATACGCTGGACCAGGCCACCGGCGGTGTGGTCAGCGGCCAGAATAGCTGGGTGCCATAACTGGTAAAGGCGTCCAGCAACACATGCGTCACCAGCACCAGCCAGACCGTGAGGAACAGGCGCATGCCGCTGTAAGCTGGATCAGGTCGTATTCGTCGCGCCAGCCAGGCCAACACAACGGCCAGCGTGCTGAGAACGAAGAGTGAGTGGCTGAAGCCTCGGTGATAGGTCATGTCGGCGATTGCATCGCCATAATCGATGACCACATCAAGATCGGGCAGCGTGCCGAGCACTGCACCATAGAGCAGGGCCTTGCGGCCTTGCCAACGGCCCAACAGCGACGCCTGAACCGTGGCGCCGAGAAGGGCTTGGGTTATCGAGTCCATGCAGGGTTCCATCTGTTTCGAGTGCGCTACGGTAGCCGAACCGGCTGATCCGTAGCGGCTCCAAATCATATAAAAACATGTCCGCAACGCTCCTGTTGTGGACAATGGCCTTTCCATCCCGATTGTTGAAGGACCGATGCTCGACATATCCAGCAATGTGCAGCTAGCCGACAGCGAGATCGAACTGACTGCCATCCGCGCCCAGGGTGCCGGTGGGCAGAACGTCAACAAGGTGTCCAGTGCGCTGCACTTGCGCTTTGATATCAACGCGTCGTCATTGCCACCGTTCTACAAGGAGCGCTTGCTGGCGCTGCGCGACAGTCGCATCACCAGTGACGGTGTAATCGTGATCAAGGCGCAGCAGTACCGGACTCAGGAGCAGAATCGCGCCGATGCCTTGGAACGTCTGGCCGAGATCATCCGTAGCGTGACGAAAGTGGAAAAAGCGCGTCGCCCAACGCGTCCTACGCTTGGCTCGAAAAAACGGCGCCTGGAAGGCAAGACCAAGCGCGGTGCGATCAAGGCTGGGCGTGGCAAAGTGGATTTCTGAGACCTGCTAGCGGCATTGCACCGCTGGCAGACACGACTCGCCTGGTTCGGGCTTGCTCTGCAAACCTGTAATCGCGAGTCGCTAAGAGCTCAACGACGTAGCGAACGCCAGGATCAGCCCAGCATCGCCCGCCTAAGAATGCGTGCCGGTCCGCGGTTCGACGGCCTCTTCTTGCTCGACGGGCTGCTGGCCTTCGTCGAGGATGTCCGCCTCGGCGATTTCGCCCTCCGGCGTATCAGGCATTAGCTCGAGCACGGTATGGCTGGTGCGCAACATTGGTGTGAAATGGCCGTGCGGCTCGGTTACCAGATCGAATACGCGGCGCGAGCGGAAGTAGGAATATAGGGCCAGAAACGCCAGGGTGACCGCGAAGAACACCGGCAGCGCCTTGGGTCCGAAAAAACTCATCAGGCCGCCAGCTATCACCGGGCCAAAGGCAGCGCCGAAACCGTTTGCCAGCAACAGGCCGCTGGAGCCCGACAGGATCTCGTCCGGGTGCAGCTGGTCAACCATCTGAGCCACGGCGATCGAGTAGATCGAAAACGCCAGCCCCCCCCAGACGAACATCATCCCCAGCAGCAGGGGGCCGGAGGTCAGGGGGGTAATCAGACCGCCAATCACCGCAGCGATTGCCACAACCCAGAGCAAGACCAGTCGACGATCATGCTTATCGGAAAACAGCCCGATGGGCCATTGCAGAACGGCACCCCCGAGAATGGTGATACTCATCAGCAGACCTACGCCCGAGGCGTCGAAACCGCTCTGCGATGCGTAGACCGGCGCCAGCCCCCAGAATCCTCCAAGCGTCAGGCCAGAGATCCCGGCGGCCATCAGCGGCAGCGGGGCGATTCGAGCCAACTGCAACAGGTCGGTAGCCGGCATGTCGGGCTGCGCGGGTTGTGCCTGGCGTGTCAGGGTAATCGGCATCAGCGCGGCGCAGATCAAGATTGCAGCCAGCGCAAAAAGCGTGAAGTTCATGGGGCTGTCCAGGCTCAGCAATTGCTGAGCGGCGGCCAGCGAGCCAAGGTTGACGGCCATGTACAGCGCAAACACCTGACCGCGTTTTTCTCCACTGACCTGCGCGTTGAGCCAGCTTTCGATAACCATGTACAGCGTGACCAGGGCGACGCCATACATCACGCGCAGCACCAACCACACCCATGGATTCACGATCAGCACGTGAAGCAGCACGGCGATCGAGGCGAGGGCGGCATAGAAGGCGAAGGTCCGGATGTGGCCGATGCGCCGAATAAGCGAAGGCGCCAGCCAAGTGCCGACGAGAAACCCGGCGAAGTAGCCGGACATCAGCAGGCCGATCAACCCAGTGGAGTAGCCTTCTTCGATGCCGCGCAGCGTCAGCAGCGTGTTCAGCAATCCATGGCCGAGCAGGAGAAATGCAACTCCACCCAGCAGCGAGCTGATGGGGGCTAGTAACGACGTCATAACAAAACAACCTTGAGCAAATTTATCCGTGAAGGCAGGCTGCCATGTCGCGGGCGGCGTGCCGTTATATCCATAAGTGACTGAATCACTTGAGTATCTGATTGTCGACGCATTGGCCTATGCAGCTTGGGCAGCATCTTTGGCCGAGGATTCAAAACGAAGCGGAATTTCCTTGAAGCGCCCGTGTCGGCTGCTCGTCCAGCCTGAAACCGGTATCCCCGGCCGTGCTGAGTCACGCTCTGGTCAGCCAAACACAAACGCTGAGCTGCAAGCTTGGCCCAAAGTTTCCGTTTTGTCCCGGCATCATCCTCGCGCTCAATGCCCCCGCATCACCGGGCGGGGCGTCCCGGGGGACGCACAATAATTCGACAGGCTGTTCACAAGCGTCACGCCGTCCAGCGTTGGCTGGGTCGATCCATTTCGTAAATCGGAATGCTGCGCTCGCGAACTGCCCAGGGGTAGCCCCGCGTCACCAACGCTGCTGCATGGTACGGCTATGCCGGAGTACAGCCGATTCGGGATGCTGCTGACGCCGGCTTCGATCACCCGCCACACGACTTCGAAACTTGAAAGCTAGATGCGCAGCGGTAACTGGCGGCGTCTGGCAAGACCGAAACTACCACAGCAGAGCGGAGTGGCGCCGTGGCCGATGTGGAGAGCGTCTGGGGTGAATCCGGTGCAGATCCGAACTTGGCTGCCGTGGCCGCCAACCCGCTTTGACCAACTCGGGTTGAGCCCTTTGAACCGCAGCTGGGAAGGGTGTGCCACGGGGGCGCTACCCCTTCCCCGCAGTAGTAGACCTCCGTCTTACGGGACGCCGAACGACTGCTAGCAATTCAGTGCCGTAGGCTCTCTTCCGGCATGCTCATGAGTTGTCTTTCCATATTCCAGTCGAACGGCTCGTCGTTCTGCTCCGCTTCATAGCGACGCTCTTCCAGCCGCTGGAAGATTTCGATCTCTTCGTCCGGCATGAAGTGAAGGCAGTCGCCGCCGAAGTACCAGAGCAGATCACGCGGAACCAGATGTGCAATCTGCGGGTAGCGGTGGAAGACCTGGCAGATCATGTCTTGGCCCATGTGCCGTTCTTCCGGCACGTTCTGAAGGTTCATGATCAGCTCGTCGAACCGCTCGAGAAACAGCGCATGGCTTTCTTCCGAAACCTGTTCGGTTTCACCCATGGCAAGCAGGATGCCACGCAGATGGGCCAGAAGCGCCAGGTTGTGATCGTGATAAGGGTTGGCCATGGTTCACCTGAGTCGATTTGGCGCGCGATTATAGAGGTGCGCGGGTTAATTGGGGACGTGTCTAGTTGACTCGAGTCGTAGGACTGGGTTCGGTACGCAGGTCGGATTGCTGCGGCGGGGTCACGTGCCTTGAAGAAGGCGGGGCGCTCTCACGTGGAGCAGGCATTAGCTGACGGTGCTGCCTGCAGGGCGAAAGACATCGGTTGGAAAGGTGGCTTGCCAAGCGCCGGGTGTTGCGCGCGACGCTTGGCAGAACCATCGGGTTGGTAGTAAACGAGTCGCCAGCAGCTGCTAGCGAACCTTGCCTTCGGTTAGCTCCAACGGCTCCTTGTCGAAATCATCCACGCTGATGACCTTGCGGCGCGCCGCCTCTGCAGCGGTGAGCTGCTGCGCTTCGGCGGCATCCAGTACGCCAGCCGCGAGGGCGGCGCTGATTGGATCCTCGCCTGCAGTGGGCTTGAAATCGCCCGCCTTGAGCGCTTTGTGCAGCTTCTTCTGCAGTGGCTGGGCGGCCGCCAGGGTGTCGAACGCGTCTCGCAGCGCACCCAAAGCTTCGTTGCTGCCATGTGGACGGTAGACGCCCTCCAGGATTTGCTCCAAGGCGGGATCGCCTTCCGGACGCCCGAGAATGCCAGCGACTTCGGTATCCAGCTCATCTGACGGCCCTTTGTGGCGAGCGCCAAAGGGAAACACCAATACCTTCAATAGGCCGCCAAGCAGGCGGTTGGGGAAGTTGGCCAGCGTGTCGGCGAGGGCTTGCTCGGCTTTGCACAGGCAGTCTTCCATTGCCCAGCGCAGCAGCGGCGCTTGCTCAGCCGGATGACCAAGGTCGTGGTAACGCTTGAGCGCTGCCGACGCCAGATACAGGTGGCTGAGGACATCGCCCAGGCGCGCTGAGAGCCGTTCACGGCGCTTGAGCTCGCCGCCGAGCAACATCATGGACAGGTCGGCGAGCATGGCGAATGCCGCTGCAATTCGATCCAAGGACCTGAAATACGGTCGGGTCAGTTCGTTGCCTGGCGCCTTCCCAAACAGACCGAAGGTCAGGCCAAGTACCAGCGTGCTAGCCGTGTTGCTGACGGCGAAACCGATATGCTGCATCAGCAGCGTATCGAACTTCTTGATGGCAGCATCGCGGTCAGGCTCATGAACCAGTTCCATTTCGCGAAGCACGAATGGATGGCAGCGGATCGCGCCTTGGCCGAAGATCATCAGGTTGCGCGAGAGAATGTTCGCCCCTTCGACCGTGATCGAAATGGGCGCCGACAACCACATGCGGCCGAGGTAGTTGTTCGGTCCCATGATGATGCCCTTGCCGCCGTGGATATCCATGGCGTCGGTGATGCACTCGCGGCCGCGCTCGGTGAGGTGATATTTGAGGATGGCCGAAAGCACCGACGGCTTTTCTCCCAGGTCGACCGCATTGGCGGTCAGAATCCGCGCGCTGTCCATCAACCAGGCATTGCCGCCGATTCGCGCAAGCGGTTCCTGGATACCTTCGAATGCCGACAGCGGTACGTTGAATTGCTCGCGAATCTGTGCGTATCGCCCGCTGACGTAGCTGCAGGTTTTGGCCGAACTGGCACCGGTAGCGGGTAGTGAAATCGAACGCCCGACCGAGAGGCAGTTCATCAGCATCATCCAGCCTTTGCCGATCATGTCGCGCCCGCCAATGATCGCTTCCAGAGGCACGAACACATCTTTACCCCAGTTCGGGCCGTTCATGAACGCGGCGCCAAGGGGCAGGTGACGACGACCGATTTCGACGCCAGCGGTATCGGTCGGAATCAGCGCCAGACTGATGCCCAGCTCTTCCTCGTCCCCTAGCAGGTGATCGGGGTCGTAGGTCTTGAAGGCGACACCGAGCAGGGTGGCGACCGGGCCGAGGGTTATGTAGCGCTTCTCCCAGTTCAGACGCAGCCCGAGCACTTCTTCGCCTTCCCATTGGCCGCGACAGATCACGCCACTGTCGTTCATCGCGCCGGCGTCGGAGCCGGCGTAGGGCCCGGTCAGGGCGAAGCAGGGTATGTCCGTGCCATTGGCCAGACGTGGCAGGTAATGGTTGCGCTGCTCGTCGGTGCCGTAGTGCATCAACAGCTCGGCCGGGCCGAGGGAGTTGGGCACCATCACGGTGGTCGCCAGGTCGCCGCTGCGGGTGGCCAGCTTCATGACGATCTGTGAGTGGGCGTAGGCTGAAAAGCCTTTGCCGCCGTATTCCTTGGGGATGATGAGCGCAAAGAAGCCTTCTGCCTTGATGTAATTCCATGCCTCCTGAGGGAGATCCATGCGCTGACCGATCTCCCAGTCGCTGACCATGGCGCATAGCGTTTCCGTCGGGCCATCAACAAAGGCTTGTTCCTCCTCGGTAAGCACAGCCTTTGGGTAGGCGAGCAGGACATCCCAATCCGGTTTGCCGCTGAACAATTGTCCGTCCCACCAGACCGTGCCAGCATCAATGGCATCACGCTCGGTGTCGGAGATAGGCGGCAGGACCTTTTTGAACCAGTCGAACATAGGGCCGCTGAAATACTTGATACGCAGATCGGCCACCAGTAAAGGCACCGCGAAGGCAATCAGCACCAGCCAGAGGATTACCATCAGCCAGGCCGGCGTCTCTTCGGCCGCGCCCATAAGAACCAGATAAGCCGCAACGATAGCCAGCGCGGGGACGGGGGAAACCCGTAAGTGAGCAATCACGGCGATGCCGATGAGTAACACGAGCAGCCAGAGCAGGGTCATGAGGTTTTCCTTGTCAGTCGAATGGCGTCCTTCTTGAGCATAGGCTTTCGAGGAGTGCAGGGTGAAGGGACAGGACGACGCGTTTGGTTTCAGATAATGACCGGACTGCAACAGGGGAGTTCGAATGTGACCGCTCCGCGGGACCCTGTTTATTCGCCAGTGCGCATTGGCTACCAGCCGCCGTTTTGGTTTCGGCGTTGCAATTACCCCGGTGTGCCCTTATCTATTCTGAATCTCTCTGCGTTGTGTGCATTCTTATATGACTACTGCTCTGTCCATTCGGCAGTTGACCAAGGTTTACGGAAACGGCTTCGAGGCCCTCAAGGGCATTGACCTGGACGTGGCTGAAGGCGATTTTTTTGCCTTGCTGGGCCCCAACGGCGCTGGCAAGTCCACCACTATCGGCATCCTGTCCACGCTGGTGAACAAGACCGGCGGCACAGTCAACGTGTTCGGTCACGACCTTGACCGCGATCCGTCCGGGCTCAAGCGTTGCCTGGGTGTGGTGCCACAGGAATTCAACTTCAACCAGTTCGAGAAGGCATTCGACATTCTCGTCACCCAGGCCGGTTACTACGGCATTCCGGCAAAAGTCGCCAAGGAACGCGCCGAGCAGTACCTCAACCAGCTGGGCCTGTGGGACAAGCGCGACGTGTCTTCGCGCATGCTGTCTGGCGGCATGAAGCGGCGCCTGATGATTGCTCGCGCGCTAATCCACCGGCCACGGCTGCTGATTCTCGACGAGCCGACTGCGGGAGTCGATATCGAGCTGCGCCGCTCGATGTGGTCGTTCCTCACCGAACTGAACCGTGAAGGCATCACCATCATCCTCACCACACATTATCTGGAAGAGGCCGAGCAGCTGTGCCGCAACATCGGCATCATCGACCGCGGCAATATTGTCAGGAACACCAGCATGCGCGAGCTGCTCAAGCAGCTGCATGTTGAGACCTTCCTGCTCGATCTAAAAGAGTCGCAGCTGGTGCCGCCAGAGCTGGGCAATTACCCGGCGCGGCTGGTCGATCATCACACCCTGGAGGTACAGGTGGACAAGAGCCAGGGCGTGACCGATCTATTCCGCATGCTGTCGGCGCAGGGCATCGAAGTGCTGAGCTTGCGCAACAAGACCAATCGTCTTGAAGAGTTGTTCGTTTCGATGGTCGAAAACAACCTGCCGCAGGGGGCCAAATGAACGCAGAATTCCGGCCCAATCTGGTTGCTCTTCAAACCATCGTCCATCGGGAAATACGCCGCTACACACGCATCTGGCCGCAGACCTTGTTACCCCCGGCGATCACCATGGTCCTGTACTTCGTCATCTTTGGAAATCTCATCGGCGCGCGAATCGGCGAGATGGATGGCTTCACGTACATGGAGTACATCGTGCCGGGGCTGATCATGATGTCGGTGATCACCAACTCTTACAGCAACGTGGTTTCCAGCTTTTTCAGCAGCAAGTTCCAGCGATCCATCGAAGAGCTGTTGGTTTCGCCGGTGTCACCTCACGTGATTCTGATCGGCTTCGCCCTCGGCGGCATTACCCGCGGGCTAGCGGTTGCGTTCATCGTGACGCTGCTGTCGATGTTCTTCACCGACCTGCAGGTCCATCACCTTGGCGTCACGCTTCTCGTAATCACGCTGACCTCGACGATCTTCGCGCTGGGTGGCTTCATCAATGCGGTGTTCGCGCGCAACTTCGATGACATTTCGATCATTCCAACCTTCGTGCTGACTCCGCTGACCTATCTGGGCGGCGTGTTCTATTCGATCAACCTGCTGTCGCCGTTCTGGCAGACGCTGTCGCTGGCCAACCCTATCCTGCACATGGTCAACGCGTTCCGTTACGGCATCCTGGGCGTCTCTGATATCCGTATCGGGATCGCCATCAGTTTCATGGCTGTGGCGGCAGTATGCATGTACCTGTGGTGCATTCACTTGCTCAAGAGCGGCCGAGGCATGCGCCAATAGTTTTAGGTTAAACGGCCGACAGTTCGGGGCCGAACGGCGGCCGGGCCATGATAAACCGGGCGGGAACCGATACACTTGCGGCCGTTTTTCGCACAGGTTTCCGCCATGCAGCACCCCGCCGAACTATCTCCGCTGGGCAAATCCAGCGCCTATGTTGCGACCTACAGTCCTGAGCAGCTCTTTCCCATCCCTCGCGCACCGAAGTGGGCCGAGCTGGGGCTGACAGCCGAGACCTTGCCCTATGGTGGCGTCGATATCTGGAACTGCTACGAGCTGTCCTGGCTGTTGCCGTCTGGCAAACCGGTGGTGGCCATTGGTGAGTTCTGCATTCCTGCTGACTCGCCCAATATCATCGAATCCAAGTCTTTCAAGCTCTATCTGAACTCACTGAACCAGTCGGTATTTCAGAGCAGCCAAGCGCTCATGGACGTTATGACGCGGGATTTGTCAGCCGCTGCGGGTAAACCCGTCGGCGTTCGCCTGCGGACGCTGGACGAAGTGGCTGAAGAGGGGATTGCGGCGCTAGACGGGCTCTGTATCGATGATCTGGATGTCACCATCGAAGACTATGATTCACCGCGCCCCGAGCTACTACGCAGCGACTCTGGGCGCCAGGTCGAAGAGCGCGTCTACAGCCACCTGCTGAAATCTAACTGCCCCGTCACCGGACAACCGGACTGGGGCACAGTGGTGATCGAATATCGGGGCGCTGCGCTGGACCACGGCAGCCTGCTAGCCTATCTGGTGAGCTTTCGCCAACACGCGGACTTTCACGAACAGTGCGTTGAGCGGATCTTCCTCGACTTGCAGCGCGTGCTGACACCCGATCGATTGAGCGTTCATGCACGCTATGTGCGTCGCGGCGGGCTGGATATCAATCCGTACCGCAGCACTCACGACGTATTCCCAGACAATGGCCGGCAGGTTCGACAATAAACGCTGCGGTCGGAGAGCGTGGACCCGTCCACGCTCTGATAGCTCGAGCAGGTTTCGCTCAGATACCCATGTTCGCTAATGTTTGCATGATGTTGCGCAGCGTCATGGCGGTATTGGGATGGCTAACTTCGAAACGTTCGACCGCCAGGTTGACGCCATCGACCAGTGAGTCGTTCTGGTGATCGACTACGCCCTGGTTGGCCAGGCGCAGCTCTATGTCCTGAGCAATCAGCTGGAGCGACGCGCGTTCGTCTTCCGTAAGCGGAGCGTCCGAAGCTAGTTGACTACGCAGCTCCGCAAGCTGTGACTGCAGATCATGTTCCGGCATATTTCATCCCTCTGTGATTTTTTCGGGGCCAGCTTCCGCCAAGGCACGATGAGATTAGGTTAAACCAGCGGCCCAGCCTTGTCGTTGATTTGATTGGGTAGAGTGCGGTGAAGTTCGCCGCTACTGATCCGCATGTCTGCCTGCTGCCGGGAGCGGTGTGATTAGATTTATACTGCTGCGCTTTGATGGGCAGCCACCCGCATACGAATAAAGGAGAAGCCTGCGATGCGATTGATCAGCAAGGATTGGGTAGAGAACTTCACTGTTGCCTTCGTCGTTGTGCTGGGGATGTTCGGCGCTTCATCGGTGCAGGCAGCCGAGGAGGATCCCTGGGAAGGTGTCAACCGGGCGATCTTCACCTTCAATGACAAGGTCGATACCTATACGCTCAAGCCGCTTGCGCAGGGCTATCAGAAGATCACGCCAAACGTCCTCGAGGATGGCATTGGCAACATATTCAGCAATCTAGGCGACGTCGTGGTGCTGACCAATGACCTGCTGCAGGGCAAGGTCCGTGACGCAGGGATCGATACCAGCCGCATCCTTTTCAACAGTACCTTCGGCGTACTGGGTTTCTTTGACGTCGCGACCCGTATGGGCTTGCAGAAGAATGATGAGGACTTTGGACAGACGCTGGGCGTCTGGGGGCTGGGCAGTGGGCCGTATGTGGTGTTGCCCCTGCTGGGGCCGAGCACTGTGCGCGATGCGGCAGGACGCGTGCCCGATTCGATGCTGCAGCCATATCCGTACATCGACCATGTGCCGACACGCAATGTGACGCGAGCCGTCAACGTTGTCGACCTGCGTGCCGATTTGCTCTCGGCAGAAAAAATGATCACTGGCGACCGGTATATCTTCGTGCGCAACGCTTATCTGCAGAACCGAGAATTCCGCACGCAGGATGGTCAGGTCGAAGACGACTTCTAACCCTCGCTCGGACCGCATTGGCTCGGCCACTGCGGTCCGTCCGCCTCGTCACGCCACGGCCATGCCAAGGCGTTCGCGTCAAACAATTCTCAGCTCATCGAAAGGATGGCCAAGCCTAGACTTTGCCGTCCATCCTCCTGCATGCCGACCCGCACCACTTCTGTTTCAGCGTCCAGGCCCTTCAGTTCGCTGTGCTCCGAGGGGATGTGCACATGGACTTTGTCACCCATCTGCAAGCGGGTCGCTGCGACCACCTGCATCCCCGTGCTGGAAAGGTCCAGGCAGGTTGCCTCGTAGTGCTGGTCACCCTGCGTCAGGGTGATTGCGGTCTCGACATTCATGCGAATGAAGTCGCGTTTTTCATTGTAGTCTCGATCTCGCTGAGTCATTGTTTCGTCCTCTGAGTTCTTGTTTCGTCGGTTCTTATAACGCCCGTCAATTCCGCCTGTAAAGGACAGACGCAGGGACCGCGCCTGGCTTGAAACACAGATCGTATGGGAGTACCGTCTGCGCCTTGAAAAGATCCCATGCCCAGCGCGCGCGCAGGGCCGATGCTTTCGCCAATCATCCTGGCGATACCGCCTGGTAGGAACATGCATAACCCAAGCGCGACGCTGCTGATCATAGATGACGACGATGTGGTACGAGCCAGCCTGGCTGCCTATCTGGATGACAGCGGTTTCAAGGTCTTGCAGGCGCCTAACGGACCGCGTGGCGTGGAGCTGTTCGACGCGGAACACCCTGACCTGGTGATTTGCGATCTGCGCATGCCGCAAATGGATGGTCTTGAGCTGATCCGGCTGATCAGTGAGCGCCAGGCTGACCTTCCGGTAATCGTGGTCTCAGGTGCAGGTGTGATGAGCGATGCCGTCGAGGCTCTGCGATTGGGCGCAGCTGATTATTTGATCAAGCCCCTCGAAGATCTGGCGATGCTCGAACACTCTGTCCGTCGAGCGCTCGATCGTTCGCGCTTGCGTCTGGAGAACAGGCGCTACCGCGAGCAGCTGGAAACGGCTAACCGCGACCTGCAGGCGAGCTTACATCTGTTGCAGGAAGATCAAGATGCCGGCCGCCAGGTGCAGATGAACATGCTGCCGGTCACGCCCTGCAACCTCGACGAATTTCAGTTCGCCCATCAGATCATTCCCTCGCTCTACCTCTCAGGCGATTTCGTCGACTACTTTCGCGTCGACGAGCACCGCATTGGCTTCTATCTGGCGGATGTGTCCGGCCATGGCGCCTCCTCTGCATTCGTCACGGTCCTGTTGAAGTTCATGACCACGCGCCTGCTCTACGAATCCCGGCGGGGCAGAGCGCTGCGCGCATTCAAGCCGTCCGAGGTGCTTGACCACATCAATCGTGGGCTGATCAATTGCAAACTCGGCAAGCACGTCACGATGCTGGGCGGCGTGATCGACCAGGAACGCAACCTGCTGCATTACAGTATCGGTGGCCACCTTCCGATGCCGGTGATATACGCCGACGGCGTCGCCAGGTATCTCGAAGGAAAAGGTCTACCGGTCGGTTTGTTTGTCGAAGCGACCTACGATAATTACGAGATAGAGTTGCCTGAATCTTTCAGCCTGACGCTACTTTCCGATGGCATTTTGGACCTTTTGCCAGGTGATACCCTCAAAGAGAAAGAGGCTGGGCTACCCGGGTTGATTCGCGAAGCAGGCGGCACGCTGGGCGGGCTACAGCGGATGTTGGGCCTAGCCGATCTAGAGGATATGCCCGATGACATCGCGTTGTTGGTACTGAGCAGGAACCTTGCATGAGCGCTGGTAAAATCCAGTTTGCTGAGCAGAACGGTACATTCGTTCTTAAGTTTGTCGGTGAGATCCGCCTGACACTTTGCTCGGCGCTGGACGCAACGATCGAGAAGATCTTTTCGTCACGCAATTTCTCATCGATCGTTATCGATCTTACCGAAAGCCGTAGCATCGATAGCACGACGCTGGGCCTGCTCGCCAAACTTTCAATACTTTCGCGGCAGAAGGTCGGCATGCTGCCGACGTTGGTTACCACCCATGCAGACATTACGCGTCTTCTGCAATCAATGGGCTTCGATCAGGTCTTCAACATTGTCGACCAGCCGCTGCCGTCGCCTGAGCAACTGGCCGACCTGCCAAGCCAGGATCAGTCTGAGGAAGTCGTGAAAGACAAGGTACTTGAGGCGCACCGGATTCTGATGAGCCTCAACGAATCCAACCGCGAGGCCTTTCGCGACCTCGTGACGGCGTTGGAGCGGTCCTGAACTATAGCTTCGTTGGTAGGAGCGCTTCGAGCTTTTCCTGATCCCTTGCGAACTGCCGAATCCCCTCGGCCAGCTTCTCAGTCGCCATTGGATCTTCGTTCAACCCCCAGCGGAAGCTGCGTTCGTCCAGCGTAATGCGTGGCTCGGATTTGCGGCCCGGTGACAGCTTGCGCTCCAGAGTGCCTTCCTCCTGCGCCAGCTGGCTCAGCAGCTCGGGACTGATGGTCAGTCGATCACAGCCGGCAAGCGCTTCGATCTGCCCCGCGTTGCGAAAGCTGGCGCCCATCACGACGGTCTCGTAACCGTGTGCCTTGTAGTAGTCGTAAATCCGGCTGACCGACTGTACGCCTGGATCTTCGTCACCGACGTAGTCACGACCTTCGGACTTTTTGTACCAGTCATAGATGCGGCCGACGAAGGGTGAAATTAGATATACACCAGCCTCGGCACAGGCGACAGCCTGGGTGAAAGAGAACAGCAGCGTCAGGTTGGTCTGGATTCCCGATTTTTCTAGCTGCTCAGCGGCACGAATGCCCTCCCAGGTCGAGGCCAGTTTGATCAATACGCGGTCGCGGGATACGCCGGCCTGCTCGTACAGGCCGATCAGGCGTTCGCCGCGCTGAACCATGGCCTGTGAATCGAAGGAAAGCCTCGCATCGACTTCCGTGGAGATCCGGCCCGGGATCAACTTGAGCACTTCTTGACCAACCGCGACGGCGAACAGATCGCAGCCCAGGCCGATGTCGCCGTTGCAGTTAGACATGGCCGCCTGAAGGTGATCGGCGTAGCGGGGCAGGGCGGCGGCTTTGAGCAGAAGCGATGGGTTGGTGGTCGCATCAACCGGTTGGAGGCGGGCGATGGCGTCGAGGTCGCCGGTGTCGGCAACCACGGTGGTGAATTGCTTGAGTTGTTCCAGCTTGGACGTCATATGGGCGCTCTATCCTTTGGTTGACGTAACTTGAATCCGTGGCCATCGCGCTATTTGGATCGGATGGTCAGGGTGGGGCAGCTGTTGGATCAAAAATGCGGTCGTGTGTTCCCGATAACTGAATCAGTGTCCTTCGAGCAGCATGGTCGCTTGATCGAGCAGCGCCAGTGGCTCCTTGGTTTTGTGGATGTCGACCGATAGCAACTGGCGAAAGCGTCTAGCTCCTGGGAAACCCTGGCCCAGGCCTAGAACATGACGGGTAACGTGATGCATCGAGCCGCCGCTATCAAGATGATTCTGAATATAAGGGCGCATCCGTCGCAGTGCATCGGCGCGGGTGATAATCGGCTCTTGGCTGCCAAACAGCCTGGCATCAACCTGCGCTAGCAGGTAAGGATTGTGATAGGCCTCGCGGCCGAGCATTACCCCATCGAACTGCTCAAGGTGGGCTTCACATTGGTCCAACGTCTTGATGCCGCCGTTGAGGATGATTTCCAGATCCGGAAAGTCGCGCTTCAATTGCTGCGCAACGTCATAGCGAAGGGGCGGAACCTCCCGATTCTCCTTCGGTGAGAGTCCTTCCAGAATCGCAATACGGGCATGGACGGTAAAACTGCGGCAGCCTGCTTCTCGGACCTGTCCAACGAAATCGCAAAGTTCGGCATAGCTGTCGCGTCCGTTGATACCGATGCGGTGCTTGACTGTTACATCGATATCCACCGCATCTCGCATCGCTTTCACGCAATCGGCGACCAGTGCCGGATAGCCCATCAGGCACGCGCCGATCAGGTTGTTCTGCACGCGGTCGCTGGGGCATCCGACGTTGAGATTCACCTCGTCATAACCAGCCGCTTCGGCCATCTTTGAGCAAATGGCAAGATCACCGGGCACGCTGCCGCCAAGCTGTAGCGCCAACGGATGCTCCGCTTCATCATGACGGAGGAAGCGATCGGCATCGCCGTTGATCAATGCGCCGGTGGTGACCATCTCGGTATAGAGCAGGGCGTGCCTAGAAAGCTGGCGCAGAAAATACCGACAGTGCCTGTCAGTCCAGTCCATCATCGGGGCGACGGAGAACCGGCGCGATAGTTGTGGCCTGGTAACGGGCTTGTGGCTAGCGTTCATGCGGCTTTCCGGCTGAGTGTTTCGGACGCGCTCTAGCTGTTTCAACACGTTTATGCCGGTTGGCTGTGGCGAAATAGCGACCATCAGAGCGCCTTGCAGACCGACTGGAGCGGTTGCTCAACCAGTCGCCTCGAAAAAAAGCTGGCAAGTTTATCAGGAGAGCAAGGGCTCCGTGCGCCAGACCGGCATGCGGGTTTCTGCACTGCGCCAGCACCTTTAGAACGTTACGCAGCCGCTGGTGGGTCCGACTGGCGGACACGCACGATCCGCGCTCGCATGGCTCGAATCTCTAGGTCACTGGCGGCCGGTAGCGAGGTGAGTCATGCGAGACGAAATGTTGTGGGGAACACAGGGCAATATTGGAAGGCTAGTAGCTGCGAATGATGCGAGCAGCGACGAGCCCCTTCCGGGCGATCCGGACGGCGCTAGTATCAACGATGCGCCGATGTCCGATCCAGAAGAAACGGAAGTCATCGATGAAGACATCGATGTGTTCGAAGACGACCCGACGATCCCTACTGAGTAGTTGAAGGAGGGTTAGGTATGGCGGCTCGGGCGGGTTCGATAGCGTAAAAAAAACCGCAGTCGCTCTGGGGCTGACTGCGGTTTTGATCAGGCCGATTCAGACCTGATGATTACTTGTGTTAGCGGTTGAACGCAGCGCCGGTACCGATGACGCTAGCCGACGGCAGCAGCTGGCTGATGAAGCGGTTCCAGCGAGTGATACCGGCCGGTCCAACGAACACGACGTCCTGCGGTTGCAGTGGGAAGTGTTGAGCCAGAGCGAAGGCCGCTGGGGATTCGGCATTCAGCTGGAACACTGTGGCTTTTTCAGTGGCGATATTCTCTGCGCCACGAATAACGTAAACCGCTTCGCCATCTGCGGTGTCCTGACGGATACCGCCTGCGGTGCCGATAGCATCCATCAAGTTGAGACTGGTTGCCTTGAATGTCATGGCTTGCGGATTTACCACCTCGCCCAGAACGTAGACCTTCTTCTGATCGTTGTACGGCAGATGGAGCTGGTCGCCGTCCTTCAGATAAACCTTGTGCAGCCAGGAGTCGGGACGGTTCAGGTCGTCGAGATCGAGCATGTACTCACGGCCGTCACGCTTGAGCATCAGGCCGGACAGATCCGCCGTATCGGTATCGACACCGGCCTGACCAATAGCCTGCATGATGGTCATCGGAGCGGTAGTCACTTCGACTTCGCCAGCCGTATTGAATGCCCCGGAGAGCACGATGCGCTGGCTACCGAAACGCAGCAGGCTGACGTCGACTTGAGGGCTGTCGATGTAATTGGCCAGCCTTTTGGAAATATCGGAGCGAAGTTGCTCGATGGTTTTGCCTGCTGCTTCGATGTTCCCGATGTAGGGGTAGAACAGGGTGCCGTCCGGACGAACCAGGCGACCGTTAGCATCCAGCTGCTGTTGCGGGCCCGAAGGAGCGGTCAGTTCAGGATGGTCCCAGACGGTGATGTAGAGAAGGTCGTTGGCGCCGATGCGGTAAGCCTCGGGCTTGAAGCTCAGTAGCTCTTGCTTGCTGGAGGTGCCTTGGTCGGAAGAGACTTCGCCCTTGAGCATTTCAGGGGTAATGCGCATCAGCTGGACGGTGCCATCTTCCGTTTCTGCGCCGTCTTTGAACTGACCGGGATCCAGGTGCTGACCAGGAGAGAATACGCATCCCTGCAACACCAGCACGGAAGAGAAAGCGAGAGCAAATAGTGGTTTCATGGTTTCTTCATCCTTGACGGAATAGTTGTTTTTACGAAGTGAAACAGCGCAATTCACCTTTAGCTGAAGGAGCGAGCCGACACTGACTCGTCTATCGACAATCGCCGAAGCTCTTTCGGCGGTGCAACAAACGCATCCAATCTCTGCTGTTCCTGATGCCGCTACTGCAAGCTCTGAGAGGTATACCTCCAGACTCGGTGTGAGATCGGTGCTGGATGAGCCACTGAATAGGTTCCGCTCAACCTTGGGTTAGCGTCTTTCCCGTATAGGAAGAAGGCGCTGCGTTGCTCACAGTAGCCATAGACCGCTCCGTTTCTCTGCGGTTCACGACGGATGTACATAAAAGAGGCGGGCTGCAACGCTGCTGCCTCCAGGCAACATGGAAATAAAAAAACAACCGAGTGACCGTTTTGGCGACTGTTATTGACCGGCCGGATCAGGTTAATTGACTCCACTAAGCACGGCAGGTCGCCGAGCGAGGCACTTTTGAACTCACTGTTTTGTGCAATTAGGGGTGATTACCGCCATAGACCGAGATCCGCACCTCGGTGCTGGGAGTAAAGCTGATAAGTCATGCGCTCGCTGCGGAGGGATGCTCGATCATCCAGCGCAGCGTCTCCTTCAATTCGATCCGGGACATGTCGCCAATCAACGAGTCCAGCTTGGCTCGGCTGCCGAACAGGTTCTTCACATCCGCGCTGCGCACGAACGCTGGGTTGACCCGGACCACCATGCGGTGACCGGAGATGGCCGCTGCCTGTTCGAGTACGTACTCAAGCGTATAGGCTGATCCAGAACAGATATTGACGGTTTGGCCAATCGCAGCCGGTGTTTCGAGCAAGCGTCGATAGGCTTGGACAACCTGACGGACATCGCAGAAATCGCGGGCGATATCCAAGTTGCCGAGCTCGATGACCGCGGCCCGACGGCGCGTGTGCGTCACGATTTTCGGGATGAGAAACTGCTCCGCCTGTCCAACGCCCGTGTAATTGAACGGGCGGCTGACTATCAGCGGCAAACGATCCTGGTAAAGCCTTGCGAGGAACTCCATGGCAGCTTTGCTCACAGCGTAATCATTGGCCGGAGCAAAGGGCGACGACTCATCCAGGACGCCTTCGGTAGCGTTTCCATAGACGTTTGCACTGCTGGCTAGCAGCACGCCTTCGAGCTCGGTGGCAGCGGTGGTACGTAACGCTTCCAGAAGATGGCGAGTGCCGAGCAGGTTGGCTGTGTAGATGGCATCCGCATCGCTGTGGGCGACGAACGAGACCGCCGCCAAGTGCACAACATAGGTTGGGCGTATTTCCGTCAGCAAGGCTCGTAGCAGCTCTGCATTGTTCAGTGCGCAGCAATGGACGGCTGAAATAGCCGCGGGCAGTTCGCCGACAGGTTGACGATAGCTGAGGCCATGGACCTCGTAGCCGCAGCCTGCGAGCTCTTCTGCCATGTAGCGGCCGGTAAAACCGGTGGCGCCGGTAATCAGCACTTTACGCATGATCTTCCCGATAGGATGAAATTCCAGTTTCTACGGCGATGCAAAGCCTTGGTATAAGTGTGGGATATGGCGTTACGGTTACCCTCAACGGCTCCATTAGGGCGAGCGGTGCCGTAACGCCAACGCGGGCTCGGTGTGCCAGCAGAGCCGGCCCCAACCGCAGGGACCACGAACAGGCCGCTCCGGATCAGGTATCGGCTGGCTATCCTGCGTGGCTACCCCACCTGGGTAACCTGATCTCAGCCAAGTGCCTGATCAAGAGCGGTAAGCCGCCGGTCGAACGCGCTAGAACGAAAAGCCCTGCTGATTGCGGCGCATATCGGCGTCAACCATCATGCGGCACAGTTGCTCGAGTGTCGTTTTAGGCTCCCAGCCCAGCACGTCCTTGGCCTTCTGCGGATCGCCGATCAGAAGGTCGACTTCCGCCGGGCGATAGAACTTCGGATTGACCCGTACAACGACCTTGCCGGTTGCTGCGTCGGTGGCTTGCTCCTGTTCGCCGGAGCCTTCCCATTGAAGTTCGACATCAACCGCCTTGAATGCCAGTGTCACGAAATCACGCACTGTTTCGGTTCGGTTGGTTGCAAGCACGAAAACATCGGGTTCGTCCGCCTGCAGCATGCGCCACATGCCTTCGACATATTCCTTGGCGAAGCCCCAATCACGCTTCGCATCGATGTTGCCGAGCTCTAGCACGTCGAGTTTGCCCAGTTTGATCTTGGCCACCGAATCGGTAATTTTCCGAGTCACGAACTCACGTCCGCGCAGTGGAGATTCATGATTGAACAAGATGCCGCTGCAGCCGAATATTCCGTATGACTCGCGGTAGTTGATTGTCATCCAGTGCGCATAGAGCTTGGCAACGCCATAAGGGCTACGGGGATAGAACGGTGTGGTTTCGGCTTGCGGAATGGCCTGCACCTTGCCGAACATTTCCGAGGTCGACGCTTGGTAGAAGCGGATCTTAGGATTGACGATCCTAATGGCTTCCAGCAGGTTCACGGCGCCCGCACCGGTGATGTCTAGAGTGGTCAGCGGCTGTTCGAAGGAAACCCCTACGAAGCTCTGGGCGGCGAGGTTGTACACCTCGGTTGCGCCAGTGTTCTGAAGCAACCGGATGCTGGAAGACAAGTCGGTCAGGTCATACTCAACAAGATGCAGGTTGGGGTGCTTGTCGATGCCCAACTCTTCGATTCGCCAGAAATTGACTGAACTGGTGCGACGAAACGTGCCGTAGACGGTATAGCCTTTTTCCAGCAGAAGTTCTGCCAGGTAGGCGCCGTCTTGTCCTGTGATACCCGTGATGATTGCTTTCATTTTCTTCCTTGTTCGAAGATAGGTTTTCTTAAATGCTCTTGTTTCGTTCCTGCCTGGCACGTGGCGCTGAACGGCAGCGAAGTTTTTCAATAATCTTCAAGAACCGACGACCACTGCATTCAGTGACCGGTGTGTCCGGAAGTTGGCTTGCAAATATTGGTCAAGACTCCTGTTTTGCTGGGCTGCCTTTTTGCCTGGCGCTTTTTTCCCGCAAAAATGCTGGCACGATATACACCGCATCCGCCCAATAGCGTTTGGCGAGCCTGCGCGGTTCCATGCACATGCGATGAAGCCATTCGAGTTTGTATTCGCGCATCCACTTCGGGGCCCGCTTGATGGTCCCCGTCGCAAAAGAAATGGAGGCGCCGATACTGAAGCCCATACCCGTGCGCTCATAGGGCTGAGTGGCTGCGGCCAGGACTTCTCCGCGCGGCGTACCCACGGCATACAGAACCAGCTCCGATGGATTTTCACGAATGAACTGCAGGCAACGCTGCACTTCTTCCGGCTTCTTTATGAAGCCCATCGGCGGGTTGTAGTGATAGAGGGAAATGCCGGGATAAAGGACTCTGAGTTTGTCGGCTTCGGATGCTGCCGAACCGATCAGTACAATTCGCAGCCGATCCCGGTCCGCCCATTTGAGCAGATCAAGCGTCAAATCACTGCCGGGAATAGCTTCATCCAGATGCACGCCCAGGCGACTTAACAGCGACAGAAGAATCCGGCTGTCGCAGACTCTCCAGCGCGCTTTGAAATAAGCATCACGCAGCTGTGCGTCATGTTCCAGTTGAACGAGGTGGTCAACGTTCGGCGTCACCACAAACGAATAGGGTTGCTTGACTCCCTCGCGTATGCAGGTCAATAAAGTTTTCTTATTGCCGGAAAAGAAATCTATTCCGAACGCATTAGTATCACTCGACACTCATTGCTACTCCCTTAAAGGCGCCCTTGATACCTGACCAGGCGAGGGTGGGATTTTTGTATTCCTTGACAGTTGTAACGGCCGAAAGCAGGAACGCGGAGACAATCGCGAATGCCGGGCCGTAGAAGCGCTTGTTGAAACGGGTGGCTGCTCGGTTGCGGTAGTAGTGATAAAACGCTGAGCGGTTGCCCAGACTGAGTGAGCCGTAGTGGTATAGGCGGCTTTCAGGGATCACTTTCGTCGAAACACCAAAGCGTTTCGCACGGTATTGCCAATCCACTTCTTCGAAATACATGAAGTACTCTTCATCCATCAAACCGATTTCTTCAGTCAACGCGGCCGAAAACGCCAGGCTGCAGCCCATGATGTAGTCTGGAACGTGCTGAGGATTCTGTCGCTGAGACGCTTCGATGCTCTGGTCTTTTCCGAGTAATCGAGCCTTGCCAAGAATCGGATAGAGCTTTCCGCCGCCGTAGCATTCCAGTCGGCCTGTGTCTGCGCTCAATACGAGCGAGCCGACAAACTGGCGATCATTTCGCTGCAATGCTTCCAATAGCGGTGAGAAGGCGTCACTGTCTACATAGGTATCGTTATTGATAACCCAGAAATACTCGGGCTGCAGGTGCTCCATTGCCCAGCGCAACCCGTAATTGTTGCCACCCGCATAACCGCTGTTGTCTGGATTACAAAGCAAAGTCACATTTGAATAAGCTTTTTCATCCAGCCAATTTTGAAGGGCGATCGCGGAACCGTCCTGCGAATCATTGTCGATGATGACTATATGGCCAATCGTCGTGCAATGCTCGAGCAGGCTTTCAGCGCAGCTGATCGTCTCAGTAGCAGCTTTGTAGTTGAGAATAAGTGCGACGTTCATGTACTCGTTCCTTGCTGCGAAGATGGCGTGCCCTTAGAGCATGTAATACGAAAAGCATACAAATAACTGGTTGGGTATATTCGAATAGACCGTTAAGTGGCCATATCACGAAGAAGGCAAGCATCACAGCGTAGGTGAACTCCATTTCGGTATTGATAGTGCGGGCGATCCATCGGTAGACAAACAATGTCAGGGGGACCAGCAAAAAAGTGAGAAAACCGAACCGAAACAGCGTGCCGATGATGCCAATATCGGACAGGAAGAAGTGCTCACCAAAATAGGGGATGAAGCCGTCCTGCCACATCAGCGATAACGATCCGCTGGGCAGCCAGTTAACCAGGCTCAAATGACTGAAGACGGATGCGATCGTATGGGGGCGCACGCCATCCTCCACGTCGCCGTCTAGGCTGTTCTCATAGAACTCGATGTTTAAACCGAGGACTTCAAGGAGCTCCGGATAGAAAAACAGCGGCGATAACAGCACGCAAAGCGAGGCAGCCCAGATAATTGCCTTGGCCCTCAATGAGAACAACGTGAATGCTAGGCATAGCACAATCAATTGACGCGTTTGAGTGGCGAAGACCAGGGTCAGCAACAGTACGGCGGCAATGAGGAGGTACAGTTTTCGATGCCGTTGTTCGCCATTGATAGGCGACTTGCCTTTTGCCCATACCTGAATGCAGTAGAAATAGGCGAAACAGATCAGGAACGGCCCAATGGATGAGCGGTCCGGGCGGTCCCAGGATGTTTGCTCCTCGCGCAGATCCGGGACCAGTCCGAACTTGAAACACCAAGAAAGGATCACAGCAATCAGTGCCGCGTAGATTAGTGCATGCTCGAACTGGCGGGTGCTGATGTGCTTGGCAAGCAATAGCAGCGGTACGAAGCCAAATGTAAAAAGAATCCGACGTTCTTCGATCAGGCCGTAGGTGATTGGCTGGCCAAAGGTATAGAACGAGAAGATTGCAGGCAGCACGGTGAACACGAAAACGCTGTAAAAAGCGTAATACATCAGGATGCGAAATTCTCTGGAAGCTTCCTCGGTACTGGCGAGAATTAACAGGAGCGAAAGACCTAGGCACACAGCCAAATAGGCTTCGTTGAGGAACTTGAAGCCGATCGGGTTATGCGTGCTGTCACCAAATACCGAAAAGTGCAGGACGATTGCCAGCACGGCCAACGGCAAAAAGAAAAATTTCGAGCTGATGTTTGTCATCACCTGGGTCCTTAGGTGCATTTCCATTCCAAATTAACTACGCCGCAACAAACTCAAGCTTCAGGATCGTCACATCAATTGCTTCGGTGCGCCGCCACCTTTCGTACCGCTGAGCGGTGGTAGGCCAACTGGCTCCAACAATGGTTCAGTATCCAAACTGATTGGATTGCGCAGGGGTATTTGAGTTCCGCCCGCATTAAGCCGCTCGATGTAAGGTTGAATTTGGACAAGCGAGGGATGGCAGGGTTGCGTGTGATTTTCAGGTTTCGCTGAAAACTTTCTGAACGGCGTCACACCATTCGCCGCGAACATGCCACAAGCCTGTCAAGGCTGCGGGGTAGGGCCATACTCCTTGCAGCTATTGGGAATGTGCTTTTGCAGGACATCCATCTGAGGCCTGTCCTTGCCGTTGAGCGGTTCAATGGCCAAAACATATTTGCCCCAGCCTGGGCCGGCGGCCCAGTAGGCGCTGGGCATGCAGTTTTCGTTGAGGTAGCCGAGCAGGTTGTCCATGGCGACCAGCATCGATTCGGAATGGCCAGGCACACCGTACTCGCCGAGAAAACCCTTCAGGTTGTTTTCCTTCAGCCACTCTACGAACGGCCGAACGCGCTCCACCCCTAACATTGGATCGACCACCTCGTCCTTCGCGTAGCGCCCGGAAAAATCCTTGTCGAGGTACAGGTGTCCCTCGTAAATGATCTTGTCTGCCGGATCTTCGATCAGAAAATCCTCATTGACGTAGCGCCAGTGAAAGGTGCTCGCCCAGCGGTCACCTTCGACGAATATCAAGCTGTCCATATCCACCTTGCGGATGGCATCGACCGCTGCCTGTGCTGCTCCAGGCCACAATCCATCGGTGGAGTGGGGTTCGTTCATGATGTCGTAGCCCAACAATGCGGGGTGGTCCTTGAATTCTTCGGCAAGCTTGCGCCAAACAGTTGCGTAAGCTTCGTAGGGTACGTGTGGCGAACCGATCAGCTTGCCCTTGTACCGCCCATAGTTGTGCATATCCAGAATGACCTTCTGGTTATGTTGGGCGGCGAAGTCGAGCGTTCTTTTGAGTAGCCGCATCTGATCGAAATTGACGCCTTTGTATAGATCATGTTGCAGGCGCTCCCAGATGAAGGGGAACCGAATCAAGCGAATGTTCTTGTCCGCGTAATATTTGAAGTATTTCTCTTCAGGATAAAAATAATTGGTGCCCAGTTTTCCAGGCGTGATATGCGGAGCGAAGTTTGCGCCAGACATATTGATGCCGATCAGGTCGATGCCCTTATCTTCGCTGGGCTGCGCTTGCACAAACGACACGCATCCGGCAATCGTCAGGCCGGCTATCAACCTTGCGGTGCGAAACAATAGAGAAAGGGGGCGACGTTCCATGATGACCTTTATCTCCAGAGGGCTACTGTCAACTCGACGGCCCTGTTGATGTTCAGCTAAGCACTCGATGCGAACCGCTCTCCTTGATAATCAGGAGAGCGGTTCGGATAGCATCAATTGGGTAATGTGCCCGGGACTTGCTTAAAACCAGAGAGGCATTACTTGCTCTGGTATTCGTACTGGTAATAACCGTACTCGCTATAAGTCGACGCCTTGCGCACCACGGCATTGAAGATAACGCCTTTGACCAGAAGTCCGTTCTGCTCAAGGCGGCGCTTGGCGAACTCAATTTCCTTCACGCCGTTCAGCCCGTAACGCGTCACCATTAGGGTGGTGCCGGCCTGGCTGCCGACCAGTGCAGCGTCGGTGACGGCCAGGATAGGCGGAGTATCGAAGATCACCAGGTCGTACATGCTGCTGATCTCTTTGACGAAGCGCGAGAAGTTCTCGTGCATCAGCAGTTCCGATGGGTTAGGCGGTAGCTGACCGTGGGTGATCACGTGCAGGTTATTCAGCTGGGTTTTCTGAATTGCATCGAACAGCGTGATACGGCCAGACAGGATGTCGGATAGGCCTTTTTCACCCTGGCAGCGCATGACCTTGTGCAGATACCCCTTGCGCATGTCGGCGTCGATCAGCAGCACTTTCTTGCCGGACTGCGCGATAACTGCGGCGAGGTTGCTGGTCACGAACGACTTGCCCACCGCCGGGCTCGGGCCGGTGATCATCAGAATGTTGTTCTTCGCCTCGATCATCGCGAAGTGCAAGCTGGTGCGCAGACTGCGCATCGCTTCGGTCGCCAGATCGGCGGGATCATTGATCGAGAGTAGATACGAAGCGCTGCTCTTGTCCCGCTTGAAATTGGCCAGGCGCTTTTCCAGCAGGCCCTGCTTCTCGCTGAACGGAATCGCCGCGTACACCGGAATGCCAACGCGCTCGATCTCTTCTGGATTTTCCACGCCACGCTTGAGTGCTTCACGAACATATACGAAGGCGACCGCAAGAATCCCGCCAAGCAGCGTGGCGACGATGACAATCAACGGCTTGTTCGGCTTGATTGGCTCATCGATGTCTGCCGCAGCGTGGTCAACGATGCGCACGTTGCCCACGGTCCCGGCACGAATGATGTCCAGCTCCTGAGTCTTGTTCAGCAGCATCGAGTAGGTTTCAGAAGAAACCTCTACATCGCGGTTAAGGCGCAGCAACTCCTGCTGAGTAGACGGCAGGGTTCCGATCTGCTTTTCCAGTTCAGTCTTTTGCGCTTGCAGCTGATTGATCTGGTTCATCAGCGCCTGGAAATTAGGGTGCTGACGGGTGAAGCGGCTTTCCATCTCGGTGCGTTTGAGGTTCTGCTCGGAAATCTGGCTCTCCAGATCAACGATGCGATCGAGCACCGACTGGGTTTCCGCCGAGATATCCACCGAACGATTGCCGGTTTGGAACTCGTTCAGGGCTGTCTGCGCGGCGTCGAGCTTCTTGCGGACCTCCGGCACCTGCTCACTCAAAAATTCGAGGCTCTGAGTCGCTTCCGCCGCGTTACGCGCAATGTTCTGGTCGACGTAGCGTTGCGCTACTGCCTCAAGCACCGTGACTGCTTTTTCTGGATCGGTACCCTCCAACGTCACGTTGAGGATGCCCGACTGCTTGCCACGCTCACCGGCATTCAGGCGATTCTGATAGTCCTCGGTGGTGGCGTAGGTGCGGTTCTTGATCACAGTAAAGGTGGTGCCCGGCCGTGCGTTCAGCTCTGCCACGGTGATGCCGTAATCCGGGGTCTCGATGGGCTCGCCGACGACCCCTTGCACGACAACCTCGCCTTCGGGGTCGCGCAGGATGAATCCGTTGTTTTCGGCAGCTTCGAGTGTCAGCTCTTCCCCATGCATTTTGTCTGGCACGATCAGTTGCGTGACGCGCAACGACTCGCCACCCCAGGCGTAGGATTCGAAGCCTTCGGGATACCAGCCCAGCTCACCTTCCTCGGTGGGCTCGAATCGACGGAAGATATAACCACCGAATACCGGGAAGTGGTGAGGCTCGATGATGATGTCGAGGTTCAGGTCCTCGACCGCTCCGCCAACCACCGAGCGCGACTTGAGTAGTGCGATTTCCGTCTGCGCCGGCGAAACGGCTGGGGCGGTGCCAACCACATCGGTAAGGCTTGGCAAGCCACCTTTCGCCTGGATCTGAATCATCGCGCTTGCCAGATATACGGGCGTCGCGAGCAGGGCATAGGCAACGCCCAGAGCGGCGAAGAACCCCGTAATCGTGAGTATCAGCCCTCGGTTATTTAGAAACGTGTCAAAGAGGTGGGCCAGGTCAATGTCCTTGTCCTCTTTTGTTTCATAGATGGGTCGTGGCATGGTGGTCATTGAAGTTCCTTCTTCTTATTTCAGGTAAGGAAGCCAGCTTTCGACGGACTGAGTCAGAAGGCTGTGAACATGTTCGAATGCGGGCTTGGACTGGCGGTAGGGATCAGGGATTTCCGTATCGTCCAGCCATTTACCCAGCAGGAAGGTTTTGCCATGTACTTCGGGTGCGATCTGACGAATGTGCTGGACATGGCTTTGTTCCATCACAAGGATCAGGTCTGCGCGATGCAGCATTTCGCTATCGACCTGACGGGCACGGTGGGACGCGTGTTCCACTCCGTGGTCGTTAAGCACCTCATGTGCAGTCTTGTCCATTGGGTTGCCTACTAGAGCACCTATGCCTGCCGAACTTATCGTCAGGCCTTTGCCTTCAAGTTTGTGGGCTAGCAACGCTTCGGCTGCGGGGCTTCTGCAGATGTTGCCCACACAGACAATCAATATGTTCTGGAACATTTCGCTCAGCCTCGTAGCCCAGGTGTCGTGGGCATACAGGTCTGCCTGTTGCAGAACGCAAATCTGATATTGGCTCGCTTCATTAGTTCAATCTTCCTGCTGCGCTCGCGCATGAATGTGGCTTGTTGCCAGGATGGAGCTAGTCAATGCGTGTGGCAGTCAGTAAACATCCTTGTTGAACAGAAGGGCGGGGATGGTGCGGGCAAGGATGTAGATGTCGAACCAGACCGACCAACGCTCGATGTAATCGAGGTCGTACTCGACGCGCTTCTCGATCTTCTCCAGGGTGTCGGTCTCGCCGCGGTAGCCATTGATTTGCGCCCAGCCGGTGATGCCCGGCTTGACGCGATGCCGTGCGGAATATTCCGATACTGCGTCTTCGAACAGCACGCCTGCAGCCTTGGTCGCGGTTGCATGGGGGCGCGGACCGACCATGGACATGCTGCCAAGGAATACGTTGAGCAGTTGTGGCAGCTCGTCGAGGCTGGTTTTGCGAATGAAACGACCCACTCGGGTGATGCGGTCATCGTTGCGCGTCGTTTGCTGTTCGGCGTTGGCATCCGACTTGGCGTGGTACATCGAGCGGAACTTGAACACTTCGATCAGCCGGTTGTTGTAGCCGTAGCGCTTCTGCTTGAACAACACAGGGCCGGGCGAGTCGAGCTTGATCGCCAGCGCGAGGAGGAGCATGACCGGGGCAGCCGCCAGCAGAGCGAGGCTGGAGAGCACGATGTCTTCGATGCGCTTGAACATTGGCGACCAGCCACGCAGCGGCAGGTCCGAGGCAATCAGCGTCGGCAGTCCACCGACTTCGGTAATGCGCTTGTTGGCATGGCGGAAAGCGACCATGTCCGGTACCAGCAGAACGTTGACGGGGAGTCTGCGCAACTCGTTGATCAGCTGACCGATGCGGCTGTCAGCGAACCAGGGCAGCGCGACCAGTACCTGGGTGACCTTTTCCTCACGGATCATCTGTTCCAGGTCGCGGGTGTTGCCCAGGAGCGGCAGGTCGGCCAACGTCTTCGGCAGGCGCTCGAGGCGGTCGTCAATGAAACCGAGCACACCGGTGCGTATATCGCGGTGATGAGCCAGATACTCGGCAACGCGCACGCCGTTGTCGGTGCCACCAAGGATTACGGCATTTTGCAGGTACACGCCTTTCGCCATCAGACGACGGAACAGCGCGAGCATCATCAGTCGCTCGGCGCCGAACAGGATGCCACTGGTGACGAACCAGAAGGTCAGATGTTTGGCTTCGAGGTAGCCGAACATGCCTAGGCCCTGGTGCATGAAAATCATCAAGCTGAAAGCCGCGGCCCAGGCAACGAGCATGGTGCGAAAGCGCAGCAACGTGCTGAACACTTCCTCGCTGTAGATGCCTACCGACTGAAAGATAACCACGCTAATCACGCCGAAAAACATCAGGAAGGTGCTGAACGTGCCTCCGCCTGCGGGCAGGTCAAGGGGCAGAAACAGCAACAGCAGAACGCCCGGCAGCACAGAGGTCAGCCCGTGAATCAGGCGAATGCTGGCAAGAAAGTAATCGACGAAACTGGGGTGGGCGTACTCAAGGGTTCCAACGGACTGTAAGCGCATACAAGGCTCCTTCCTACGGCTATTGCTAGCTCAATACTCGTTTTGATCGCCGCGATCCGCGGTTCTGATGGAAGGCCGCTATCGCAACCCTCACCTGGACAAGTGCTCCGACCGCCCTTCAAGAAATGAGTTCACCGGAATCGTGGAAAGAGCCAATTGCCCGGAAAGAATTAAATGCACTGCGCAACTGGTTGATATCTAAGTGATAAAGCGATCAAAGCTGTCGGCTTTCGGGCTTTTTGCGCATCTTTCGCTGACCGATGGTCAGTGTTTTGCGTGGCCGGCTTAAGCCTGTAGAAAGGAACCTTTCACAACTTTATGCGCCTGGAGCGTGTCTATCTGCGCATACTGAAACGGATGACTGGAACGACCTGCATGAATGAACCCAAGGCATTGCTCGTCCTTCATGGGAAGCAAGGGCTCAACGAAGAACTTAGAGCAGCCGTAACCGAATGGCGTCAGCTGGGTAACGAGCTCGCCGTCCGGGTGACGTGGGAGCCGGGGGACACCGCGCGCCTGGTCAAGGAAGCGCTGGCGGCAGGTTATCGGACCCTGGTATCAGGAGGCGGTGACGGGACCTTACGGGAGATGGCGCAGGCTTTGATAGACAGCGGCGTTGACGCGAGTTTGGCGTTGTTGCCGCTGGGCACCGCCAATGACTTTGCCCATGCGGCAGAAATACCGCTGGAACCCTTTGATGCGCTCACCTTGCTCAATCGCGAACCCGTCTGGGTCGACGTCGGTGAAATGAACGGCGAGCTTTTCATGAACATGGCGACGGGTGGTTTCGGCTCTAAAGTGACAGCTACCACTTCGTCAGAACTGAAACGGGTTCTGGGCGGGAGTGCCTATCTCCTGACCGGCTTGTCGCGCTTCAGTGAGTTGCGGGCTACCTGGGGACGCTTTGTGGCGCCCGAGTTTGCCTGGGAGGGTGAATTTCTGGCGCTGGGCATTGGCAACGGTCGCCAGTCGGGTGGCGGCCAGCAGCTCTGCCCTCAGGCCTCGATCGTCGACGGGTTGCTCGATATCTGTATCGTTCCTGCGCCGGCCGATGCGGTCGGGACGCTCGGGACCTTGCTGAGTGGCGGATTGCTGGGCATCGATACGGTTTCGGTAAAAGCCCGTGCGCCATGGTTCGAGGTAGAGGCGCCCGAAGAAATCAGCATTAATCTTGACGGCGAACCGGTCTCCGCAAAGCAGATGCGTTTCTCCGTGAAACGCCGAGCTCTGCGGTTGCATCTACCTGCGGACAGCCCGCTGCTGCGTGACGAGCCACTGATCGAGCACGATGATCCATCCGCTTGATCCTTTGCGGTTCAGATACGAGCGCAACGAGCGGGCCGGGCTGACAAAATCTATCGCCAGTGGATAAAGCATAGGCACTTGCGGCCGATAGCTCCTAAGTCCCTTATTCGCCAAAGGAGCCCGCAATGGCCGGCATTCTGGAGTCAGTCGATCAACGCACCCGTTTGGTGGGGCAGAATCGCCTGGAAATTCTCATGTTCCGTCTGTCCGGACGGCAGCAGTTCGCGATCAACGTGTTCAAGGTGCAGGAAGTCGTGCAGCTGCCGAAGATGACGCTGATGCCGCACCGGCACGGCTCGGTATGCGGCGTGGTCAACCTGCGCGGCCAGACGCTGCCGGTCATCGACCTGTCGCGTGCCATTGGCTTGCGACCTTTGGTCCCGGATGAGCGCAGCACCATCATCGTGACTGAATACAATCGCTCGATCCAGGCGTTTCTGGTCGGCGGCGTGGACCGCATCCTCAACCTGAACTGGGAGGAAGTGTTGCCCCCGCCGACCACCGCGGGACGGCAGCACTACCTCACAGCGATCACCAAGGTCGAGGACAGGCTGGTCGAAGTCATTGACGTGGAAAAGGTCTTGGCTGAGATCGTGCCCTACAACACGAGCATCGCGCCGGAGCGCTTGACTGACCCGGTGCTCGAGCGCGCCAGGGGGCGTGAAGTGCTATGCGTCGACGACTCGACCGTTGCCCTGGCGCAGCTGCGAGAAACCTTGAGCCAGCTGGGTATCACCGTGCACTCCGCCAGCGATGGCATGAAGGGCTTGAACAAACTGAAGGCCTGGGCAGATAGTGGGGAGGTGCTCACTGATCGCCTGCTCATGGTGTTCACCGATGCCGAAATGCCGGAGATGGACGGCTACCGGCTCACGACGGAGATCCGCAACGATCCGCGCCTGCGTGATCTCTACGTGGTGTTGCATACCTCCCTCTCTGGGAGCTTCAACTTGGCAATGGTGCAGAAAGTTGGCTGTGACAACTTCCTTTCCAAGTTTCAGCCGGAGAAACTGGTGGACGTCGTCCGCGAGCGTTTGTTGCTGGACGAAACACGCTGACCTGACCAATCGCTCGAGGGCCCCGCATGCACCTTTCCTCGTTGTATCGTTTTCCGCTCAAGTCCGGTTCGGCAGAGCTTCTGCAGCAGGAACGATGTGACGAGCTTGGCTTGTGTGGTGACCGGCGCTGGATGGTGGTCGACGCCGCAAGCGGAAAATTCCTGACCCAGCGAATGCTGCCCGGCATGGCGTTGCTGAACGCTCGTTGGCAAGGTGACGCCGAGCTACTGTTGACGGCACCGGGGATGGATGCGTTGGCTGTTGCGGTTCCGGAGGAGGGTGGCGTTGAGCGTGGCGTGCTGATCTGGCGCGAAAGTCTACAGGTGCCCGATGCTGGCGACGCTGCAGCTGAGTGGCTGACACGCCTGCTTGGTCGTCCTTGTCGACTGGTTCATCTGCCCACGTCTCGGGGCATCCAGGTCGATCAGGATTATGCCCGGCCAGGCGAACGCACGGCATTCAGCGATGGATTTCCGTTTCTGTTGATCGGCCAGCGATCACTCGATGATCTTTCGGCCCGGGTTGGGCACATACTCGATGTGCGCCGGTTTCGGCCCAATCTAGTGATCGCCGGGGCGGCGCCCTACGCCGAGGATGGCTGGCGGCGCATTCGCATCGGTGATCTGGCTTTCCGCGTGGTGAAGCCTTGCTCACGTTGCATCATCCCGACTATCGATCCGCTGAGCGGTGACAGGAGCCCCGTCCGCGAGCCACTGGCTACGCTGATGAACTACCGGAAGGGCGATGGCGGCGTATTCTTCGGTCAGAATCTCATCGCCGAAGGCACAGGCCTCTTGCAGATTGGCATGCCTGTTGAAGTGCTCGAGTAACCTCGGCTGTGGGCACGCCACCGCACCTGGAACGGTGCCGCAACTAAGCCTTTTCCACGCCTGCTGCGGCGCCAAACCTACGCCGCAGCTCATCAATCCTTACGCCTTATCGCTGATTATCGAAGTAGCGCTCGTGCCATTCCACCAGTGGTTGTGGCGCGTTGAGCTTTTGCCCGTAAATGACCGAATAGGTCAGTACGTTCTGCACGTACTGGCGGGTTTCATCGAACGGGATATTCTCGACCCACACGTCAAACGGAAGGTGGTCTGCATTCTTCAGCCATTGGCGAACCCGCCCGGGTCCGGCGTTGTAAGCGGCCGAGGCTAGCACTCGGTTACCGTTGAACTGACCGTAAATCTGGCTGAGATAGGCAGCACCTAGCTGAATGTTGACGTTGGGGTTGAGCACTTGCTGGGGCGACGACAACGGAATGCCAAAGCGCTTGGCCGTTTCTTTCGCCGTAGCCGGCATCAACTGCATCAGGCCTGTGGCGCCCACATGGGAGCGAGCGTCGGCCATGAATGCGCTTTCCTGGCGAGTGATCGCAAACACCCAGCTGGGGTGGATTTCACGCGCTTTCGCGGCGTTCACCAGGCTGCTGCGATGGGCCATGGGGAAGCGGATGTCCAAGTCGTCCCAATACTTCGCCTGGCTAATGGTACGAATTGCAGGGAAGTACCATTCCATTTCATAGGCCAGTCGCGCCTGAGCGACCAGCTCGTCGCGGCTGAACAACCTGCTGACGTGATACCACTCGCGGCGCCCATCAACGATTTGCCCGCGAGCATGGAATTCCATGGCGCGGCGAATCCCAGCGGTATTGCGGACCTTCTGGATCAGCTTTGGGTCAAGCGCGAGGGGCTGATGGTTGAGCTTGTAGGGCGCCTGGATGCGGTCAGCCGAAAGGAAACCGTAAAAGTCGCGCTCGCCAGCGACCGGTTGGTAGAGCTGGACGGCTCGCTCATCTTTGGGCTTGGCCAGTTCCAGGCTGCGCGCTTTCCAGTACCGCCAGCGATTGGTGTTGGCGAGCTCTTCGGGGAATCGCTGAGTCAGCGCATAGACGTCATCCCAGCGGCCCAGGCGGAGCAACAAGCGAGCCCGCCATTCACTGACCGTGTCATCACGCAGCTCTGGGTCGTATTCAGCCATGACTTTCAGTGCGCGGGGGTCGAAACGCTTGGCCAGGGTGAGGCCGATCTGACGTGCGATGGAGACCTTTTCTTCCGCCGAAAAGGACATCCGCCTGGCGTAGCTGTCGAGCAGTCCAAGGGCTTGCTCCGGGTTTGCTCGGGCCAACCGACGTAAGCCGATCGAGACGACATCACCCATGGTCTCGGTGGCTGGCGAGAAGCGTTCAGGCTGGCTGAGCAGCTGTGGCTTCTGGGCGACATCGAGCAGAAGCTCGCCCTGTGCTTTCAGCGTCGGCAGGCTTTTGACCAAGAACTTGGCCAGGCCATAGTCGCCGTTCTCGACTGCCAGCTTGGCCCGTTTCCAGCGTAGAGCCTCGGTAAGCTGCCCTGCGTCGTCCCAACGTTCGAACAGGGCATCGCAAGCGTTGTGCTGGGACTTGCCCACCAGCCAGAGCTTTTCGGCGGTGGCATAGCCCTGTTCCTTCTGACCGCTTATGAGCTGGTATTGACCATACAGGCAGTCAAGTTCGGTGAAGTTCATCTTTGGGTCGTAGTGAGCGACGAAGGGCCGCCAGTCGCCGCGTGCCGCCAGCCGCCGCAGCCAGCGCAACTTCATCCAGCTCGCCTGTGGCAAATCACCATGCTCGGCGAGAAATTTCTCCACTTCGTCATTGCTGGCAGTTTTCAAGCGTGCGGTCAGATCGTCATATGCCAGATAGGGCTCGAGCGGATAGTCACGCAGGGCGCTGGCATGGCGTCGGTATGGTCCGCTATCGCCCTTGGCCAAGGCCCGCTTGGCTTCGTCGTAAAACTGACGCTGCTGCTGCAAACTCGCAGCTTGGGTGGTTTCAAGGGTGATGATGGAGAGAAACAGACACAAACAAATACTGGAGAGTCGACCGCGCATGAGACTTCCGAAAACGGGGGGGAGGTACGGGAATTTCTGCGGCTAGCTTAGCTTGGCCGGTCAAGCAGTTAAACGAGGATTAAGCGCTTGAAAGGCTCAAAGCGAAACTTCCGACGAGCGTCATGCCCGTGCCAGGTCCGGGTTGTCTTGGTCCGCTCGGGCAGAAGCTGACGAACCGACGGGAATTTATCGTCAAACAGGCCGCCAGGCGTCCGCTGCAGCCCGGCGGGGCGATGCCTTCTGTTAGAATGCGCGCCCTGTTTTCCGGAGATAGTCATGACCCTGCTCAAGTTGACCGATGTGTCCCTCGCCTATGGCAACAATCCATTGCTTGATGGAGTGTCCTGGCAGATTGCGCGGGGTGAGCGGGTTTGTATTATCGGGCGTAACGGCACCGGCAAATCCAGCATGCTCAGCCTGGTCAAGGGCAGCCAGCTACCGGATGACGGCGAAATCTGGCGAGCGCCAGGGTTGAAGATTGGCGAGTTGCCGCAGGAATTGCCAATTGCCGATGAGCGTACCGTCTTCGATGTGGTGGCTGAGGGGCTGGCCGGGGTAGGGCAGCTGCTTGCCGAATATCATCATCTGAGCCAGAACATCCAGAACGAAGCCGATCTCGATAAGCTCATGCATGTCCAGCAGGCGCTCGAAGCCAAGGATGGATGGCGCCTGCAGCAATTGGTGGACAGCACCTTGAGCCGCTTGCAGTTGCCGGCCGATAAAACCCTCGCCGAGTTGTCCGGTGGTTGGCGACGGCGCGTGCTGCTGGCCCAGGCGCTGGTGTCAGAGCCCGATCTGCTGTTGCTCGACGAGCCCACCAACCACCTGGATATCGGCGCTATCGCCTGGCTGGAAGAAGCGCTCACCGGGTTCAACGGTGCGGTGCTGTTCATCACTCACGACCGCGCGTTCCTGCAGAACCTGGCAACCCGCATTCTTGAGCTTGATCGCGGCCATATGATCGACTGGAACGGCGACTACGCCAGCTTCCTGGTGCACAAGGAGCAGCAGCTGGCAGCCGAAGAGACGGCCAATGCGCTGTTCGACAAGAAGCTGGCTCAGGAAGAAGTGTGGATTCGCCAGGGCATCAAGGCGCGGCGTACCCGCAATGAAGGGCGCGTGCGAGCGCTGAAAGCCCTGCGTGCTGAACGTAGCGAACGACGCGAGCACCAGGGTAAGGCCAACATTCAGATCGATGCGGCTGAGAAGTCTGGCAAGCAGGTCATCGTTGTCGAGCATGCGAGCTTCGGACATCCGGGGGGCGAGTTGTTGATTCGCGACTTCTCGACGGTGTTGCAGCGTGGCGACCGTATCGGCTTGCTCGGCGCTAACGGTACCGGCAAGACCACGTTGCTCAAGCTTCTACTTGGCGATTTGCAACCAACCAGCGGCACGGTAGAAGCCGGCACCAAGCTGGAAGTGGCATATTTCGACCAACTGCGTCACCAGCTAGAACTGGAAAAGACCGTCATAGACAACGTTGCCGAGGGACGCGATTTCATAACCATCGACGGCCAGAACCGACATGTCCTGAGCTACCTCGGAGACTTCCTGTTCAGTCCCCAGCGCGCCCGTACGCCGGTTAAGGCGCTCTCCGGCGGAGAGCGGGCACGGCTCTTGCTGGCCAAGCTGTTCAGCAAGCCCGCCAACCTGCTGGTCCTCGATGAGCCCACCAACGATCTCGATGTGGAAACCCTCGAGCTGTTGGAGGAAGTCCTGCTGAGTTTCCAGGGCACGGTTCTGATGGTGAGCCACGACCGGGCATTTCTCGATAACGTAGTGACCAGCACGCTGGTATTCGAAGGCAATGGCGTGGTCCGTGAGTACGTCGGCGGCTATCAGGATTGGCTGCGTCAAGGCGGCTCGGTAAAGTTGCTCGGCGTCGGTGAAGGCAAGGAGAGCAAAGAGGCGAAGGCCGAGGCGGCGCAGGCCAAGTCGGCTGCACAGCAAGCGTCTGCGGAGCCGACCCCGGCGAAAAAAAAGCTCAGTTACAAGGTTCAGCGCGAGCTGGAAGCACTGCCGGGCAAGATTGACGCAGTGGAAAAGGGCATCGCTGCGCTGCAAGAGGAGATGGCACAGCCGGCGTTCTATCAGCAGAGTGCTGAGCGGACCGGCGAAACCATCGCCAAGCTCGACGCGATGCAGCTGGAGCTCGATGCGCTGCTCGAGCGCTGGGCCGAGTTGGAGGGCTGAGCCGTCCGCAACGACGTGACCCCGGCCTGCAAGACCCGCACGTTCGCCGATAGAGCGTGCGACTTACGAGCCTGCGTTGAGCGGGACTTTGTGAAGATAACGATATCTGCCAGCAGACGGAGCATAGATGGCAATCGAATACCGAATCACCCTCGATGACGAGCATGAGTTCAGCTACCGGATCGAGCCGGACCGTGTCTTTGATCACGAGACTGCGAAGCTGGCGCCGAGATGGACGCGCCTGGATCATCAGCAGTGCAACAATTGCCCGTTGAGTCGTAACGAGTTCAGCCATTGCCCGGCGGCGGTCGACCTGCATCGAGTCATCGAGGATTTCCAAGGTCTGCCCGCCATTCGTAAAGCGCAGGTGCATGTCCGTACCCCTGAGCGGGAGTACAACAAGCTGGTCGGGCTGGAAGAAGGATTGCGCGCGCTTCTGGGTGTGATCATGGCCACCAGTGCATGTCCGATACTTGGCCGGCTCAAGCCGATGGCCCATCAGCATTTGCCGTTCGCGAGCAATCAGGAGTTTGTACTTCGGGCGGTATCGCTGTACCTGGCGAGACAGTACTTCAACCTGCGCGAAGGACGGCACGCCGATTGGGAGTTGCGGGGATTGGTGAGGTCGTTCCAGCAGTTGCAGCTGGTCAATCAAGCGTTCTGGCAGCGCATCCACGATACCTGTCACGAGGACTCGAACTTAAAGGCCTTCCTGACCTTCTTCTCCATGGCATCGAGCCTGACCTACTCGTTGGAGACGCAGCTGCAAAAGATTCGGCCACTTGTGATGAGTGCCGGGGACGGAGTCGAAACGGCCTGAACCAGCTGACTCAGGCCGGGCGACGGATCACTCGGGTTTTTTCAGGCGTACGGCGAGCACATCGCAGGGCGCACCATGCAGGATGTCATTGGACGTGGAGCCAAGCAGCAAAGCGAGGCCGTGGCGGCCATGGCTGCCCACCACTACCAGATCACAGCCTTGCTCCTTGGCCAGTCGGTGAACTTCCTGACGAGGCTGACCGTAGGCCAGGTGGCGTTGTTCCGCGGTTAGCCCCGGATAACGATCAGCGAACCCGGCCAAGCGCTCACGGGCTTGGTCGAACTGCTGTTGTTGCAGCATTGAAAGATCCATTGGCACGTCCCCACCGAAGGCCATCGCCATGGGTTCGATGACATGGACCAACGCCAGTTTCGCACCGCTGGCGGTCGCCAGCGCCTGAGCGCGCGCGACCACTGGATGGCAATCGTCGTTCAGGTCGGTGGCGACCAGAATATGCTGGTAGATCATGATGAATCTCCTGAAATGTCGGTTGCTACAAGTATGGCTTCTAGGCACGCGATATGGGCTGCAACGCGTTTTTTTTCAGGGTTTATACGGCGTTGGATGCGCAATGGCCAGCTGCATTGCATCAGTTGGCTAGCCGTGCCGTCGCTCACGACTGTTATCATGCCCGGCGTTAATGCCGGGGCTTCCTCCGGCCTGTACAGAGATCGCCATGTTCCTACCCGCCAATGAATATTTGCTTGCCTGGTCTGCCTACGGTATCGCTGCGCTGGGCTGCTTGCTGGTCTGGTTGCGCATCACCCGTCCCCTGTGGCGCTGGCTGCGCGAGCCGTTGCGGCTGATCATGGCCGTGTTGCTGCTGACGCCGACCATTGTCGATCCCGCCAAGGATCTGTTCGCCCCGGCGGTCGCCATCACAGCTCTGGATCTGTTGTTCAAGGTCGGCAGTAATGCCTGGCGTGCCGTGGCTGACCTCGCGCTCTACGGCTTGATTGCATTCGCCATCTATGCGGTTTTTGTACTTGTACGTTGGCTGATCGAGCGGCGGGCGAAACAGCACCCGAGCGAATCGCGCCATGAGGACCCTCGCACCCTGCGCGAACGACTCGAGGATGACGACGAAGAGGACTACCGTCCGATGAACCGCTACGAGGCGCGGACCGAACCCCGACTCTGACACTGAACCTTTCTCGCCCAAGGCGCAGCAGAACCTATCGGGAGATAGCGCATGTGTGAACTGCTCGGCATGAGCGCCAATGTACCCACCGACATCCACTTCAGCTTTACCGGACTGATGCAACGCGGCGGCCGCACTGGACCACACAAGGACGGCTGGGGTATTGCGTTCTACGAAGGTCGCGGTCTTCGACTGTTCCAAGATCCGGTGGCCAGCTGCGAGTCGGAAGTAGCGAAGATGGTTCAGCATTACCTGATTAAAAGTCATGTGGTGATCGGCCATATCCGTCACGCCAACGTCGGCAAAGTCGCGCTGGTCAATACGCATCCTTTCGTCCGGGAGCTGTGGGGGCAGCATTGGTGTTTTGCCCACAACGGCCAACTAGCGGATTTCAGCCCGGCGCGCGGCTTCTATCAGCCGGTAGGTGATACGGACAGCGAAGCGGCATTCTGCGATTTGCTCAATCTCATACGCGGCGACTTTCCCGAGCGGGTCGCTGCGGAGGATCTGGTCCCGCATCTGCTCGATGCCTGTGCCAGTTACCGTACCAAAGGCGTATTCAACTGCTTGCTCAGTAATGGTGAATGGCTGTTCAGTTTCTGCTCAACCAAGCTGGCGCAGATCACCCGTCGCGCCCCTTTCGGCCCGGCGCAACTGAAAGATGCTGAACTGACGGTGGACTTTAATGCGGAGACGACGCCAAACGACGTCGTGACAGTGCTGGCAACCGAGCCATTAACCGACAACGAGCACTGGGATATTCATCAATCGGGCGAATGGACGCTGTGGCGCCTGGGCGAATGCGTCGCGCGCGGGCAGGTGCAATGATGTTGAGAAGCTATCTGCGGCTGACCTTGTTTGCCCTTGGGTTGCTCATCGGTATTCAGGTGCCGGGCTTCATCAGTGCGTACAGTGCTCACGTCGAGGCGCGTCGGCTGGAGGCGCAGCTGGGTCTGGCCGGGTTCCAGGAAACAGCCGGGCGATTTTTCAAAGGTGATCTGAACGCCTTGGTCAAGCATTACCGAGCCAGCGAAGATGCGGTGTTTCAGAGCGATGCGCGCAGCGTTTCGGCATTGGTCGAGCGCGCCCGTTTGCTTGATCGTGAATGGCGGATCATGGAAGGGCCTTGGTACGCACAGGCCTGGCACGTGTTGGTCGGGGCAAACAGTGAGATAAGACGCCAGGTCTGGAATAGCTACCGCTTTCAGGTACTGCTGGCGCCCGAGGCCATCGCCTGGGGCCTAAGCTGCGCACTGTTGCTTGCATGGATCATTGAAAGCCTCTTCGTCTTGCTTCGCCAGGCTCTGTTTCCACAGCGCTATCGACGCCGTCGTCGTACGGCTAGCCCGCTTCCGTCAAAGCGATAGTCCGGACGCCTTGGGGATGTGTTACTTGCGCGGTGACGCGGTAAGCCCATTCCCCCAAACCTAACTGAAGGATAGGCAAGAAGAGGGTCGACGGGATTAGCCATCTGAGCGAAGAGGCCCCAATGACCAGTAAGGCAGCTTGTACAGGCTCGCCATCGGGTAAGCCTGAAACCTGCTGAAGAATGCCTAAGACAGCCGTCCAGATCACTAGCATCTGGACCAGTATCCAACTACCGAAGGCAGCATTTGCTAGCCTCAACGTGGGTCGGTGAGTCGGCGTGGCCGTTGCGGTTAGCCACCAAATCAGTAGCAGAGCCGAAGCGGCAAGATTCACGATAATGATGGTCTGCTCATAGCCCAACGCAAAGCGGGCTATCGCTGGCGCATTGGCACCGATGCTATGTATGGCACGCTCACCTGATAAGCCAAAGGCTGCTTGTAGCGCACCGGCCATGGAGATGGCCGTCACGGCTGTGACGGCCCAAAGGGCCAATCGTGTTTTCATCGGTGCGTCCCTGCAGCTGAAGGTCGATAGCGACCTATTTCGACAAAAACTTCATGCCTTCTTCCAGTCCGCTCAAGGTTAGTGGATACATGCGGTCCTCCAGCAAGTCGCGGATGATGCCTGTGGAAGAGGTGTAGCCCCAGGTATCCTTCGGGTAAGGGTTGATCCAGATGAGCTTTTTGTATTTTTCCATGAAGCGCTGCATCCAGACGTAGCCGGCTTCCTCGTTCCAGTGCTCTACGCTGCCGCCAGGCTGGGTGATTTCGTAGGGCGCCATGGCCGCGTCGCCAACGAAGACCACCTTGTAGTCGGCACCGTACTTATGCAGCAGGTCCAGGGTCGAGGTGCGTTCGGAAGTCCGGCGGAAATTGTTTTTCCAGACCGACTCATAGATGAAGTTGTGAAAGTAGAAGTACTCGAGGTGCTTGAACTCCGTCTTGCAGGCGGAGAACAACTCTTCGCAGACCTTGACGTGCGCATCCATCGAACCGCCAATGTCGAACAGGATCAGCAGCTTCACCGCATTGCGACGCTCGGGGCGCATCTGGATATTCAGCAGGCCGCCGTCTTTAGCGGTGTGGTCGATGGTGCCGTCCAGGTCCAGTTCGTCTTGCGCGCCCTGGCGAGCGAACTTGCGCAAGCGGCGTAGCGCGACCTTGATATTGCGCGTCCCCAGCTCGACCTGATCGTCGAGGTTCTTGTATTCGCGCTGATCCCATACCTTCACCGCCTTGCCTTGACGCTTGCCTGCGTCACCGATGCGGATGCCCTCGGGGTTGTAGCCGCCGGAGCCAAAAGGACTGGTGCCGCCCGTGCCGATCCACTTGTTGCCGCCGGCATGTTTGCCTTTCTGCTCCTCGAGACGTTTCTTGAACTCCTCGATCAGCTTGTCCAAGCCACCTAGCGACTCGATCTTGGCGCGCTCTTCATCGCTCAAGGAACGCTCGAACTCCTTGCGCAGCCACTCTTCTGGAATCAAGGCTTCGATATGCTGATCCAGATTTTCCAGGCCTTTGAAATAGGCGCCGAAGGCACGATCGAATTTGTCGAAGTGCCGCTCGTCCTTCACCAGAATCGCCCGGGACAGATAATAGAACTCATCCATATCGGCGAACACGACGTTGTGTTTCAACGCATTGATCAGATCGAGCAGCTCGCGCACCGACACCGGAACCTTGGCGGCGCGCATCTCATTGAACAGGCCAAGCAACATGGCAGAACCTCAGGCGTGCCGTCATCGCGGCACCTTGTATTAATGGTCAGCGGTCTTCGTCGTGCGTCGGGAGTCCGTCGCGGATCTCGTACCAGTCCGCCTTCGAGCCCACAAAGATGTGCTCCTGAGACGGGGCGGGCAACGGCGAGTCGAGCGTGCCGGCAGCAACGCCGAGCTCATGCTCGCGGTTGTCGACGAATTGCAGGTTGGAGCCGCAGCGAATGCAGAACGTCCGAGTCACATGGTCGGACGAGTGATAGACACCCAACTGATCCTTGCCGGAGAGAAAGTGAAACGCATCCAGCGGCACGCCCGCATAAGTGGCAAAAGCCGCACCGTGGGCTTTGCGACACATCTTGCAGTGACAATGGGTCAGCTCGTTGATCGGAGCGTCGATGCGATAACGAACGACGCCACAGAGGCAACTACCGGTATGCGTTTGCATGGATCTTCTCCAGTAAGTGAGGCGTCCGACTCCTGTGAGCCGCCGCCGGTCAGCGACTGGCGCGACGACTCATGAACGCCAGACGTTCAAGCAATTGCACGTCCTGCTCGTTTTTCACCAGGGCGCCGGCCAACGGCGGGATCGCCTTGGTCGGATCGCGCTCGCGCAGGACGGCTTCGCCGATGTTGTCGGCCATCAACAGTTTCAGCCAGTCGACCAGCTCGCTGGTGGACGGCTTCTTCTTCAGGCCTGGCACCTTACGGACATCAAAGAACACATCGAGCGCTTCGGCCACCAGATCCTTCTTGATATTGGGGTAGTGCACTTCGACGATCCGCTGCAGCGTGTCGCGATCAGGGAAGGCGATGTAGTGGAAGAAACAGCGGCGCAGGAAGGCGTCGGGCAGTTCCTTCTCGTTGTTCGAGGTGATGATGATGATCGGCCGCTGCTTGGCCTTGATGGTTTCGTTGGTCTCGTAAACGTAGAACTCCATCTTGTCGAGTTCTTGCAGCAGATCGTTGGGGAACTCGATATCGGCCTTGTCGATCTCGTCGATCAGCAGGATGACGCGCTGCTCGGACTCGAACGCCTCCCACAGCTTGCCCTTCTTGATGTAGTTGCGTACGTCGTGGACGCGGTCGGAGTCCAGCTGCGAGTCACGCAGTCGGCTGACGGCGTCGTACTCGTAAAGCCCCTGATGGGCTTTGGTGGTGGATTTGATATGCCAGGTGATCAGCTGCGCGCCAAATGATTCAGCCAGTTGCTCGGCCAGCATGGTTTTACCAGTGCCCGGCTCGCCTTTCACCAGAAGCGGACGCTCCAGGGTGATGGCCGCATTAACGGCAAGTTTGAGATCGTCGGTGGCGACGTAGGACTGGGTGCCTTCGAACTTCATCGGAGTTTCCTTGGATCGGGCCTGGCACGCAGGCACTTCATGTTGATTTAGACGACCGACTATAAGTGATGGGCGCCCGAGTGTGAACGTGAGCGGATCATTCAGTCACTGAATGGGCGACCTTTCCGTCGATGTTCGCGCTTACTCGTCATTTTCACTCAGCGAGCGCTCGAAGCGCGCCGAGAAGGCCTCTACGAAGGCGTTACGCAGGATTGCGATGAATGCTTGGAAAGGGCTTACGTCGGTGTTCTTGGTACTGCCATCCAGCTCTACGCGCGTGGCGAATTGTTCCTTGCGCTGGTTCTGTAGCACTTCCTCACCACCGCCAACAACCGCTTCCCAGATACCGCGAAAGAAACCTTTGTCTTCGTTCTTAACGTCTTGCTCGAAGTTGAATACTTCGACGTTACGCAGCAGCGGCTTGATATAGCCGTCCAGCTGAGCGTCGGTGGCCTCGACTTCAATCACCAGATCGCCAGTGCCGCCTGCGAAATCAAAGCTTCCGTAGGCGTTGCTGAAGTCATTCAGTTTGGTCAGATCGACGTCTGTAACACGCAGGCTGAACTGGAAGTCTTCCCAGTCTGTATAGGGATCGAACTGTGCGCTGGCTTCCATCGGCGCCTGATTGAACAACTGGGCATTGCCCTCGAATCGCGCGACGCGCCCTTGCTTCTGATCCGCAGTGTTGGTCAGGTTGAAGAGGCTGGCATCGATCGCGCTGGCATAGACATGAACGGGCGGATCTGCCTGGAAGTTACGAAACGAGACTTGCCCGTCGACGACTTTCAGTTCATTGAGCGTAAACGGCATCAAACCATTGAGGCGATCACGCCAATCGACCCCATCGCCCGTTTGCGAGCTTTCCTTTTGCTCACCGTCGACGAAGTTCAGGTGGGGCTGTTCCAAAATGATCTCACCAACCAGCGCTTGATCTTTCCACAGCGCCCGCCAACTAAGACCGATATCGACAGCGTTTGCGGTAAACAGCGGCGCCTGGACTTGCTGGTTTTTTTTGTCAATCACCAGACCATCGAGCCGATAGGCGCCACGCCACCAGGCGAGGTCGACGTCTTCGATGTGGCCTCGGTAGTCTCCCAAATCCGCAAGTTTGCCGTTCAGGTAGTTAAGTACTACGTAGGGCAGTGCCAGATGAATAACCAATACCAGTAGTGCAAGTGACAACAAGACCCACAGCGGGCGGCGATAACGTGTCTTCATTGGAGGCCTGATCGAGCGGAAACATGGGCGGCTCTGCTTCTGGATGGACCCTTGTCGCCAACTATGAGTTCGGCTGGACGAGTCGAGAGACTGCGCTTAGGCTGACGAGTCTTGGTTTTTTCATCGCAGGGATACCGTCATGAGCCGCATCTTCGCAGACAACGCGCAAACCATCGGCAACACGCCACTTGTAATGATCAACCGTCTGGGGCCTAAGGGCGTCAGCATCATGGCCAAGATCGAGGGTCGAAACCCGGCTTATTCAGTCAAGTGCCGGATCGGCGCGGCGATGATCTGGGATGCCGAAGAAAAGGGACGCCTGAAGCCAGGTATGACGCTGGTTGAGCCGACCTCTGGGAACACGGGCATTGGCTTGGCCTTCGTTGCCGCGGCGCGTGGCTACAAGCTGATGCTGACCATGCCGGCCTCGATGAGTCTGGAGCGCCGCAAGGTATTGAAGGCGCTCGGCGCTGAGCTAGTGCTCACTGAACCGGCAAAAGGCATGAAAGGTGCGATCGAGAAAGCCGCCGAGATTGCAGCATCCGATCCTGACAACTATTTCATGCCGCAACAGTTCGAAAATCCGTCTAACCCTGCCATTCACGAAAAAACCACCGGGCCGGAAATCTGGAACGACACCGAAGGCAGTATCGACGTGCTGGTGGCGGGCGTGGGAACAGGTGGCACCATCACTGGCGTGTCGCGCTATATCAAGAACACCAAGGGCAAGCAGATCCTGAGCGTTGCGGTAGAGCCGGTCAGCTCCCCTGTAATCAGCCAGACCCTGGCGGGCGAAGAAGTCAAACCGAGTCCGCACAAGATTCAGGGGATCGGTGCCGGCTTTGTGCCGAAGAATCTGGATTTGTCGATCGTCGATCAGGTCGAGCGTGTCGATGATGATGAGTCAAAGGCCATGGCGCTGCGCCTGATGCGCGAAGAAGGCATCCTCTGTGGGATCTCCTGCGGTGCTGCAATGGCGGCGGCGGTACGTCTGGCCGAAAAGCCGGAAATGCAGGGCAAGAACATCGTGGTGATCCTGCCCGACTCAGGTGAGCGCTACCTGTCGTCCATGCTGTTCTCCGATATGTTCGGCGAGCAAGAGTTGCAGCAGTAATCAACGCTGCGCCGGGATGTGTTGCAGCCTGGCGCAGCCACCAGAGGCCAGGCGCGCGGCGCCAAACCCGTCTAGCCGCGTTGGGGTTGGGGCGCAGTCTCAACTGCGGATGGTGCCTGTTTCAGCACGAGCCAGAGCGCCACGGCGATCAGCGCGCCACCGTAGGCGTAGGCCCAGTCCAGCGGTTCGCCCAGAAACAGAGCTCCCCATAGCACCCCAAACGGCGGAATGATGAACGTCACCGTCAGCGTTCGAACCGGACCGATATCGGCAAGCAAACGGAAGTAAAGAATGTAGGCAAAGGCCGTGCAAACGATGCCGAGGCCAGCAAGGCTTAGCCAGACGGTGCTGCCGCCCCAGGAAACAGGCGGTGCTGTCAGCAAAGAAATGGCGAACAGCGGCAGCAAACATAGTGCCGCGCCGACCTGGCTTCCAAAGGCGACCAGTTCGCTGGTCAAGCCGCCATGTTGGTTGATCCAGCGCCGGGTTAGGAAGCCGCCAAATCCATAGCACGCGGTTGCGCCCAGGCAGGCGAGTGCACCGATCAGCAGTTGTAGATCGAATGCGACAGGACCGGTGCGAGTCAGCAGCGCAACGCCGCTCAGGCCGAACAGCACGCCGACCAGTTTTGCTGCAGTCAGTGCTTCGGCGAAGAATAATGCGCCGATGAGTACGCCCATCATCGGTGTGGTCGCATTGAAGATCGCCGAATAGCCAGTCGGTAGGAATTGCGCCGCTAAGGCATAGAGAGCGAACGGAACGCCTGAGTTGATCATGCCCAGGATCAGGCACAGCTTGAGTTTGCCGCGAAAATCCCAGCGGGTCCGCATGAGCGCCAGAATCGCCAGCAGGCCTATGCAAGCGAACAGCACACGGAAGAAAGCGGTGGGAAAGGTGCCAAGCTCCGGCGCGATGATTCGCATGAAGAGAAAGCTGGCACCCCAGATAGCGGCAAGACTGAGCAGACGCAACAAGTCGAGAAGTCGCATAGCAGAGCTCCGGCGGTCGAGTCGTCAGTGTTGGTGAGGCGGGCTCGCCTGACAACTCTAAACTCGCTTTCAAAACGCCCGTTGAGCTGACTCGCTTTCATTGAGAAGTTGCTGTGGATAAGCTCGACGCTTTCATGCAGCGGGATAAATGATATGGCGCAGCATTCGCCGAATCTCGAGATCGCCCAGCAGATCCTTCTGGGCTTCGATGACTACCGCGAACATTTCAGGTTAATCACTGAGGGCGCCCGGGCACGCTTCGAGCAAGCCCGGTGGCAAGATGCCCAGCGTGCATCGGCGGCCCGTATTAACTTGTACGAAGAAAAAGTCAGCGAGACGGCGGCAGCCTTGCGCTCTGCCGTGGAACCAGGGGTTCTGCTCGACGTGAACCGTTGGCCGCAGGTCAAAGGTGAATACATTGGACTGATTAATCCACGCTTTGACGATGAGCTTTCGGAAACTTGGTACAACTCGATCTTCTGCACCTTGTTCAGCCATGACTGCATCAATGACAGCACCATGTTCATCCACACCACGCGGCCGGCTAACCGCGCCCAGCGAATGGCGCAGACGCGGCGCTACCAACCCAGTGGTGATCTGCACGGTGTGCTCGAACAGATTCTCAGCGATTTTGCGTTCGACGTGCCCTACGCTGATCGGGAAGGAGATTTGCAGCGGCTCGAGACTCAGCTGCAGGTGTCCTTACCCGATTGGGTCTGCAAGGATCCGGAACTCGTCGTCGAGCTCTTCACCTCGGTGCTGTATCGCAACAAAGGCGCCTATCTTGTGGGGCGCATCTTCACCTGCGACGAGCAATGGCCGCTGGTGATCCCGCTGTTGCACCGGGAAGGCGATGGATTGGTTGCCGATGCCCTGATTACCGATGAGGCGGAAGTTTCGATCATCTTCTCCTTCACCCGCTCGTACTTCATGGTGGAAGTTTCTATCCCGGCGGAGTTCATCGGCTTTCTCAAGCAGATCATGCCCGGCAAGCACATCGCCGAGCTCTATACCTCGATCGGCTTCTACAAACACGGTAAATCGGAGTTCTACCGGGCGCTGATTAACCATCTGGCTAGCACTGACGACCGCTTCATCATGGCGCCCGGCGTGCGCGGGATGGTGATGAGCGTGTTCACGCTGCCTGGCTTCAATACCGTGTTCAAGATCATCAAGGATCGCTTTTCCCATACCAAGAACGTTAACCGTGCGACGGTGGTGGAAAAGTACCGCTTGGTGAAAAGTGTCGACCGGGTAGGGCGCATGGCGGACACGCAGGAGTTCGCCGATTTCCGCTTTCCAAAAGCTAAATTCGAACCAGAGTGCCTCGCTGAATTGCTTGAGGTTGCACCCTCTACGGTCGAGGTCCAAGGCGATACGGTACTGGTGCGTCACTGCTGGACCGAGCGGCGAATGACCCCGTTGAACCTGTACGTGGAAAACGCAAGCGAACAGCAGGTCCATGAAGCGTTGGAAGACTACGGGCTGGCTATCAAGCAACTGGCGGCTGCCAACATCTTCCCCGGAGACATGCTGCTGAAGAACTTCGGTGTGACCCGCCATGGCCGCGTCGTGTTCTACGATTACGACGAGATATGCTTTCTCACCGAGGTCAATTTCCGCTACATACCCGAGCCTCGATACCCCGAAGATGAAATGGCATCTGAGCCCTGGTATTCCGTAGGGCCCAACGATGTGTTCCCGGAGGAGTTCCCCCGCTTTCTGTTTGCCGATATCGGGCAGCGCCGGCTGTTCGCGAAGCTGCATGGAGAGCTCTACGACGCTAACTATTGGAAGGGCCTGCAGCAGGCAATCAGCGACGGCAAGGTGATCGATGTCTTTCCCTATCGTCGCAAGATGCAGACTGCCCAGTAGTCGCGCCAGGCGAACGCTTTTGGACAGTGCGGGTCGCTATTCATAAGAGCCGGACAAACGGCGCGTTGGCTGAATACTCTGCAACACCTCTTGCAGGTTATGTTGCGATTGTTGGGTTATGCTGATGTCGAAGTCCCAGGGCTCCACCAAAAACCCGTATCAAGCAGGAGGGGTTAGTCATGAAAGCATTGCTCAATAGTGTGTGCTGGAATCTGGCAGTGGCGCTTGGGTTTGTCGAACCGCCTCGTTTGCAGCCGATCCCGGTACGAGCGCAACGAGACAAAGCAGCGGCCCAGCGTCGCTGACCTCGGCGGGCCGGGTGCGGTAGCTCTAGCGCCCCGGCATCACCGGACCACCTTTTTCAACGGCGCGCTGATAAGCGGGTCGCTCTCTTATACGCTTCAAGAATGCCGTCAGGTTTGGCCGACTCGCGTCTAGGCCTGCGCGCGCCTGAGCGGCTTCTAGCGGAAAGCTCATCTGAATGTCCGCGACGGTGAAATCTTCGCCCGCGAACCATTGCGTCTTGGATAACTCGCTTTCCATGTAGTCCAGATGCAGCTTGAGCTGCGGGCCGATGAACGCTTGATTGGCTCCTTTGGCGATCGCTCGGGCCACGGGCCGGATGAAAAATGGCATCGGTCCGTTGGCGACGCGATCGAAGACCAGTCGTAGCAGCAGGGGCGGCATTGCCGAGCCCTCCGCGTAATGCATCCAATAACGAAAACGAAGGTATTCCGGGGTACCGGCAGTGGGCGCTAGCCGGCCTTCGCTGTAGCGTTCGACCAGATACTCCAGAATGGTTGCGGACTCGGCGAGGGTGAGATCGCCGTCAGTAATCACGGGGGATTTACCCAGCGGGTGCACCTGCTTCAGCTCGGGCGGCGCCAGCATGGTTTTCGGGTCCCGGGCGTAACGCTTGATTTCGTAGGGTAGCTGCAGCTCCTCTAGCAGCCACAGCACACGTTGCGAGCGAGAGTTTTCCAGATGGTGGAGCGTGATCATTGGCGACTGCCTCCCAGTTTTCAGTGAGTGGGACCAGCATAGCCTGCCGTTGCGTGCGATATGGCAGACTTCGTCGACCACAGGAGAAGTCATGTCCCGTCCGCAATGCCCGTACTGTCAGCGGCCTTCCAGCCACTGCTTGTGCCCGTTGATCCCCTCGCTAACTAGCGAGACGCAGGTGCTTATCCTGCAGCACCCCAGCGAAACCGCGCATGCGCTCAACACGGCTCGATTGGCCGTCTTGGGGCTGCGCAGTGCAAAGCTGGTGGTGGGCGAAGTCGTCAGCGTTCCAGCCGATGAGCGTAACAACTATCTGCTATTTCCCGGGGAGGATGCCATTCCGCTGGAACGCCTGGCGCAGGGTGAGAAACCGTTGCGACTGGTCGTCCCCGATGGCACCTGGCGAAAGGCGCGCAAAATGCTGCATCTCAATCCCGAGCTGGCGACCTTGCCTCGCGTTTCACTGCCCACGGGGCTCGTCTCCCGTTACCGCTTGCGGAAGGCGCCGGCGCCAGGTGCGCTTTCAACCCTCGAAGCCATTGTCACGGCGTTGAACATACTGGAGGGCGAAGGGCGGTTCGATAGATTGCTTCGTCCGTTTGAAGCCTTGATCGAGGCGCAGATAGATGCGATGGGCCAAGAAACCTACCAGCGTAATCATGGCCGTGAGGGCTGAGGTTTCTCAGCGGGCAGGGATGGTTTTCATGCGGAGGATATAGAGGCTGACCAGCGTTGCGCTGGTCAGCATGCCGATACGCGCCCAGAACATCGGTACCAGCCAGCAGGAGACGCCGATGCTGATCCACATGGTCGTAATAGCGTAAACCTTGCCCTTGAGTGGGATGCCTTTACCTTCCAGGTAATCGCGGAACCAAGGACCTAGCCGGGGGTGTGTCACCAGCCAGTCGTAGAAACGACGAGAGCTACGGACGAAGCAGGCAGCAGCAAGAAGAAGAAAGGGCGTGGTTGGCAGGACCGGCAGGAAGATTCCGATGATGCCGAGCGTGACGCTTAACCAACCGATCACCAGCAGCACATAACGTGCTACTGGATTGCGATACGTTGGAATATCGCGGTGAGCCAAGAGGCTATCCGGCGTCAGTGCTTGCGAGGTTTGAGAAGCGCGGGCTTCTCTTCAGGTGCGTGACAGATCAGGTACAGCGCCGTAAGGATCTCTGGAATCTGCTCGACCATCTCCGCGACCAGGTTCGGATCTGTGGCGATATCGCTGAATTCGGGTTGCTCGTCGAAAAGACCTGATCCGACCATGATCGGCAACAGCAGCTCGCTGACTTCCTCTTCGGAATCTTCGAACCACACCGACTCGCGCATGAACACGCCTTCCATGAAGCCGATGCACCAGCCGCGCAGGTCGGATTCGTCAGGCTCGTCGCCCATGTCGAGTTCGCAGGGGAGCTCCATGTCTTCATCACTGGCCAGTTGCCGTGCAATGTGTGCCTTGAGCTGGATCAGCGTCGCCTCGATGGCTTCGCGCTCGGTGTCGTCCGCATATTTTGGCGGCTCGGCAAACAGCGCGTCGATCCATTCGCGTTCCGGCACTTGCTCCGAACAGATGCACAAGGCGGTGAGATAGCCATGGGCGGCGATGTAATCGAGGGCTTCTTCGTGCAGATCATCTGCATCCAGAAACACTTGCAGGCGGGCGAGTTGCTCGGCGAAGGACATCGATGGCTACCTTGGAGAGAAAACAGCGCTGATTCTAGACGAGCTGCAGGCCTCAGGCTACCGCGCGCTTTGACGCTGCGGCGGCTGCGGGCATTTCCTGCCACTGCGTCTTCGACTGATTGAAAATTTCGCCCGGAGTTCCGCCGTACCGCCGTGGGGCACCAACTATCGCAGGAGCAGTGTTCTGCCTGAACCGGACGGCTGTGTCGCGTATACTCGCGCGTCTTGTTTCGGAGACCGGCATGCTCGATCAGGCACAGCGCATTCTAAAAGATGTATTCGGCTACGACGCGTTTCGTGGCAACCAGGGTGCGATCATCCAGCGCGTGGCCGACGGCGACGATGCGCTGGTGCTGATGCCGACCGGCGGCGGTAAATCGCTCTGTTATCAGGTGCCGGCGTTGCTTCGCGACGGCTTGGCCGTAGTGGTGTCGCCGCTGATCGCGTTGATGGACGATCAGGTGGCTACGCTCGAGGAACTGGGCGTTGCGGCGGCTGCGCTCAACTCGACCTTGACGCCCGAACAGCAGCGCGACATTGCCGACCGTTTGCGCCGTAACGAAATCAAGATGCTTTATCTCGCGCCCGAGCGGCTGGTTCAGCCACGCATGCTGGCGTTCTTGCAGCGCTTGCAGATCGGTTTGTTCGCCATTGATGAGGCGCACTGCGTATCACAGTGGGGGCATGATTTTCGTCCTGAGTACCTGCAGCTCGGCCAGCTGGCTGAATTTTTCCCCAGCGTCCCACGAATTGCGCTGACTGCCACGGCCGACAAGCGAACGCGGGAAGAAATCGTCCAGCGCTTGCATCTGGGGAATGCAGAGCGATTCCTTTCAAGTTTCGATCGGCCAAACATCTTCTATCGCATCGTGCCGAAGGAACAGCCTCGCAAGCAGCTCATGGCGTTCCTCGCTGAGCGCCGCGGTGACGCCGGAATCATCTATTGCATGTCGCGCAAGAAGGTTGATGACATCGCCGCCTTTCTTACCGAGCAGGGCTTTCCGGCGTTGCCCTACCATGCTGGTCTGCCGAATGATCTTCGGGCGTTTCACCAGAGGCGCTTTCTCAATGAGGAAGGCCTGATCATGGTTGCGACCATCGCATTCGGCATGGGCATCGACAAGCCCAACGTACGTTTCGTTGCTCATCTGGATCTGCCGAAATCGCTGGAAGCCTATTACCAGGAAACCGGCCGCGCGGGTCGCGATGGTTTGCCCGCCGACGCCTGGATGGCATACGGGCTGCAAGACGTAATCTTCCTCAAGCAGATGCTCAACAATTCCGAAGGCGACGAGCGACACAAGCGCATCGAGCAGCACAAACTCGACGCGATGCTCTCGCTTTGTGAGGAAACTCGTTGCCGTCGTCAGGTGCTGCTGGCGTACTTCGATGAGGACATGCCGGAGCCCTGCGGGCATTGCGACAATTGTGTCGACGGCGTGCAGACATGGGATGCCACCGAGCCGGCGCGACAAGCCCTGTCGGCGATCTACCGCAGCGGCCAGCGCTACGGTGTTGGTCACCTGGTCGATATCCTCCTTGGTCGAGACAACGAAAAGATCCGCAGCCTCGGTCATCAGCACTTGTCAGTATTCGGCGTAGGCAAGGCATTGTCCGAAGGGGAGTGGCGATCACTGTTTCGCCAATTGGTCGCCCGCGGGCTGGCCGACGTCGATCTGGAAGGTTTCGGTGGCCTTCGCCTCAGCGACAGCTGCCGTACTTTGCTCAGAGGCGAGGTTGCCCTGGAGCTGCGTCGAGAGCTGTCCACCAAGGCGCCGAAGTCCGCCGCGAGCGCAGCGAGTCAGCTGGTGCGCAGCGAAGAGCGTGAGACCTGGGAAGCACTGCGCACCCTACGCCGTAAACTGGCTGAGGAGCATGGTGTGCCGCCTTACGTCATTTTCCCGGACGCGACGCTTCTGGAGATGCTTCGCAGCCAGCCCGGCACACTCAGCGATATGGCGCGCATCAGCGGCGTTGGCGCACGCAAGCTCGACCGTTACGGCCAAGCGTTTCTTGAAGTGCTGCAAGGCACGGCACCAGCGGCCAAATCGCCAGCCGATGTTCGCCACGAACTGATCACTCTGGCCCGCGCGGGCATGACGCCGGCGCAGATCGCACGGCAACTCGATTGCAGCGAAAAGAACGTCTACGCCATGCTTGCCGAAGCCATAGGCCAGCAGCAGTTGAGCCTTGAGCAGGCGCTGGACCTGCCAGAGGAGTTGCTCGGGGAGATCCAGGAAGCCTTCCTTGATGGCGAAGGGGAATTACCTCCGGTTGCGGCCGTTGCTGAACAGTTTGCCGGACGAGTCCCCGAGCCGGTCTTGTTCTGCGTACGAGCATCGTTGCAAGCCGAATTCGAACTCTAACGGTCAGTCTAGCGGTGCGGCGTATTGCCGCTGCGCTTGTTCGCTGTACGGGATAGCGCGGTGCACCGCAATACAGGGTTACGTACCGGGCCGATGGTAGCCTTGCCAGCCTCTCGGAGCTGTGGTTAGCTCGCTAATAATTAGTTTTTCCGGAAAGACCGCTCCATGTATCCCGACCAACATCGCTTCGCCATGCAGTTGGCTCAACTTTCGCGTGGCTGGCGCGCCGAGCTGGACCGCCGTCTAGCAGACCTCGACCTTTCTCAGGCGCGATGGTTGGTTCTACTGCATCTGGCCCGATTCGACCACGACCCTACACAACGGGAGCTTGCACAAAGTGTTGCAGTCGAGGGGCCAACGTTGGCGAGGCTACTGGACAGTCTCGAAGCACAAGGTTTAGTCCATCGCCAGCCGGCTCCCGATGATCGCCGCGCCAAACTCATTACGCTAGGTGCCCCAGCGCGCCCGCTCATCCAAAGAATCGAGGCGATTTCCACTCAGGTTCGCCACGAACTCTTCGACGGGATCGACGAAGAAGATCTGCGTAAGTGCCAGCAAGTACATGAACGCATCTTGGCGAACCTTGTAAAAGCCAAGCGTTAAGGCAGCCCTGCCATATGCGTTCCTACGCACAGGCCTGCGCGCGATCTGGCCATGGCTAGGTTGGCGCGCCGGGCGTCTCGGCAACATTCTAAAGCGCGTGCATAAGCCGCCCGAATTCAGGCACTGCCTTCAGCTGCCGTTTGTCTTTTGACGCTAGGCTATGTTTTGCAAATAATGGCACAATGCCTTCGCGCGCACGCCGACGAACTGCCTCTAATTTTTTCCGCATCAGTCGATAACCGCGTCACAGTTCAGTAATCGAACGGTGGACCGGCGAAGAAGCACGCCGAACGCCACCTGCGGAGGTTTCATGGCACTCGGTCGTCGAGTCTTGTTTACGGTGGCCTCTGGCTCGCTGATCTATTCGGGCATGGTTTCCGCCCTAGGTATGGGCGACATCACGCTCAACTCTGCCCTGAATCAACCGCTGAGTGCCGAAATCGACCTATTGGACGTAGGCGGTCTGGGCGTCGATGACATCCGCGTGGTGTTGGCTTCCAACGCAGATTTTGCGCGTGTGGGCGTCGAGCGCCTGGCGTTTTTGCAGGATCTGCGCTTCACGCCGGTGATCGACGGTAACCGGAGCCGGATCCGCGTTGCGACCAATAAGCCCGTCCGCGAGCCTTATCTCAACTTCCTGGTAGAGATCACCCGGGCGAAGAGCCGGATGCTCCGTGAATACACGGTTCTGCTTGATCCGATGCCAAGTTCGTCCGAGGTTTCGAGCAGTTTCGTCGTGAGTAATCCGCAAGCCGATGCTCGCCCGGCGCGTGTCGAACCAGCGCGTTTCGTGCCGCCTGCCGAGCTGCCGCAAGCGTCGCAGGGGAAGCGTCACCGGGTGGCTAGCGGTGAGAGCCTGTGGGCTATCGCCGACGCCTACGCAGGTCGCACCCGAGCGTCACAGGCGCAATTCATGCGCGACATTCAGGCCTTGAATCCCGATGCCTTTGCCGGTGGTGATGCGGCACGTCTCAAGGCGGGGGCAGATCTGCTGTTGCCAGATGCAGCCATACAAGCCGTTGCAGAGTCCGTAGAGCCCGCTTCGCCAGCGCCGATCGCCGAGACCACCGCGCAGAGCCAGCTGACAGCTGATGCCAAGCCAACTGCACCGGCGCCTGCCGATCCGACACTCGTTGACGGTCAGGTAGCCATGTTGCGTCGTCAGCTGTTCGAAGAGCTGGCCGCCAGCCGTGAAGAGAATCAGCAGCTCAAGCAAATGCTGATCGACATGCGGCTTCAGCTTGAAGCCGTTACTGCACAATTAGTGGAGCAGGGGCGGCCGCAGGCGGTTGCTTCGCCAGCTGTGGAGCAATCTGCACCAGCGATAATGCCGGAGGGTCAGCCGATCGTGCTGCCGCCAGCTGAGGCGAGCCCAGCCGAGGCTGTTTCGTCGTTTCGCTGGCAGGACTGGACGTTGCCCGGCGGCGGAGTGTTGATTTCCATGTTGTTGGGTGGCCTGTGGTTCAGTCGCCGCAAAAAATCCGAACCCAAATGTCCAGATGCGGTGCCCGTTGCCGTTGCCGCTCCCCAGCCGACGCGCGTGCCGCCGGTGGCCGTCGCGGCTGCGCCAGAAATGCCTCGCCAGCCCGCGCATGCATCTGTCAGCGAGACAGACGTGCTCGAAGCGGCAAATATATACATCACCTATGGCCGCCGCGATGAAGCGATTGACGTGCTGTCGCGCGGAATCGAGCGGGCGCCGACACAACTCGATATTCGCCTTCGCCATCTCGGGCTTCTTGCTGAGGTCGGCAACGTCGCCAGTTATTGCGTGGCTGCCGACGCCTATCTGCAGGCGGGGGGCGAGCGTGCACAGCTCGAACAGCTGCTCGCGTTGCATCCCGCTCTGGCTTCGGCGGTTTCTGTCGCCAAACCAGCAGCGTCTGAGCCGTTCCTGGATCCGGATATCACCTTTGTTCTGGACGAGTCACTGGCGGCAGACTTTCTGGACTCTGCATCTGAACCCGTCCCGCAAACTTCAGCGATGGAAGCCGGACAGGCGTACCCCGCCCAGCCATTGATCGATGGTTTCGATGAGGCACTGACGCTTGGCGAGCTGACATCGTTGCTCGGCAATGCGGAGCCGGTCGAATCGAAACCGACAGCGGAAGAACTTCGCCAGCTCGAGCCGAATCCCGAACACCTGGTCCGTCTCAACCAGGCGGTTGCGTATATCAAGCAGGGCGACATGGAGAATGCTTGCATCATTCTCGAAACCCTCGCGACTGAGGGAGATGCAGCGCAGCGGCAGCAGGTCAACGAGTTGCTTGCAATGATCGCCTAACGGAGCGGGGTTAGAGACGGCGCACCGATCAGAAACTTCGCCCCAGATTCAGATACAGGGCGCGCTCAGCTTCGTCGTTCAGGCCGTAGCTGAAATTCAGCGGCCCCAGCGGTGTCTCGTAGCCGATAAAGATGCTGCCAGCATTGATATAGCCGCTATCAAACGCGTTGTCATTGTTCCAGGCGCGCCCACGTTCTAATGACGCACCCAGATAGAGCGGGAAATCCAGGGGCAGAAACGAGCGGGGTGTCATTCGGCGGTAATAGATCATGCGTGCCAGACTGATGTTCTGGCCGGACAGGGCGTCTTGCCGGAACCCCGACAATTGCCGTGCGCCGCCGAGCAGAAAGCTTGAGGTGACGATCTCGGCATCATCCAGCGTTCGTCCGTAGCGTCCGCCAAATACCAACGTATCCAGGCCGAAGCTGAAGGCCTTGTCCAGGCGAAACTCCCACTGACGATAGCGCCTATCGGAGCCCAGACTAGGATCGTACTGGCGAAGGGTAAGTCCGATGTCCTCGCCCTCACGAGGGAAGTCGACGTCGTCCACCGTGTCGAACGAATACTGCAGCTGGTAGTAACCTTCCTCGAACGAGAAGTCAGGCAGCTGCTGGTCACCGACGCGAACGTCGGCTTCACCCCAGGCTTGCCCCACACCAAAGCGGATTTCGCCGTTATTGGCAATCTGTCGACCCAGGCTTAGCCCATAGCCATAGCGCTGCAGGCGGTATTCGGCGATAGGGTCGTTATCCAGGATAGCCTCGACGTTCTGCGCTTGCGCAATGAGGTTCGGTGCGACGAACCAGCGGGAGCCAGCGTCCAACGGCTGGTAGAACTCACTGAAGAATTCCTGACGATCGCCCAGTTGCAGCCGCGTCAGCCACTCGGCACCCAGTTCGTTGATGCCGTTCTTGCGGAAGCTTGCGCCGATGTTGAATGCGCTGTCGCCGCGAAAATCATCAGAAAGGTTGATTCCAAGACGCAAGTAATCGGTGCCGGAGCGCTTTTCTCGGGCTGTGACGACCAGCGTATTGCCGGGTTTACCGTGGACGATTCGGTACTCGACCTGTTCGAAGTAATCGAGTCCGTACAGCGTACCCATGTCCTTTTGCAGGTCCTGCACGTCCAGCCGCTTGCCGATCTGCTGGCGGATGTGTCGGCGTATCACTGCATCGCCGACCTTGGAATCGTTCTCGATGCGAACGGCGGTAATCAGCGGGGTGCGCGGTTCGGCCGAGCGGGCGAGGCTCAGCGAAAGGTTGCCGCCGCTTTCGCTGCGCATGGTAGCCAGCCGACCACCCAGCGCATCGGCAGCACGATAGCCCGCATCGATCAGCTGTTCGGCTCGTCCGAAATCGGTCGACCCAAACGCTGCCAGCATCGGTTGCACCAGCAGGTCTTCCGGTCTCAGGGTGGCCAGCTGCGCTTCGGAGTTGCGCCGGGTCATCATGGTGATCGACTGGTTGAGCACATCGACGACGGTCAGCAGCTGTTCGCGCGGCAGCAGTGGCGTGCCGATGTCCACTACGATCAGACGGTCTACACCCATGTCGCGAGCGACATCCATCGGAACGTTGTCGACCATCCCGCCATCGACCAGTAGCCGGCCATCTATTTCGACCGGGGCAAAGACGGCCGGGATCGACATGCTGGCGCGGATGGCCTGGGGTAGGTGGCCGCTGCGGAAAATGACTTTCTTGTCATTGGCGATATCGGTCGCCACAGCGCGGAACGGGATTGGCAAACGGTCGAAGTCACGGATGTCACTGGCATGAACCAACAGCCGTTCGAGCAGCAGCGCCAGGTTCTGCCCCTGGATCACACCAAGCGGAAGGCCGAGGCTGCCATCGTCGCGAAAGCTCAGCTTGCGTTTGACCAGAAAGTCCCGGTCGTCCTGCTTGCGCCGGAAGGGGATGTCCTCGCGCGGAGGATCGTCGGAAAGCACCTGCTGCCAGTCCAGTTCGAGTGCCAGTTTTTCCAGTTCATCGACACTGTAGCCAGCGGCATACAGGCCGCCGATCACAGCACCCATACTGGTGCCAGCAATTGCATCGATCTGCACGCCTTGTTCTTCCAGCGCCTTAAGCACGCCGATATGCGCCAGGCCCCTCGCGGCGCCGCCGGAAAGGACCAGGCCTGTGCGCGGCTGGGTTTCGGCAAAGCCTGCCAGCGGGACGAGCAGGATCAGCAGAAAGAGGAGACGAGACATGAAGGCACACCGAACGGACTGACGTGAAATGGCGGCTATTATAGGGTCCCGTCAGCTACCCGAGCGCCTCGACATGGCCGATACCAAGCCCGAAATTGTGATCACCTATTGCACCCAGTGCCAGTGGATGCTGCGCGCGACATGGCTGGCTCAGGAGCTGCTTTCAACCTTTGCGGATGACCTCGGCAAGGTGTCGCTCGTACCCGCAACGGGCGGGACCTTTCACATCACCTGCGACGGTGTGCAGATATGGGAGCGCAAGCTGGACGACGGCTTTCCTGAAGCCAAGATCTTGAAACAGCGGGTGCGGGACCAGATCGACCCGGAGCGAAATCTGGGGCATAACGATCGGGCCTGAGCCTGCTCCAGCGGCGAACCGATCAGACCGACAGCTGCTCGGTCTGCAATTCTTCCAATAGCAGCTGCGCCGCTGCTGACAGCGTGCTGCCGTGGCGGGCTATCACGCCATAGGGCTCGCTGCGTGACTGCAGATTCAGTGGCAAGCGGCGGATCATGCCGAACTTCTCGCTGAATTCGGCCACGGCCAATGGCATGACGGCCACCAGTTCGGAATCCTCCTGCAAGAGGCTGAGCATGGTGAAGGTCGAGGCGGTTTCGACCGGGTAACGCGGAAATTCCAGCCCACATTGACTGAACTCGCGTTCGAGCAGCAGGCGCATGGGCATGTTCGCTGGGTAGACCACCCAACGGTAGATGCTAAGGTCGGCCAGTTCGAGCGTGGCGACGCGCGCCGGATGGTCTGGGTGGGCCACGACCGTCAATTGTTCTGGGTGTAGCGTCAGACAGTCGTAGGCGTCCGGGCGCTGGCTGACGCTGCTGCGGCAGATCGCCAGATCGAGCCGGCCCTGGTCGACCAGACCCAGCAGCCGCGCGCTCGTATCCTCGACGATCTCGACCGAAAGCTCCGGCTGCTTGCGCCTAAGCCGGCCGAGTGCGCGCATCAGCATCGGTACGGCACCCATGATGGTTCCAACGGAAAGCCGCCCGCCATGACCCTGAAGAATTCCCACCATTTCTTCGCGCAGGTGCGCCACGTCGCTGTGAATCAACCGGGCGTAGCGGATCACGCAGCGGCCGAGATCGTTGGGCACCAGTCCTTGGCTATTGCGGGTGAAGAGCTCGGCTCCGAAGGTATTTTCGATCTCATGCAGCGATTTGGTCGCGCCAGGTTGGCTGATGAAGACCTGCTCGGCCGCGCGGTGCACCGAGCCCTGCTCATCCAGCGCAATCAGTAACCGCAGCTGCTTGAGCCTGAGTCGAGAAACAATAGAGGGGAGGGCGGCAATCATGGGATGACTGGAAGTTATCGCTCAATCAGAAGTCGTCATTAGGCACCAGCGGACGCGGTTTTTAAAGTGATCGCAACAAGACCCCCATCAGGCGGGGCGTCATCACAATAAAAGGAAGGTGCGCATGCGGTTGATTCAATTCGAGAGCGAACTGGGTTGCAGGCACGTGGGGCTGGTAGCCGACGAGCGGATCGAGGTCCTAACTGGCGTCACCAGCACGCGCGAGTTGGCTTTGGCGGCCATCCGCGAGCATCGCAGCCTCGCTGAGCACGTCCAGTCCCAGGCACGCGAAGCCGGTCCTTTGTACCGCGAGCTGCTCGACGCAGGGCGGGTGCTGCCGCCGCTCGACCATGAAGATACTGCCCATTGCCTGGTCAGCGGCACGGGTCTGACCCACATGGGCAGTGCCGCGACTCGCGACAAAATGCATCAACAGGGCGAGCAGGACGAAGCCAAACTCACCGATTCGATGCAGATGTTCCGCTGGGGTATGCAAGGCGGTCGCCCGAAGTCAGGCAACGTTGGTGCCCAGCCTGAATGGTTCTACAAGGGAGACGGCAGCATTGTGGTGCGTCCCGGTGCGGACTTCCCGGCGCCTGATTTTGCCGAGGACTACGGCGAAGAGCCCGAGCTAACCGGCCTCTATGTGATCGGGGATGACGGTCAGCCGTACCGCTTGGGCTTTGCCTTGGGCAACGAGTTCTCGGATCACGTGCTTGAGCGCAAGAACTACCTTTATCTTGCGCACTCGAAGTTGCGCTACTGTTCGTTTGGTCCCGAGTTGCGGATAGGGCCATTGCCGGCGCACTTGGCTGGAGTCAGTCGCATTCGCCGAGGCGACCAGGTGCTGTGGGAGAAAGAGTTTCTGTCCGGCGAGGAAAACATGTGTCACACGCTGGAAAACCTTGAGTATCACCATTTCAAATATGCACAGTTCCTGCGTCCCGGTGATGTTCACGTGCATTTTTTCGGGACGGCGACGCTTTCGTTCGCTGACGGAATCAAAGCCCAGGCGGGCGATCAGTTTGAGGTCAGCCTGGATGAGTTTGGCGCACCACTGCGCAACGGCATCAGAATTTGCCGTTCGGGTATTTCCCCGGGCGGCGTGAAGCCACTCTGACATCCGCATGGCTAGTGACTGGCCGCAACGCCCCGGCGCACCTACGCGCTGGGTTTTACGTTTCAAACTCTTCGCTCTTAGGCGGACTGGGCGAAGCCTCATGAACCACATCATCAGAGGAACAATTCCATGCCGAACATCAGCGGTCAGAACTACATAGCCGGGGCCCGCAGCGCGCAGGGTTCGATTGTCGTCCAGAGCGTCGACGCCAGCACCGGCGAAGCATTGCCGTATGAATTTCATCAGGCGACCGAAGACGAAGTGAATGCCGCAGCGCAAGCGGCAGCCAGCGCTTATCCAGAGTACCGAGCGCTTCCTGCGGGCAGGCGAGCCGACTTCCTCGATGCTATTGCCGACGAGCTGGATTCATTGGGCGATGACTTCGTTGCGCTGGTCTGCCGCGAGACAGCATTGCCAGCGGGTCGAATCCAGGGTGAGCGTGGCCGTACCAGCGGACAGATGCGGCTGTTTGCCAAGGTGCTGCGCCGCGGAGACTTTCTGGGCGCACGAATCGACCGAGCGCTGCCAGAACGCAAGCCGCTGCCACGCCCTGATCTTCGCCAGTGCCGCATGGGGCTGGGGCCGGTTGCGGTATTCGGCGCGAGCAACTTCCCATTGGCGTTTTCGACTGCCGGTGGCGACACCGCCTCTGCGTTGGCAGCCGGTTGCCCGGTGGTATTCAAGGCCCATAGCGGCCATATGGTGACGGCTGAATGCGTAGCTGATGCAGTGATTCGCGCGGCGGAGAAAACCGGCATGCCCAAGGGTGTGTTCAACATGATCTACGGCGGCGGTGTCGGTGAGTGGCTGGTCAAGCATCCGCTCATTCAGGCGGTAGGTTTCACCGGTTCGCTACGCGGCGGTCGTGCACTCTGTGACATGGCCGCCGCGCGTCCGCAGCCGATCCCGGTCTTTGCCGAGATGTCCAGCATCAACCCTGTGGTGCTGATGCCTGATGCGCTCAAGAGCCGCGGCGATGTTATTGCTAACGAGCTGACCGCATCGGTGGTGATGGGCTGCGGCCAGTTCTGTACCAACCCGGGTCTGGTCATTGGTGTTCGCTCGCCGGAGTTCAGCGAGTTTCTGCAGCGGCTGGTCGGCTTCATGAACGAGCAACCGGCGCAGACGATGCTCAATGCGGGCACGCTCAGCAGCTACGGCAAGGGCGTCCAGCATTTGCAAAGCCATCCGGGGATCAGCCATCTTGCCGGCCAGGACCAGCAGGGCAGCCAGGCGCAGCCGCAACTGTTCAAGGCTGACGCAAAGCTGCTGATCGATGGCGATCCGCTGTTGCAGGAAGAGGTGTTCGGCCCGACCACCGTTGTGGTGGAGGTGAATGACAAGGCTGAGCTGATGCGCGCGCTGTCAGGCTTGCATGGCCAGCTCACCGCGACGCTCATCGCTGAACCTACTGACCTGGCGGGCGCCGCCGATCTGGTAGCGCTGCTGGAGCAGAAGGCCGGGCGGATACTGCTCAATGGCTATCCGACCGGGGTGGAAGTCTGTGATGCCATGGTTCATGGCGGGCCTTATCCTGCCACCTCGGATGCCCGTGGTACGTCAGTCGGCACCTTGGCGATCGACCGCTTCCTGCGCCCGGTCTGCTATCAAAACTTCCCGGATGCGCTGCTGCCGGACGCGCTGAAGAACACCAACCCGCTGGGTATCAAGCGCTTGGTGGATGGTGAAACCACCGACGCGGCGCTCTGATGCGTGGAGCGGCTCGCTCGATTAACGCTGTGCCGCTCCGTGACCTAGCCCCATCTGCTGCGCGGTATCGCGCAGCAGTTCGAGTACGCTGGCGGCTGCTGGTGAAAGTTGTTGCGGGGTCTTGGTGATGATGCCGTAGGCCATCAGCCCTTGGTTCAGATCGGCGTCGATGCTCGCATCGACCTCGATCTCCTCCAACATGCCGTAGCGCGCGTAGTGCGCTAATACATCGCGTGGCAGGACGGTCAGCATGTCGTCCTTCTCGACCAGCGTGGTCACCATCAGCAGGTTCTCCGCATTCACGACCTTTCGTGGCGGGCGCATGCCGACGCGCTGGAACAGCGCATCAAACTCCTGTCGCAACACACTGCCGACTGGGGGTAGCACCCAGTCAGCGGCGTTCAGTTGCGCGCGAGACATAGGGGTTTTGATCAGCCCGGCGCGCGCACAGATCTGCAAGGGCTCCTTGGCCAAAGGCTCGAAGTGCAAGTCGACTTGCTGACTGCTGGCAAAAAAGCGCGCGACCAGAAAGTCCAACTCGCCATCGTCCAGGATCGTCAGCAAATCGCGGCTTGAGCCGGTGCGGATGGTGACTTCCAACTCTGGGAAACCAAGCTTGGCGCGTCGGATCACCTCTGGCAGCAGCTCTGCGCAGGGCGTCAGGATGGTGCCGATGCGCACATGGCCCTGTTGTCCGTGACGCAGGGCATCGACCTCACTGTAGGCTCTATCCAACGTATTAAGCATGCGCTTGGCGTGGCGAATCATCGCTTCGCCATACAGCGTCGGGACTACGCCGCGGGCATGTCGTTCGAACAGCTCAACGCCAAGCCCGTCTTCCAACTCCTTCAGAAGTTTCGATATTGCCGGTTGGGAAATGCCCAGGCCGGCGGCAGCACGATTGAGGTTGCCGGTATCACCGAGAGCGGCTAGCAACGGGATATGACGGTTCTTGAGCCGTGCCCGTACAAACCAGTTACTGTTGATCGGCTTCATCAGGTATATCCATTCGTGTATCGGTAGTGCTGAAATATATATTTGTTGATGATGTCTTGTCTCTCTAGGCTTCAAAACAACGAGAGCGCTGCTCTGCTGCTTCCGGTGGCTAGCGCCTCGATCGTGACGGTGCCTAATAAAAATAATCGGAGAAGCCTTTATGCAATTTAACGTCCAGCGTTTCGGGTTCGGTCTCGCAGCCACTTTGATCCTCGCGTCCGGCAGTGCCTTTGCCAAGCAGGAATGGAAATTCCAGATCAACGTCAACGCCGGCGATGACGAATACCGCATCGCTCAGGAGTGGGCAAAACGTGTCGGCGAGAAAACCAATGGTGAAATCACCGTAGAGGTTCTGCCAACCGGCACCATTGTCGGTAACAACGAGACACTGGATGCCGTCGGAGCCGGCATCATTCAGGGCCACATCACCGATCCTGGCTATTTCTCCGGTAAAAATCCTGCGTTCGCGGTATACGGCAACATGGTCGGTGCCTGGAGCGGCCCGGCACCGTTCCTGGATTACATGCGCAACGCTGGCGGCGAGGCGGGTTACAACCGTCTGGTGGAGCCGTACAACGTTCACCTTATCCGTGCTGGCGCTGTGGGCGCGGAGTCCCTGATCAGCAAGCGCAAGATCGAAACCCTCGACGACCTCAAAGGCCTGAAAGTGCGAGCGCCGGAAGGCATGGTTTCGAATATCTTCAAGCTGGTCGGTGCAGCGCCGGTGAACCTGCCGACCTCCGAGGTCTATACCGGGCTGGAAAAAGGCGTGATTGATGCAGCCGACTACACGGTGTTTTCCACCAATTACCAGCAGGGCTACCACAAGTACGCGCCGTTCGCCGTCTATCCCGGCTTCCACTCGATGCCGATGAAGGACATCTCGGTTAACAAGGCGCTATGGGATGACCTGTCGCCTGAGCAACAGAAGATCCTCGAAGACTCGGTCGATGCCTTCACCGAGCAGCTGGTCACTGATCTGCAGAAGAAAGACGAGGAGCAGGTTGCATTGGCCAGGCAGAAAGGCGATGTGACGCTGACCTCGCTTCCCGAGGATGAGGTGAAGAAGTTTCGCCAGTCCGCGCGGGACGAATGGTCGCGCTGGCGTGACCGCAGCCCCCAGGCGAAGGAGGCGGTGGATTCCATGCAGGGCTACCTGCAGGACAAGGGCATGCTCTGAGCCGCGCAAGCCGGCCATCCAATCTTCGAGTAACCAAAGACTTTCCGGCCCATGTCGGAGAGTCCGAGGAGTTTCGCTGTGAAAAAAACTCAACCTTCGTCTGACGATCATCTGGATGTCTGCGCCCCAGAGCCGGCCCAGGGCATGCTTGATCGTGGCATTCGACGTGGCGGTCAGGTAATTGCCTGGCTGGTGTTCATCGCCATGCTGGTCAGTGTGTTTGAAGTTGTCATGCGCTACGGCTTCGACTCGCCCACTGAATGGGCGCACGAGACCACGACCTTCCTCGTCGCGGCCATCTTTGCCTTGGGCGGACCCTATGCATTGGCGACCAACCGGCACATCCAGATACGCATCCTGCTCGACCGCCTTTCACCCCGTAAGCGCAGCTGGCTCGAATTGCTGAACCTGGCGCTGGGCATCCTGTTCTGCCTGGCGATCGGCTATGCCGCCTGGGTGCTGGCTTACAACGCCACCCACGCGCCCGATGGCAGCTGGCGGCTGGAGACCTCGGGATCGTCCTGGAACCAGCCTTTGCCTGCATTCACCAAGATAGTCGTGCTGGTCTCCATCGCGCTTATGGCGGTGCAGCAAGTGGTGCGAATCGCGACTCACCGGCGTGCGCGTCTCGATGGGGATGGCAAGCCATGAGTATCGAGATCGCAACCTACCTGATGATCTTCGCGATCTTCGCTCTGCTGGTGCTGGGACTGCCGCTGGCATTCGTCACAGGCCTGGTCGCTGCCGGCTTCACCTTAGGCTGGTTCGGCCCGGTGGCCGTGCCGCTAGTGGCCAGCCGCCTGTTCGGTTTCATCACTGAATATTCGTTGGTGGCGGTGCCGATGTTCGTGTTCATGGCCGGCTTGCTGGACCGGTCAGGGCTGGCGCGGGATCTGTTCAACGCCATGCGCTTCTTCGCCGGGCGGCTGCCGGGAGGGGTGGCGGTGCAGACCATCGTGGTGGCGTTCTTTCTCGCTGCCATCTCCGGAATCATTGGTGGCGAAATTGTCCTGCTCGGGGTGCTGGCGTTGCCGCAGATGCTGCGGCTGGGCTACGACAAGCGCATCGCCATCGGTGTGGTCTGCGCCGGCGGTTCGCTGGGTACCATGGTGCCGCCGTCCATCGTACTCATCATTTACGGCCTGATTGCCAGTGTCTCCATCGCTGATCTGTTCAAGGCAGCGATTGTTCCCGCCGCGCTGCTGATGGGCAGCTACATGCTCTACGTGGTGGTGATGTGCATGCGTTATCCGCACATGGGCGGTGCTCATCTGGAAAAAGACTCCAGCCTGCCGCGGCTTACCCTTGGCGAAGCCTTCAAAGGCATGTTCTTTCCGATTGCCATCGCCGGACTGGTGCTCGGCAGTATCTACGCCGGCATCGCCTCGGTGACCGAAGCGGCAGCCATGGGCGCGATGGGTGTACTGCTGGCGGTGCTGGTACGCGGTGAATTCAGCATCAAGTTGCTGCAGGAAAGCCTGACCCAGACCCTTGAAACCTGCGGCATGATCGTCTGGATCGGCATTGGCGCAGCCTGTCTGGTCGGGGTTTACAACCTCATGGGCGGCAACCGTTTCGTCTCGTCGGCGATCACCGGCCTTGAGGTTGCGCCTTTCGTCATCGTGCTGGTGATGATGCTGATCTTCCTCTTGCTGGGCATGTTCCTCGACTGGATCGGCATTGCCATGCTCTGCCTGCCGATCTTCGTGCCCATCGTTGTAGAACTCGGCTACGACCCGGTGTGGTTCGGCATCCTCTTCGCGGTGAGCATGCAGGTGTCCTACATCTCGCCCCCGTTCGGGCCTGCGGCGTTCTATCTCAAAAGCGTGGCGCCGCCCGATATCACACTGACCGACATCTTTCGCTCGATGGTGCCCTTCATCGTCATCCAGATTGCGGTACTCGGCCTGCTGCTCTACTTCCCAGCCATTTCGACCTGGCTGCTTTGACCCAACCCACAAACGATCAACCCGGCAGGCCCGTGCGGTCTGCCGCTGGAGAGGTGCACGCAAAATGACTGATAAACGCCCCCTGCGCTCCGCTCAATGGTTCGGCACTACCGACAAGAACGGTTTCATGTACCGCAGCTGGATGAAGAACCAGGGCATCCCGGATCATGAATTCCAAGGCAAGCCAATCATCGGCATCTGCAATACCTGGTCGGAATTGACCCCCTGCAACGCGCACTTTCGCAAAATCGCCGAGCACGTGAAGAAGGGCGTGCTAGAGGCCGGCGGTTTCCCGGTGGAGTTCCCAGTCTTCTCCAATGGCGAATCGAACCTGCGACCGACCGCCATGCTGACACGCAATCTGGCCAGCATGGATGTCGAGGAGTCGATTCGTGGCAATCCGGTGGACGCGGTTGTGCTGCTGGTCGGTTGCGACAAGACCACCCCGGCGCTGCTGATGGGGGCGGCGAGCTGTGATGTGCCGACCATCGTCGTCACCGGTGGGCCAATGCTCAACGGCAAGCACAAGGGCCGCGATATTGGTGCGGGTACCATCGTCTGGCAGATGCATGAGCAGTACAAGGCTGGGCAGATCGACCTCAATGAGTTCCTTTCCGCCGAGGCCGGCATGTCGCGTTCGGCGGGCACCTGCAACACCATGGGAACCGCCTCGACCATGGCCTGCATGGCCGAAGTACTGGGCACCTCATTGCCGCACAACGCGGCGATTCCGGCGGTGGATTCGCGTCGCTATGTGCTGGCGCATCTGTCCGGTATGCGCATTGTCGACATGGTTCACGAAGACTTGCGCTTGTCCAAGGTGCTGACCAAAGAAGCCTTCGAGAACGCTATCCGGGTGAACGCGGCCATTGGCGGTTCGACCAATGCCGTTATTCACCTCAAGGCCATCGCCGGGCGGATTGGGGTCGAGCTCGAGCTGGATGACTGGACACGTATTGGCCGAGGCATGCCGACCATCGTCGACCTGCAGCCGTCGGGGCGCTTCCTGATGGAAGAGTTCTACTACGCCGGTGGATTGCCTGCGGTGATCCGTCGGCTGGGTGAAAATAATCTGCTGCCGAACCCTGACGCATTGACGGTCAACGGCAAAACACTCTGGGAAAATTGCGTGCAGGCCCCGATCTACGGCGAGGACGAGGTCATTCGTGCGCTGGATAATCCACTGCGCAAAGACGGCGGCATCTGCGTATTACGCGGCAATTTAGCCCCCAGTGGCGCTGTGCTGAAACCCTCGGCGGCGACCCCGGCATTGATGAAGCACCGCGGCCGTGCAGTGGTATTCGAGGATTTTGACGACTATAAGGCGCGCATTGCCGACCCCGATCTGGATGTCGATGAATCCTGCATTCTGGTCATGAAGAACTGCGGACCCAAGGGTTACCCCGGCATGGCCGAGGTCGGCAACATGGGCCTACCGCCAAAAGTGCTGGCCAAGGGCATCACCGACATGGTGCGAATTTCCGACGCCCGTATGAGCGGTACCGCTTACGGAACCGTGGTATTGCACGTCGCGCCGGAGGCCGCCGCTGGCGGACCGCTGGCGGTGGTCTGTAACGGTGATTTCATCGAGCTGGACTGTTATGAGGGCCGCCTGCATCTGGATATACCGGATGCCGAACTGCAAGAGCGTCTGAATGCCTGGAAAGCCCCGCAAGGCCTGTTGTGGGACGGTGGTTACCGGCGGCTGTTCGTCGAGCATGTCATGCAAGCCGACGAAGGTTGCGACTTCGACTTTCTGGTTGGCTGCCGCGGTGCCGGTGTACCACGGCATTCACACTGATCGGCAAAGCCCAGCGGTCGAGACGTAGCGTCTCCTGCCGCTAGGGCGTTTTGGCCAATGGGGAGGCAGCGGTTGCTGCAGATGGCGCCTTCAATCGGCTGGTGATGACCGAGGCGAGGATGATCAGAGCCCCGCCAGCGAGCATCCCCAGCGAAGGTTGTTCGTTGAACAGCCACCAGGCGATAGCGATGCCATATACCGGCTCCAGCGAGAAGATCACCGATGTCGTCCGAGCCTTCAACACTTTCAGGCTCGCCACGAACAGGCTGTGTGCCAGGCCGGTGCAGAGCACGCCGAGCAACGCCAGCCACAGCCAGTCCATGGCCGGGACGGCTGGCAGTGACGACCATGAAAAAGGCAGCAGACACAGCAGAATGATGCAGTTCTGCCAGAGTGCAGCCTGGACCGGGTCCACGCTGCGGGTAACCGCGCGATTGAGCAATGAAAGCAGGGCAAACATCAGCCCCGAGAGGATGCCGTAAATCAGCCCCAGCGTGCTTTCGCTAGCCAGGTCGAATTGTGGCGTAACCAGTAGCAGTCCCACACAGACCAGGGCGACCATGCCGAACTCAACCGGTCGGGTGCGCTCGCGGAACAGGACCCCTTCCAGCAATACGGTAAAGGCGGGAAAGCTGGCGAAACCCAGTGTGGCGATACCGACACCGGCGGTCTTCACGGCGATGAAAAAGGTGAGCCAGTGGCCGCCGAGCAACAACCCACCGAGAAGCAGTCCGGCCCGCTGGCGTGGGCTTGGGGCCGTGCCACCGCTACGCAGGAATCGTGCAGCGAGTAAAAGCGCCACGACAGCAAATCCTGCCCGGCCAAGGGTAATGATCAGAGGCGTGCTATCGGCCAGCTTGCCGAAGACCCCGGAGAGACCAAACATGAGCGCGCCGAAGTGGATCGCCAGTAAAGCGTTGCGATGGGTCATGGCCTGGCGTCCAGCGCAGCAGATATTCGGAAACCTGATGAAGGGGAGTCGGAACGGTCCATGAGCCCTCGTGGTGGCGTGCGTTTGCGCATCTGCAACAGGGAGTGCTCATGGTACGGCGCGGGATGCGGTGGGTCTGTCGCGTTACTCTCGCGATTTGTCGCGCGCCTCGCGCCGAACAGCCCGTGGAGTAAGGCCGTAGTGGCGGTTCAGCGCTGCGGTAAAAGCACTTTGCGAGGCATAACCGACCCGCGCAGCGATCTCGCCGACCGCCAGATGGGTACTGATCAGAAGTTCTCGTCCCTGATGCAGGCGCCGCAACCGGACAAATTCTTGAGGCGTAAAGCCCGTTTCGCTGGCAAAGCGTGCGTGGAAGCGCTGCACGGAAAGGCCCGCAACTCTCGCGAGGTCTCTGACTTCAAGTGGATGTGACAGGTGTCTGTCGACGTACGCATGCAGCGCCGTCAGCGGGAGCGGATATTGCCGATCGGCTGGCTCGCAACCGGAGGCGAGGCTCGCCAGCAACAGTGCTGCGCCTTGCTCGCTGATAATCGGATCGTTGATTGGACTGGCCGCGAGCCAGCCGACCAGCTGGCTTTGTGTCGGGCTCAGGCGCAACGCCGCAGGCCGTTCGAGCAAGCGATGAGCGGAATCTGCATGGTGGCCTAGACGCTGCCGCAGCCAGTCCCAGTTGGGGATATCGGCCACCAGGCAGAGGCTACCCTCGGCGCTGCCGCAGGCATGGCGCGCATCGCTGGGCACGACGGCCAAAAGCTGCTGCTGGACGCGACTGCCCTGGCCGTCAATCTCAAAATCCAGCTGCCCGCGCAAGCCGAACACTAGCTGCGTGTGCTCATGGCTGTGGATGATCTGGTCGTGGTTGTAATGACGCAGGGAAAGGATGGGCGGCATGGTAGACCTCGACTGCATGCGGAACGCCGGCAGATAGCGATGGGTGATGACCCTTTGACCCGAGCCGGGCCAGGCGGTGCTACATGATGACCTTGTCGCGCAACTTGTCGGCGGCCTGATTGAGCGCCTGGATGACGCGCTCTTTGTCGAAGTTCTGCACGCCGTTGGTGTCGAGATACATCGAGAAACCGGGCAGTTCGTGCTCGACGAAGCTGTTGGTAGCACCGAGGTCGCGCCGGAAGTCGACCACTTGGTAGATCTGCACCGGACGGGTGAAGCCTTTGACCGTGATCTGGCCTTTGTCGCGGCACATGATGACGTCTTTGACCAGCGAATAGGTCTCGTGGGAAATGAGGATCTCCCCTGCCTCGGCGGAGCTTTCCAGGCGGCTCGCCAGATTCACTTCGCGACCGATGATGGTGTAGTCCATTCGGGTGTCGGCGCCAAAGTTGCCGACTGTGCAGTAACCGGTGTTGATGCCCATGCGGATTTCCATCGGCTTGGTAATGCCTTGGCCGCGCCATTGTTGGCGAAGGACTTTCATGTGCTTGCGCATGGCAATAGCCATCGAAACGGCGGCCACTGCATCCTTTTTCGCACCCTGGCTGGCGGGGTCGCCAAAGAACACCATGACGCAATCGCCGACGAACTTATCGATTGTGCCGCCGTACTTGAGAGTGATCTTCGACATCTCATTGAGGTAGGTATTAAGCAGATCGGTGAGGGCTTCAGCTTCCAACTCTTCGGAGAGTTCGGTGAATCCCTTGATGTCGGAAAAGAACACCGTGAGCTTCTTGCGTTGGGTTTCCAGTCGCACGCTGCGCTTGCCGGAAAAAATCGATTCCCACACCTGTGGAGACAGGTATTTGGCGAGATTGCGTGCCAACCGCGCAGCTTTCGCCTGCTGGGCTTCGACTTCGCTGCGTGCCTGCGCCAGTCGGATGCCCTGTTGGTGCACGTAATAAGCCGTTACGCACACGTAAAGGGTGGTGAACAGGATGCTGACTGCCGATACCAGAACCGAACTGACCCCTTCGAAACGCAAAGGCACCAGCAAGCTGGTCAGTCCGACGCCGATGCAGACCATCAATAGCGTCATCAATAGATGACGCAGACTACCGACCACCAGGGCGCTGAAACTCAGCGTCAGCAGAAACATCAGGCTCGGCACGAGGCTGCATCCGAGCAGCACGATACCAGCGCCCGCGTTCAAGGCGTCGAGGCACAACAGGGTCTGGGAGGTGGTTTCCGGGTGTTCGCGCTTGAAGCGGTAGCTGAGGTGATAGGCAAAGTGCGGATACAAGAGCGTATAGGGCACCAACCACAAAAGGTCGAGTGCAAACTGCTGGCTATAGACACCGGCGGCGAGCGTGGCGGCGCAGATCAGATAGGCGAAGACCCGCGCGTAATATTCACGCAGTGGACGAGTCGCGAGCCCGTTACGTCGCTCACCGGTCACGGTTGACATTATGGTTACTATCCCTGAAAGAAACCGGCGCTCTGGAATGCGCCGTTGGAGGCGACAGCGCATTGGTCGGCGCTGGCTCGGCGATCATAACCAAGTCGCCACCACTGCGCCAAACCGCCGGTCCATTCCGTGACCGGCAGCCGTTGCGACTCGGCCCGGATGACCGTGATGGATCAGAATCGAATCTTGCCGGTGAGCATGTCTTTCAGCATCACCCAGTCACCAAGAAAGCTGTACAGGGGGTACTCAAACGTCGCTGGACGGTTCTTCTCGAAGATGAAGTGGCCGACCCAGGCAAACCCGTATCCAGCCAAAGGCATCGCCAGCAGCCATAGCCACTGTTGACTGATCACCGCATAGGCCAGGATCGCCAGTACCAGCAAGCTGCCAATGTAATGCAAGCGTCTGCAGGTGGGGTTGCTGTGTTCGGCCAGGTAAAACGGGTAGAAATCTGCAAAGCGGGTAAAGCGTTCGGCGGTTTGCGTGCTCATGCCGCACCTCCTGTCATTGTGGTCGTTGGAGTCTAGAGCCTTAGGTACGGCAGGCCACTGACTCCAGGTGCCAGTTTAGTACCCTTGTGTACCATTGATCAGCGATTGAAACTGCGCAGATCGCTGTAATGACGGCGCGCCACGTACAGTCTGAGCATGAGTGAATCGATTGATGACAGAACGCACCACGTCCTCGAGCTGGACCTTGAGTATTGTCCAGGCGCTTGAACTCGACGGCCTCGACTGCCAGGACCTGTTTGTCAAGCTGGGGCTCGACTATTCCGCACTGAACGACCCCGACGCGCGTTTTGCCCAGGACGGCATGACCCGGCTCTGGCAGTGTGCGGTGGAGATCACCGGCAACCCGGCGATCGGCTTGAATCTGGCGAAAGTGATGCGCCCCGGCGCGATGCATGTGGTCGGTTATGCGCTGATGTCCAGCAGTACGCTCAGGGACAGCTTCCAGCGCTTGGTGCGGTACCAGCGCATCATTGCCGAAGGTGCGGATCTGCAGTTTGGGTCAACCAATCGCGGCGCCTTGTTAACCCTGACGATCCATGGCGACCAACTGCCTCCGGCGCGCCAGAGCGCAGATGGCTCGTTGGCCAGTACGCTTGCATTCTGTCGGTGGCTGACCGGTAAGCCGCTGGTTCCGATTGAAGTCTACTTCCAAGGCCCGCCACCGGCGGATATCGAGCCGTACCGGGCCGTGTTCCAAGCGCCGTTACGCTTCAATGCCGAGTACCACGGCATGCTGATGCGCCATGTCGATATGGATATTGCGCTACCTACTGCCAATGCGGAACTGGCCCAATTGCATGACCGGTTTGCCGGCGATTACCTGGCGCGCCTCTCGGACAGCCGCGTGACCCATCAGGCACGGCAGGTGATCTGCCGCCTATTGCCGCAAGGAGAACCGCGACGCGAAACGGTGGCGCAGTCGCTGCACCTGTCTGAACGTTCCTTGCAGCGGCGCCTGGACGAGGAGGGCACCAGTTTCCAGCAATTGCTAGACGACACGCGGCGAACGCTTGCCGAGCAGTACTTGGCGCGAGCGGATCTCGCCTTGCTGGAAGTGGCCTATCTGCTGGGCTTTGCCGATCCGAGTAATTTCTTTCGCGCCTTCAAACGCTGGTTTGCAATGACTCCTGGCGAATACCGGGCGCAGCGTTGACGTGGCCCTGCCGGAACTTGTGCTCTGCCGCTATAGCCTTAGCTTGCGTATATATGACCGCGGCGCCCTCGCGCCGCTTTTTGAAAAAACCAATAGGATGACCCGCATTGGCCAGTAGCCTTCTTGCCTTGATCGACGATATCGCTTCGGTCCTGGATGACGTATCCCTGATGACTAAGGTCGCGGCGAAGAAAACCGCCGGCGTGCTGGGAGATGACCTTGCACTCAATGCTCAGCAGGTCACCGGCGTCAACGCGGACCGCGAACTGCCGGTGGTCTGGGCCGTGGCCAAAGGGTCCATGCGTAACAAGCTGATTCTGGTGCCGGCGGCGTTGCTGATCAGCGCATTCATCCCGTGGGCTATCACACCGTTGTTGATGCTTGGCGGCGCGTTCCTCTGTTTCGAAGGTTTCGAGAAGCTGGCGCACCGGTTCCTGCATCGCGATGAGGACCACCATGCCAAGCAAATCGAGGCGTTGGCGGACGAGAGCGTCGACATGGTGGCATTCGAGCGCGACAAGATCAGTGGGGCGGTGCGCACCGATTTCATTCTGTCTGCCGAGATCATCGCCATTACGCTGGGTACGGTTGCCGCCGCGAGCTTCGTCGAGCAGATCGCCGTGCTCGCGGGCATTGCGATCATCATGACCATTGGCGTCTACGGTTTGGTTGCCGGCATCGTCAAACTCGACGACGCGGGCCTGGCGCTGAGCAAACGCAGCAGTTCTGCAGCGCAGTCGCTGGGCCGCGCCATTCTCTCGGTCGCGCCCTGGTTGATGAAGTCCTTGTCGGTCATTGGCACGGCCGCCATGTTCATGGTCGGCGGCGGCATCCTGACCCACGGTTTCAAGGCTATCCACCACTTCATTGAGAACAGCGCGGAGCACACTGTAGCGCTGCCATACATTGGCTCGGTTCTGGCCGGGCTGTTGCCGACGCTGCTGGATGCTGCCTTCGGGATATTGGCCGGCGGTCTGGTGTTTGCAGTGGTCGAGCTGAGCAAACGCCTGTTCAAGCGTCGATCCGAAACCGCTTGATAGCGATAACACCATCTACCAAGACAAAAAGGGGGCAGTGTAAATGGATGAATTCATGCAGGCGGCGATTGAGGAAGCGGAGAAGGGACTCGCTGAGGGCGGCATTCCAATCGGTTCGGTAATCGTCCACCGGGGGCGAATCATTGGCCGCGGCCACAACCGGCGGGTTCAGCAGGGCAGCGCGGTGCTGCACGGGGAGATGGACGCTTTCGAAAACGCTGGTCGGCAACCGGCCAGCGTCTACGCCGAGTCGATCCTCTATACCACACTGTCGCCGTGTCCCATGTGCAGCGGGGCGATCCTGCTGTATGGCATACCCAAGGTCGTGATCGGTGAGAATCAGACCTCCATGGGCGAGGAGCTGCTGTTACGTGGCCGAGGTGTTGAGGTCGAAGTGTTACAGGAGGCACGCTGTGTTGAGATGATGCGTCGCTTTATCGCCGAAAGCCCTGAGCTGTGGAACGAGGACATCGGCGAGACGTAAGTCCGTCAGTGGCGCCAGAACGAAGGGGTCAGCATTACCAGTACCGTGATGATTTCCAGCCGGCCAAGCAGCATGCCGACGGATAATAACCACTTGGCGGCATCGGGTAGCGTTGAGAAATTGCCTGCCGGGCCGATGATTGGTCCGAGCCCCGGACCTACGTTACACACCGCTGACGCGGCGCCTGTGAGTGCGGTGATCGGGTCCAGCCCAAGCAATGCCAGACACAAGGCCAGCACACCAATGGTCATGGTGAAGAAGAATGAAAATGTCAGGATCGAACGGACAATTTCTTCGTCCAGATTATGCCCGTTGTACTGTTGGCGGATGACTGCCCGTGGGTGAACCAGTTGCTTGAGGTTCGAGCGCAGCAGGGTGTAAGCGACCTGAAAACGAAACATCTTCAAGCCGCCGGACGTAGACCCGGAACAACCACCGAGGAAGGTGAGATAGAAGAACACCATGACCGCGAAGCCACCCCATTGGGCGTAGTCGCTGACGGCATAGCCGGTGGTCGTGATGACCGATACAACGCTGAATGTCACGATCCGCAGCGAGTCGAGAAAACTGTCTTCATGGTTGAACCAATACCACAGGCTGAATAACAGGCTTGTTGCCGTGAGCATTACCAGAAACCCACGAACCTGCTGATCCCCAAACAATGCCCTACGGTCGCCGCGAGCGGTGGCTACGTACAGGGTGAACGGCAAGCTGCCCAAAATCATGAAGAAGATCGCAACCCAATGCGTGGCTGGACCGAACTTGCCGAGCGATGCGTCGGAGGTCGAATAGCCGCCAGTCGCCACGGTGGACATCGCATGGTTGATCGCATCGAATCCGCTCATTCCTGCCAGCCAGAATGCGATGAAGGCGGCTAGCGTAAAGACCAGGTAGATAACGATCAGGTATTTGCCGGCCATGTGTGAACGCGGCATGACCTTTTCTGACCAGTCAGATGATTCGGTCTGGAACAGTCGCATACCACCAACGCGTAGCAGCGGCAGAATGGCGACTGCCATGCCGATGAAGCCGATACCGCCAAGCCAGTGCAGCAATGATCGCCAAATAAGCAGGCCCGGTGAGGCGCTATCGAGACCGGAGAGTACGGTCGCACCGGTGGTGGTGATGCCGGACATGGTTTCAAAGAACGCATCGGTATAGCTGATGTGTTGGATGAGCATGAGCGGCAGGGCGGCGAAGCAGCACACGATTACCCAGCTAACCGTGGTCAGAAAATACATGTCGCGCGGGCGCAGGTTGGTATTGGCCGGTCGACCTGGTGCAACCAGCGCAAAACCGCAGCCGAAAGTAATCAGGCTGGACCACAGAAACGCTTGAAGATCGTCAGTTCGGTCAAACGCGAACAGCGTGACCATCGGAATGACCATGCTGACTGCGAGTGTGATCAGGAAAATGCCGAGAATGAAACCGATGATGCGCAGGGTCGGCAAGGCCATGTGTGATTGCTGCTCGGCTCGAAAAATGAGGTCGCCATTCTACGCCTGTCGCTGCGGCAGTAAACCGACTATCGGTGTGCAGAAAAATCTTTTACAAGGCGCCCTGTAGGCCTCTTCCCAAGTTCGCTGCGATGAATAGAATAGCCGCCCGGTGCCGGCCCTTTGCCGGTTTCTGAGTGTTCAGCTCCCATGTCCATCGACAATCCCTGCCTCACGTGCGGCGCCTGCTGCGCGTATTTTCGTGTGTCTTTCTTTTGGGGCGAATGCGCCTCATCCGGTGGTGCAGTTCCCGATAGCGCAACCGTGCAGGTCAGTCCGTTTCACGTCGCCATGCTCGGGACGGAAACCAAGCCGGCGCGTTGTGTCGGCTTGATGGGCGATGTGGGATGTGGCGTGCGCTGCACCATGTATGAGCAACGTTCGAGTACGTGCCGCGAATTCGAGGCCTCTTGGGTAGATGGTCAGCATAATGCGCATTGCGACACGGCTCGGGCCGCCCATGGGTTGCCGCCGCTGATGCCACCACTGGAGCCCCAGCTTTCGCCTGATCGAGTGGCTTGAGACGAACTAGCCAACGTGGCGGTTGCCACGCTTCCACTGCCAAACGAACGGCTCGGGCCTCTAGAATGTCCGATTCGTTTTGGAGGTAGTCGGATGGAAGCTCTCGACCTGATGCTCAACCGCGTGTCTGTCACGCGACTTACTGATCCAGCGCCGACGTCGGCCCAGCTGGACTTGATGTTTCGTGCGGCCTTGCGTGCGCCCGATCATGGTCAGCTGCGCCCTTGGCGGTTCCTGACCATTCAAGGCGAAGCCCGGGAGCGGTTGGGGAAGTTGATGGCTGAGTCGTTGCGTGTGCGCTCGCCTGAGGCCAGCGATGATGCCTTGCTGAAAGCTCGCAAGATGCCGTTGCGCGCGCCGCTGCTGGTGGTCGTCATTGCCCGCGTGCAGCCGCACCCGAAGGTGCCGGGTTCGGAGCAGGTGCTCGCGGTGTCTTGTGCGGCGCACGGCTTGTTGCTGGCTGCGCATGCACAGGGTCTCGGTGCCGTATGGCGTACCGGTGAGTTTTCCTACGATCCGTACCTGGCAAAAGCCTTGGGACTGACCGGCGACGAGCAGATCTTGGGATTCATCTATATTGGCACCCCTGAAGGAACCCTGCGGACCCCGCCGGCATTGGAGCCCAAGCAATTCGTCAGTGAATGGACCGGGGCGAACTAGGTCACTCCGCTTGTAGCCGGGCCTCGTCAGCCGGGTTCAGTGGCAGCTTCAATGTGGCGATGAAACCGCCGTCCGGGTGATTGCCCAGCAGAAGCTCGCCGTTATGCCGTTCCGCGGCTCGGCGGGCAATCGCCAGCCCTAACCCGTGTCCAGCGGTGGTTTGTCCCGGTGCGCGGAAGAAGGGTTCGCTCAGTTGCGCGAGATGGGCCTCGTCGACCCCAGGCCCTTGGTCGCGGATGCTCAGCAGCAGGTGCTGTGTGTCGCTGCTGGCTCGCAGTTCTATCGGCGCGCCTTCGGGGTTGAAGCGCAGAGCGTTGCGTAACAGATTGTCCAGGGCGCGCTCGAGCATGTCCGGCCAGCCTTGCAGCTGGGCTTCGGTTTCGACTTGGCTGTCGATTCGCTGATTCGGCGAGACGATGCGGGCGTTTTCCTCAAGCTGCTCGAATATCGAACGCAAGTTTATGGGGTTCGGCGCCCCTGGGTCGGCGTCCAGCCGTGCGAGCTCCAGAATCTCGCTGATGAGGGCTTCCAGACGATCACACTCCTTGGCCAGCCGAGGCCAAATGACCTCACGTTCGGCCGGCGTGGCCCGCTCCGCCAGTGCGAGTGCGATTCGCAGGCGGGCGAGCGGCGAACGCAGTTCGTGAGAAACGTCACGCAACAGTTGCCGCTGGCTGCCGATCAGGCTTTGCAGTCGGGCACCCATGCGGTTGAAATCCTTGGCAAGCACGCCCAGTTCGTCGCGTCGCTTTGCCAGGCGCGCCAGAGAATTCTGCTGATAGGTGGTTTGGCCAAGGTCATGAACAGCGCCGCGAAGTCGATCGAGCGGACGGGTAATGGAAAGGGTCAGTAACAGGCTGAATCCAGTCAGGACGATTAAAGCGATGGCCAGCGCACTCAGTGGCCAGAACAGGCTGCCTCGGTGCCAGGCTTGTAGCTCCTGATTAGGGATTCGATAGATGAAGAGGTAGGTATTGCCGGTCTCGGGGCTGGTGTAATCGGTGGTCAGCCGCCGCCAGGGTAGGCGACCGTCGCGATGTTCCTGTCGCGCTTCGAACGCGGCGGCTCGAGCCGGGAAGGTACCGCGGATGATGGGCTGGCCGTTCTCGGCCAGCACCTGGACATCGACACCGTAGCGGTTGCGATGCCGCTCGAGCAGAAACTGTGCAGTGATCGGCCCCTGGCGCTCGTAGACTTTGGTCCATACTTCGGCCAGGCCATTGACGCCCGGGTGGCGGTTGAGAATCCAGGCGTCCTGGTTGAGCGCATGCCCCAGGAGCATGGCCAAGCCTGCCACCAGCGCAATGGCTAGCCAGAATGTCGCAAGAATGCGCCAGAACAGTGATCGCACCGGTCAGATACTCCAGGGAAAGCCCGGCGCGTGTAATCCCTAAGGGGCGAACCGGGCAGGTTTGCTATTGAGTGGATCAGTTGGTCTTGTCGCGCTCGGCTTTCCACTGCTCGAATTCAGCACGGTCGGCACGCTTGGCCGCCATCTTTTCATGCAGCTCGTCGAACTTTTTCTGCTGTTCCGGCTTGAGCAAGTCACGCACCTGCTTCTGAGTTTTTTCCTGGTTGGCCTTCAGCTCTTCCTGCATTGCTTTGCGTTGGGCTTCGGGCAGTTTGCTCAGGTACTGTTGGGTGATCTCGCGATGATTCTTCATCTGTTCACGCATCAGTTGGCGCATCTCGGTCCGTTGTTCCTTGGTCAGATCGAGCTGCTCGAAGGGCGAGTGCTGGCCGCCATGATGGCGCTGGCCCCCGTCTGGCATGGCCATCGCAATGGTGGGCAGGGTGGAGGCGAACAGTACGGCGATGAGAGTCTTGCGCATCATGAGTTTCTCCTTGATATGGAAACCGGTTGCCAGTAAAGCGCCTGTCTAGGGCGCCTCAACAGGCTTCGACCGGATGACTTCAGTCTAGGGCGCGCAAGGTCAACGGCGGTCAGGGCTGGGTAAAGGCTGGGTAAAGGCTATCAGGAGGCGTAAAGGTAACCACGGCTGCGCAAGGCAACGATGCGCTGACGGCCGTCTGGATGGGGCCCAAGCTTGCGGCGCAGGTTGCTGACGTGCATGTCCAGGCTGCGGTCGTAGAGGGTGAGTTTTCGACCGAGCGCCAGCTGCGCCAGGGCCTGCTTTTCCAGTGGTTCGCCTGGCTGGCTGAGGAGTGCTTCGAGGATGCGTCCTTCAGAGAGGGTGAGGGTGACTTCATGATCGCCGATGCTCGCCACGCCGCGTGCGGGGCTGTACCAGAGGTCCCCGAGCGCCAGCTGTGTCGGTGTGCTGGCCGGCTGGCTGCGGCGTAGAACGGCCTTCAAGCGAGCGGTCAGTTCGCGCGGATCGCAGGGCTTGGCAAGGTAGTCGTCTGCACCCAGCTCCAAGCCGAGAATGCGGTCTAGCGGCTCGCCGCGGCCGGAAAGCATCAATACCGGAAGATCAGGATGCTCGCTGCGTAGTTGCTTTAGCAGGTCCAGACCGCTGCCGTCAGGCAGCATCACATCGAGCACGACGGCAGCAGGCTGGTGTTCGGCAAGTGCGGCGCGGGCGCTCTTGCCGTCATGGCATGCGCGGGCAACAAAACCTTCCTGGGCCAGCCAGCTGACCAGCAGCTCGCAGAGCTCCTGGTCGTCGTCTATCAGCAGCAATTCGCTCATGGTTCGCTCGTGTCGATTCAGTTCAGCCATTGTCGGCGACGGCGGCCGCGCGTGGTCAGGACACCAAGCAGAAAGCCCAGCACGCCAACCCCGCCCCCGACCGCGAACCACTGTTGCTGGTCGTTAAGCAGCGGTGGCTGCAGCTGCGTCTGCGCTTGCTCCTGTTCAAGCTGCAGGCGCAGGCGCTGGTTTTCCTGGCGCAGTCTCAGCAGCTGGGCCTGGCCCGCCGCGCTGGCGGCTGCGTCGAGGTTTTCCTTGAGCACCTCTCGTTGCTGCAGATTTTCACTCAGACGGTGCTCCAGCTCGACCTGCCGTTCGGCGGGCGGATCGATGGGGGCTTCTTGAGCCTGCAGCAAGGGTGTTGCAAGACCTAGAACAAGCAGCAGGGACAGCGGACCTTGGCGCATCGGAACTCCTTTTTCCTCAACGGTTTTGTCTCTAAGTGGCCATGACGAAACGACGACCTGGAGTCAGTCGATCGACTCAGGGGTAGACCTGTTTGAAAGGCTTGACGACGACATCACCATAAACGCCCGCCGCTTTGTATGGATCGGCCGCAGCCCATTGTTCAGCCGCGATCAGCGAGTCGAACTCGGCGACAACCAGACTGCCGGTAAAGCCGGCTGCACCCGGATCATTGCTGTCCACCGCCGGGTGCGGGCCAGCCAGCACGAGCCGGCCTTCGCTTTTGAGCTGGTCGAGACGCGCCAGGTGAGCGGGTCGCGCAGCCAGGCGGTCCTGCAATGAGTCGGGTACATCGGTAGCGATGATGGCGTAGAGCATGGTGAACTCCTATGATTCTTCAGGTTCGGGTTGCATGTGGCGCACCAGATAAAGTGCCTGGCCAGCCATGAACAGTAGCGTCAGACCAAGGCTGCCAAAGACCTTGAAGTCTACCCAGATCGCGGGATAGACGAATGCAACGAAAAGATTGGCGAAGCCGCAGACGAGAAAGAACAGAATCCAGGCGACATTGAGCTGCGACCACTGCGCCGCCGGCAACCGGACCGCGTGGCCCATCATTCGCTGAATCAGCGGCCTGTCACCAACAAAGTGGCTGGCAAAGAATGCCAGGGCGAATAGCCAGTTAAGAACGGGCGCTTTCCACTTCAGGATCGTTTCGCTATGCAGCCCCAGCGTTAAACCGCCGAATAGCAGGCAAGCCGCCAACGTCAGCCACTGGTTTTTTTCAAGCCGGCGCTGATGGACGAACAAGAAGCCGTAGATCACGACAGAGCTGGCGATCAGAACGGCCGTTGCGCTGAAAATGCCACCCACACCAAGGCTGAAGCCGGCGATCTCGACCGTTGTAGGCTCGATTTTGTACGTGATGAAGAACAGCAGTAGCGGAACGAAGTCGATGATTTGTTTCACGAGGCGCGCCAGAGGGCAGATGTGCCCGGCATAATAACAAACCGCGCTTTTGGCGGAACGCTGTCCGCCTGCCGTTTCCACGACATTGCGCAAGCTTTGGCAAACTGGACGACGGCACGAGCGCTGGCGCTGGCGGTCACACGCTGTGAGCTGCCAAGCCCCCTGGAGAATCTGTCCCGAATGATTGTTGATCTGCATTGCCACAGCACCGCCTCTGACGGTGTGCTCGCGCCTGATGTACTGGTGCAGCGCGCCCATGCGCGTGGAATCGAGCTGCTTGCTCTGACCGATCACGACACCCTCGAAGGCCTCGATGATGCTCGCGCCACGGCTGATTCGCTTGGTGTTCGGCTGGTCAACGGCATCGAACTGTCCTGTGTCTGGAGCGGTGCCACGATCCATGTGCTTGGCTACGCGTTTCGCCGTGATGCAGTTGCATTGCAGCAAGCCATTGCCGATTTGCACGCCGGTCGCTGGCAGCGTGCCGAGACGATCGCGCAGCGCCTGGAGGCCAAGGGCATGCCCGGCGCGCTGGAAGGCGCGCGGGCAATCCAGCAAGAGCTGGGGGACAGTGAAAATGCTCCTGCGCGCCCGCATTTTGCAGACTATCTGGTGCGAGCCGGTCATGTTCGCGACCGTGCCGAGGCATTCCGCAAGTGGCTCGGCTCGGGCAAGTTGGGTGATGTGAAGCAGCATTGGCCGACGCTTGAGCAGACTGTCAGTACGCTGCGGGACGCTGGCGCCTGGATCAGTTTGGCGCATCCCTGGCAGTACGACTTTACGCGCAGCAAACGGCGCCGGCTGGTCAGTGAGTTCGCTCAGGCTGGCGGCCATGCGCTGGAAGTGGTTAACGGTATGCAGCCGTTGGAGCAGGTCGGGGGATTGTCGATTCTGGCCCGCGAGTTCGGCCTGATGGCCAGTATCGGCAGCGATTTTCACGCACCAGGCGACTGGTCGGAGTTGGGCATGTATCGAGCCCTGCCTGACGACCTCAGGCCGCTATGGAAGTCTTTCGATCATGAGCCCGGCGAGGCTATGGCCCGCTGAACATGGAGTTTTCATGAGCCAGTTTTTTCAAATACACCCGGAAAATCCACAGGTCAGGCTGATCAAGCAGGCCGTGGAGATCATTCGCAGCGGCGGCGTGGTGGTTTACCCCACCGACTCTTCGTACGCTGTCGGCTGCTCGATGGGAAACAAGACCGGCATCGAGCGCATTCGTCGCCTGCGTCATTTGGACGACAAGCATAACTTCACACTGGTCTGTCGCGACCTGTCCCAGCTCGGATTGTTCGCAAAGGTCGATACCGCTGCTTTCCGTCTGCTCAAGACACATCTGCCAGGACCATACACCATCATTCTCAGCGCTACTCGGGAAGTGCCGCGAATGCTGTTGCACCCGAAGCGCCGTACCATCGGCCTGCGCGTGCCTGCCCAGCCGATTGCCCAGGCATTGCTCGCCGAGCTGGGCGAGCCATTGATGAGCGTCAGCCTGATACTGCCCGGCGAGACCGAGCCGATGAGCGATCCTTACGAAATGCGGGATGCGCTGGAGCATCAGGTAGACCTGATCATTGACGGCGGTTACGGTGGCGTCGAAGCGTCGACTGTGATCAGTCTGGTTGATGGCGACCCGGAAGTTGTGCGGGTCGGCTGCGGCGATCCCGCACCGTTCGCCGGCTGAACCGTCGTCTTTCTCAAACCCACGAAGGAAACCCTTTTGAGCTCCATGGATTCGCAGCGACGTGTAGTCTCCGGAATGCGGCCTAATGGCCGTCTCCACCTTGGCCACTACCACGGCGTGCTGAAGAGCTGGGTCAGGATGCAGCACGAGTACCAGTGCTTTTTCTGCATCGTTGACTGGCACGCACTCACCACCGACTACGCAGCGGGCGCAGATGTCGCCCGCAACGTCCATGAGATGGCGGTCGACTGGCTGGCAGCTGGCGTCAGCCCGAGTTCTGCCACTTTGTTTGTCCAGTCCCAGGTACCTGAACACGCCGAGTTGCACCTGCTGCTTTCGATGATCTGCCCATTGGCCTGGCTGGAGCGCGTGCCGTCGTACAAGGAGCTGCAGCTCGATTCGGAACATAAGGACCTCGGCACTTACGGTTTTCTCGGTTATCCGTTGTTGCAGGCCGCCGATATCCTGGCTTACCGCGCTGGTGTCGTACCGGTTGGCGCCGATCAGTTGCCGCATATTGAATTCGCTCGCGATGTCGCCAGGCGCTTCAATCACCTGTATGGCAGCGAAGAGGATTTTGCGGTTAAGGCCGAAGCGGCAATACGCAAGCTCGGCAAAAAAAGCTCCAAGCTTTACGCCAGCTTGCGTAAGAGCTACCAGGAGCAGGGCGACCTCGAGGCGCTGAACACGGCCCGTGCGCTACTAAAAGATCAGCAGACTATTACTATCGGCGACCAGGAACGCCTGTTCGGCTATCTGGAGGGCAGCGGTAGGCTGCTGTTGCCTGAGCCGCAGGCTCTGCTGAGCGACTCTCCCAGGGTGTCGGGGCTCGATGGTGGCAAGATGGCCAAGTCCGCCAGCAATTCCATCTTTCTGCGCGACACGCCGGACGAGATCGAAGAAAAGATCAAACGTATGCCGACCGATCCGGCACGTGTTCACCGCCATGATCCGGGTGAGCCGACGCGTTGCCCGGTGTGGCAGATGCACCAGGCCCATTCGACCGAAGACGTTTGTCAGTGGGCAGAGCAGGGCTGCCGCACCGCTGGAATCGGCTGCCTCGAGTGCAAGGCGCCAGTCATCGATGCGATCAAGCTCGAATTGGCACCACTGCAGGAGCGTGCCCATGACTATGAGTCGAACCCGGATCTGGTGCGCAGCATATTGGCTGAGGGCGCTGAGCAGGCCCGTGACGAAGCCCGCGAAACGCTGGTGGTCGTGCGTCAGGCCATGGGTCTGAATTACCGCTAGAGCCATCGGTCAGCGTACAGCCTGCTGAGGCAGTCGCCGCTTCCACTATTTGTTCGTTTCGGAGAGAGCATGCAGGACACCCAGGCCGAGGCGATCGCCAAGGCGCCCGGCGAGCAGCTGCGGCTGGCGCTTGTCTACGGCGAGGCTTTCAACAATCTGCCGCAGGATCTCTATATCCCGCCAGATGCATTGGAGGTGTTTCTCGAGGCGTTCGAGGGGCCGCTGGATTTGCTGCTCTATCTGATTCGCAAGCAGAACATCGACATTCTCGATATTCCAGTCGCGGAAATTACCCGCCAATACATGGGGTATGTCGAGCTGATGAAGGCCGTGCGCCTGGAGCTGGCGGCCGAATATCTGGTGATGGCGGCCATGCTGGCTGAGATCAAGTCGCGCATGCTGCTGCCGCGCTCAGCAGAGGTGGAGGAAGAGGAACTCGACCCGCGCGCCGAGCTCATCCGCCGGCTGCAGGAATACGAGCGGTTCAAGGCGGCGTCGGAAGATCTCGACCAACTGCCGCGCGTAGGTCGAGACCTGCATGTACCGAAACTCGACGCGCCTGAAGCCCGGGCCCGCAAGCTGCTGCCCCAGGTCAGTCTGGAAGAGCTGTTGATCTCCATGGCCGAGGTCTTGCGACGTGCCGACATGTTCGAAAGCCATCAGGTCACGCGTGAGACGCTGTCGACCCGCGAGCGCATGAGCGATGTGCTCGAACGGCTCAAGGGCGGGGGCTTTGTCCCTTTCGTCGCACTGTTCACCGCTGAGGAGGGCCGTCTGGGTGTGGTGGTGACCTTCATGGCGGTGCTTGAGCTGATCAAGGAGTCGTTGGTGGAGCTGGTGCAGAACGAGCCCTTCGCGGCGATTCATGTCAGGGCACGCAGCGATGAGTCCTCGTTGCACCAGGAAGAGCCAGGGGAGCCAAGCCTGTGAATCTATCCGATCCCAAAGATCTCGCATCACTGCTCGAAGCCTTTTTGCTGGCATCCGGCAAGCCCATGTCGGTTGAGCGAATGGCCGAGCTGTTCGACGAAATCGAGCGGCCAACGCCAGCCTTGCTGCGCAAGGCCCTTGAGGTGCTGGACAAATCCTGCAAGGGCCGAGCGTTCGAGCTGAAAGAGGTCGCCAGTGGCTATCGCCTGCAAGTGCGCGAGCGCTTTTCGCCTTGGGTGGGCCGGCTCTGGGAGGAACGGCCGCAGCGTTATTCACGGGCTTTGTTGGAGACGCTGGTTCTGATTGCCTATCGACAGCCAATTACGCGCGGCGAGATCGAGGACATCCGCGGTGTGGCGGTCAACAGCCAGATCGTCAAGACGTTGTTGGAGCGCGAGTGGGTGCGCGTGGTTGGTCATCGCGACGTGCCAGGGCGGCCAGCGATGTTCGCCACCACCAAGCAGTTCCTCGACCATTTCAACTTGAAGAACCTTGATGAGCTGCCGCCGCTGGCAGTGTTGCGTGAGATGGAGCCCGAACCCCAGCCGATCGATGTTGAGGACGCGCCGGTGCCGGCGGCGCTGCAGGCTCGCGCCGATCTCGAGCAGGATCTGGAGGCGCCGCGTGAACACACCAGTTTCCGCAGTCTTCTGGCCGAGCTGGATAGCATGGAAACCGGTTTGAAGACCGATTTTGACGACCTGCGTGACGAAACTGAGCGTGAGGAAGATCAACCCGTTTCGGACGAAGACCGCCGCGACTAGTGATCCTCTGCTTGGCGGTCTGCCAGGTAACTGGCGTAGTTCGGTATGCTCAGCGTATGCGCCTGGTCCAGCAGCGGACTGGATAGCAGGTAGTCAGCGCTGCTTTCGTTGGCCGCCAGCGGAATGTTCCACACTGCTGCGACTCGTAGAAGCGCTTTTACATCCGGATCATGGGGTTGTGGCTCGAAGGGGTCCCAGAAGAACACCAACATGTCGATCCGGCGCTCGGCAATACGTGCGCCAATCTGCTGATCCCCGCCTAGCGGGCCGCTGATCATGCACTCGACCGGCAACCCCAGCCGCCGCCCGAGCAGTAGTCCCGTGGTGCCGGTCGCCAGCAGCTCATGTTTCTCCAGCTGAGGTTTTTGCCGATCTGCCCAATCCAGCAGGCGCTCCTTGCAGTGATCGTGCGCGACCAGTGCGATACGTTTACGGGCCGGGAGTGTCGCGCTCACGAAATCGATGCGGTTCATGTTCTTCCTTGGTCGCTGGGATGGGCTGATGCGGTTATGACGCTTCGTGAAGAGCGCGGCAAGTATCGAGCATCCGATTGGAAAAACCCCACTCGTTGTCATACCAGGCCATCACTTTCAGCAAGCGTCCGCTAACCTTGGTGTGGTTGGTGTCGAAGATCGAAGACATCGGGTTGTGGTTGAAGTCGCACGAGACCAAGGGCAGCGAGTTGCAGGCCAATATGGGTGAGTGCTGGCTGGCTTCGAGCATCAGTGCGTTGACTTCCTCGGCGGTCGTCTCGCGGCTCAACTCCAGGGTCAGGTCGACCAGCGAGACGTTGATCACCGGAACGCGCACAGCCATGCCGGTCAGCTTGCCCGCCAGTTCCGGTAGCACCAGGCCTACCGCTTCGGCGGCGCCGGTCTTGGTCGGAATCATCGACTGGGTCGCCGAACGCGCCCGGAACGGGTCGCTGTGATAGACGTCCGACAGGTTCTGGTCGTTGGTGTAGGCATGAATGGTGGTCATCAGGCCGTGTTCGATGCCGTATTCGCGTGACAGTACCTGTGCAACCGGCGCCAGGCAGTTGGTCGTGCATGACGCGTTGGAGATGATCTGGTGCGATTGGCGCAGCGTGTCGTGGTTGACGCCATAAACGATGGTGGCGTCAACACCGGATGCCGGGGCAGAAATGATGACCTTGCCAGCACCGGCCTGAAGGTGCGCGCTGGCTTTTTCACGGGAGGTGAACAGCCCGGTACACTCAAAGACCACATCGACGTTGTGCTGGCGCCACGGCAGCTCGGCAGGGTTGCGGATCGCCGTGACGGCAATCGGGTCGCCGTTGACCCACAGCTGGTCGTCTGACACCTCAACTTTTGCGTCGAAATGGCCATGGACGCTGTCGAACTGCAACAGGTGGGCGTTCATCGCAGGGCTGCCGAGGTCGTTGATCGCCACGACCTGCAAATGCTCGCGATAGCTCTGGCTGTACAGAGCACGAAGGACGTTGCGTCCGATACGGCCGAAGCCGTTGATGGCGATGCGAATAGTCATAAGAGGTCCTGGGCGGAATTTGTTGTAGGAATTACAAGATTATTCCTGTCAAAATAGAAATCAAGCCCAAATCCATGTTGTTTTGTTGGTAAAACTACAGATTCATGAGCAGGAGTGATGGCATGCACCCGCGGATTCAAGAAGTGACCGAGCGATTGATCGAACGCAGCCGGCCGACCCGACAGCGTTACCTGGCCCAAATGGCCGGTGCGGCGAGTGACGGGCCCCAGCGCGGCAAGCTGCAATGCGCCAACTTCGCTCATGGCGTTGCCGGGTGTGGCTCGGCGGATGACAAGCAGCGTTTGCGATTGATGGATGAGGCCAACGTGGCCATCGTCTCGGCCTACAACGACATGCTCTCGGCGCATCAGCCGTATCAGTATTTCCCCGACCTGATCAAAGAAGCCCTGCGGGAAGTGGGTTCGATCGGACAGTTCGCCGGTGGTGTGCCAGCGATGTGCGACGGCGTAACCCAGGGCGAGGCGGGGATGGAGTTGAGTCTAGCCAGTCGCGAAGTGATCGCGATGGCGACCGCCGTCGCGCTGTCGCACAACATGTTTGACGGGGCGCTCTATCTCGGGATTTGCGACAAGATCATCCCGGGCCTGATGATTGGTGCGCTGCGCTTCGGTCACCTGCCGTCGGTGTTCGTGCCTGGCGGCCCGATGACCTCGGGCATCCCCAACAAGCAGAAAGCGGAGGTGCGCCAACGCTACGCAGAGGGCAAGGCCAGCCGCGAGGAGCTGCTGGAATCGGAAATGCTGTCCTACCACAGCCCTGGCACCTGCACCTTTTACGGCACAGCCAACACCAACCAGGTGGTGATGGAGATCATGGGCCTGCACCTGCCGGGATCGTCCTTCGTCAATCCCTATACACCGCTGCGCGACGAACTCACCCGTGAAGCAGCGCGGCAGGTGACCCGCTTGACGCCGCAGTCGGGCAATTACGTGCCGCTGTGCAAGATCGTCGATGAGAAATCGATCATCAATTCGGTCGTAGCCCTAAACGCTACTGGCGGCTCGACCAACCACACCTTGCACATTCCGGCATTTGCACAGGCCGCCGGGATTCAGCTGACCTGGCAGGACATGGCGGATATTTCCGCAGTGACGCCGACACTCGCCAAGGTCTACCCGAACGGGCAGGCAGACGTTAACCATTTTCATGCCTGCGGTGGCGTTCCGTTCATGGTGCGGACGTTGCTGGAGGCCGGTTTGCTGCACGAAGACGTCTATACGGTCTTGGGCAAAGGCCTTAACCAATACACCCAGGAACCCTTCCTCGAAGACGGCAAGTTGGTCTGGCGTGAAGGGCCGACCAACAGCCTGGACGAAGCCATACTGCGCCCGGTCGAGCGCGCTTTCTCGCCTGAGGGTGGTTTACGGGTATTGGAAGGCAATCTGGGTCGCGGCGTTACGAAAATTTCGGCCGTTGCGCCTGAGCATCGCTTCGTGGAGGCGCCTGCGCGGGTATTCAGTGACCAGGCCGAGCTGGCCCAGGCGTTCAAGGATGGCGAGCTGGAGAAGGACTTTGTTGCGGTTGTGCGGTTCCAGGGTCCCAAGGCCAACGGCATGCCCGAATTGCATAAGCTGACGCCATTCCTCGGCGTGCTGCAGGATCGTGGCTACAAAGTCGCACTGGTAACCGACGGTCGTATGTCAGGCGCCTCAGGAAAGGTACCTGCCGCTATCCACGTCAGCCCGGAAGCGTTGGATGGCGGCCCGTTGTGCCGTGTGCGTGACGGGGACATTATTCGAGTCGACGGCGAAACCGGTGAGCTCCGAATCCTGGTTGATCAAGCCGAATTCGATAGCCGTGACGATGTGTCAGCCCCGAACGATCTTGGCATCGGCTGTGGGCGCGAGCTGTTCGGCTTCCTACGCGCGGCCTTCAGCCCGGCGGAAAAGGGCGCAAGTGTATTCACCGAGGGGCTGGAGGCGCTCAAGTGACGGCACTTGTAGGCGATATCGGCGGCACCAACGCGCGCTTCGCACTGTGGCGAAACCAGAAGATCGAGTCGGTGCGTGTGCTGCCCACCGTGGACTATCCACGTCCGGAAGATGCGATCCGTGCCTATCTGCAAGGCACAGGGCAGAGCGTTGAAGCGCTGCAGGCGGTCTGCCTCGCCTGCGCCGGGCCGGTCTCGGGCGATGAGTTCGCGTTCACCAACAACCATTGGCGCTTGAGCCGTAAAGCCTTCTGTGAAGACCTAGGTCTGAGCGATCTGCTGCTGGTCAACGATTTCACCGCGATGGCATTGGGTATGACCCGCTTGCGCGAAGGTGAGCTAATCGAGGTCTGCCCGGGTCGGTCTGAGCCAGGTGCAGCACGCCTTGTGATAGGCCCAGGCACTGGCCTTGGCGTCGCTACGCTCCTGCCTTTGCCAGACGGCGGCTGGCGGGCGCTGCCGGGGGAGGGTGGTCATGTCTGTCTGCCGATCGGCACCTCGCGTGAGGCTGCGCTTTGGGCGCGTTTGCACGACAAGTTCGGACACGTGAATGCTGAGGCGATCCTGAGTGGCGGCGGTTTGTTGGAACTCTATCGAACCAGCTGCGTGCTGGATGGCAAACAGCCAAGCCTGGCTACGCCCGCCGAAGTCACCGCGGCGGCTTTGACCGGCGACGCCTACGCGTCATCGGTACTGGAACAATTCTGCGTCTGGTTGGGTCGGATCGCTGGCGACAACGTACTGACTACAGGTTCGCGAGGCGGTGTCTACATCGCCGGCGGAATCGTGCCGCGCTTCGTTGAGTTCTTCATCCGTAGCGGGTTCAGCCAGAGTTTTCGCGACAAAGGCTGCATGAGCCGTTATTTTGACGAGATTCCGGTCTGGGTGGTAACCGCTGACTACCCCGGGCTGGAAGGCGCGGGCGTAGCGTTACAGCAATTGCTGGAGGGCCCATCCAGCGGGGGCTGACCCGCTTCGATACACCTACATAACAAGAGAATGGATGCCAGTGAGCCAGGTTGGAAGATCGATTCTGCTGGTCGACGATGACCAGGAAATCCGCGAGCTACTAGACGCCTACCTCAGTCGATCAGGTTTCCGGGTGCGCACCGTTGCTGACGGCGCGCAGTTTCGTGAGGCCATGAGCCACGACCCTGCGGACTTGGTCATTCTCGATGTGATGCTGCCTGACGAGGACGGCTTCAGCCTCTGCCGCTGGGTGAGGGGCCACCAGCGGCTGGCACAGATGCCTATCATCATGCTGACGGCCAGCTCCGATGAGGCTGATCGAGTGATCGGCCTGGAGTTGGGCGCTGACGATTACCTCGGAAAGCCTTTCAGTCCGCGTGAGCTGTTGGCGCGGATCAAAGCGCTGTTGCGTCGGGTCAACTTCGGCCAGGAGCGTGGCAACGATGTGCGGGCATTCGACGAGTGGCGGCTGGATATGGTCAGTCACCGATTGTTCCATCAGGACGGTGAAGAGGTCCTGCTGTCTGGCGCCGACTTTGCGTTGCTCAAACTGTTTCTCGACCATCCCCAGCAGATCCTCGACCGCGACACCATTGCCAACGCCACCCGTGGCCGAGAGGTCATGCCGCTCGAGCGGATCGTCGACATGGCGGTCAGTCGCCTGCGCCAGCGGTTACGCGATACCGGCAAATGCCCGCGATTGATTCGAACCGTTCGGGGCAGTGGATATATGCTCGCCGCGCAGGTCGCACCGCACCATGACGCACTCGGTTAAGCGTCGCTGGCTGCCCGTTCCACGCTCACTGCTCGGCCGCATGCTGTTCCTGACGCTGCTGGTGGTGCTGATGGCGCAGGCGCTGTCCAGTTTCATCTGGGTCTCGCAACTTCGCGCAAGCCAGATGGAGGGGTTGCTTACCAGCGCACGCAGCCTGGCGCATTCGATGTCAGCCAGCGTCAGCTACTTTCGCTCCCTGCCGTTGGGCTATCGTCCGTTGGTGCTTGATCAGCTGCGTAGCATGGGTGGCACACGCTTTTTCGTGTCGCTGAACGACAAGCCCCTGGAGATGCAGATTCTGCCGCCGACCGAGCGTAAGCAGGCGGTGCTGGCCGAAGTCGACGAGGTGCTGCGTGAACGCCTCGGCAAGGACGTCGACATGTCGGTGAGCTTCGTCAGTCCAGACGATCTGCGCATATTCAACGGCGGCCTGAAGCTCGATGAGCTACCGCGATCCTGGGCGCATTACGCATTGAGCCTGGAACCGCTGAACCCGCCGGTGCTGGTCACCCAAATCCAGATCGCGCCGAACGAATGGTTGTATCTAGCCTCGCTGATGCCGGCGCCCTATGTCAGCCTCGAAGACGAGGGCATCCCCAGGCAGCAACTCTGGTTCATCTTTCTTACCAGCAGTTTCCTACTGCTGTTCATAGGCATTCTGGTGCACTGGCAGAGCCGCCCGCTCAAGCAGCTGGCGCAAGCGGCGCGGGAAATGTCGCTTGGCAGCGAGGTTGAATTGCTGCCCGAGGCGGGTGGAAGCGAGGTGGTGGAGGTCAGCCGTGCCTTCAACAGCATGCGAGAGCGCATCGGGCGCTACCTGACCGAGCGTAGCCAGCTGTTCAGTGCGATCTCGCATGATCTGCGCACCCCGATCACACGGCTGCGGTTACGTGTGGAGCTGCTGGAGGACGAAGCCTTGCAGCGCAAATTCAGCCGCGACCTGGACGAGCTGGAGCTATTGGTCAAAGGCGCGCTGCAATGCGTGAAGGACACCGATATCCACGAAAACATCGAACCGTTGGATCTCAACCTCTTGCTCGATTGCGTTACCGAGCCGTATCTGGCACCCGCGGGCAATGGCCGTGTCACGGTTCAAGGTCGGGCTCGCGCACCCTATGCTGGCAAGCCGCTGGCACTGAAACGCTGCATAGGCAACCTGCTGGATAATGCATTGAAGTATGGCGAGCGCGCCCATCTGCTGATCGAAGACGACAACGGGACCTTCGTGCTGCATGTCGATGATGAAGGCCCCGGCGTACCCGAGGGCTGGCTGAAGCAGGTGTTCGAGCCCAACTTCCGTCTCGCTGCCAAGCAACCCGGCTATGGGCTTGGCCTCGGTATCGCGCGCAACATCGCGCATGCCCATGGTGGTGAGGTCAGCCTGCGCAATCTGCCTGCCGGTGGTTTGCGCGTGACCTTGAGTTTGCCGCGCACGACCGAATGAAGCCCCTCCGCACCAGACGACTCTCTCCACTTGTTACAAAACCCGAGCTTTGTAACGAAACGGTGACCAATCACTATCCCTTCGTTACCCGGCGCGAAGGTTGGCGCGCCTAGAATCGATGCAGCGCAAGCAAAGACTTGCATCGATAACAACAAGAAAAGGAACCCTCATGAACGCGATTCATCGTTTAGTTACTGCTGTTTCCCTTGTTTCCCTCGTTCCGTTTGCCCAGGCCGGCGAAGTTGAAGTTCTGCATTGGTGGACATCCGGTGGCGAAAAGCGCGCCGCCGATACCTTGCAGCGACTCGTGGAGGAAGAGGGCCACACCTGGAAGGATTTCGCTGTCGCCGGTGGGGGTGGCGAAGCAGCCATGACCGTCCTCAAGACCCGTGCCGTATCCGGCAACGCACCCGCCGCCGCTCAGATCAAAGGCCCCGACATCCAGGAATGGGGTGAGCTAGGGCTGCTGACCGACCTCAATGACGTCGCTGAAAAAGCTAACTGGGACGAACTGCTGCCCAAGCAGGTGTCCGCCGCCATGAAATACGATGGCGACTACGTCGCCGTGCCGGTGAACGTACACCGCGTCAACTGGCTGTGGATCAATCCGGACGTGTTCGAGAAGGCCGGCGCCACGCCCCCGAAAACCCTAGATGAATTCTTCGCAGCCGCCGAGAAGTTAAAAGCGGCGGGCTTCATGCCGCTGGCCCATGGCGGCCAACCGTGGCAGGACGGAACCGTTTTCGAAGATCTGGCACTGGCGATCCTTGGGCCTGAAGACTTCCGCAAAGCTTTTGTCGAGCTCGATCGCGACGTGCTGACTGGCGACAAGATGGTCAAGACCTTTGAGGCCCTGAAGAAGCTGCGCAGCTACGTTGATAACAACGCAGCGGGCCGCGACTGGAACAGCGCGACGGCCATGGTCATGAATGGCAAGGCCGGCATGCAGATCATGGGCGACTGGGCGAAGAGCGAGTGGAGCGCGGCGAAGAAGATCGCGGGTGAGGATTATAAGTGCGTGCCGTTCCCTGGCACCCAAGGCAGCTTTGCCTACAACATCGACTCACTGGCGATGTTCAAGCTGAGTAACGATGACAATCGCAAGGCTCAGCAGGATCTGGCTCGGATCGTCATGGAGCCGGAATTCCAGCAGTTCTTCAATCAGAACAAGGGCTCTATCCCGGTGCGGCTCGATCAGGACATGAGCGAGTTCGATGCCTGTGCCCAGCAGTCGATGAAGGATTTCAAGGAAGCGGCACAGGGGCCAGGGCTGGTGCCTAGCCTGGCTCACGGCATGGCCGCATCGAGCTATGTACAGGGCGCTGTTTTCGACGTCGTGACGAACTTCTTCAACGACCCGTCGGCCGATCCGAAGAAGGCCGCCCAGCAACTGGCTGCTGCGATTCAGGCGGTCCAGTAGCGCATTGGGGCGCGGGTTCTCGCGCCCCGTCTTACGAACAACAACCTGATGCTCCCCTGCGGTCTGCCACGGGCTGGCCGCAACGGGATCGGCTTGCTCGAAATCTTTGTTGTGACTGTCCGTTTGCTGGACTGCTGACATCGACGCTTTCTGTAACGGGACTGTGATGAAACCTGCAAACAATCGGAGCCAACCATGAGCTCAACAGCCGTTTTCACCAAGGCTTCCCCGCTGGATGCGCTGCAGAATTGGCTACCCAAGCTGGTGCTCGCGCCAAGCATGCTGATCGTTCTGGTCGGCTTCTATGGCTACATCTTGTGGACCTTTCTGCTTTCGTTCACCAATTCAAGCTTCATGCCCAGCTACAAGTGGGTCGGGCTGTTGCAGTACGAGCGGCTCTGGAACAACGATCGCTGGTGGGTGGCAAGCAAGAACCTGCTGGTCTTTGGCGGGCTTTTCATCACGATCAGTCTCGCGATTGGTGTGTTGTTGGCAGTCCTGCTGGACCAGCGCATTCGCCGCGAGGGCTTCATTCGCACCGTCTACCTATACCCCATGGCGTTGTCGATGATTGTTACCGGCACGGCATGGAAGTGGCTGCTGAACCCCGGCTTGGGTATCGACAAGATGCTGCGCGACTGGGGTTGGGAAGGCTTTCGTTTCGACTGGCTGGTGGACCCGGACCGGGTGGTCTACTGCCTGGTGATCGCCGCCGTATGGCAGGCTTCGGGTTTCGTCATGGCTCTGTTCCTTGCCGGCTTGCGTGGGGTCGATCAATCCATCGTGCGTGCCGCGCAGATCGACGGTGCCAGCCTGCCGAGCATCTACCTGCGCATCATCCTGCCTAGCCTGAGGCCGGTGTTCTTCAGTGCATTGATGATTCTTGCGCATATCGCCATCAAGGCGTTCGACCTGGTGGCGGCGATGACCGCAGGCGGCCCCGGCTATGCATCCGACCTGCCGGCGATGTTCATGTACACGCACACCTTCACCCGCGGGCAGATGGGGCTCGGCGCTGCCAGCGCCATCCTGATGCTGGGCGCAGTGATGGCAATCGTCGTGCCTTACCTGTATTCGGAACTGAGGAACAAGCGCCATGACTAGCCATGTAGGGCGCAAGCGCCTGACGTTCAGCCGAGTGGCGATCTACGCGACGCTGCTTCTGGCTGTTGCGATGTATCTCATACCGCTGGTGGTCATGCTGCTGACCAGCTTGAAGACACCTGCCGACATCCGTACCGGCAACCTGCTTTCATGGCCGGAGGTCACGACCATCATCGGTTGGGTCAAAGCGTGGGATGCCGTGGGTGGCTACTTCTGGAACTCGGTCAAGATCACCGTTCCAGCCGTCATCATTTCGACGCTGTTGGGTGCGCTGAACGGCTACGTGCTTGCCATGTGGCGCTTCCGCGGCTCGCAGTTGTTCTTCGGGCTGCTGCTGTTTGGCTGCTTCCTGCCGTTCCAGGTGATCTTGCTGCCTGCGTCGTTCACCTTGGGGCAGCTGGGATTGGCCAATACCACGCCGGGGTTGGTACTGGTGCACCTGGTCTATGGCCTGGCGTTTACCACGCTGTTCTTCCGCAATTTCTACGTGAGTGTTCCAGACGCGTTGATTCGTGCAGCACGTCTAGACGGCGCCGGCTTCTTTACGATCTTCGCGCGGATTCTGCTGCCGATGTCGATCCCAACGATCATGGTCTGCCTGATCTGGCAGTTCACTCAGATCTGGAACGACTTCCTCTTCGGCGTGGTGTTCGCCAGTGGCGATACACAGCCGATCACCGTGGCGCTGAATAACCTGGTGAACACCAGTACAGGCGTCAAGGAATACAACGTCGATATGGCTGCGGCGATGATCGCCGGGCTGCCAACACTGCTGGTGTACATCCTCGCCGGCAAGTATTTCCTGCGTGGCCTCACGGCCGGCGCGGTCAAGGGGTAGGAGAACAATCATGGCTGCACTTGAACTTTGCAACGTCCGCAAGAGCTATCCCGGAAGCAACCACGACACGCTGAAAGACATCGATTTGAAAATTGACGACGGGGAATTTCTGATCCTGGTCGGGCCGTCCGGGTGCGGGAAATCTACGCTGATGAACTGCATCGCTGGCCTGGAAGAGATCACGGGTGGAGAGATCCGTCTGGACGGAGCCGACATCAGTGGTGCCAGCCCGAAGGACCGCGACATTGCCATGGTGTTTCAGTCGTACGCGCTGTACCCGACCATGACCGTGCAGGAAAACATCGCCTTCGGTTTGAAGATGCGCAAGGTGCCGGCGGCGAAAATCGAGGAAGAAGTGTCGCGTGTCGCCAAGTTGCTGCAGATCGAACATCTGCTGGGCCGGAAACCTTCTCAGCTATCCGGCGGCCAGCAGCAGCGCGTCGCCATGGGCCGGGCACTGGCACGGCGGCCGAAGATCTACCTGTTCGACGAGCCGCTGTCGAACCTCGATGCCAAGCTGCGGGTAGAGATGCGCACCGAGATCAAGCTGATGCATCAACGGCTGAAAACCACGACGGTGTACGTCACCCACGACCAGATCGAGGCAATGACCTTGGGGGACAAGGTCGCGGTGATGAAGGACGGCATCGTCCAGCAGTTCGGTACGCCGAAGGATATCTACAACAACCCCGCCAACCTTTTCGTGGCGAGCTTTATTGGATCGCCGCCGATGAATTTCATCCCGCTGCGGCTGACCCGTCAGGCCGATGGCTGGCGCGCGCTGCTGGAAAGCGGTCAGGATCGCTGTGAGCTGCCGTTGAATCTGGCGGATGGACAATCACTGGAAGGGCGAGAGGTCCTCCTTGGCATCCGCCCGGAGCAGATCAGTGTGGGGACCGAAGCCGATCTGCCTTCGCTACGTGCCGAAGTTCAGGTCATCGAGCCGACAGGGCCTGACACCATGATCTTCGTCAGCCTCAACCAGACCAAGGTGTGTTGCCGGCTGGCGCCGGACGCCGCGCCGAATCCGGGTGAGAGCCTGACGCTGCAATTCGAGCCGGACAAGGTGCTGCTGTTCGATGCGCAGAGCGGTGAGCGACTGGGCGTCACGCCCGGAAACGGCTCCTCGGGTCGCAACGGCACCGTGACCCGGTTGGTCGCGCGGTGAGCCGTGGTACAGCAAAGTGAAGAAAAGGCCGGGTCGCCGTGTATCTGCGTACCGGCGCCTGTCTCCTAGGAATGTTATTGATATTTCAGGTTTTTCAGCGGTAGGTGACGAAGGTCGGCTGCCGTGAAAAATAGAGCCGCAACGAGCAGCGAAGCTGGCATGCGGATCGAAAGGAGAGCCATACCGGCTCAATCCAAGAGCAGTAACAACAATAAGAGCTAATTGGAGCGGATATGAAAAAAACGACACGCCTGGGCCTCGCAGTCTCGCTGGCCAGTCTCGCTATGCCGTTTACTGCGCAGGCTTTGGACTTCAACGGCTATGTGCGTAGTGGTATCGGCGAATCGACTGCAAGCGAATCGCAGGCCTGCTTCCAGCTGCCGGGCGCAGCATCCAAGTTCCGACTGGGCAACGAATGCGAGCAGTACGCCGAGTTGGGGCTGCGTCAGGACCTGTTCACGATGGATGACGGCTCGGTGCTGAGCGTCGAGGGCATGGCTGCGCTGTATAACGAATACGACCACACTCCGAAGTTCACCGGCGACCATGGCTTCGCGCGGCTGGTACAGGCCTACGCCGAATGGAGCAACGTTGCTGCGCTGAACAACGGGTCGTTGTGGGCCGGCCGTAGGTTTTACAAGCGGAATGACATCCACATATCCGACTTCTACTACTGGAACCAGAGTGCAACCGGTGCCGGCATCGAGAACGTCGAAATTGGAGGGTTGCAATACAGCTACGCGTTCTCGCGTAAGGACAGTGTCTTCCAGGAAAACTACACCAATCGTCACGATTTCAACGTCGGCGGCTTCGACACCAACCCCAACGGCGAGCTGCAGTTCGGCGTCAGCTACATCGCCGATCCGGACCGTGGCGACTCCAACAGTGGCTGGTCCGTGACGGCTCAGCATGAGCAGATCGGGTTTCTGGGTGGCAGCAATACCTTCGCAGTGCAATACGGCGAGGGCCCGGGCACCGGGCTTGGCTACACGGGCGACGTGACCCTGGATGAGAGTGCTAAGAGCTGGCGGGTCGTGGAGTTCTTCGATTGGCAGGTGACCCCGCGTTTCGGTGGGCAATTCCAGGCTGTGTATCAGAAGGATACGCGTCAGGATGGCGGCGATCAGGATTGGATTTCGGTAGGCGTGCGCCCGGTTTATGCGTTGACCGAGGAGTTCAAACTGGTGGCCGAGCTGGGTCACGATCAGATCGACGCTGAAGCCGGGACTCGCAAACTGACCAAGTTCACCATCGCCCCGACCTGGTCACCCACAGGCCCTGAGTTCTGGGCACGTCCCGAGTTCCGCCTGTATTACACCTACGCTCAGTGGAACGACGCTGCGCAAGAAGCTGCCAATCTCATGGCCGCTGGCAGCGCGCTGTCCGAAACGGGTGCTTTCGGCAGCGCGCAGCATGGGTCCAACTTCGGCGTCCAGGTCGAATATTGGTGGGATTGATCGAGGCGATAGCCTAATTCGCTTAGAACCTAGTGGCGGCAAGGGCTTCTACTCTTCGTAGGGGTCCTTAGCTGAACTGGAGGTGGTTTTGGGCGACAAGGCGAAAAACCCGTGCGTCAGTATCTGCAAGCTCAAAGACGACATCTGTATCGGCTGCGGGCGCAGCCGGGACGAGATGAAGGCCTGGAAGGGGATGAAGAACAAGGAGCGCAAGGCGGTCAACGAAGTGGCCGCCGAGCGACTCAAACAGCTAGGCAAGGCGAAGAAGAAAAAGAAGTGATCAGCTCTCTTCGCTTGGGTAGCGGGTCGCCATCAGGCTTTCCTTGATCTTGCGCAGATGGGGTTGGAAATCCACGCCTCGCTTCAGTGTCACGCCCGCTGCCAATGCGTCCAGTACCGTTAGCTGGATAATCCGAGACGTCATCGGCATGTAGATATCGGTGTCTTCCGGCAGCGGGATATCCAGGCTCAACGTAGAGACTTTCGCCAGCGGCGAGCCGGCGGCCGTTAGTCCGAGAACGGAGGCGCCGTTATCCCGTGCGATGGTTGCAGCTTCCACCAGTTCACGGGTGCGGCCGGTGTAGGAAATGATCACGAACAGATCACCGGTATGCGCAACCGATGCCAGCATCCGTTGCATCAGGACATCGCTGTGTGCGGTCACCGGCAGGTTGAACCGGAAGAACTTGTGCTGTGCGTCGAGCGCGACCGATGCGGATGCACCCAGACCGAAGAAATGAATTTGACGCGCCTGAATCATCAGGTCGACGGCATGGCTGATCGCCTGAGGGTCGATTGCCTGGCAGGCACTGTCGAGCGACGCGATGGCGCTGCCAAAAATCTTTCTGGTATAGGCCTCTGGGCCGTCATCGGCCTCTACGGCCCGGCTGACATAGGCAGCGCCACTGGCGAGACTCTGTGCCAGCTGGATTTTCAGAGCGGGGTAACCGGCCGCACCGAATGAGCGACAGAAGCGATTCACCGTTGGCTCGCTGACCTTTGCTGCCTGAGCCAGAGCCGCGATGCTGTAGCGCGTCGCCTCCTGCGGGTCGCGAAGGATCACCTCAGCGACTTTGCGCTCCGCCTTGTTCAGCTCGTCGAGCCGATTTTTTATCTGTTCCAAGAGATTTTTCATGCGATCCATGTCTCTTCCTTCAGGGACTCGTGCCCGAAGCTACGGATAGTAGCGAAACTGGAGCACGAAAAAATCGAGTTATGTTGTTTTAATAACAACATTTTCTGCTTAAAATGCGGCGATGAACCTGTCACGCAGCCTAATTTGGTTAATATAAAAATCATGCCTGCTATTACTGTTGACGCGACTACCTTTGCCTTGTTCGGCGCCCTCGGTGATCTGGCGCTGCGCAAGTTGTTCCCTGCACTCTATCAGCTCGACCGAGCGGGGCTGCTCAATAGCGATACGCGCATATTGGCGCTGTCCCGCGACAAGGGAGAGCCAGCAACCCATCTCGAGCGCATCGATCAAGCGCTGCGGCGCTACGTGCCGGCAGCGCAACTGGATGAGGCCGCCCTGGGCCGCTTTCAGGCGCGTCTGGGCTATCTGACCATGGACTTCCGTAATGCGGAGGACTACGCAGCGCTGGCTGAACAAGTGTCTCCGGCGATGCCACTGATTGCCTACTTCGCCACGCCTGCTGCTGTTTACGGCTCTATTTGCGAGCATCTCGCGGGTGCCGGACTAGCAGAACAAACCCGTGTGGTGCTGGAAAAACCGATTGGACACGATCTTGAGTCGTCGCGATTGGTCAACGACTCGGTCGCACGGTTCTTCCCCGAGACGCGCATTTACCGGATTGATCATTACCTTGGCAAGGAGACTGTGCAGAATCTGATTGCACTGCGCTTCGCCAACAGCCTGTTCGAGACCCAGTGGAACCAGCACCACATCTCCCACGTCGAGATAACGGTCGCCGAGACGGTCGGGATCGAAGGGCGTTGGGGGTATTTCGATCAGGCGGGTCAGCTGCGCGACATGATCCAGAACCATCTGCTGCAGCTGCTGTGTCTGATAGCGATGGATCCGCCAAGCGACCTGACTGCCGATAGCATTCGTGACGAAAAGGTCAAGGTGCTCAAGGCGCTGGCGCCGATCACGCCGGAGCGTTTATCTCGCCAGGTTGTGCGTGGCCAGTACGTGGGGGGAGCGGTCGGCGGAAAGCAGGTTCCAGGTTATCTGGAAGAAGAAAATTCCAACGCTGAAAGCAGCACCGAAACCTTCGTTGCACTGCGGGCCGACATCTGCAATTGGCGCTGGTCCGGTGTGCCGTTTTACCTGCGGACAGGCAAGCGGATGGCGGAAAAGGTCTCGCAGATCGTCATCCACTTCAAAGAGCCGCCTTTCTATATCTTTGCGCCCGAACAACGGTCATTGATCAGCAATCGGCTGATTATCCGCTTGCAGCCGGACGAAGGGATCTCGTTACAGGTCATGACCAAAGAGCAGGGCCTGGACAAAGGCATGCATTTGCGCAGCGGCCCACTGCAGCTGAACTTCTCCGAGACCTACAAAAGCTCGCGCATTCCGGATGCTTACGAGCGGTTGTTACTCGAGGTGATGCAGGGCAACCAGAACCTATTTGTCCGTAAGGACGAAATAGAATACGCCTGGCAATGGTGCGATCAGCTTATCGATGGGTGGTCGCGTATAGGTGACGCGCCCAAGCCCTATCCGGCGGGCTCCTGGGGCCCTGTCGCCTCCATTGCATTGATTACCCGCGACGGGAGGTCTTGGTATGGCGATCTCTGAACTTGAGCTGCCGTCGGACGTGGTTGCGCACAGCCTACCGGGGCCGGAACAGCTGGCGCAGGCGTTGGCTGATCGGGTTGCCGGTGCGCTGCAATACGCAATCGCCAATCATGATCGTGCGAGCCTGGTGGTGTCGGGCGGACGGAGCCCTATAGCGTTCCTCGAAGCGCTGTCAGTGCGCGAATTGCCGTGGGCGAAGGTGCAGGTCAGCTTGGCCGACGAGCGCTGGGTTGATCCGTCAGATCCGGAAAGCAATGAGGGCTTGCTCCTCCGCCACCTCCTACAAAATGCCGCGGCTGATGCGCAGCTTGTGGGCCTGTATCAAGCAGCTCAGACCCTGGAGCAAGCGGCAGAGCGGGCAAGCGAGAAAATGGCTGGCTTCGCTCAGCCGATCGATGTGCTGGTGCTTGGAATGGGCAGTGATGGGCATACCGCATCGCTCTTTCCGAACAGCCCGCTGTTGGCAAAAGGGTTGGATGAAAATGGTACTGACTTCTGTCTGCCCATGCTGGCGCCTGTCAGTCCGGAGCAGCGCATCAGCATGACCTATCCGCTGCTGGCGTCCGCTCGCGTTCAATGCCTGGCGATTCAGGGCTCCGCCAAGCTGGAAACGCTGCGCCAGGCCATGCGGCTCGAACCTTCGCAGATGCCGATTCGGGCGTTTCTGCATTCTCCTTTAGAGATCTACTGGTGCCCGTGAGGCCCGAGGACTTTTCCATGACCATGGACCAGAAAAACGCGCTGATCGAGAAGATCTGTACCGAAGCTCGCATCCTGCCGGTGATCACCATTGGCAGCGAGGAGCAAATTCTGCCGCTGGCCGATGCACTCGCTGCTGGTGGGCTGACGGCCCTTGAGATCACCCTACGGTCTGCGCATGGGCTTACCGCCATTCGTCGCTTGCGCCAGGAGCGGCCCAACCTCTGTGTCGGTGCGGGTACAGTGCTGGACAAGCGCATGATGGACGAGGTCGAGGCGGCCGGGGCCCAGTTCATCGTCTCGCCGGGCTGCACCGACGAACTGCTGCAAGCTGGCGTCAATTGCTCCGTGCCGCTGCTGGCCGGTATCAGCAATGCATCCGACATCATGCGCGGCTACGCGCTCGGCTATCGACGTTTCAAGCTGTTCCCGGCCGAAGTGTGCGGCGGGGTCGCCGCTATCAAGGCGCTGGGTGGACCTTTTGCCGATGTGCGCTTCTGCCCAACGGGCGGCGTGAATGCAAACAACGCGGCGCAGTACTTGGCGCTCCCGAATGTCATGTGTGTCGGCGGGACTTGGATGATTGATGGTGCCGCGCTCAAAAGCGGCGATTGGGAGGCCATTCAGCAAGCCACGGCTGAAGCGCTGGCCTCGTTGAACAAAGGCTGACCGCAAATCGAGGCGCGCCGGGCGCGCCTCCTGTCTGGCTGCTAACCTTCTCGTGCTTCAGCATTCCGTTGCGCGTATAGTGCGCGGCCTTTCTATCGGAACTGCCACACCGGGAGGTGCCCAGATGACCGAACACGAAGATACAACCCCGCATATTGCCCACGGCGAAAAACTGCAGAAGGTATTGGCCCGTATTGGCCTTGCCTCGCGACGCGACGTGGAAAACTGGATCGCGGCTGGCCGAGTCAAGGTCAACGGATCCATAGCGACGCTCGGACAGCGTGTCGACTTGCATGACGCCATCGCGGTCGATGGCCGTTTGCTCAAGCGCGAAGAAGCGGCCGAAACGGTCCGTCGCGTGCTCATCTACAACAAGCCCGATGGTGAAATTTGCACCCGTGACGATCCAGAAGGTCGCCCGACGGTTTTCGATCGCCTGCCGCGTCCGAAAGAGGGGCGCTGGATCAACATCGGTCGTCTCGACATCAACACGACTGGCTTGCTGCTGTTTACCACCGATGGCGAGCTTGCCAACCGTCTGATGCATCCCTCTTACGAAATGGACCGTGAGTATGCGGTGCGGGTGCGTGGCGAGGTCGACGAGGAGATGATCGAGCGCCTGAAGACGGGCGTCATGCTCGAAGATGGCCCGGCTCGTTTCACAGACATACAGGAAGCGCCGGGTGGTGAAGGGTTCAACCACTGGTACCACTGCGTAGTGATGGAAGGTCGTAATCGAGAAGTCCGACGTTTGTGGGAGTCCCAGGGGCTGGTGGTCAGCCGTCTAAAGCGTGTGCGCTTTGGTCCGGTGTTCATGACCTCCGACTTACCGATGGGGCGCTGGCGCGAAATGTCCCAGAGCGAAGTCGATATCCTCAGCGAAGAGGTTGGCCTCAAGTCAGTGGCGCTGCCAGGCATGAAAGCCAAGACCAAGGACAAGCTTGATCGCATGCAGCGCAAGGTGGCCAAGCCAATCGGACGTGGCGACCGTCGCCCTCGCGTGTTGCGCTCTTCCCATGAAGCTGACGTGGCTGGGGATGCAGGTCGCGGCCGGGGCGCTCGCGGTGATAAACCTGCACGCAAGCCGCGCGACAATGATGAGCGCAGTAAACCAAGCCGCGGTACACCCGTGGCGGAGCGGCCAGGTGCCGTGGGCCGAGACCGCAAACCGTCACCGGTGAAGCGCGGTGGTCCGGCAGCTACTGACGGTCAGCGTCCTGGTTTCGGGCGTGGTGATCGCTCCAAGCGGCCATGACGGCATAGCGTAAAGCGAAAAAAGAAGGGCGAAGCCATTAGGTCTCGCCCTTTTTTGTTTGTTTGACCCGCGGATAATTTCGCTACGCCGAGGCCACGCGCGTCAGATTGCGTCCGTCTTGTTTGGCTTGGTAAAGGGCTTGATCGGCGCGACGCAGCAGATCGTCCTGTGACTCGCCAGGCTGGTGGGTCGCACAACCAAGGCTGGCCGACAGCCGGACCTGTTTGTCTCCGACCAGCAAGCATAGGTTTTGAATGGCGGCTCTGATCCGTTCGGCCACAACGGCCGCAGCCTCCGGTCCGCTGTTGGACAATACGAGGACGAACTCCTCTCCACCAAAGCGGAACACCATGTCGACGTTGCGCAACTGCTCCTTGAGCAATAGCGCGGTGGCTTTCAGGGCGGCGTCTCCGGCCTGGTGTCCGTAGGTATCGTTGAGGCGCTTGAAATGATCCATATCCAACATGATCACCGACACGGCTTGGCTGTGGCGGCGGGACAGTTCGGTCTCTCGCGACAATGCGTGAACCATCGCCGCGCGGTTACCGGCGCCGGTCAACGGATCCTTGAGCGAGGCTTGAACGGCTTGTCGGTAAAGCAATGCGTTGCGCAATGGAAACAGCAGGCAGTCGAGGGCGTTTTCCAGTTGTTCCAAGACAGGGTCGGGTACGTACTGCGAGCTGAACAGGCACAGTTCGCCAAGGCAATCTCCGCTATGGGAAAGTGAATAGCTGACATCAAAGCCGTTGGCTTCGCCTATTTGAAGCTGGAAGTCGGTGCCGGAGTGGCTGTAGGAAAGGGCTCGCAGTGGAACCAGATTGCTGACTTCTTCAAAAAAGAAATCTAGCAGGCGGTCGAGCTCCAAGCTGGTTTGCAAACGCAGCGTCAGTAGCCTTAGCCGCTCGGAAAAGCCATGTTCGTCCGTCGACAATGTTTTGCTGAAACTGATGTCCAGCCGTCGAACGCGCGCGGTGCCGATATCGATTGTAGAAGGGGTCTGCTTATCTGCCAGCATGGGAGTGAACCTCAGAACGCTGCCTGCGTTGATAGAGGTTCTATAGCGAATATGATGCCAACTTAAAATATCTAATAAAAACAGTTGGTTAGATAAATGATGGCGAATCCGGCGGCAACAGGTTGCCAGCGAAACGGCGGACTGATGCCAATTTGACATGCAGGCCGCCATAGCGGCGCCAGTAAACAGGCGCCGCTGCTGGATATTCTACTGGGCGTCAAATGCCCGCCCATTTACGTCCTGACTATCGGGGCCCATCAGATAAAGGTAGGCAGGCATAATTTCCGTGGGCAATGGATTCACTTCGGGATTCTCCCCTGGATAGGCTTTTGCGCGCATGTCGGTACGGGTCGCACCTGGGTTGATGCTATTGCTGCGCACAGAGCTGGTGCCGTCGAGCTCATCAGCCAGCACCTGCATCAGGCCTTCGGTGGCGAATTTGGAGACGGCATATCCGCCCCAATAGGCGCGTCCTTTCCTGCCAACGCTGCTGGAGGTGAAAATCACGGAAGCGTCACCAGCCAGTTTCAGCAGAGGCAATAGGGTGCTGGCTAGCATGAAGGTTGCGTTGACATTCACTTGCATGACGCGCATGAAATTGTCGCCTGACAGCTGTTCGATCGGTGAGCGGGGGCCGACGATGCTGGCGTTAAGTAGCAGGCCGTCCAACCGTCCGAACTCCCGTTCAACGGTGGCGGCAAGTTCGTCGTATTGGTGCGGTAAGGCCGTTTCCAGATTGAGCGGTATCACGGCGGGTTGCGGCCAGCCGGCTGCCTCAATCTCGTCGTAAACACGGTTGAGGTTGTCCTCGTTCTTACCCAGCAAAAGGACGGTTGCTCCATGTGCTGCGTAGGCTTTCGCGGCGGCTTCGCCAATTCCGCGCCCTGCGCCGGTGACCATGATGATCCGATTCTTGAGCAGGTCGGGACGGGCGGAGTACTCGAACATCTGAAGCCTCATAAACAGAGCGGGGCAAATTGCCCACTGAAGGTTGTCGGAAGAAAGTGATGGCTGGGAAGGGTCAGCCCAGCGTTCGCAGCTCGAGAAACTGACGGAGCTCGAGCGGATGATTCACCACCACGTCTGCGCCCCAGGTATCCGGATCGTCATCGGGGTGGATGTAGCCGTAACGCACTGCGGCCGTGCGGCTACCTGCTGCACGGCCGGACTCGATATCGCGAAGATCATCCCCAACGAACAGGACCGTTGCAGGGTCGAGGTCGAGTTGGCTACAGGCCAACAGCATAGGCTCAGGGTCGGGTTTGCTCTTGCTGACATGATCGGGGCAGACCAGAACAGCGGAGCGAGAGGCCAGGCCTAATTGCTGCATGATCGGCTCGGCGAAACGTACCGGCTTGTTGGTGACCACACCCCAGATCAGGTCTGCTTGCTCGATCTCGCTCAACAGTTCTGCCATCCCTTCGTATAGTTTGCTCTCAACCGCACAGTGCCGTTGATATCGCTCCAGAAACTCCAGTCGGAGTATCTCAAACTCATCAGAAAGCGGGTCGACGTCAAAGGCGCTGAGTACCATCGCCCGAGCACCACCGGAAACGACGTCACGCACCTGCTGATCGGGGACACGATCTAGGCCGCGCGCCATGCGCATAGCCTGAGCCACGGCGATAAAGTCCGGAGCGGTATCGAGCAGCGTGCCGTCCATATCGAATAACACTGCGCGCAAACGCATCAGGCCTCCCGCAGTGTCTGGATCATGTAGTTCACATCCACGTCAGGTGAGAGCTTGTAGTGCTTCGTCAGGGGGTTGTATGTCAGGCCGATTATGTCCTTCACCAGAAGCCCGACTTCGCGGCTCCAGGCGCCCAGTTCGGATGGGCGGATGAACTTGCGGTAATCATGTGTGCCACGCGGCAACAGTTGCAGCACGTATTCCGCGCCGACGATTGCGAACGCATAGGCCTTCGGATTACGGTTGATCGTTGAAAAGAACACCTGTCCGCCAGGCTTTACCATCTTGTGGCACGCGCGAATGACCGAGGCGGGATCAGGAACATGCTCAAGCATCTCAAGGCATGTCACTACATCGAACTGCTCTGGCATTTCTTCCGCCAACGCCTCAGCAGTGATCTGCCGATAATCGATCTCTAACTCCGACTCCAGCAAATGCAGACGGGCAACCGACAAGGGTGCCTCGCCCATGTCAATGCCCATCACCGTAGCGCCGCGCTGAGCCATGGCTTCGCTGAGAATTCCGCCTCCGCAGCCAACGTCCAGGACCTTCTTGCCGGCTAGCGATACGTGCTCATCAATCCAGTTGACCCTGAGCGGATTGATCTCGTGCAGCGGTTTGAACTCGCTTTCGCGGTCCCACCAGCGATGGGCCAGAGCTTCAAATTTGGCGATTTCGGCGTGGTCGACGTTGCTCATTGTCTGTTCCATTTATAAGCCTGAGGGGGAAGCTTGAGCAGCAGAGGCCCATGTTGCCAGGTTCGGTCAGATGCGGGACATCTACTGAAACGCTTCGTGTAAGTCAGTTTGTCGCGGTGGTTAAAACTGAGGGTAGTCACGTCTCAGTGTTTTGCGCTGATCTTCTCTCCCCATTCTTGGGCGGTGGCGATGAGCTGCTCCTCGTCCATGCGGGTGAGATGACGGTCGTCGAGTAGTTGCTTACCGGCAACCCAGACATGACGCACGCAGTCTCGGCCGCTGGAATAGATAAGTTGTGAGACAGGATCATAAACGGGCTGCTGTGCTAGGCGCGATAAATCGAAGGCCACCAGATCCGCGAACTTCCCGATTTCGAGCGACCCGGTGTGATCGTCCAGCCCAAGAGCGCGTGCACCGTTGAGCGTGGCCATACGCAGCGCGCGATGGGCGTTAACAGCGGTCGCCGATCCCGAAACGGCCTTGGCAAGCAGTGCCGCGGTGCGGGTTTCTCCCAGCAGGTCGAGATCGTTGTTGCTGGCCGCTCCATCAGTGCCTATGGCCACATTTACTCCGGCTTCCCACAAACGCTCCACAGGACAAAAACCGCTGGCCAATTTCAGGTTGGACTCAGGGCAATGGATCACGCTGCAGTTATGTTCGACCAGCAGAGCGATGTCGTCGTCATTTACCTGGGTCATGTGCACCGCTTGGAAGCGAGGCCCTAAAAGCTGTAGGCGCGCCAAGCGCGCAAGCGGGCGCTCACCATAGTGGTTCAGCGCTTCTTCCACCTCATGTGCAGTCTCATGGACATGCATATGTATGCCGATGTCCATTTCCGCGACCAACGTCCGGATGCTTTCCAGCTTATCGTCGCTTACCGAATAGGGAGCATGGGGCCCAAAGGCGATACTAAGGCGTGGATGGTGTTTGAGATCGTCGAACAGTCCCACACCTTTACGAAGCGCCTCGTCGGCGTCGCGGGCCCCAGGAATAGCAAAGTCCAGAACCGGAATCGTTATTTGCGCGCGAATTCCGTGCTTATGCACGAGTTGGCTGACGACCTCAGGAAAGAAGTACATATCAGAAAAACAGGTAATCCCGCTCTGCAGCTGTTCCGCGATAGCCAGCTCGGTGCCTGCTTTGATAAACGCCTCGTCGACCCACCTGCTTTCTGCCGGCCAGACATGCTCGTGCAGCCAGGTCATCAGTGGTAGATCATCAGCCAGACCGCGGAAAAGGGTCATAGCTGCGTGGCCGTGAGCATTTACAAGCCCTGGCGCAAGAAGCATTCCGGAAAGGTCACGCGTCTCGTTGGCCACGTGCTGTCCGGCGTGTTCTCGGGGTGCTATCAGCACGATGCGCCCGTCACGGATTCCCAACGCATGGTTCTTCAGCACAACACCAGCTGGCTCGACTGGGACGAGCCAGGTCGGAAATAGCAAGAGGTCGAGCGGCTCGGCAGAAGTGTGGGGCATATGGATCATCGGATACATAGAGACGAGGGGCTGAGTGTAAAGCCTGTCGACCCCGGTTTGAAGAAAGCCTGGGCAGACTTTGAAGCCTCTACATCTATATACGAACATGATCGCCAGACCCAGCAGGTGAATAATCAACAAAGCTCAAAACAACCGTTGACGTGAGTTTCTGAGTGCCTATAATGCGCACCTTCTCCGGCGCAGGCCTTTAGCGAAATCTCTTGTAAATCAAGAAGTTAGCGAAAATAAAGGGTTGCACGGATGGCGAATTCGAGTAGAATGCGCCGGGCTGGCAGGGTGGTGGTTGAGTCCTGTTGGTGGCTCTGGTCAGGTTGATCGGAAGCGGTTGAAAGAGGTGGTTGACAGCGGTTTTAGACGCTGTATGATTCGCCTCCCGCTAACGAGAGACGCTAGGTTGATCGGAAGCGCAAGCGGTTGAGAAGAAAGAAAAACTTCTTCAAAAACAGCTTGACGAGAAACAAGGCTGCTGTAGAATGCGCGGCCTCGGTTGAGACGAAAGACTTGATCGAAACGCTCTTTAACAACTGAATCAAGCAATTCGTGTGGGTGCTTGTGAGGTAAGACTGGTAGTCAGCAAGATTATCAGCATCACAAATACTCAACGAGAAATCATTGAGTGCTCTTCTTGAGGGTGACCTTTTGAAGAGGTTGCGATTGCTGAGCCAAGTTTAGGGTTTTCTCAAAACCCATGCAGTATTGAACTGAAGAGTTTGATCATGGCTCAGATTGAACGCTGGCGGCAG